>JAHQWJ010000080.1 GCA_029856125.1 Promethearchaeia archaeon | reverse complement strand
CTGCTGGCGATAAAGATTTGTTTTTGAAAAATATTAAGGTTTACGAAAGTGCGAGTGAATTTACGGGATCATTAGAAATAGGGGATTCTTCTAATTTTGATTTCCTTTTTTTGACGACAAAGGCATATGATATCGAGAGATCGATGGTTCAGTTTAAGAATTTAATTGAATCAAGTAACTGGTTTATAATTCTACAAAATGGTATTGGTAACGAGGCGTTAGTAAAAGAATATTGCAATGAGGATAAGATTCTAAGAATAGTTACGTCTCATGGTGCTCTATTAGAGAGCTATGGGCATGTGCGTCACACCGGTGTAGGTTTTACAAAAATTGGATTTGCTTATTTAAAACCAGATACTAAAAATGTTAAAGAATATGGTAGAGCAGAGGCGAGCTTAAGGTTTTTAAAAGATCTATTGAGCACTGTGGGTTTACAGACAGAGATTGTTGAAGATATTATTAAATGTTCTTGGGAAAAAGTTTTTGTAAATATTGGTATTAATGCTATAGGTGCTCTTACTGGATTAAAAAATGGTCAGTTATTAGAAAAAAAATCTTTAAGAAAAATGATGGGAAAAGCGGTTAAGGAGGCTTTAGAAGTAGCGCACGGGAAGCAAATAGATTTATCGAATAGAGATTATGTTGAGTTAATGTATTCTGTAGCTAAGAAAACGTATAACAACAAAAATTCAATGTTGCAGGATATTTTGAGGGGAAAGCCTACTGAGATTGACTTTATTAACGGTCGAATTGTAGAATTTGGTAGAAAGTTGGGAATAGAAGTAGTTACGAATGAGTTATTAACTGCCTTAATTAAAGGGTTAGAAAGTTCTTTTTAAAATGAGATTTACGTTTTGAGGATCATGTAATAGGCATTTTCGCCGTCTCTATAGTACTTTTCTTTTATGCTGTGAGTTTGGTAATTAAATTTCTTGTATAGGTTAGTAGCTTCAAAGTTGCTAACCCTTACTTCTAATACATACTTGTCAATTTTGTATTTTTTTATTTTTTTCATAGAGTGAGATAACAGCGTCGTAGCAATTCCTAACTGTCTATATGTTTTTAGGACTGCAATAGAGACTAAATGTCCATTATTTTTTAATTTCAGGCTATTAATCGAGGGGGTTCTTTCAACTCTCCACATTATGTATCCAATAATTTCTTTATTACTGTTACACGCTACGAGGAAAGACTCAGGATAATTATCTAATATGCTTTTATAAAAAAAATAGGGGTAGTCTTCGGGTAATTCTTGCTCGTTTACTTCGATAACGCCTTCTAGATCCTCTAGAGTACATCTTCTTACGACAATAGGTTTAGTGTCGCTTAATTTGCCGGAGGAATTGATCTGCGTATCTTTGTCTGTACCCATAATTATATGAGCCCTAGATATTGTTCTTTATACATTTAATAATTGCTAAATAACTATTATTTTAGAACTTTTTAAGCTTTTTTAATTAACTAAAGGCTTTAAATTCTGTTTCTTATTTTTATAAACGCGTTTTTTTTTGTTTTTTAGTATATTTAATTATTGTGTTTAAAGTCAATTGAATATTTTTTTTATTATCAAACCTTTCAATAATATTTTTTAAGTCTTTTTCACCGGCACCTTTTAATTTCTTAGCAATCTTAACCATTTCCGGTAGTACCCTTATAATATTGTCTACGATTGTAATGTCTGCCCATAAGGAAGTTCTACTTATTGGATTTAAATCAACTGCGACTACTTTTTTCCCAGATTTTTTTAAAGCTTCTGTTCTATCTCCGTCTTCTAGGGGGACGAATACGACATCAGCGATTTTTATACCGTTAGGATCGACATTTCTTCTATTGCTAGATAATTCTTCTATTTCGACCATATTTTGTTCGTCGAGCCCCAAGATATTTTTCGCTCCCGCACCCTGTAATACGTTCTTAATTGCTTCAATTCTTCCTTTTTTTCTATAAAACAAGTTAATTTCAAGTGGTGCATCTATAATCTCTGATAGTTCTACCAATTCATTTGGACATAAAGCTGCAGTGTTCCCATTTACGCTAATAATGGCATGTGTTGCTGTAAGAAGTAAAGCAACCGCAGCTTTTATAGCTTCTTTTGCTGTCTCGTTGGTTTTTTCCCCTAGCATGTAATCAAAACATTCTCCTCTACCATGGGCGATTAAACCCGCTTCAGCAACAACTAAAGTTCTCATCCCCTCAATTATCTTGTGTCTATATTTTAAACTTTCATAACGGGGATGATCTAAAGGGACATGGTGATCTTGGTCATTATTAGTAGGCATAATTTAAAGGTTTCATATATGTAGTTGTTTATATAGTTTAAAATAAAGAAAAACTATTAATCTTTTGAATCTTTCTAATTTTTGTTGATTCGTATGGCTTTAACCGAAGAGAGAAAACGTAATGATTTACAAATCTATCAAACAAAGAGGTTACTTAATCAGCTAAAGGAGAAGAAGGGCTTTCACACGGAGTTAGTTTCGTTGTATATTCCTCACGATCGTAAGATCTCTGATGTTACAAATCACCTTAAGAATGAAATTAGTGAAAGTCAGAATATTAAGTCAAAATTAACGCGGAAAAACGTTTTAGAAAGCATATCAAGTATAATAGGTAAGTTGAAAAATATTGCTTTAGTTCCTGAGAATGGCTTAGTTATGTTCTCTGGTGCGATCCCGCAAAATAATACTCCTGGAACAGAGAAGAATGAATTGTATATTGTGCATCCCCCTGAAAAAGTTTTAACTTTTCGATATCATTGTGCAAGTGAGTTTCTATTATGGCCGTTAGAGGATATGCTCGAAACAAAGGAAACTTACGGATTACTTAGTATAGGGAGAAAGGAGTCTGCTGTAGGATATTTAAGAGGAAATCACGTGGAAGTAGTGAGGGATTTTACTTCAGGGGTTCATGGGAAGCATAAAGCTGGAGGTCAGTCTCAGAAAAGATTCGAACGGCAAATGGAAGAAGCAGAAACTAGGTTTTACAGAAGAATCTCTGATGAAGTCAACAAATTATTTTTAAGCATGGAAGACTTACAAGGAATTTTCATAGGAGGACCTGGGCCTTCTAAAGAAAAATTTGTAAACGACGAAAGTTTAGATTATCGGTTACGAGAAAAAATATTGGATGTTGTTGATCTTGGTTATGGTGGAATTGAGGGAATCCGTGCGTTAATAGATAAAATTAAGGATCAAATAGCTAACGTAAAGTACGTTAGAGAAAAACAAATAATTCAATCATTTCTAAAAGATGTTTCAAACGATACTGGTTTAGTTGCATACGGTCTTGAGGAAGTGCAAAAAGCTTTAAATATGGGTGCCGTAGCTAAATTGATTCTTTCTGAAAAATTAGATACCTATCAAGTAAATATTACCTGTTCCAATTGTAATTATAAAGAATCTAGAACAGTAAGGGAACGGGAACGGAATAAATTAGAATTGTCTATTCAGAATGAAAGTTGCCCTGATTGCGGTTCTAACACCTTTAACGTAAGCAGTTCTGTTTTAATAATCGAAGAGCTTGGTTCCATCGCAGAAACGATGGGAACTGAAGTAATTATAATTTCTCCAGATACTGAAGAAGGAGAAATGTTATATAGCACTTTCGGTGGAATAGTCGCGATGCTTCGATTTAAATTAACTTATTAGAGTAAATTTTAAAGTTTTTATTTTAAGAGTTTTATTAAAAAAACATAAGAGCATTACAAAAATAAATTAGAATAATTATTGTGGAGTATTATGAACTTACCTGAAATGTTATTAAGTTTAAAGATAATAATGTTTGGTGGGAAAGGAGGTGTCGGAAAAACTACTTGTGCTTCAAGTGCTGCGATATGGGCAGCAGAGCATGGAAGAAACACTTTAATTATCAGTACTGACCCGGCTCATTCATTAGGAGATAGTTTCGGGGTCATATTCCCTCCCGGCGAACCAACAAAAATACCTGGTGTAAAACGTTTAACTGCCTTAGAAATAGACCCTAAAGCGGATATGTCAGAATATAAAGGTTTAACTGGTATGAGCCCGGTAGAAGGAATGGAAATGCCAGATATAATGAGTGGATTGCCAATGATGGAAGATTTACAAGATATTACTTCGATGAGCCCTCCGGGGATAGACGAAGCTTTCGCGTTATTAAAGGTTTTAGAATTTATAGAGACTGATCACGATTACGATTTAGTTATATTTGACACGGCACCAACGGGTCATACTCTGAGATTTTTAAGCCTTCCAGAAACATTATCAGGCTGGATAGGTAAACTATTGAAGATGAGATTAAAATTAGGAAATCTTATGGGAATGATGAAGAGTCTTTTTACAAGCGGGGAAAAACAAAAAGATAATTCTTTGGAAGTTTTAGAGAGATTAAAAGATTCAATCATTAGAGCACGGGATGATCTTACTAACCCAAAGAAAAATTCGTTTGTTGTAGTAATGATACCAGAAGAAATGGCTATTTCAGAGACGGGACGCCTTTTAAGCGAACTATTAAAATATAATATTCCTGTTTCAAATATTGTTGTGAATCAATTATATCAAGATGAGGAAGATTTATGTGATTTTTGCCGATCGAGAAGAAAGATGCAAGCTAGTAATTTGCTTAAAATTCAGAAAGTCTTTAGAGATGAGCTCGGAAAAAATCTAATCGAGATTCCGCTTTTTAGGGGAGAAATCAGAGAATATGATGATTTGAAAGTATTCGGGGAGCAACTCGTCAAATGAAATTAGCTACGAAACTCACTGAGATATTTACAGTATAAACAGATATTTGTTTTACCACATGGATACCCACATTTTTTACAAGAATTATAGGATTCATGTATATAATGTTTAGAAAAGATTTCAGAACTCTCCAAAAATCCGCTGAGCAAATTGAATTCTATTTCGGGACTGAATTTTTTACATTCCTGAATGAATTCTAGAACGCGTTTCCTTAAAATTGGATCTTCCTCTCTGTAGGGGCAATGTGAAGGGTAATAATTGATTTTTTTCAGGTTTGCGTAGAGAAATATTTCTTCTTCAGGAATCTTCATTAGCGGAGTGATTCGCCTAACGAAGTACTTCTTTATTTCTTTATTTTCTTCTTTAAAAAGATACTGATTAGCAATAAGCTTAAATCTTTTAAAAAGGATATTCATTAAATAAGTTTCTGCTATATCTGTTAAGTTATGACCCATTGCGAGGACATCAGCGCCTAAATTTTTTGCTGTTTCGTTTAATATTCTTCTTCTAAGAGTCGCACAAAAATTGCATGCGTACATATTTTTAGGTGAGCTCTTTTTCAATTCTACAATCTCATCTAAGGTTTTACCGGTTTCCTCTTTAAACGATACGATCCTGTGTTCAATTTTATGTTGTTTACAGAATTCAATTGCGTTCTTTGTGCTATTGCTTCTATAATTTCTAATCCCTTCATCAATGGTTACTGCTATTATGGGATTGGAATGATAACTATTTGCTTGAATTTGTTTAAGGTTATATAGTAAAGATAGAGAATCTTTTCCACCAGAAATACCTACAACGATTTTATCTTTTGGTTTTAGCATTTTATATTTAGATATTGTCTGGTAAATATTTTTCTCAATTCTTTCCGTAAAACAATTAGTGCATATTAATTCGCCAGAATATTTTCTGTGAACTACTAGAGCATTTTTACTACAATAGTCGCAGTTACCAGTTTTCAGAAAAACATTATAGGAGCTATCAAAATTATTAATGAAAATCACACCAGCGATTTAGTTAAAAACCAAGAAGATCAAATCCAAATATCGAAAATGATAGCACGAAGTTCCCAAGAATGAGCCCTAGCGCTACAACTCTTACCGCATTTAAAACAATTCTTTTAATTTTTCGTTTTTCATCGTACAAGTATTCGAAAGAAACTTCAAAGACTGAATTATTTTTTAGTTTCGTAGTATCAGGAAGTTTTACGGACACAGTATCTTTATATCCGTCTCCTATTGAGTCTACTAATTCGTAATTGTCTTTTCCCAAGAGGACCTCACTATTTTGATTGCTCTTATTATCCTCCTTCAAAAGAATTTTAACGTATTCGACATTTTCAACCCGGTATTCAGTTAATTTGCACTCCGTATCGGTTCCTTTATAGATTAATCGATCTGTCTTTTTCTTTTTAGATTTATAATCTTCGCCAAATATCCAATCAATTAATTCTTTTAGGAATCTGTCCCCGTCAAAAATGGGTAGGGGCATCATATTAAACAAAGTTATACTAAAAGATATAATAAAAAGCCATATAAGCTCTTTGATTAGAAAATCTGGCCAATTAGTCGTAAAAAATTTTGCAAAGTCATTTTTATGCATCCAATAAGAATTACTTTGAATACCAATGTAACCACCATCAAGAATTTCTACATCTAAAATATAATCCTTTCCTGTGCTAGTTGTTAAGTTAATCGCTTTTAGATTAAAATCAGTTAGCAAAAGTTCTAAAGTATCGCCACTTGAGGTATCAATATCTGTTCCGTTTACTTTGGTTATGAAAATATTTGTATCAGTACTACTCGAGTAGTTATAAGTGATAATTAATCCTGTACCGTTTGGAATATATGCGTAACGGATTCCTATATCATATCGAGGACCTACAGTAACATTTTTTTCAGAGTAGGAATCGCTGGATGGATTGTAAGTACTAAAAGTTAGATTTTCTCCTAGCGCGAATTTAACTCGAGTAGAATTACTTAGTATTGAAGTAAGACTAATGTCTTGAGATAAATCAAGGTTTAAAAATTGACTATCTGAATCGTTTTGATGTTTGATTGCAATGATGACATCTTCACTCTCAAGATTTTCGTAATTGAATCCTCCGTCCTGGGGTGTTAACACGCTATAAACTTGAATCGTTTGTACATAAAAAGGAGAAACGATCGTTGGAAAGCTTAATATTAATAGAAACGCTACACCCGCAGTTATAGCATTCACATATGTTCCTGCAGCAGCTATTCTAAACCGGGTATTTCTTTTAAATTTTGACGATCTTAATGATCTCTCATCAACTTCTACAAAAGCGCCAAATCCAACTAAAAAAAACAAACCAGCTCCGAGTACACCGGTTGATTTAATCTCTACCCCATCAATATTAGCAGAAATGCCGTGAGCAAACTCGTGAGTCGTCATTATAAATAATAACGGCAATAAAAGGTACATGATAATGGGTATGTCGATAGTAACCCCTGGGACAAGGGGAATAATAGCGTTTTCTATGCTTGGTTGAAAAATAAGGTTTACAATGTTAGTAAAGAAGAAGTAAAAGCCATAAATTGTAAATCCAAAGGACACAAAGATTCCCATATTCCAAAAAACTCTCCAAAATCTTGGGCTTTTTTTCGCTATTCTTTGAATAAGGTTATTGAGTTTTTTGGTCTTAAACATAGCGAGTAAAGGGAAAAATAAAGTGTAAGCTTCTTTTTTGTTTCTGAGTAAAAAGACAAAAATAATCACAATAACCCAAAAAATTAAAGATATAATAAACCAAGGGTTTAATAAAAAATCTATAATAAGATCGAGTAAGGTCATAAAACGCTTGTAATTACTAATTCATGTGATAGAAAGGTTAATTTAGAGTAAAAATTAAGGTTATTCTTTTTATTTTAAAATTGTATTTAATGGCTATATAATTAATTCTAATTTCTTTAAAATCCAATTATTGATCAGAAATTTTTGTTTAACATTTTTCTCCGGAAGAAATTGGTTATTAATGGCAGATTTTGGTATCCACTCTTCTTTATTTTTGAAGTCAATTAATACAGCTTTTTTCGTTTCTCCTACGATATATCCATAAAGATTACTGATGTCATTTGGATTTTTTTTTGCCTTATTAAATTGGTGAGGAAGGTTTTGATCGTCTAACTGGATGTTAAGGTTGTCTGTTTGGAACTGGTTTTTTTGATTGTGTTTCTTTATACTGTCTGTACTTCTTTTCTTTTGTAAGGTAGAATAGACTATTTTTTCATCAAGGAAGTGGGTTAAAAGGAGTCGGAAAATTTCAGTTTGAGCTAAATTGAGCCTTTTTGAGTATTTGCCTACATTAATCCAAAGAACATCGTAATTATTATCTTCCCAATTAAAAAATACGGAGGTTTCTTTATCTTTAAAGATGTGTTGACATTGCCATTTATTAGTTTCATGGTTCAAAACTCTTAAGATCATTACGATCTCTTCTAATGAAAATTTAACCGCTTTGCCCTCGCTAGATGAAGGTTTTTCCCAAACTCCGTCAGGTTTTTTTTTAAAGCAATGGATAAACATAAATGGATCTGAGCTTGAAGAACTGCTAACAATTATCCCCGTATTCTGCCCAAAAAAGCTTTTTGAATGAGAATTAGACATTTCGATAAATTTGTGTGTTTATTTTAAATAATTACATGTTAATATATATTGTTCTAAAAAAACACCACCAATATCCGCTTTAAAAATGAAAAGAAATTAATAGAAAAAATAATTATATGATTTATATTTTAAGAGTGATACTCATAAAAAACCCTAAGCGGGGTGGGCTAGCCTGGTTTATGCCGCAGGGCTCATAACCCTGAGATCGTTCGTTCAAATCGAACCCCCGCTACCATCCTCTTATTATTGATAAACTCATTAGCTTTTTTAACAATCTCTTAAAATTTTCTATAGTGGTTTGAAAGCATATAACCTCTTTGATTTTAGAAATTATAAAAGAATAAAATTTAGATTTATTAGGTCATATTTAGCATTTAATAATCATTTCTTTATGCGATATAATTTAAAGATAATATAAAAAAATAAAAAAAGTTTTAATTATGAGTAACGCAGGATCCTACGAATTTACGCCACCAATTCGGTGTTGGATAAAGCATCTGTTAGAAGGTAAGTATAATGTTACTGAGAAATCGTTATATACTATCTTTGGAACTCTTAAAAGAGTTAGAATTGTTGCTACAATCACCAATCGAGAGGAATTTATGAGTAAGAGAAGTACCGATATTGATTCTCCAACTGAAGAAATTAACACCAATTTAAGATTTGAACTTGATGACGGCACAGGCATCATTTCTGCTGTAAAGTGGAATGTAGATGTAGAAAATTATGGAGATATAGATAAAGGAGTGTTAGTTGATGTATTAGGGTGGGTTGGGTTTTATGGTGATAAAGTTCAAATTAACAGCATCACCTTTATCAAGAAAATTAAAAATCCTAACTATGCTTTGTTAAGAGAAGCGGATGTAATTAAAAAAATCAAATCTGGAGATCTCCATAAGATTCCTGAAGATACTGTATCCGGCCTTGAGTTAGAAGAAGATACATTTTTCGACGATATTCCGAGCGAAATCGATGTAGAAAAATTGTTTAGTGAAACTAAAACACCTAAAGTAGATAAAAATAAAGAGGAGATTTTTACAATAATTTATGAGTATTCACAAGACGGGAACGGAATAAGTCTTGAGGAATTACAACAAAGAACGAATATTCCTGAAAACAAATTAAGAACGTATATTAATGATTTGGTTATGGAATCAAGGATTTATCCAACGGAAGAAAATATCTACCAAAGTTATTAATTAACATCACTCACAAGATTACTCTTTATTGCTGATTTCGTTCTCAAAATCGTAAAATTAATTTTGTAAGGTTGATTATTGAACATTGTAGAAATATTAAGAACAGGTTGAATGAAATGGATATAAATAATTATGACGACTTAATTGATAGAGCCTATGAAAACATTCCGGAGAATGTAAAGAAATTATCTAGGTTTGAGATACCTAAAGTTCAAATAAGATTTGAAGCAAAAAACACATACATTACAAACTTTAACAGAATCATCAATATTTTGAATAGGGATCGAAAGCATTTTATAGGAGTATTTCTAAAAAAAGTCGGAACTATGGGAGAAATAAGAGGGCAACAATTATTTTTAAAAGGTATTTACAAAGAACAAGTATTAAACAGACTCATTGAAGTTTACTCAAAGACTTATGTATTATGTAAAATCTGCAATAAACCAGATACGGACATTCAAAAAGAAGGTAAAAAGATTTTTCTTAAATGCACAGCTTGCGGAGCGAGAGAAGAAATTAAAGAGAAATAACTATCTGTTAATGAGTGTAAAATGAAAGTATATCTTAAAATCCATAGACATAACGACATGGAAACAATCGCTTGTTGCGACGAAGCTTTATTAAATCAAATTTTTACCGAAGGTAATTTAAGACTTGAGATCGCTTCTACTTTTTTTGGAGGAGATCTTCTAGCTATCGACAAGGCGATTGAAATATTAAGAGAAGCGGCATACTTTAATATCGTTGGAGAAAATATAACAAACATGGCTATAGTTCAGAAAATACTTCCCAAAGAAGGAGTTAGAAAAATAAATAATATTCCAATGGCTATGAAAATGATGTTTTAATGCCTCACAGATTTTGTGCTATATGCGGTAAAGTAATCGATGAATTTGCACCTCACTTTGGAATGTGTCTTAACTGTTATTTAAAGGAAAATCCATTATTTGAGTTGCCTAATAATTATAGATTTAAGTTATGTATTGATTGCCAAAATTACGCTAAAAAAGAGGATTGGATAGATTCTGAAAATAAAGATTTGTTCAAAATCATTGAAGCAGCATTAATTCGCTTTTTATTAAAAAGTTATGTAAAACAAGATATGATATTATTCTCTTTCTCATTCGATACGCTCGTATACTCTTCGCGAGATTTATTAACTTCTATGGATGTTACGATATTGGGAAAATTAAGGGAAGATCAAAAGATTTCACATCAACATACCCTAAAATTGAACATTGATTATGATTTATGTAAAAATTGTACTAACTTAAGAGCAGGAATGTATTACATTTCGATCCTCCAATTGAGGGTGACCGATAAGTCTCAATTTGGAGTTATTAAAGAAGCTTTAAGTCAGATATCGTTTTTCGTTGAAAACCTTTTTGCTAAAAATAAGACTCAGTATATTTCAAAAATAGAAGATCAAAATCTTGGTGTGGATCTCTATTTAAGTACAAATGAGTTGATGAACCGAATTATATCACATATGAGAGCGAATTTTACCTTTATTTTAAATCGAACAAAAAAGTTAGTGGGCAGAGATTCTCAAAAAGGAAGAGGAATTTATAGGTTAAAAGCCCTTATAAAATTTTTACCATTTAAGAAAAACGACGCTGTTATAATCAATAAAGTCACATATGTAGTTGAAAATATCACTAAGAATAAGGTCGTACTAAGAGATGAAAACAGTTCTAAGCATGTTAAGAACTTTACTTTTTTTTTTAAGAATAAAATATCTTTAATTCCTATTAAGGAGGGGGATTAATTGGGAAAACGTAATACCGAAGAGGGGCAGAGTGAAGAAGAGGAACTCGATAATCAGGTTAATAGCAATAATAAGGAAGAGATCTTTGATAAAAATATAGACGATTTAGTGAAAAAGCGGATTGATTCAAAACGCGTTAAAAAAATCGATCAAACAAAGAAACGAGCCACTGTGGATTCTGTTTTTGATGAAAGAATGTATTTGCAAGTTAGTAAAATATTAAAATCTGGAATTTTAAGCCGTATCGAAGGGATAATTTCCGCGGGTAAAGAAGCTAATGTGTATCTTGCTTATGGTCAAAATAATAAAGAATACGCGGTAAAAATATATAAAATTGATACAAATACTTCAAAATGGATGAGAAATTACATTATCGGAGATCCTCGGTTTAAAAGAATACCAAATAATGTTTCTAAAATAATATATCTATGGGCGAGCAAAGAGTTTAAAAATCTTAAAAGAGCTTACAAAGTGGGTCTAAATGTACCTGAACCGCTTCATATAAAAAATAATATTTTAATAATGGATTACATCGGTTTCGGCTCGATTCCAGCACCCAAACTCAAAGATATTAGATCTCCTAAAAAACCTATTAAATTATTAAACGAAGTCCTCTATTTTATTAAAAATCTATATCAAAAAGCTGCTTTAGTACATGGAGATTTATCTGAATTTAATATATTATACCACAATCAAAAACCGGTAATAATTGACATATCGCAAGCAGTAACAATACATCATCCAAAAGCAGAAATATTGTTGGTAAGGGACATCACAAATATTTTTAATTATTTTGAGACGATAGGAGTAGAAGTACCAAATCGAGAAGACTTTTACTATGAAGTTATAAACTTAGAATAGATAAAAGAATAAATATATGTTGTTGAAAACATATAATTTAAATTAGGAACATGAAAATAGGACAAAATCGAATTGCTGTACTAATCGGAAAAAACGGTGAAACGAAAAAAGATTTAGAAGATGCTTTGGGAGTACAGATTAATTTAGACAGCAAAACGGGAGATTGCGAAGTAAAACCTGTAATTGAACACCCGAACTACGGGGTCCTTAATACATTTATTGCTGAAAAAATTTTGAACGCTATCAATAGAGGATTTAATCCAACAAAAGCTATGAAGTTATTAGATGAGACTTTTGACATAGAAGTTTTTAATTTATACGATTTGTTAGGAAAATCTGAGAAGAAAATAAAAAGATTAAAAGGTAGAATTATTGGTAGAAATGGTGAGATGAGAAGGGCTATAGAAAGGTTTGCTGAGAGTTATGTTTCTGTTTATGGAAAAACAGTTTCGATTATATCTGACTATGACAATCTACAAATATCGAGAAAGGCAGTAAATATGTTGTTAAGTGGAATGCCTCACCACTCTGTACTGAGATATTTAGAAGATAAATATAACGATAAGAAGAAAGAAGAATTCCGAAAAATGTACAAACCTCAATTTTAAGATTAAATCGTCCAAATTTAAGTATTTAAATTTAATTTTGTAATTGAATCTAAAATATCTTTCCCGTATATAATTTCTTTAATTTCAGATTGTAGTTGCTGGACCGTGTCAATCTTCTCATTAATATAAAGCTCTTGATAAGTTTCCTTTTTTTCACTGAAATGAATTTCAAAACTTTTAATAGAGTAATAATCGTCAGAATACGATTTAAATATCACAAGGCTTCTTGGATATGTGTTCTTCTCTCTCATATAGATCGCCCACCCTTCATAAAAATACTTCACTTCAAAAAAAAACAAGTTTTTCCACCCGTCTAATCTCTCTAAAATTGAATTAACTTCGTTTTGAGTTTTTACGCTGAATTTATCATTCATATAATTGTTTTTAGAAAGAGATTTAAAAAGGAGGAGAAAAAATATTTCAGTCCATAGAGAGCTCTCTGATATTTAGGATATCGTTAGAAAGTTTGCTTTCGTTAAGATTCTTAGGTAAAACATTTTCTTTAAAAGAAGAAATATTTGAGATTTTTTTTCCAAAAATCTGTGGTGATTTTATACCTGTAATAAGGAGCATAACCCTTAGGTAGCCGTCATATTCGTCGTTTACACGAGCACCCCAAATAACCATAGCATTGTTTACATCCATCTTTTCGGAAATTTTCTTTGCAACTGAATTTGCTTCGGCTAAAGTCATATCGTTTCCTCCACATATATGAATCAGAGCTCCTTTTGCACCGTCAATAGATACGTCTAACAGCGGTGAATTGAGAGCATCTTCAATAGCGTCTTCTACACGATTATTTTTGTCACCAGACTCTCCTACTCCGACTATAGCAACCCCTCCAGTACTTAAAATGGTTCTAACATCGGCAAAATCTAAGTTAATCAGTGATGGGAGCGAAATCGTTTCAGTTATTCCTTTGACCATAGTTGCTAATACTTCGTCTGCAACGCTAAACGCCTCGATAATGGGTAGGTCTGGTGCTATATCTAAAAGGCGGTTATTATCTATTACCACTAATGTGTCGGCATATTTTTTTAATTCGTTAAGACCGATTTGTGCTTTATTAATGCGTCCAATTTCGGTTTCAAAAGGTAAAGTAACTACTCCAACGACTATAGCCCCTTCAAGTTTGGCTATTTCTGCTACAATAGGCGCACTACCGGTTCCCGTCCCACCCCCTTCTCCGCAAGTTATAAAAACTAAGTTAGATTCTCTAAGTATTTTAGTTAAATCTTCACGAGACTCTTCTGCAGCTGCCCTTCCTACGTCTGGATTACCTCCAGCACCTAATCCCCTTGTTAAATTTTTTCCAATTAACAATTTTATGTGAGATTCCACACTTTCTAAATGTTGAAGATCTGTATTTACAGCCACACATTTTGCCCCTCGAATTCCTATTTTCATTAACCTATTGACAGTATTGTTACCGGCTCCCCCGCATCCAACGATTTTTATATTCGCGTAGCCAAAATTTTCTCGGGCTGGTCTTACTACTTCTCTTTTTTTAGCATTCCTTATTAGAGATTCCATTTAAAACGACGCTTTGTTATATTTTCGTTATAGAAATAATATAAATAAAAAATTAGAATGAATATAATATTCACATATTACGCACACATCAAGAAATATTGCTTTAATTTAAAGAAAAATCGTGGTGTACGAGTGGATCGAAAATTTGAGTGATATTTCCATCTTCTATTAGAGATATTTCGGGGAGAAGATAAGGGAATCGATTTGAAAAGGTTAAACAATATGCCCCAACGTTAGTAATCATTACAAAATCTCCTTCTTCTAATTTTTTTGTGAAAAAGTAATTTTTAGCTAAGACATCTTGATCGGTGGGTACAATTCCAGCGATAGAGGCTTTGTATTTATGAGGGTCATTTATTCGAGTTATATTGTAAAATCTTAAAGAAGCTTTAGCGAACTTGGGACATATATGATTACCAATATTTAAGAAAATCCATCTATCTTTATATACCCTTATAACTTTTGCTATAAATATCCCAGCATCCCCAACAAAATAACGTCCTGGTTCAAAATAGATGTTTTCAAATTTGATGTCAAAATTAGTTAAAATTAATTTTATTTTTTTAGCTATCTCAATCAATTGGAGTTCGGGCATAATAGCTGCTTCAGGAAACCCGCCTCCTAAATTTATGTTTTCTATTCTTACTCCTGCCCTTACTAAAATTTTAATTTTTTCCAGCACATTGATTAAATTTTGCTTAAATTGCTCAAAGTTATTCATTTGAGTAGAATAGTGAGATAATACAGTTGTTATTTTTACATTCTTATATTCATTTTTAATTTTTTTTAGTAGCGTAAGCTCGAATTCATCAAGGTCAATTCCTAACTTGCTTCCAAACTTCTGACTATTTAATCTCAGGCAAATTTCTTGAACTTTTTTATGCTTTTTAGCAATGAAATCGATTAGATTTACATCGTTCAAGTCGTATACGACGATTTCCTTAATATTCTCCAAGATGCATTTTTCAATAAGTTCTTGGGGTAAATACGGGCCACCCACAATAATTTTTTCTGATGGAAATTGTAGCTTTAAAGCTAATTTTAATTCAGGTAGTCCAATTAGTTCAGCACCTACACCTTCCGATAGGACAATTCTGCATATATCGGGCAGATAATTAGCTTTGAATGAATAGAAACACTGGAAGTTATCAAACACTGACTGGAATGCTCGACAAAAAGAGTTAATATTGTTTTTTACTCTTTTTGCAAAAAAAATCATTAACGGTGTGCGTGCGTTTTTTAAAATTTCACTTGCTTCTATACCACCAATCAATAACTTCCCATCTTTTTTTATCAAATGGGGATTTCCTGATAATTTTTTCAATTTGTTCATCTCAGTTATGAATTAGTTCCATGTAAACTTGATGGGTTTTTTTTGCTACATCATACCAAGATAGGCTTTCTTGTACTTTTTTTTTACCTTCTTGTCCCATTTTGTTACTTAAACGCTCGTTTTTTAGGAGGGTTACTACTTTTTTAGCAATATCCTCATAATTGTTAAATTCAACAAGCAGCCCATCAAAATTATTACTAATAACTTCGGGGGTCGCTCCTATATTCGCCCCAATAACAGGCTTACCTGAAGCCCAAGCTTCCAAATAGGCAATTCCGTAAGCGTCACTTCTACTTGGCATCAGAAAAATGTCTGATTCCTTAAACGCTGCTATTTTTATTGGATCGTAATATCCTTTTAAATTATCTGGAGTTAAGTTGACTATCCTTGGTTCGATTATCTTTCGTAGTTTAGAAAGTTCTCTATTGAAAGCAATTGTGGAAGGACCGATAAATACAAAATAAACTTGAGGGAACTTTTTTAAGATATTAGGAATTGTCTTTAAGATAGAGATAGCTCCTTTTTCAAAATTTTTATATCCACAAAATAATACCATCTTATAGTCTTTTTCATTTGTTCTAAAAAATTTACGTTTAAAGCGAAAATCGTTTTTGGTTTGTTCTGAAGATTGATTAAATTTCTTGAAATTTACTCCCATTGAAATTATTTTTATTCTATTTTCTGAAATACCTAGTGTTTTCGTTAACACTTTTTTCTCTAAAGCCGTACAAGCGATTATAGTGTCAAATTTTTCAAGGGCTTCGACAAGGTGTTTGTTATGATACCGTGGATTTGAAAAATGGAAAAAAGGAGTACAAACAGTTGGTTTATTTAGAATTTTCCCAAGCATTAATGCAATTAATAAGTTGAAGTAGGGAAAAAAGGTCGTATGAATTAAATCGGGAGAAAAATTTGTTGGTAATTTCATTTTTTCAATCAAACTATCCAAATACGGTCCGTTTTTTAAGAATTCTATCAAACATTCATCTGACAATTGTAATATTCTATAAGATGAGAGATTTTTAATCGCGTGAAGTTTTTCATCAATATTTATATTGTAATTTATTGGATAACGTGAAATTTTTAAGTTGTTGATGCGATCATAATATTTATCTCCGGGGCTTATAGTTTTACCCTCAGCATGCCTTAAACCTTTAAAATCTATTGCTGTGGATGTGCAAACATCAACCGTATAATTGTATTTCGAATTCATAATTTCTGCTATGCTTTGGAGGTAAAATTCTGCACCCGAAATAGCGGGGAAATATCTTGTTGGAAAATATAAAATATGGTTCAATCTTAATATCCTTTTTATTTATCAAGTATAATTAATATATGATAATCAAATGTCAAAAGATTTATTATTTGATATATCTTTGATGGCTGAAAAGAAAGGCGTTATTGATGAAGAATTGTTGAATTTCATTGATAGCAATTTTCCTGACAAAGTCAACAAGGTTTTAAAGGTAATAAAAAGAGGTATAACAAAATATACTTTTAACCCTTCGAGGAGAGTTGTTTGGATAGCTTTGGGAGAAAATGACGAATATTTGATATATCCAAAATTATACTGCTCTTGTCAAGACTTTTATAAAGCCGTAGTGATTCAAAGAAGAAGGCCGTTTTGTAAACATTTATTAGCTCAAGTAATCTGTGAGAAATTACCTGATTTTAAAGAATCTGAACTGGAAGATAATGAATTTAATGAATTTATTGATGATTTAGATTTAAAATTTTAAAATCTCTGCGTTCTTAATCGATTTCGTTATCAACGCCTCAATATTTACTTTTTTTTCGGAATTGAGGACTTCGCCAGGTTTCGCATGAGTTTCAGGGTATTGAGGGTTAAAAGTGCATCCTGCTGAGGATTCTGAAGAGGCGTTATAGGACCCTATTTGCTTGTTTAAATCGATTACTTCTTGTTTATCACATCCTATTAACGGTCTTAACATTACACAACCAGAGATAATGTTGTTATAGGCATATAAATTGTCTAGAGTTTGACTTGCTTGTTCTCCTAAAATGTCACCAGTAACTATTATATTAGTTTGATTTAATTCTCCTAATTTCTTAGCTATTCTTAACATTAATCGCTTACATAAAACACACGTTAATTTTCTATCACAAAATTCTTTAAAAACGTCTAAATTATTATCGTGGATAATGAAATATATTTTCAATTCATCGTTTGTAAACTTTGATAAGATTTTTACAATTTTTATAACTTTTTTTTTCATAGAATCTTCGTAATCATCTGAAGTTAAAAACGAGAGAAAAGCAGGAGTAAAACCTTTTTTAATCATTAAGTATGCTGCGATTGGGCTATCCAAACCACCTGAGAGTAAAGATATAAATTTTTTCATAATAGGATCAATTCTTAATTTGTAGTTAATTCTTCCCTTTCCCACTCTTTCAAATATTTATTAAAGTCCTTTATACTTATTTGTCTAGATATCTTAATTTTTTTTTCAAATTCAAGTTGCTTAATTTTCAACATTAAATTTTTATTTTTTATTAAATGGTTTTGTGCATTTGGATATTCGTTTTTAAAAATTTCTTTCATAGTTGAGAAACTAGCATTTTTTAGTAGATCATAGTGCTTTATTACATAATGACATAATGGATCAACTCTGATTTGAAAATTAAAAGCATCTACTTGTTTTAAAGCCAAAGGATATGCTTTACATGCTAACGGTTTTGTATCGTGAACTGTACAACCATAATTATCGTCATAGAAAGGGCATCCATTAATTTTTTTTTCGAATAATATTTTGTATGTCACAACTAAAATTTTTTTATTTAACATATCAAGAAAAACTAAGTCTTCTATAATCTTTAAAGCTATTCCTCGTTTTTTGGCTATTTCAATTAAGAAATTCGCCTCTTCAGGGTACAAGGGGATCCTTTTTTTGTATTCAATTTCGTGGCAACATGCCCCGCATTTCAGACATGCATAATTTAGCTCAGTCACTTCTAAATGATTAAAAAAAATTAAATATGGTCGGTACGAAATCCGATATATTTAATGATACATTAGAAAATAAAATTTTTGTGATATTATGAATGTATTACTTTTACGGTAAATTGTGTGTCTATTAGGATAACACATTAATTTTAAAGACATAATAAAGACTCTTATTATATCATATAATAATAGTAGTTAAGCTAAAAAAATGACAGAGTCTGGGATAAGAATAATTAAACATTTTGATTTTAACGAGGAAGATTTTAATGATCCAATATGTATTTTAGGCATGCCAGGAATAGCCGATGTCGGAAAATTTGCTATTGATTCTTTAATAGGACAATTAGACGCTAAAAACTTAATGGATTTTATATTTGATGATTATCCAGCGGGAGCTATAGTGGACGATAGTATGCTATCCGCTCCTAAAGCAGAGATTTTATTTTGGAAAGATCCTGAACAAAAAAGGGATATTTTTTTAATTACTGCTGACGCTCAGAGTTTAACACCTAAAGGTATCTATAGAATTTCAAATTTCCTTTCGGAAATTATATTTCAATGTAAAGTCAAGTTGATAATAGCCCTAGGAGCATACCCAGTAAATAGTCGTAAAATCGATACAAAAATTCCAAAAATTTACGCAAGTTCGACAAACCGAGATTTATTACAGAAATTTCTGGCTAGAACCAATTGTGATAAGATTCAAAAAGGGGTAATTATTGGTGCTAATGGTTTAATCCCTACACTAGCAAAAGCACGGTTTGATTTAGACGGAATAGTTCTTTTAGCAGAAACAGATAACATCGCTATGGTGAATGAAGATATAACTGATTTAAAGGCGTCAATAACACTTTTGGAGATGCTTAAGAAATCGTTTGCTTTACCAATTAAAAAGAAATATTCACTTGATAATATAGAGGATATAACTAAAAATCTACAAAATAAAAGAGACCAATTGGAAAAAGATTTAAACACATTTCAGTTTGTTGATACTGAGGATAAGAGAAAGTCACTATACATATAATCCTATTTATTTTATTAACAAATTCTATATTTTAAGGAATTTTATCAGCATTTTTAATTATGTGCGAAAAATTTTTTAACTTTAATTAATTATAAAAATTATGAAATACGTTTGTGCTCGAAAAAGCTGTGGAAAAGAAGTCTCTAAAAAAGAATTAAACGCACTTCCAGGGATAAAATGTTCTCACTGTGGATTTCGTATATTATACAAAAAACGCCCTGATGTAATAAAACGGATTAAAATTCGCTAATTCTAGACAAATTTTATTGCTATCTGATTTTCAATACTCTTTAGGGTTTTAAGTCAAACCTTAAGTGATTTACCATTTCCTTATATCTATTCCTAATGGTAGCTTCAGTAACACCAGCAGCTAATGAAATTTCTTTCTGAGTCCTCCTTTCTCCTTCTTGTATTGCTGCTACATATAACGCAGCTCCAGCTAAACCTGTTGGTGCTTTTCCAGCGGTTAAGTGATATTTTTTAGCTAATTTCAATAATTCCGCAGCTCGGTTTTGAGTTCTACCCGAAAGGTTTAATTCAGCACAAAAACGAGGAATAAAATTAATCGGTGAAGAAACTTGAATATTTACCTTCAATTCACTTAAAATTAACCTATAACATCGAGCTATTTTTTTTTTATCAACTAAAGCAAACTCGGTAAAATCATCGAGAGTTTTAGGTATATTATTTAATCTGCATGATAAATAAATAGATGCTATTAACATTGCTTCAATTGATCTTCCACGTATAAGATTCTTATGGGCCATTTTTCTATAGATGTGAGCTGCAGATTCTTTTAATTCTCTTGACACACTCAATTGCGATGAAAATCGATCTAACTCGTTCATTGCGTAAGCTAAATTCCTATCTATTGATTTGTTAGTTCTCGTTCGAACATGCCATTTTCTCAATCGGTAGACTTCGGCTTTCATTTTAGGGCTTATACTCTTACCAAAAGCGTCTTTATTTTTCCAACCAATCATAGTACTTAGTCCTTTATCATGAAGCGTCAATGTTGTTGGTGCTCCTACTCTAGCTTTTCTATTTGCTTCTTCTGAGGAAAAAGCTCGCCATTCTGGACCTGAATCAATAAGTTTTTGTGTTAAAACTAAACCACATACATTACAGACTATTTCGCCCCTTGCGTTATCAGAAATTAAATTTCCATTCCCACATTCTGGGCATAAATTTAAATTATTTTGAGGCATTGAAAGATCCAATTACTTATACCCACATAAAGTTCAAATCCTTAATTCCTATAATTAAAATCATACATTTAAATGTTTGCGTTTTATGGATTTATCAGTTAATAAAAATCCTCTTTTAAAAAATTAGGTTATACCATTTCATCGAAAAATTTTAATAAGTTAGAAATTTCTAATTATATAATGCGACATTTTTATAAAAGTCACGGAAAACACTGTTATCTTCGATCATTTCAAACAGTTTGTAAAAAGTGTGGTGCTGATGTTTTATACTGGGAATGTACTCATGGAAGTAAAATGTTTTTTCAATACCCCCCGTATGGAAAATTAGTAAGGCATAATTGTCGGAAAAATAGTGGATTATTGAGGGGGAAAAAAAAATTTCCAATTGTTGTTAAAACACCTAAGGGTCTATTAGGAGAACAATATTACAATTGTGCTGTGTGTGGGAAAATGTTTAGAGATGAAGGTTCCTTAAAAGATCACTTTAATGCACAAAGGAAAAACGACTTAGAGCATAAAATGTTTTCGCGTAATAAACTGACATTCGAAAAGATAAATAGTTCTATGAACAATTCATACACTTACCGTAGTGCAGTTCAACATAAACCCAAGTTTGGAAAAATCAATATTAAGGCATCAAAAGATGAATAGACCATTAACCACAAATTTTTAATACATTTTTTCTAATTATATTTATACTATAATTATTATTAAATCTGTATAGGATATTTTAATCGAAAAAATTGGAGAAAAAAATGTCAACTGATCCAGCTACCGTTGTTTACAATTTAATACAAAAAGATCCAAGTATTATTGCCGCTGCTGTAGTTCAAGGAAGTAACAATATTCTTTACACAACAGACAACTGGGATATTAGTTCAGAAGTCGGTAAAGTAATTTCTAGCTGGAATAGTATGAACGCGCAATTCGTAATACTTTCAGGCGTGAAATATTCAGTTCTTCAGTGTACGTCAGAAAGACTAGTTGCTACTTCAATTCGAGGTGAAGGACACATTATTGGGGCGAAAGACGAGGAACATAAAATACTTATTTACCTCGAGCCCGATGGGGAACCAATGGGGGCTACTATGGATACAGCAAGAGCTGTTTCAGAGTTAAGCTCAAAACAAAGTTATAAAGATCCAAATTCCCAATTAGGTACTGCTGGTGGAAAAACTCAACCAAGTGTCGGAGCCAACATAGATCCTCAACTGAAGGGAGAGGTTCAGTCGTTTTTAGAATGGATTAAAGACAGTGAGGGTCTTTCGGGATACATTAATTATTATCTTCAGCAAAACAACACACCTATCATATCAGAGCTTTCAAAAATATATTCTGAGCTAAGGCAGATTTTTGGAGTCTAGGGTCTCACGAGCTTATGTACAAAGAAATAAAAGATTTACGAGCAATATTGTTATAGAAATTAAATATCAAATATAGTGATATTATTGGAAAATCCAAGGAAAAACAATAAAAAACCTACAGTAGTCAAAGATACGACTCCCAAGTCAGATCCCAAATTATCCAGAGAAAAAAAGAAAAATCCGAAAGAATCTCTTATTAAGAAAAATAGTGATAAATCAGATTTAGATTTCTCAGCTGCAGAAGATGTCGAATTAGGAGTCCCTTTAATTCCAGAATCACCAAAAAAGAAGAATAAACTAACGATTAATTCTCCAGGGCTGTCTGCTGATCTTTTAAAACAAATGAAAAGCTTAGAATCAGATAAAATTAAAGTTGTTCTAGTAAATTGCGAACGATGTAGAAAAATAATTCCAGTACCTATCCCTAAAAAATATGTTATTAAATCTGACTTGCCTGTTGTTCCAATAAGCTACATTCATAGTAATTCTCATAATAAGGATCAACATTGTATTACACTTCATCTTGATCATGATTTTGACATACGTAGGCAGCGGATTTCCGATGTAGTATTTTCTCCTGAATAATTATGCCTGTCATGGTTTCAAATTTAAACTCTAATTATTAAAACGTTGAACTATAGCTACGAATAAAAATGTCACCTCAAGAGCTATTAAGGTTGGGATAGGAAGCTAGAAACAATCGCTATTAGGATAGGAATTAAGCATAGTAAGCTGATAAAATAAATAAAACTGTTTCTCCACTTTAAATCGTTTGGATTTAATACGGTATTACAATTTATACAATTTTTAAGATTGATATTAGCAACTTTACTGCCACAATTATAGCAATTAATATTTCCATTATTTTCTTTAATCGAATGATCGTCCTTAGATTCTAACATTCAATTTTAATAACGAATTTGATTTAAAAGAATTAAAAAAATGCTAACTATTATAATATATATTCTATAGTTAAATTTAATTATAAAATCATTGATTTATTGGTGAATAAACTATTTCTGGTTACATAGGCAAAAGTATTAGGTTAGAAAGAATATTTAATAGAGAAACAAAAAGAACAATCATAATTCCTATGGATCATGGATTAACATTAGGACCTATTAAAGGAATAGAGAGAAATTTAGGAGAAATTGTTAACAAAATTGCCTTAGGTGGCGCTAATGCGGTTTTAGGACATGTTGGGATTCCACTTTATGGGCATAGGGGATACGGTCCGGATATTGGATTGATACTACACCTATCAGGATCGACATCATTAAGCCCAGAATCAAATTACAAAGTCTTAGTAAATAATGTATTGGAGGCAGTAAAGTTGGGTGCTGATGGTGTATCTCTACACATTAACATTGGAACAAAAACTGATCCAGAAATGTTAGAAATCTTGGGAAACATTTCACGCGAGTGTAGAGAATTTGGGATGCCACTTTTGGCAATGATGTATCCTCGTGGAGAAAATATTGATAGCGAGTACGATGTTCAAGTCGTTAAAATCGCCGCAAGAGTTGCTGCAGAACTCGGAGCAGACTTAGTAAAAACAAATTGGACTGGAGATCCTGATTCTTTTAAAGAAGTTGTAAGAGGATGTATGGCGCCTGTTATTATAGCCGGAGGTATAAAGGCAAGTGTGAGAGAGCTTTTAGAAGTAACTAAACAATCCATAGAAGTTGGCGGCGCAGGCGTTGCGTACGGAAGAAATGTGTTTCAAGCAGAAGATCCTACAAAAGTTGTAAAAGCACTATATTTAGTTGTTCATAAGAATTACGAAGTAAGTGAAGCCATTAAAGAAATTGGGATTTAAAACACTTTTTTTTACATTTAAGGTGATATCTTAAAATGAAACCACTTATTGAAAAAAAGAAACAAATTGACAGTATTTTTTTATATGTCTCTATTTTTAAATTAGTGAAAAGTTATTTAGTACTTATTTCCGATGAAGAAGGTATGGGTATCGGAACCGTAACATTAGGAATCCCTTCTATAATTGAGAATGTGAAAACTTCTTCTGCGTCTCACCAAATATTTGGAGTTCAAAGTAAAATTTTAAGTAAAATTATCGTTGAAAAGATTTCTTCCGACCTTAAAGAGCCCGTATTGCTGCTACTTTTTTTAAAGCACATCAAAGAAGATCAAGGGATTACCAAACCTTTAATGGAATTACTGAAGGAAGCGTTAATTGAAATTTCTCAGAAATAAATGAAGAAATGAATATTTTAGAAATACAATTGCGTGTTTCTAATCATTTTGTTAATATTAAAGATGCAGGGAAGGGGATTTGAACCCCTGTAGACCTATGTCAATGGATCTTGAGTGTGGCTCAAGAACAAATTATGTGCTCTCGATTGTGTCCACCGCCGTTGACCGCTTGGCTATCCCTGCAATCCTAAAGCGCTATTTATCGAGTTATTTTAAATAGAAAAGGGAAGGACAATTTTCCTTGATTTTTACGGTGTGAAAAGAAACATGAATATGAAAACAACCGCCATCATACCAAACATGAATATCATTTGAATTCTGCTTTTTTTCTTCTGCTTTTTTTGGGTGCCGTGGTATTTATCTTGACAGGTTTGGCTACAAAATTGTTTATCTGTTGGCATCGCTTTTCCGCAAATAGGACAATGACTATGAGGTCCCCATTTTTTTTTAATCTGGTCTTTCCAAGTAGATTGAGACATTCTCTTTTTACTCAAGTGTTAAGTTTTTAATTACTATGTTAGAAAAATGTGCTAAATTTTAATATTTTATTATAAAAAAGAGTTATTTCGTAATTGTTGTGCCTACATTCGCTTTTTCGTTATTCCATAATTTTTTAAACTGGTCTAAGTTCGAGCCTGAAATTACCGATACAACCACATTACTTCTTTTTAATATCTGCAAAGAAACTGCGTCAAAAATCCTATATTCCCCAGCCGCAGCTTGCTTATCTCCGGACATTTCTAAAATAATTTTTTGAAGGGAATCATAATTAAGTTCTCTCAATAATTTTGCATCATCAAATACTTTTGGATCTTTATCGTAAATGCCATCAACATCAGTGAGAATTACTAAACGCGCCGTTTTTAAAAATTCTGCTACTTGAATAGCTACGGAAGTTGTTGATTGTCCCGGTTGTAATCCACCCATAACTACAATTTTACTAGTAATAATCGCTGTCGATAATTCTTTAAATGATTCTGGAACTTGAGGATAAGCAAACTCTTTCATGTTAGCTACTATTAATCGGGAGTTTATTCGCGATATATCAATTCCTATCAAATCACATAATATTTCATTCTCAGTAAATTCTCTTATTGCTTTAATGTATTGTCGAGCGATTGTTCCTCCCCCACATACGATAATGATTGAATCGTAATTTTTGTCGTTTTTTATTAAATCGCAAAATTCGGTAATTTTCTCATAATTTATAGTTCCCCCTTCAGAAAACAGAAGAGAGCCCCCAAACTTTATCACAATATTCTTTGTCATAATAAACTATAATTGACTTTTATTTTTTAATTAATATATAATTAAATTGGGTCAAGTAAATATTTAATGGGTATGGTAAGTAATACAAATAAAATTATTGTTGAAGTTCCCCACCGAATTTCGGGTTTTTTTGAAATTGTAGATAAAAAAAACGGGATTCCAATTAAAAATCCAGAAGAAATTGGCTCTCGAGGAGCCGGGTTTAACGTAAGTGGGGTAGGGAAAACGGTGATATCTTGTAAAAAGCTCGAAAAAGAAGAGCAAAGTCAGTGTACAATTTATATTAATGAAGAAAAATTAGATAATAAAGCAGAAACAACATATTTCGTATTCGATTATATTAGAAAACTGATTGATTACCCCATTAATGTAAAAATAGAACATTTTTTTGATTTACCCGTTGGCTGTGGGTACGGAGCAAGTGGTTCAGGAGCACTAGGAACGATTTTTGGACTGAATAAACTATTGAACCTAAACTTGACTAATTTAGAAAGCGGAAGGGTAGCTCACATTGCTGAGGTTATTAATAAAACGGGATTAGGTACTGTTTGTGGTCAATTAGGAAGAGGTTTGTGCGTTTTAAAAGAACCTGGTTATCCTTGTAATCACGAGCGTTTAAAAAGTCCAAACGATCTTTTAGTAATTTGTGGCTCTTTTGGAACGATAAAAACCAAATCGATATTATCAGATAAGACTTTAAGCTCAAACATAAAGGAAGCAGGTAAATTTGCTTTGAACAAATTATTATTAGAACCCAATTATAAGAATTTTGTTAAAGTATCATACCAATTTGCAGAAAATACACATATTATGGAGATTTTAAATTTAGATAAAACAAAGGATTTACTCAACAATTTACACAAATTGGATATTATAGGAGCAAGCATGAATCAATTAGGGCGTTCAGTGTATGCTTTTTGCAAAAGCGAAAAAGAAAAGGAAGTATATGAAATATTTAACACATATAAACCTGAAATCAAAACATTTACTCTAACAATAAACAATCAAGAAACAATTAATTTTAAAGGAAAAAGAAAAGAAAATATATGATACTTTTATAAAAACACTATCTTGGAGTGCTCTTATAAAAAACACCAGTTTAGGGTATACCGCCAGCTTGACCAGGCATTTTAACCACCTTATATATAAATTTAAATGTTTTTAACCTATACTTAGAAGTCAAATTTGGATTACGAATCCAAATCACTTTTTTCTCTTACACATTCTAATTTTAAAAAGTTTATTTAAACTTCAATAAAATTTACACAGTCAACAAGTTTTAGGATTTAAATATCCTCCTTTGTAACCGCCAAAAATTATTAAATTATTTACATAAATTGGATATAATAAAAATTAAAGTAAACCAATTAGACCATTCAGTGTACATTTTGGTTAGAAATTAATTGTAAAAAAAATTATAAATTTTAAAGAAAAAAAAGGAAGTATATGATGTTTATATATAAAACATCTATTTTGGAATAGAGTCTGATTCACCAGGCATTTTATCTCACTTTTAATTATAAGTGCAATATGCTTAACTTAGTTAATTTATAGTTTTAAAGCTGAATAGAAACATTCAGAACCATTTTCTTAATCAATTTATAATTTGAAAAAGATTATATAAACTCCTAACAAAATGAAAAGTGAACAGTAAGAATTAGTTAATCTGTTAATCCTATTTAAGGCTTTAATTTTAATTACTTTAAATTTTAAAATTTTTAAATCAAAATATTAATTCAAAAAATTTATTTAAAGCCCTAAAAAAAAGGAAGAAAAATAAATGGTGGGTTTATAAAGAGCACTCGAGTAAATTACTCTTATAAACAGCACCAGTTTAGGGTATCCCGCCAGCTTGACCAGGCATTTTTTTCACCTTATATATAAATTTAAATGTTTTTAACCTATTCTTAGAAGTTCGAATACGAATCTAAAACACTTCTTCTTATTACACATTATAATTTCAAATAGTTTATTTAAACTGCAATAAAAATTAGTAAATTCCCTTATTCAGAAACTTAAAAATACTCTTTTGTAACCATCAAACTTTAAAAGGGCTATAAGAATAGTGTTAAATTAAATCAGATGGTAAAATTGGATTAACGAGTAAATTTCGAAAGTCTTTTAATGAAGGAACATCTCCATATTTCTGTAAAATATTAATTCCAAGGTAATACATAAAAGCGTTACTTGAATGTGCGGGATTTGACATTCTTTCTATTCCTGTAATCAAATCTTCATCACTAAAAATTTCAAAATTTTTTCCATATCGCATTAGTTCTTTCTTATTATACTTATCAACTAAAGCATGATATGCAAAATTGTACCAAAAAAGAGGAATTTTGACTTTTACTATATCTTGTAGCTCCAACTCTTCAAGAGAGGCCTCTTTTAATGGATCTGAACAAAATTCATTTAACCCAATTTCTGCTACTTCTTGATTTGAAAAGAGTATAGAAATTGCTTTTTTGGCGATTCCCTCAGAAATCACTAATTTTGGCGAATGGAGAATTAAGATGGAATGTTCAAATTGGTTTAACTTGCGATAAAGCCTCTCTTCCTTTATAGCAAACTCAGTATGATGTCCAGGATATGTTTCATGAGAGGAAAATGTTAATAAAGCAGTCCAATACATTTGGTATTTAGGATTAACCTCAATTCGACTAACATATTTACCCAAGTACCAATTATAGCAGCTCCATTTTACTTTTTCGCTTGAATTATTATTTTTTACTATATCTATAATTATTCTTTCATTTTTTGGTAATAGATCGATGAATAATTCATTAGTTTTTTTTTCTGTTATGTCAACTGCTTTTTTAAAGAATTTAAAAACCTTTGATTCAGGAACTTTACGAGTAATTCTTAATTTATTCATGCGTTCTTCTAAGCTTCCAGATCCTTTGTAAGCTTCATCAATCTCTTCCTTTACATTATCCAACTCCGCTTCTTTAGCAGGTTGTAAATCTACATCATAAAGTTTTAAAAATTGATCTTTAATAGAAATTTCAGAACCTTTTAAAATTTCTATTGAGGTTTTCATAGCTACTAATAACTTTTCGATATACCGTTCGCGTTCTTTGTCGTAACCTTGAGCTCCCACTTGTTTTATTAAATTGGTGGAGTCATTTAATAACGTGTTTGGAGCTGTTAGAGATTCACGATCTACAATTTGCCGGAGTTTTTCTGGACCAATATAAAAATCAACATATCCTTTAATATGTTTGTCAATTCTGAGTGCCAGTAGTAAAAAATCTTCTCCAAACTTGGATATTTTTACCATTTCTAACAGATAACAAGAAAATCTTGTATAAGAAGTTTTTTAAAACTAATTATTGATTATTATTTGTTTTTGCTGAATTTAACGATTTGGATTTTAATGTAGCTGCTTCCACCGCTCTGATTAGTGTTGCTCTTATTTTTGCAGATTCAAGTTCGTGTATTGCAGTTATAGTCGTCCCTCCTGGAGTTGCTACCATATCTTTCAGTGCTGCGGGGTGTATGTTAGTTTCCAATAGAAGTTTTGCAGAACCTAAAAGGGTTTGAGCTGCTAGTTTTAGGGCAATAGCCCTAGGTAAGCCCATTTTTACACCCCCATCGGCTAAAGCTTCAATAATTATAAATATATAAGCAGGACCGCTTCCAGATAAACCAGTTACTGCGTCTAAATGTCTTTCTTCTAATTCTACTACCATCCCTACAGAATTGAATATTTCTTTAACGAATTCTAGTTGGTATTCTTTGACATTTTCGTTACGAGCTATCGCTGTAGCTGCCTCGCCTACAAGAGCTGGAGTGTTCGTCATTATTCGTATTAATGATACAGGTTTAGTAATAATTTTAGTTATATGAGTAAAAGAAACTCCTGCTGCAATAGATATTATTACATGCTGTACAGATATTGCAGGTTCTATTTCTCTCAAAACAATATCCATTACTTGAGGGATAACAGCAATTAAAACATGTTTAGATGAATTAACTAAATCGGTATTACTATTAGCACAATCTACATCTAAGCTTTTTGATAGATCGTGCAATTTCTCTTCATCTACATCAAAAATAATAATTTTTTTCCTCTCGATCGTATTAGTAGAAATTATTCTTTTTAAGAGAGCAGAACCAATTTTACCAACACCAATTATTCCTAATTCCTTTTCGTACATAATATCAAGTCATCAGAGTAACCAAATTAATGTTATTAAAATGAACTAAAAATATGAGGATTTAGTTATTCGTAGTATTTATTTTTTAAAGTTTTAGGCATATAATTCAGCTTTTAACTCTTCTATGAGATGTCCTCTAATAATCCCATTATTCCTGTCATATCCTTCACATACGATACTCCTTACGCCAATAATATCGGGCATTATTTTTTTTACCATTGGTAGGGAGTCTTTCATTAAATATCCCGCTAAAGCGACTTCTAGATTGAGTTTTTTCGCTTTATTTTTAAAAAGCTTTAATTGTTCAACGCTTAAAAAGTCAAATAAACCTTTTCTATCTTTGATGAAAGTATCAAGCATCACTATATCGGCTCCAGATTTGGCTGCTATTTTCGGGAGTAATAAAAAATCTGGTGATGTGTTCATCCTTATTCTGTCTGCGTAACCGGCCACTACAACTTTTATATTTGCATTATAGCTCTTTACAGCTTTCACGACACCTTTCATTAAGTAGACGCAATCATCCTCTGTCGTTGATTCTTTAAGTCCTATTTTAATAATATCAGCTCCGGATGCGGCAGCGCCAAGAGCGGCCAAAGAAGCTGATCCAGGTAAATTTGGGAAGTCTCCTATTGTTGCACTTAATAATTGAGAACTGTTTTGAGGTATTAAATTCTTCATCTTCTTTATAATCCACGGAAAATTAGCCCCTAAAGAACCTTCAACCGGGTTCTTACAATCAATATAGTCTACATCTTTTTGCTGAACTACAACTTTAGCTTCTTCTAATGATTTAGGGCTTACAAGTAATCTGATACGTTCTCGCATAATCGATCACTTATTATATGAATTAATTTTAATCAACCAAATTATCCAACTAGATTGTTCTAATACTAGATCTTTTATACTTCAAGCTATAAATTCTCTTTTATTTTAGGATATTTAAAATTTGATAAGAAAAGTAAAAGGAAGAAAAGGATATAAAAATTTAAATTAAATAATTATTATTAAATATCAAAAAAACGATGAATTATTATGTCCCCGAAAGAAATCACGAAAGTCGACATAACAAATGAAGTATTCAGAGAACCATTTGAAGTGGTTAAACAAATATCCACAAATTTAGATGGGTTGAAATATACCAAAGTAATTCAAACATATGTGATGGAAGATCGAAAGTTAAGCCTCTCGTTAGAAAACGAGGGATCTAGTTATTTCAAGGGTAAAGTGGTTTGGATTGGGAATCGTAAAGATGATAGCGAGGGAACCATTTTTTGTGTTGATACCCGGACCGAATTGAAACAAATTAATCCTACAGCTGAAAACACAGATAATGTTGTGCTCGATATAAAAAAAGAAGTTATACGGATTTCTACGGTATCAAAAACCAAGTGTGCAGTGTGTGGAAAGAATATTGAAATATTTGACGAAGTGGCTGGCTGTCCAATTTGCGAAGCGAAGGCCCATAAGGAACACATAACCGATTGGGTTAGAGTAAAGCACGCTTGCCCCGTATGTAAGAAATCTTTAAATGTTTCAGGCTCGGGTGTTATTTTTATTGATTAACTTTTGAGAAAACTTCTTAGTTCTTCGATTTTTATAGAACCATCGTGTAAAGCAGTCCCAATCAGAACTCCCGAGAAGTTATTACTTTTATAACCCTTAATATCTTGGATGTCTTTTATTCCACCTCCAACAAATATTTCGCCATTAAATTGTTCTCTTATCTTTAAATAAAGTGCGGAAATTCCTCCTATTTTCTGTCCAACTTTAAAGAGATCAAGTAAAATTATATTAACTACGCCTAAATCTTCAATTTTGGAAATGATTTCAAGTATATCTTGACTTCTAAATTCCTTTATATTAGTTTGAATTACTTCGTTGTACATATCAATACTTACTATAATCTTGTTAATATCAAACAGTTCTAAACACTCTGTAATAACTTTTAGGTCTCTTAAGGTTTCTAATCCCAAAATCAACGATTTTAGATTAAGGTTAAAATATTTTTCTACATCCTTATTGGTTATTATTCCGGGGTCAATCATGATCTCAACCTCAGGAATATCAAGTATTTTTGAAAGGATTGTGATATTAGGCTTTCTTTGAAGTATAGCATCCAAATCTGCAATATAAAAATCGTTGAATAAATACTTTTTTTTTAATGTTAATACAATTCGTGTTGGGTTGCTATCATTAATTAAAACTGATTTCAAGGGTTTATATTTTTCTCGTTCTCCTTTAATTGCGTGTACAGCTTGAGAATTTAAAATATCAATAACTGGAATGATCCTGAATTTATTCATAATTGCGACAAAAACATGACATTTGATTTAAATTATCAATAACAAATTACCAATATGATATACTCTTTTTGTTTAAAAATAGTGATTAATTAAGTATTAAATAATTTCATTTTTAAAGTATAAATGCTAATTTTATCTTTGGATAAGGAAAACTAAACAAAAAAGTGAGATAAATGAAAACTGAGGCGTATATTAATAAAATTATTGAAGATACTGGACTTTCTAAAAAGGAGATACAAACTTTAGTGGAAGAGAAAAAAGAGGAATTAAAGGGCTTAATTTCAGACGAAGGGGCATTATTTGTAATTGCTAAAGAACTAGGAGTAGAAGTTTCAAGCGAAAATCAAGAGCTTTTGAATGAGATCGAATTAAACATTTCTGACATCACCTTGAACATGAAAAATATTGTATTAGTTGGTAGGATTAAGGATATTTTCAATCTTAGTAGTTTCAATAAGAACAATGGAGAAGTCGGATATGTGGGAGCTTTCAAATTAAATGATAATACAGGAGATATTCGAATTGTATTATGGGACGATCAGGTAAATGTTTTTAAAGATGAACGATTTGAGAAAAATGAAATCGTTAAAATTTTGAATGGTAATGCAAAACAGGGAAGATATGGGGGAATAGAGATTCACATTGGAAGATTTAGTAAAATAATTTTAGCCCCTGAGGATGTTGATTATAAAAAATACCCAAAAATAAAGGAAGAATTTAAACTAATAAATGAGATTAGCGAAAAATTAGGATCTCTATCAATTGAAGGAAAAGTAATGAATCGTTCCCCGGTTCGCGAATTCACTCGGAAGGACGGGAAAAATGGAAGAGTGAGCTCGTTATCTGTCCGAGATTCATCAGGTAAAACTAGAATAAGTTTTTGGAACGAGGATATCAATAAAATAGAAAACATTGAAATAGGTGATTTCATTTCTCTCAGTAGCTTAAATCCTAGAAAAAGTAATTATACTGAAGGGCAAATAGATTTACACGCTACTTCATGGACACAAATTACGAAAAAAGACAAAGCTGTAAAGTTTGAGGAAAAAGTAATTGATACTATCGATACACTTCAAAACCAAAAAGGTTACATATCTTTTCAAGGAATAATTTCTGCAATAGATGACTTAAGAAAAATAACTTTAAAATCTGGCGAGGACATTTCATTATTAGGGTTCAATGTGAGTGATACTACTGATGCTATAAGGGTTACAGCCTGGCGGGATAGAGCAGATGAACTTTCAAACTCCCTAAAGAACGGAGACGGTGTTTTGTTGAAAGATGTTGAACTGAGATTTAATAATTATTCGCAGAAAAACGAAGTAACTATTGCCAATGACTCAAGTATAGAAAAAATAGATTTAAAGATTGAAAATATTAAAGTATCAGAACCATCGAAAAATTTCAAACAAAATAATTTTTCAGGAAATTTTACAGATATTAACACTATTCAAAGCTCTGGTTTTTTTGAAATTAAAGGTGTGTTATCTAATGAATTAAAAAATATCAGATTTTACGAAGCTTGTTCCGAATGTAGAAAAAAAATAGATAATTGTACATGTGATAAAGCAGGCGATAAAAAACTCACAATGATTACTAGTCATATTCTTGAAGATGAGAGTGGAAAAATTAGAGCGACATTTATTGGAGAAGCAGCCGAGAAATTAGTTGGAGAAAAAGCAGAGCTAATTGTAAAGGTTAAAGACACTCCCGATTATGAAAAATTGTTGAAAAAGTTATCTTCTAGTATCATTGGTAGAGACATTATGATTAAAGGTCGAGTAAAATTTAATGATTATAGTGACGCTTATGAAATAGTGGCTTCAAACTTTCAAGACATTAATGTTGATGATGATTTAGCGAATCGAATAAAAGAAATTATGACTTAATATCATAACAATAAAACCATCTACATCTTTTTGTTTCTAGTCCCCTATATTATAATTAGATAAAAGATTCTAACATATTAAAAAGAACTATGAAACACATAAATATTGTTGGATTAGGAGAAGTAGTTCTAGATTGGGTTGCTGAAGTACCCCATTTTCCAAAACCGGATGAGAAGATTGATGCGTTAAGTGAGAATTATTTCTCCGGGGGAGTTACCGCAAATTATTTGGTAGCGGTTGCTAGATTAGGCGGTTTTAGCGGGTTTATAGGTGCAGTTGGAGATGATTCATACGGTGAGCTCTTAATTGATGATTTTATCAAAGAAAATGTAGATACAACGTATCTTAAGAAAATAACGAACAAAAAAACTCCTGTTAATTTCATATTTGTAGCTAAAGGAGAAAAGACAATAATTCAGTCTCCTCACATGTATACAACTAAAATAGAACCCAATGATATAAGTGAATCTTACATAGCAGATTCTAAACTCTTACACACTACAATTATTCATCAAAAAGTGACCGAAAAAGCCCTCGAAATTGCAAAAAAAAATAATGTTAAAATTAGTATAGATTTAGAATCCCAAATTGCCCTAAGAGGATGGAATAACATAAAAAATGTGCTTTTAAAAGCTGATGTAGTACTTCCAAATAAAGAGGGAGCAAAATCAATAACAAATAGTAATAAACCTGAAAAAGCGGCTGAAATTTTAGTGAAAAAAGGGATACCTATTGTAATTATTACATTAGGAAGTAATGGCGTATTAATAACAACCAAAGATTTTCAAAAAAGGATACCAACATATAATATAGACAATATAATTGACACTACTGGTGCTGGAGATACGTTTAATGGTGCATTTTCTTTGGCTTATTGGATTAAAGGTTGGGATTTAGAAAAATCCTGTAGGTTTGCCAACGCAGCAGCCTCATTAAAAATACAAAAATTAGGTGCAAGAACTGGAATGCCGAACTATCAAGAAATTTTTAATTTTCTAAAAGAGAAAGAAGATAATTTCTTCTAACCTTTATTATCCTATTTCTTTATTTCAAAGGATAAATTACACAAATGTTATCAAATTTACTACTATTTGTAAGCAAATCCAATTTTTGTAAATAGAGATCTTCTGAATTGGACACATTTTCTTCATTATATGGCCACTCACCTATCAACATATCTCCCATATTTTTTACATTTCCTACTAAAAAGCCTTCTTTCTTTCCATCATTCAAATTTGTATAGAGAATAGCGATATAATAATTGATCTCGATTTTACTGGAAGGATTCCCAATTTTTATTACCTCTTTTATATTTTGAAAATGGACTACATTAGACTCTTTCTGACTCGAAACTCTCAAAGTGGTAAAAAATTGAGAAGAAATTTGAATTTGATTGTCACTAAATATGTCTTTAAAGGTTAGCGAGTACGAATCGCTCGAATCCTCTTTAACACCTTCAAAAATAACCTGGTAAAAGATCGAACTCATTGAATCCAATTTTATTTTTTTTTGAAATTACGAAAATTAAAAAAAAAGCAAATGAACGTCTAACTTTTAAAGTATCGTTAATATCGCCGTTTCCTTATCATACGATCTTGAATGATAATATTTTCCTCGGGGAATCCTAAATCTATTAGAAATTTTTTCAGTTTGAATTTGTGCTCACCTTGAAGTTCGATTCCTTTACCTCTCAGAACCCCCCCAGAAGCACATTTTTTCTTAGCTTTCGTAAGAATATCTTTTAAATTCGCATCTATGTTCCCTTCGAATGTGATTACTGAAACTATCTTCCCCCATTTACGTCGATCGTTAGAAATAATAATTTGTTGTTCATCTGCGCTTAAACTATCGCATATACATAGGTCTTTCGGAAAACTACATATCGCACAAATATCGTCGTCTTTAATACTCTTTTTTCACAACCTTTATTATTAAAACATATAAAAAAACAATACTAAAAAATAATAGACCTAAATCTTATAAAAACCTTTTTTTATTTTAGTTTTAAATAATTTTAAAAATGTGAAGTTTTATACAAAATGTAATTGCGATTAAAATTGTTAAACAAACAAATTCTTTTTAGGATTCAAAATAAACGATTTATGCTATAAAAAATGATGAGTTCATGGATTTTTAAGGTGATCGTTGCTGGAGCCGGCGGAGTAGGAAAAACCGCAATGGTGACTCGATATTGCACGGGTAAATTTGAAGACGGTTATAAAATGACGATAGGCGCTGGGTTTCATACTAAGGCAGAAATACTAGACACAGGCGAATCCGTAAAAATGCAATTATGGGATTTTGCCGGAGAAAAAAGATTCCGAGAGCTTTTACCAGACTATTGTAAAGGCGCAAGCGGTGGTCTAATTTGTTTTGATATCACGGATTACGACACATTTAGAGACATCCCAATATGGTTGAAAATAATTCGCCAAAAAGCAGGTTTTGTGCCAATTATACTAATGGGGATGAAGTGGGACCTGCCTAATCACGAAGTTGACTTCGAAATAGCAAACGATTACGCTCAAAAAGCTAAATGCAATCAATGCGTTTTCACCTCATCTAAAGAAAATATAAACGTCAACGAATCGTTTCAAGCTATAGCAAAATGGCTCATTTTTTACGCAAACCAAACTTAGGTTTAACTTAATTCTCATTTTTAGTGAATTTTTCGGTATATTGTATTCAACAGTTTATTAAATAAATCAAGTTAATTTTGTTAATAGAAAATAATCAAAAAATTCTTAGAGAGTTTTTATCTTCATAAGCAATAATACATCCAAAGTCTTCATAAATGAGTTTAAATTTAAAGGAATAGATGATTTTAATACATAAGTCGATCTTATTATTTTAAGAAATCTAACTGTGGTTGTAATGCAAATTAAAAAACTCTCAGTAATGAATTTTAAATCATTCAAAGAATTGAATTTCAATTTTAAAAAAATAAACATAATTTTGGGACCAAATAATAGTGGAAAGAGTAATTTATTTAGATTTTTACTATTATTAAAACAGACGGTTACATCGAACCTAAAAGCACCTCTTTTATTGAATTGAAATACTATAAATTTGGGAGCCTACAAAGACATTTCTTATAGATATAATTCTAAAAAATTAAGTATTAATTTTATTATCTCTAAATTACGTAAATATATATTTTATGTTGAGGATGATAGCGAATTTTTGGAGGAGGAAGAAGAATTCATTGCTACTGATTTCGAAATATCTTATGAACTTGATATTGATTTTGAAATCAACAAAATTAAATTCGTCTCTTATCATATTAAAAATTTAAAATCTAATAAAAGTATATTAGAATTCAAAATTGATGAATACTTAAACTTAGAAGGAACGCCAATAGCGGAATATAACTCAAGAATTATTCAAATTTTACATTTAATCATAAGGGAATTGGAATATTTAAAAAATTATAAATTTAAAACTCAGAAAAATTTATATAAGAAAGTATTGAAAATTGCCCAAGAATTAGAAATCAAACTTCAAACAAAAGACTTGCAAGAGAGTAGAGAATATAAAACTGCTTATAGAGAAGCATGGAAGAAATATCTATATCAAATTAATAAACTTATAGATGAGGGAAAAAGGGTGCAGACTAAAATTCTAGCTGAAAATGTAGGAGTAAATACACGAAATACTAGAAAAAATATTCAGAAGTTAATTGCAAAGGGATTGATCTCAATAGACGGTGAACACAATAATAGAACAATACTCTTAACGGAAAAAGGAAAAGAAGAATCAAAAAAGAATTATCCATATATATACAAATAAATTCTCTTCCCGAAATAAAATAAAGAAAACTAATTAAAGCCCCCGTTGAAATTAGAGATTGGAAAGGGCTATGTCTCTAAAAAAGATAAGGAAGTACGCCCCGAGCATGGTTTTCGTCCCACGAAGAGGATTTTTCGATGGGAAATCGAACATGCGACCGCCCGGTTAACAGCCGGGTGCTCTACCTAGCTGAGCTATCGAGGCTTTGGTAATTTTCCAATGCTTTACACTAATTTCTAGTGGTGCTCTCGCCGGGATTCGAACCCGGGTCACCAGGGTGAAAGCCTAGCATGCCAAGCCCTTTCCTTTTAGGAAAGATTGGCCGGACTACACTACGAGAGCTTACTAATATTTTAAATTTATATCAAACTGATTCTTAGAATTGAATAAAAACGATTCTAAATATAACTTTCTAATTATTGTTAGATTTTAAATTTTTTTATAATAGAATTAGAAATGATTACCTTATTAAAAATATACTATGTTTATCATCGTGAATTAAATGCGGGAAGAGGGATTTGAACCCTCGAACTCCTCTGAGACTGGATTCTAAGTCCAGCGCCGTAGACCAGACTTGGCAATTCCCGCATTAAGATAACAAATATTGTAATTGATTTAGTATTTAAAGTTGGAAAGATTGAGAATTATTAGAAATCAACTCAAACTCAAACAAGTTGACTCTGCTAAAGATTCAGAATTTAATACTATCTATGGCGCTGATAACGAACTTTTTAAGTAATAGGGGTTTATTATTGCAAAATGACTTAAATTAAATGGGGCGCTAAATAGAATGAAACCAGAATTTAAGCTCATATTGAGAGGTTTATTATTTTTAGCAGCAGGGTTATTCTTTCTTATATGGGGATTAGATGGTATTTTATACTTAACAGGAGGTACTATAGAGGATTTAATAGTTATAGTTACAATTGTGACAATTATTTATTTTTTAATATTTGGAATAGTGGGTGTAGCGGTAATCATCAGTAGACGCAGGAATATATTGTACAAGAAGATCATTAACTGTACGGCGTGTGGAGCGTTAATTAAAATGGAAGAAAAAATCTGCGCCAAGTGTGGAGCCGAGAACACAATTAGATCCGAAGCGTTAGATAAATTGGAAGATTTAGAACGAAAAATAGAAGTTAAAAGATCAGAAAATCTTAAATCTTCAAAAATGCTAAAAACTAGAAGATCAGAAAAATTGCAAGATTTAAATGACGAACTGCTGTCTAGTAAAGCAAGAAAAGTAAGTTTGAAGAAAACGCAGTTAATTATAGGAAATACTCACGAGGGAAAACTGGAATGGATAAAAACACAGTATTACGATTTAGGCAGAACTATCCAAGATATTGCTGATGATTTAGATGAGAGTATGATTACCGTTAGGAAAAACTTAGATGAGATAGAAAGTAAAGATATCAGTAAAAACGAGATAGATGGTCATCAAGAAGGAAGCTAGGAAGTAAATACCTTTTTAACTTTCAATTTCTATTTTTTCTTACTTTTATTGATCACAAACACTTAGCGAAAGAGTCTAACATAAATAAAAAATTATCTGAAATTCAATAAATTAAATGCGGGAAGAGGGATGTTAAATTTTGTTATGTGAGAAATTTCTGGAGGGGGAACGATAATAATTGATGTATTTTCGTAAAAGTTTTAAAAAGTAATGCGGTGTATTTAGTAAATTTTAAATATTTCATTAAAACCACAGATTTTAAAAGTGAAGCTAACAACAATAACTAAAAGTCCAGAGGATTAAAATGAGAAGAGAGAATCACAATCATTACTTAATTTTTGCTTTCATAATATTTCTAAGCTTAAGTTTGACGTTCAATTTGCAATTAAGTGATAAATTTAATTCAGATACTATGATGGTTAAATATCCAAAAAATAGTAAAATTTCACCGCCGTTTCAAATAATTGGTAATACTGGTTGGGCATCCTTTTACGCTGAAGGAAACTGCACTGGAGCGGGAATTTCCATCTCCCCATACATTATAAGCGATTTGATCATTGATGCGGGAGGCTCAGGAAGCGGTATTATTATACAAAATTCTGATGTATATTTTGAAATCAGAAATTGTACAATTTGGAATACAGGAAGTAGCTTTGGAAATGCAGGTATCAGTTTGATAGGTGTTGGGAACGGAACAATTGAGAATAACACACTATACGATAATTGGCACGGCGTGCGGTTAGATAATTCAGATAACAACCTAATTCTAAATAATACCATTCTTGGTTATTTTAATATTGGTATATATTTTTATGCGAATAGTTTCTACAATACCGTTTCTAAAAATATTATAAAGAATGGAAATCATGCAGTACAATCTATATCATCTATCAATCCTACTAAAAATATTACAATTTATAATAATACAATGATATCAAATACTTATGGAATGGACCTTAAAGGTGTTAATCATACTATTACTGACAATTTACTAAAAGAAAATTTGTATGGCATAAGGATAGACGATGGCGCCGATTCGAAAATCTTTAGAAATACGATTATTGAGAGTAGAGACGGAGGAATTGGATTGTACGTATTAGATTCTGATTATGTTAAAATTGTAAATAATACCATAAATTACGGGGAACTTTACGCATTTAATTTGGTACGGTGTGATTATAGTGTAATGATAGGTAACACCGTATCATATAATGATAATACTGGTGTGACTATTGCCAGTAGTAGCTATGTAATGTTCTTGAATAATACAATTAGTTTTAATGCTGGTTCTGGTTTTTTCCTAAATGGTGGGGTCGCAACTACAAACTATAACAAGGTATTAAATAATATAATTCATAATAATGGGGGCACTGGAGTCGGTCTTGGTTCATCAAATTATAACAACATTTCAAATAATGAAGTTCATCATAATGGAGCATACGGAATTACCATGGGTTCATCAAGTTTTAACAATATTTCACATAATATTTTTAAGGATGATGCAGGTGGTCCTTATGGCTCTGAAATTTATGTTACTGGAAATAATAATTTGATTTTTGCAAATTATTTTATTTATGCATCACTTTCCCCGGGAAGAGACTCGGGTGGATTTAATGAATGGAATAGTTCTTCTATTGGAAATTACTGGTCATCTTATTCAGGTGTGGATGCGAACGAGGATGGAATTGGTGATACACCATTTAATGTTCATTCGGGAGATTACGATTTTTTGCCAATTTGGTGGGATTCACCGCAGATATTGATTAACTCTCCAAATCAAGACGATACATTTGAATCAAGTCCCAGTTTTAGTATTTCAGTAAGTAGAGGAATGATAAATAGCTCCTGGTATACATTTGATAACGGTAATACTAATATTACCTTTATCGGGTTGAGCGGTGTAATCGATTCAATAGAATGGAATGAAGCGGGGGTTGGACAAATAGATTTAACCTTTTATGTGAACGATTCAAGAGGATTCATTGGCTCTGAAACTGTACAAGTGATGAAATCTTATGATACACCACAGATTACAATTAATTCACCAACTTTGAACGAAGTAATCGGATTTAGTGCCCCTGATTTTAATATTACTGTTAATGATCTTTCTCCAATAAATGCTACTTGGTATACAATAGATGGAGGATTAACAAATTATACTTCTTCGGGATTAACTGGAACTCTGAATCAGATAGTATGGGAGACTAAAGGAACTGAGATAATTACTTTGAGATTTTACGCTAACGACTCTTTAGGATATGTTGGTTTCAAGGATGTCGATATTTTGAAAGATTTAATTGCTCCAAATATCGTAATAAACTCCCCAATTCAAGATGTTACATTCGGAAGCACATCCCCAGAGTTTAATATTTCAATTATTGAAGAGAATTTAGTCTCTACTTGGTACACAATAGAAGGAGTTGCAGGAAGTTTTACATTTACTAGTTTAAACGGTACAATAGATCAAGGGGGTTGGGATAGTGTTCCTCAGGGAGAGATTTCTATTACTTTTAACGCTGAAGATGGAGCCGGTAATATTGGGAGCAAAGAAGTAATTGTTATAAAAAGTATTCCTTCTCAACCAGAAATCCCCGGATTTAATATAATCGCTCTTATTGGAGTAACTTTGGCAGTAACTCTAATCCTTACCAAAAGGAAGTTTAAGAAGTAAATACCTTTTTTTATTTTCAATTTCTAATTTTTTTAACTTTTATTGATCTCAAACAATTAGAAAGAGAGTCTAACATAAATAAAAAATTATCTTAAATTCAATAAACTAAATGCGGGAAGAGGGATTTGAACCCTCGAACTCCTCTGAGACTGGATTCTAAGTCCAGCGCCGTAGACCAGACTTGGCAATTCCCGCATTAAACTGACAAATATTGTAATTGTTTTAGTATTTAAAGAGGGAAAGATTGAGAATTATTAGAAATCAACTCAAACTCAAATAATTTGACTCTGCTAAAGATTCAGTATTTAATACTATCTATGGCGCTGATAACGAACTTTTTAAGTAATAGGGGTTATTATTGCAAAATGACTTAAAATAAACGTGGCGTTAAATAGAATGAAACCAGAATTTAAGCTCATATTGAGAGGTTTATTATTTTTAGCAGTAGGGTTATTCTTTCTTATATGGGGATTAGATGATATTTTATACTTAACAGGAGGATCTAAAGAGCTCTTAACAATAATACCTGTAATTGCATTTCTAATCTTTTTACTTATAATGGGAACACTATTTGCAGTGTCAATCATCCAAAAAAGGAAGCATGTATTGTACAAGAAGATTTATAACTGTAGAACGTGTGGAGCAGTAATTAAATTAGAAGAAATAATTTGTGCTAAGTGTGGAGCCGAGAATACAATTAGAGATGAAGCATTAGAGAAATTGGAATATTTAGAACGAAAAATAGAAGTTAAAAGATCAGAAAATCTTAAATCTTCAAAATTGCTAAAAACTAGAAGATCAGGAAAATTACAAGAAATCGATGATGAACTGCTGTCTAGTAAAGCAAGAAAAGTAAGATTGAAGAAAACGCAGTTAATTATAGGAAATACTCACGAGGGAAAACTGGAATGGATAAAAACACAGTATTACGATTTAGGCAGAACTATCCAAGACGTTGCTAATGATTTAGGCGAGAGTATGATTACAGTTAGGAAAAACTTAGATGAGATAGAAAGTAAAGATATCAGTAAAAACGAGATAGATGGTCATCAAGAAGGAAGCTAGGAAGTAAATACCTTTTTAACTTTCAATTTCTATTTTTTCTTACTTTTATTGATCACAAACACTTAGCGAAAGAGTCTAACATAAATAAAAAATTATCTGAAATTCAATAAATTAAATGCGGGAGGAGGGATTTGAACCCCCGAACTCCTCTGAGACTGGATTCTAAGTCCAGCGCCGTAGACCAGACTTGGCAACTCCCGCTTTCAGAGAAAAAAAATGTAATGATTTTAGTATTAAAAGTGGGAAACATTAAATAAATTTTTTAGTTCATTTCGGTAATTTATTTGAGAAAAGATTGATGGATAAAATTAAAAATGAGAAATATTTAAGAATTAATATTATTGTTATTAAAGCAGAAAGAATAAATGGGAAAGATAGAAAAGGTATGGTTTTTTTATGAGTGTGAGAGATTCTTTAATAAAGTATTTAACTTCAATCTTAAGGGCATCTCAAGGTACAATTTTAGTGATACTTTGTGATTTAAATGGGCTTTCTATCGCAAAAATTGGGAGAAAAAGCGAGATTGAGATTAATCCTAACCAAATTACAAGTTTGGCTTCAGCAGCGTTCTCAGCAAGCGAAGAAAGTTGGGAAGACCTAAATATTAAAGATCAAGTTATTTCCTTTACATTTTTTGACAAAGTTTGTTTAATAACAATTAGGATTAATGAAACTCTGCTAACTATAGTTCACGATTATCGGAAAGAATGGCCTTTAGATGCTGATAATCTAGCAAGCTCTATGTATTATATAAAACAAAAACTTGGAGAGTTTTTTGGTAATAATAATGAAACAGATAGAGATTTTGAAGAATTTTCAAACAAAGTACGAAGTGCAGTTTACCTCTTTGGTATGGGATCTGAAGTTCCTTTCATTTCTTATGCACCAGAAAAATTTGACCAGACTAACCTCTTACCCGCGATAAGTTACATTCTGGATTCGATTCAGAATCCTATTTTTATAAGATACAGTCTAGTGAGTCCAACAGGGTTAACTTTAGATGCAAGAGAAGTTAGTGGTCAGAAGCTAGAGATTTCTGTAGAAGCCTTTTCTGCAAGTGCTAATGTTGCTTTTCAGAAAATGAAAGAGGAATCTGAAGGAAGCTCGATCGGAGATTTATTATGTTATATTGCGATATCTGGGCAAGATCCTGAGAATTTCTTCGGTATTATAACTAGTCCTTCCGGAAGATTGAAATTTTCAGAAGTAGAAGGAACTCTCAATGCTGAAGAAATATCTTTTGTAGCGTTGTTTACACTTTCATATGGAGGTATTCCAATTATGTGTGAATCAAGGAACATAATATTTTCTATAATGAAAATAATAGGCTCAGAAAAAATCACTGATAATTTTATTAAGTCAGTTAACGTCCTTACAAGTTTCAAGTATGACTAAACAGAGTTCAAAGGATTCCATTCCAAAGATAGTGTGTCTTCACCTTAATGAGTGTGACAGAAAAAAGTGCACAGCTCTAAAATTAAAGAAATTCGGTATTTTAGAAATTGTTTCTGACATTAAAGGAAAAAGCCGTAATTCTCTTATTCTTAATCCTCTATCCAAAAAAGCCATAAACATTAACGATCGAACTATTGTTGAAAACTATGGGCTTATGGTTGTAGATTGCTCTTGGAAAAAAATTTTTGATCTTAAAAATATCAATTTACGGAATAGCAGGAAATTACCTTCTTTAATCGCGTCAAATCCTGTAAATTATGGTAAGTGGGAAAAATTAAGTTCAGCTGAGGCGTTGGCAGCAGCATTGTATATTACAAATTATAGTGAATATGCCGATCTAATTCTCTCTAAATTCTCTTGGGGAGCTGAATTTAAGAGGATAAACAACTTTTAGTATATATTTTTAAATTTTAGAAAAAAAAGAATAAGAAAAAGAAATTTGATTATTAATCGTGACCCTTTGAAAGTCCGGAAGCAGCAATTACATCGTCTATTTTTAAAATCATTGAAGCTACTTCTGTAGCTGATTGAATAGCTTGAGATAATATCATCAATGGCTCGATAATACCCAGGTTTTCCATATTATCCGGTTTCCCTAAACGCATATTTATTCCATATGAGTTTCCAGATTCTGATTCGTGTTTTGAGCGTAATTCAACTATCAAATCAACAGGGTTATAACCCGCATTTTCAACCAAAGTTTTCGGGATAATTTCCAAGGCGTTAGCATAAACTTCGATTGCTAATTGTTCTCTTCCACCAATTGACTGTGCATAAGGCCTCAAACGCTTAGCGAGCTCGATTTCAGAAGCACCGCCACCGGGTAATATATATGGGTTTTCAATCGCCGCCCTTACTACAGATAATGCATCATGAAGCATTCTTTCTGCCTCATCTACTACATGTTCAATGCCTGCTCTTATTAAAATACTAACTGCTTTAGGATTGGTACATTCTGAAACGAAAATCATATTATCATCACCAATTTTCTTTTCTTCTACTTTCCCAGCCTTTCCTAAATCGTCGCTTGTAACTTCAAATATATTGTTTATTATTTTTGCATTTGTAGCTCGAGCAAGTTTTTCCATATCAGAACGTTTCACTCTACGTATGGTAATAATATTTTCTTGAGCGAGATAGTTTTGAGCTTTGTCGTCAATGCCTTTCTGACAAAAAACAACATTTGCACCCACATCCTTAAGTTTATTTACTCGAGACTTTAACATATTAGATTCTTCTTCGAGGAACTTATTTATTTGATCAGGTGTTTGTATTCTAATTTCAGCATCAAATTCAGTTTTTTCCACCTCAAGAGAAGAGCTGATTAATGCAATCTTCGCGTTTCTAAGAGATTTTGGCATCATAGGATGTACGATTTCTTTATCTACAATGATCCCCTCGATCAAATTTGTATCTAGTAAGCTTTTTCCCGCTTTTTTGATAATTTGAATTTGATCTAAATCTATTAATATATTTCCGCCTCTTTCCTCTTTAACTTGACTTACAGCTCTAACTGCGATATCAGCAAAATGATTTTTAACACCCGCAATCAATTTGCTATTCATTGAGGTCTCTGCTACTTTTATTAGGGTTTGAGTGTCATTGCTCTCAACTTTTATTGCTAAATCTTGTAATATTTGCTTAGCTTTTACTAAAGCTTTTCGATAACCTCTGAAAATAATGGATGGGTGTACACCTTGTTCTATTAGTTCTTCAGCAAGATTTAATAATTCTCCAGCGATGATTACGCTTGTGGTTGTTCCATCTCCAACTTTATCATCTTGCGTTTTAGCAACCTCTACAATCATTTTTGCGGCGGGATGTTCGACATCAATTGTATCAAGAATCGTTGCTCCGTCGTTTGTAATTGTAACATCTCCTAGTGAATCAACGAGCATTTTATCCATTCCTTTTGGGCCTAGGGTGGTTCTTACAGCTTCTGCTACCGCTTTAGCTGCAGCTATATTATTTCTTTGGGCATCCTTTCCTTGTTTTCTTTCTGCACCTTCTTTTAAGATTAGGATAGGTACCCCAGATAACTGTGCCATATTTTAATCACTTTATTTCGATATTTTACTTTGTTATTATTTATTAATTATATAATGATCTCTAAGTCATAAAACTAAAAAACTTTTCGAAAAATAAATTTTATCATAGTTTCTAAGATGAAAAGTTTTAATGAGGCTTAAAAACATTAGAATTTAGCAGTTAAATAAAAAACTGTTTACCCGAATTAATAGCCGGCAAAATTTTTGCTATAAAAAAACAATTCAAGTGATATCTGATTTTATTTAATAATTTTGTTGAATTTTTTACGAATTTTTATTAATCAAAATAAAAGTATGTGTAGTTTAAAACTTCTTTATCAAATAAATTTTAAATGGTTAGTAGTTTTTTTATTTTAACATCAATATGCCTCATAACAAACTTAGCGTATTATTTCTATAAGAAAAGAGGTTATAATTCCTTCAAGATTAAATCCTTTATATTAGTGGGATTTTTCGTCACAATCTTTTTTTTATTGTCCGAGTTTCCTTTGTTTCTTTTACAAGATTCTGATTACGTGTTAGAAAACTTTACATATTATATTACTGAAGTATTTAGTTTTAATATTACTGTTATTATCTTCTGTTGTTCCGCCATCCTATATTTACTAAATTGCTTCAAGATTGACAAATCATTAATAGAATTAGAGATTCCTTCAAGTAAAGTTTCAAAGGATGGATCTATTAAAATTGGAAGAATAGTAAAAGGAACCTCTAAGAAATGCAATTTTTTATTATCATTCAATGACCTTGAAAAACATATGTTTATTTGTGGTTCAACAGGTACGGGAAAAAGCAATTTTGTGCAAAATTTTCTCATTAATATTATGAAACAATTTAAAAAACCTTTTTTTTTAGTAGAATTTAAGGGAGAGTATCACTTTTTGCAAGAAAACATAAAGGACTTAATAATTCTTTGGCCAGGTGAAAATTTTTCGATAAATTTATTCGATCCCTTGGGAGCTAATCCAAAGATCCATGCTGAAAGAATTTTTGATATAATTAGAAGTGGTCAATTTTTAGACGATAAAGCTGAATATTCACCTCAAATGGAAAGAGTTTTAATTGATATCCTTACACAAGTGTGTGAAAACAAAGACTTCAGGAGTTGGGAAGGATTTCAAGAATGTAGTAGTGCTTATTTAAAAAACGAAAGAGATAAAATTCCTATGCTAAAACAAACTCTCATTAGTTTAAATAATAGAATTAGGAGATTCGCTGTTGGACCAATGAGAGCTGTATTCGATTCGAATTCTAAACTCACAGTATCACAACTCTTTAATAAGAAAGTTATATTAGACTTGAGTTCTATTATCCGGCTTGGAGGCGAAAAGGAAGATGCGCTATTCTTCTTAAACATGGTTTTAAAGTATTTATGGGATAGGAATTTAACGAGGGGTGCAATTAATTATGATGGAATAAATCATATCACTATAATTGAAGATGCTCAGTATTTTGCCCCTCAAGGTTTAACCAAAAAGTCAAAATTGACGAGTTATTTAGAAGACATTGCTCTATTGCAGAGAGGTACAGGAGAATGTTTAATAACTATAGCAACTCGCCCAAATATTAGTAAGGAGATATTAGCGAATAATGGAGTAGTGGTAACTTTCAAAAATCATATAGAAAAAGACATCATGTGTGAACTTTTAAATTTAGAATTTGAAAAGAAAAGTTACTTATCTATATTAGATGAAGGGCAATGTATTATCCGGGTGAATTCAATAAAGGAACCGTTTCTACTTGGAATTCCTTACATAAAACGGAACCCTCTAACAGTTTCAGAGATATATAGAAAAAACGAGGAGATTTTAGATAAACAACAAAAGAATTCCGATTTAATGTTGTTAGACGCTCATAAATCTAATAATCCAGTAATTCATAATTATGGTAAGATTAAAGTTTTGATATTTAAAGCTATTTTGCATATAAAGTCCTTTAGAAATAAGCTTAAAAATGAAAATGATATATGTCCTAAAGAAATTGATGATTTAGATCCTTCACTTAATAGCGATTTAGTGGATGTCATTAATGGAGATGAAAATTGCGAATTTGATATATACATCAAGAAGTTGTACACCGATCAGGAAAAACACAAATAATTTTTAAGACAATAAAATTCTTTTACTCATTAATGACTTTTTTAATAGGTATAGTTGGAAAACCAAGTGCAGGCAAGTCGACTTTTTTAAATGCTGCTTGTTTAACTAATGCTAAAGTGAGTGAGTTACCTTTTACTACGATAGAACCAAATAAAGGGGTAGCGTATATAAAAACGAAGTGTGTTTGCCAAGATTTGAATGTTGACGATAATCCAAAAAATTCTTACTGTGTTAATGGAAATCGTTTTATTCCTGTTAATGTACTCGATGTAGCGGGATTGGTTCCAGATGCCCATAAAGGAAAAGGGTTAGGAAATCAATTCCTTAACGATTTAATTAGAGCAGATGCTCTTATTCATATAATCGACATTAGTGGATCTTTAGATGAGACGGGTAAAAGAATAAAAATGGGTGAAAATGATCCTTACGATGACATTTTATTTCTTGAAAAAGAGATTAATCTGTGGTTTAAACAGATATTAGAAAGAGAGGATTGGGATAAATTCCTGAAATCACACGCACGGGAAAAAAAAAATTTTATCGAGGAACTTTATAAAAGACTTTCTGGTATAAAGATTAATAGAAAACAAATCAATCAGGCTCTAAAAACCCCTGATTTAGAAGATATAAATCCATCATTATGGTTAGATAAAGATCTTTTAAATTTTTCTAAAATTTTAAGAGAGAAATCAAAACCTATCATCGTCGTAGCAAATAAAATTGATAGAGAAAATGGGATGGAAAACTTCACTAAATTGAAGAAAAAATATACTGAGAAAATAATACCTTGTAGCGCTTTGGCAGAATTTTATCTAAAAACTTATCACCAAGAAAAGAAAATCGAATACATACCTGGTTCGGATAGTTTTAGAATTTTAAATAATGAAGGATTCAATCATAATGAATTGGAAGGATTAAAAAGCATTCAAGAGAAGATCATTAATCGTTTTAATGAAACAGGTGTTCAAGCAGTACTAAATTTTACGGTATTTTCAATATTAAACCAAATTTGTGTTTACCCAATATCTGATATTAATAAATTTTCAGATAATAAAGGGAATATTTTACCAGACGCATTTTTGGTAAAGAAAGGTACATTGTTAAGAGATTTTGTTAGAGAAAAAATCCATACTGATTTAGCAGATCACTTTATTTTTGGGATCGATGCTAGAACAAAGAGAAGGTTAGGAGAAAACTATGAATTAAAACATAATGATATAATTAAAATTGTTACTGCTAAATAAGACGGATTATTCTTGCTTGGAAGTCAACAAAATATAGACTAAGATTATTATCAGCAACAATATCCCTAAAAGTACTAAAATAAAATTAAAACTTTGTTGCTCTGGGCTCAAATCTATTTGAAAGATAAATAATAAAATCAGTAAAAAATAACTTTTTAACGTCATATAATTAATTTATAAAATATAATGTATTTTAAAAAAATTTCTGATTTTTTTCTATTCTATTTGAATTTATTAAGAAGTTAGAATTTTTTATTTATTAACTGCTAGTTGCACGGTTTTATTTTGATAGATAGTTTTTTACTTTTTGATTTTAGCGCATATTAAGTGGACCTGACGGGAATTGAACCCGTGACCTCTTGAGTGCAACTCTTGCACTAAACGAATAGTTTATTGTGCGTCAAGCGATCTGCTACTGATCTACAGGCCCTAATAGAAAAAGATTAAAAGTTAACTAAGAACCCTTGTAAAATTAGAAAGTATTAAAATATTTAAAAATAGGAGGTGATCCAGCCGCAGGTTCCCCTACGGCTACCTTGTTACGACTTCTCCCTCCTCGCATACTAGAAACTCGATATGACCAAAATGACCAAACCTCATTTTTAGCACACTCGGATGGAGCGACGGGCGGTGTGTGCAAGGAGCAGAGACGTATTCACCGTGCGATGATGACACACGATTACTAGGGATTCCGCGTTCATGTCGGCGGGTTACAGCCGACAATTCCAACTGAGATATGATTTCGGGATTGGTTTCTCCTTTCGGAGTCACAGCCCATTGTTCATACCATTGCAGCCCGCGTGTAGCCCAGGGGTTTCGGGGCATACTGACCTGCCTTTGCCCGCTCCTTCCTCCGTCTTATCGACGGCGGTCCCTTTAGTGTTCCCAACGAAGTCGTGACTTCTTGTTGGCAAATAAAGGTGCGGATCTCGTTCGTTGCCTGACTTAACAGGATACCTCACGGCACGAACTGGCGACGGCCATGCACCTCCTCTCAGCTCGTTAGGTAAGGTCGTCAACCTGACCGTCATACTGCTGTCTCCCCTGGTAAGTTTTCCGGCGTTGAGTCCAATTGAACCGCAGGCTTCACCCCTTGTGGTGCTCCCCCGCCAATTCCTTTAAGTTTTAGCCTTGCGACCGTACTTCCCAGGCGGCACACTTAACGGTTTCCCTACGGCACTGACACGGCTCATGGCCGTGCCATCACCTAGTATGCATCGTTTACGGCCAGGACTACCCGGGTATCTAATCCGGTTCGCTCCCCTGGCTTTCGTCCCTCACCGTCAGGCGCGTTCCAGTCTGACGCCTTCGCCACTGGTGGTCCAACAAGGATTATAAGATTTCACCCCTACCCCTGTAGTACCTCAGACCTCTCCCGCCCTCTAGTATAGTAGTATTCCTAGCATATAGATAGTTAAGCTACCCGATTTTACCAGGAACTTACCAAACCGGCTACGGACACTTTAAGCCCAATAATTATCCCGACCACTTGAAGAGCTGGTTTTACCGCGGCGGCTGGCACCAGCCTTGCCCTCTCCTTTCTAGTAGGGAACATTACTCACCTACCACAGTTCAAAATTGAACACTTTGGGTAACCCCGTCACACTTTCGTGTATTGCGGAGGTTTCGCGCCTGCTGCGCCTCGTAAGGCCTGGGTCGTTGTCTCAGTACCCATCTCGGGGCTCCCGCTCTCACGGCCCCTATCGATTATCGGCTTGGTGAGCCATTACCTCACCAACAACCATAATCGAACACGATCCTATCCTATAGCAGATAAAAACCATTTTTTTTACCCCTTTCGTCGAAAAACTTTTCCAAGCCAATTCAACTATGAAACATTATCCTCAGTTTCCCGAGGTTATTTTTCTCTATAGGGTAAGTTGATCATGTGTTACTGAGCAGTTTGCCATGGGAACTTTAGGTTTCCCATTCAACTCGCATGGCTTATCCTCACCCAAATAGCAGTCGGGTCCGGCAGGATCAACCGGAATTAATTATTTGTCGCAATAACATAGTTATTACTTAAATTTGGAATTTTTTTTTTTTCTCAAATTCTCACTTACATTAGGATTCTTAATTAAACTTCCTTCAGTTATAACTGATTAAATTATAACTACATTTTTTATATCGCATCAATGAAATGACTCTTCATCTAACGGTATCGTACCGTAATCCAAGCTCACACCGGTAGAGATGCGATTTGTTATACTATTATATAAGTAAGATTCATTTTAAATTTTTTCATTTTGCTAATTTTTCAAAGGACTCCTCTACAAAAAATCGTAGTTTAAAAATCTATGTTGAGACTAAAAAATAACACAATAATAAAGGAGCTGACCGAAAAATGATGGATTTAAAGGAAAAAATTGGTATTCATCTCGATCAAATTAAACAATTGAAAGGAGTAGAAAATGCAGTTTTAACTCAAAGAGACGGAAATCCAATTCAATCCGCAGGAGTTTGGTTTTCTAAGGATGAGATTTTCAATGTTAGTTCTGCAACAAGCGCTATTTTTAATGTAGGAATACATTTACATCCAAATGATTTGAAGTACATCTTAATAGAAGGAAAAAAAGCAAAAATTTTAATCGCTCCTCTCAATAGCCCAATACATTATTCTTTAAATAGAATTCTACAACAACAAGGGATAATCGACAATAAGCACGAATTTTTTATTGCTATAACTGCACAGCCTAACACCAATTTAGGCGGTATTTTTTTACAAACCAACGAGTGCTTAAAGAAGATAAAAACTACATTAATTACTTCTGGTGAATCGTTTAAGCCTCCTTTAGTTCAGTTTGATGATCATCGGATTCAAAGTATAATTGAGGGTTTTAATGTGAAAGAGAATGAGAATGTAAACTTTAGAGTATCCTCATTTTCATTAAATCTTTCAGAAAGTATCTCAATGGAACTAAGAAAAGTTTTAAATAACTTCTCTATTGCAATTCCTGATTTAAAATTTGCTTATGTTACTATAGAGGGGGGGTTTATAGCATCTAAAATTTTAAAAGAAACCGAGAATAAGGGAGAAAATTTAGATAATATTTCCGCGATGAGCTATTCGCTTTTCCAAACTGCAAATCGATGTGCTTGGTTACTAAAAAAGATGAACGCAGATAGCATTTTATTAGATTGTGAAAACAAGTTTCAATTTATTCACGGTTTGGGAAAAGCCATATTTAGTACTGAGATAGGGAAATCCAGACAAAAACTGGGCTTAATAAGGCTAATTCTTCCTCAATTTTCGAGAAAAATACGTAATCTCATCAAACAAGCGTCTGAAATTCAGAATCAGAATGTATTTGATATTAAAAGTATGCTTGGGGAATTCGTTATTAAATAGTTAGGTGAAAAAATGAGTTTTTTTAAATTCCTAGAAAGACTGAAAGCACCAGATACATCATTAATTCTATATAGCCTGTTAAATAGAATACCAATAATTGTATATGGTGATGAGGCGGAAGAAGTTAATAATTTTATAATAGATCTATCGGACTTAATTCATTTTCGTAAAGAGTTAGTATTCTACACTGATTTTATTTCAGATATTGAATATACAAATTTAATTATGAATGAAAATATGGATTATAACTCACAGCGAACACATATAAGATGTCCGACAACTGTTGCACTTAAGGCTTTAAACCAATTTGAAAACTTTAATTCTTGGTTAATTGGAATTGAAATACCAGCACAAAAGGAAAAAATTCAAAAATTTATTAATAGCGTTAAAAAGAAAATTAATCTTTTCTTAAGTATTAGTTTCTTTTCAAATTCTGTTTCAATAGATTTTATTGGGTTTAATTGGAAGTTACTCGATCTTAATTTTGAAAAAGAAGTCTTACAAAAAATATCTCAAGATACTGAAAAATCTATAACAAAAATGAAGCGGGTTCTATTTGAGAAAGTTAAATCTGAAGATGTTGATAAAGAATTACTTAAGATGCTACTGGATTTTAATGTTGAAAAGGAAGAATTGAAACGTAATATTTTTAAAAAGGAGATACAAAATTTTTATTCTGGGTCTAAGAGAGCTTTTTTTATTTTTTCTAGGTTAAATTTATTAAATAATATTGAAATTAATACAAAAATTGGGAGTAAAACGCTTATGGAAACTATAGATTATGATTACGCGCATATCGAGAGAATAACGTCATTTATATGTAAAGAATGGGGGGAAGATTTTTCGTCATTAATTGAGAATGGGAAAAAAGTTAATGCTCTAGATAGTATGCAATCGTTATGGGGGTGAATAGCAGTGATATATGATTATGAGAATAAAATATTACAAGTTAAGATCGTTTACTATGGACCCGCTATGTCAGGAAAAACAACCTCAATAAAACACTTATTCTCTTATTTTAATAAGGAAGATACATTAAACTCAATTGATAGCACTGTTGGTAGAACTTTGTTATTTGATTTTGGTGTCTTGCAGTTTAAAGGTTCTGAATGGAGCTTAAAATTTTTAATATATTCTGCTACTGGACAAGATTTTTATGCAAGCACCAGACCAGCAACTCTGAATGGAGTAGATGCAGTGATTTTTGTTGCTGATTCAAGAGCCAATTGCTTACATCACAATTTGAGATCGTGGAATGAGCTTAAAACAATGTTCAAAAATGAATTATATAATTTACCAATGGTGATTTCATTAAATAAATCTGATTTTGAATCAAAACAAGAAATTAAATATCATGAATTTGTAATGAAAATAAATATAAATCAATTTAAATATATTTCTGCTAATAAAACGGTTGCCACTGAAGGAAAAGGGATACTAGATGCATTTAATCGTGTTATAACATTCATATTTCCAGAATTAACATTAAAAATGAGTATAACAAATTAAAAAAAAATTCTAAATTTTTTCATACATGTTTTTAGAAAGTCTTTTAATAAATCCTTGTTTATGAAATTGTTTTAACAAATTTCGAACTTTTCTAACTTCCTGCGCGTCTACTCCTAGTATACCAATTAACTGAAATATTGAAAATTGTTTTGGTAGTTGTTCCTTGATGCTATTATATACTCCCATTTCTATTTACACATAAGATGATATTCTTTAGTATTATATAAAATGATCAAGAATTTATATAAATTATTAAACTAAATCGATATTTAGAATTTATTGGTTTTTATAATCCTCAATGTAACTATAATATTTCATTCCTATTTTTTATAGGTCATGTATATTAGTTATTTTCATAGAATTTTTATAACCGTAGGGAACTCCTAATAAATAATGAATTTTATTTTATTTATTCACTTAAGGTTCTTCAAAGGTTATTATTAATTTATTCAATAAGCCTAAACCATTAGTAGCTACTAAGTATTGTCTATCTTAAAGAGATTCAAATTCATTAAAATATTGTAATAATTATTTCCGTATTGAAATGGTTAAAAATCTATAAGAAAGCTTAAAACTTAGGGATGTCTCTACTGAAATTATCACCAACTGGTGCTTTTCCATCACCATATATCTGATATAATCCAGTTCTTCTCGCGCATTCAGTGAAACTTCTATATATGTCCAATTTCTTTTCGTATAATGCACAAGATTTATAAATTATAGGATTCCATATATATAACTCGTGATCTGGTTCATACCAGAGCTTTTCTTCTTTGAGGACTTGCTTAAAATCTTCTTCTCCGATAGTTTCATTAAGATCTTGCTTATTTAGCATAGTAATAAGCGGAATTTCTTTAATTAACTTACCCCTAGTAATATTTTTTAATTCCTTTAAAGATTCAATATTATCTTCAAAGAAGTGAGTTTGAGAATCAACTACGAAAATCACACCATCAGTACCCTTGAAAATTTTTTTTCTTAATGGAGAGAATCTACTTTGCCCAGCAACAGTATAAACATGGTAATATACTTTGTTCTGTTTAGTTGATTGAAAAATTCCTCGATCGAAATATAAAGTAGAACCGCTTGCCATCGATATTTTAGTTAGATTTCCAGTTGGTGTAATATCTTTTTTCTGTTCCTTTGTAAGTCGGTATAGTGTGTCTACTATCGTTGTTTTTCCAGAGCCTCCCATACCCCAGTAAAGAATTTTTATGTAAATATTATGATCTGCAGTCCAACGAACCATAGAAAGAACCTCATTAATCTAAAACTATTTTATTGACCGTTAAATACATTTTTATTACTATATATATCTCTCTGGTCTTTATAAAATAATATTATTAAATATTAATATAATTAAGCATTTATAACTTTATTTCAGTTTTCATTTCTCAAGCATATAGGAGCTTGATTTTACTACATTTTTTATCTTAAAAAGTAAATTTGATCGAAATGCAATAATAAAAGAATTTTGGACACTATTTTTAATTACTCCGCCCAGAAGGTCCTGGATAGACGCAAAATATTTCCATTGCCTACTATTGAAGTTACACCATAACTTGATTTCATTGTATAATTTTCCGCTATAATTTTCTCTTGAAATAAGGTTAATAATATCAGAATACATTATATCTCTCTTTCCTTTAATAATTAGATTGATTTTTTAAAAAATTTTTCCAGTAAATCAAGATGGGATGAAGAAATAGCTATTTTCCTTTGATGTTTTCCTTGAGTTTTATTCGTTTTAATTTCTCCTTTATTGATATTTCAATTTAGGATATCAATATCTCATAAAATTTTATTTAGAATTATTGGATAAAAATAGCTCTTCTTTTTTAGTTCCAATTATCTCTCAGTCTGGCTCTAAAATGATTTTATGAATTCCAATGACAAATTATTCTACTTTAAGTGACATACAATCTACAAAATTGAGATAAAAGCCTGATTTTTCTAGTACTTTATATTCCTTGTCTTTTAGGTGATAGAATGGAAATTAATACAAAAGAAAGTATAGAAGAAGAAAAATGTTCTGAATGTGGTGGTCCAGTTATGACGAATTCTTTCGAAATAACATGTAAGGATTGTGGGTTAGTATTAGATAATCTCTATAAAGAATCGTCATATATTTTCAACAATGTTGATACGAAGAGTAATTTGAATAAACAATATGTTGCTTTAGGAGAAAGAACGGATTATATTGGGGGTTTAGGGACTTTTATAGACTATGAGAATTCAAAATATTTAAAGGATAAAACGGGTAAATTATTACCCCCCGATGAGCAAAAACTGTATAGAAGATTAAAAAAAAACTATTCACAATTTTTAAGGATTAAAAACCATGAAACTGAATACAGGATTTTTAATATTTTAAACAAAATTTCAATTTATTTAAACTTGAATAAGAATATTAGAAATAATTCGGCATATTACTATAAAAAAATAATTAAGAATGAAGAGAGCGTTATCAATAACATCTCCTTGATTGCTTTTTGCATATTCTATTCAGTTCGTAAAGAGTACCATAATGCTCCAATTACTATTAACGAAATTTCAAATGCTTTTCAAAGTTTTGGGCACCGTGTTAATCCAAGATTGATTTTAAGAGATGGAATAAGGTATAAAAATCATTTAAATAATGATGCGATACCCCATAGTAGTGAGGATTACTTAAATAGATTGATCGATAATATTATAAATTATAAAGAATTGGAGATAAGGTTAGAAAAAAAAGGTAGTGTTTGGTCCAAAGAAGATTATAAGTGTAAGCTGACCAGCAAATGCAGATCGATTTTAGCAGGTTTAAATAAATGGGAGCGCGGTGGACGAAACCCTTTTATTTTAACGGGAGCTATTATTTATCTAGCAGATAAATTGCTATCTAAGGAATTCAATCAAAAAACCGTCTTAACTCAAAAATTAATTTCATTAGCAACGAACATAGCTGAATATTCTATTAGAGACCATTATGTTAATTTACTTAAACCAATTTTCATACCAAAGGAATGCTAATTTCGTTTGCCTTGTGTTGGGCTATAATGTTATAGATTACGACTGAATTGCATTATTCACTATAAATGTGTGTTTTTTAATTAAGTTTAAAATTAATTTAAGGTTTAATAAAATATTAAATTTTAATAATAAGTCTGCTTCTGTAGTGTAGTCCGGCCAAACTTTCTTATGAAAGAAAGGGTTTGGCATGCGAGGCTCTCACCCTCGTGACCCGGGTTCAAATCCCGGCAGAAGCACTAAGGTGAGATATTTTATATTTATGTTCCTATGACAACTTGAGACTCTTAAGCTTTTCAAGAATATTCAAAAGATTAAGTATAAGCTCTAAGTATTCATTAATAATGTGTAATTGAGTTTCATTTTCTAGTTTATGAGCAATCCAATTAATCTTTTCAATAAGAACAGAATTTATTTCACTGTTTAAATTTGTAATTTCGAGGGGATTGTTTATAGTTGGTTTAATATCTACATCGTTCTTATTAGAGTCTTTATCAACTAATAATACTTCCCTATTACATATTGCACAAAAAGTAGTTCCACTTTTTTGCTGAAAAATTGGATTATTACAGATAGGACAAGATAAACTTAACATTTTATGGCCCGATTTTAAAAGATCTGCCATTACTTTTGCGTCTTCTTTAATATAGACCACGTGATTTCTTCTTTATTTTAATCTTATAAATTCAGTTATTAGGTTTGGTCTCTAATTTTTATCTTCATTAAGTTAACAACATATCCTGAAATTCGATTTCTAAGATGTTTTGAATCTACTTCAGAATATTTATCCAATAATATTTTATTTTTTTCAAAATCAGTGGTGAATACATCTGGATATTTACTTATTAATTCTTTTGAGACTTTCTTTATCAATAGGGTTCTTACTTTTCCCACTTTCATTCAACAATAACAAATTTCTTAGTTTTGAATTTAAATCTTTGACAAAATAAATGTTTTTTGGAATTATCTGAGTTTTTATATTTTAATAGATATAATTGATGTGAAAAAAAAAATAAAAGCGGTTCTTTTCCTATATTTTATGTTAGGAATAATGCTTATTCCCAAAACGGTTTTAGGATTTTCATGTAGTAATACTCTGCTAGTATCCGATAAAAATACATATTATAATAATGAGAATATTTATCTAAATGGATCCTGGGAGTTATATTATGACTCAGGGTTTGAAGTTTCCTATGTTCAAATTCAGATTACTAATATTTTTGATACAATCCTTTGGAATTCTTCTAATTACTACACAATCGGTATTTCACAGAAAAATTGGACGATTAATATTCAATTCTTAAACTTAACACTTACAAATTACCCCTGTAGAATTTACATAAAAATGTTTAATTACCACGAAGATTTCAATTCTAACGAAGTTGGAACAACATATAAAGAAATTATAACAATTAATATTACTAAACGTGCTGTTGATTGTGAATTAACCAATTTTAAAAGTGACTTAATATATGGAGAATCTAACTTGTTTAATGCAAACTTCTACAATGGAAATACGAGTTTTTGTTTAGAAAATGAAACACTGCAATGTATAATAAGGAATAATGAAGAGATTATCTATCAAACTATTTTCACAACAGATAAAGATGGAATGCTTTCTTTCAACATTTCAACGGTTAAGCACTTAGGTTTAGGAAGAAATAATGTATCGTTTATTATTAAAAACAACTCGTACTATTTGGATACAACATTCTCATATGAAGTATATGTAAAAAAAATCCCTGTTTATGTAGAAATTACTAATTTGGTAGATAATACAGAAGAAGGTAGCTTGCTTAAAATTCAGCTATTTTACTACTATTTTAATACAAACAAAAAACCGCTTGAAAATGAGAGTTTAAAAATTATTATTTATAGTAATTCAACCATCGAATACGAGGAGACATTGAAGACTAATCAAACGGGATTCGTTAATATCAATATATTGCCGTCTATTTTCAACTTTAAAGAGGATGACAAAATATTTTATGTAGATGTTATATTTAACGGAACTAGTTATTTAGAGAATAGAACGATATGTCTATCCTTTCAAATTCAAAATTTTCAATATCCCAGAAATTATAGCTCGTTCTATTTTCTTAATATTTGTCTCCTTTCAATTTTAACTTCTCTTTTTACATCAATTTGTTTAAAAGTATATAAATACAAAAAAGCAGGTTTTAAATTAATTAGAGATATCACATTTAAGTTTTAAAACAAAAATCGAATGGGGAATTATAGAACTAACTTTTACAATATAATTACAAGGATGCAATCTTCCAACCGACAAAAAAGAATAACGCTTTTAATTGACGCAAAGAAGTGATAATTATTAATAGCACGAACAATGGTATACTCTCCAGAGAGGAACTTGAGAACTAAAATGGTTAATAATTCATTATAATAATAAAAAATTAGTACTCTGTATTTCATTATATATTATGATTTTCTAACTTCTAATATCATTTTATCAGATGTCCTTCATGACAATAGATTACTTTGAAGATTTATTAAAAAAACCATCGTTGTTCAAAAAGGAAAGTAAACTCGATAACAATTATGTTCCTAAAAGGCTACCGCATCGTGAAAAAGAGTTGTCACTGCTATCTCAACTATTTTTAGTGCTCGTAACAAATCCGAATTCAATTTCACGAAAAATATTGATAATTGGGAAAACTGGAATAGGAAAAACAGTTACAATTAAGCTCTTTGGAGAAATGTTAGTAAACGCAGCTCAAAAAAGATCAGGAGACATTAAGTATGTTCATATTAATTGTCGGAAAGAAAGAACTAGCTATAAAGTATTAATCAAAATTGTTCGAGCACTCAATAATACTTTTCCAAAAAGAGGATACTCTCCACAAGATTTACTTGAAATTATTGTTGATATTATTAAAGATCAAAATCTCCATTTATTAATTGTTTTGGATGAATTAAGTTATTTAATTGGTAAGGAGGGGGATCTTATTTATTCACTTACAAGAATTAACGATGACGCGTTCAATACTAGTCGACACATTTCTATCATTGGAATTGCACGAGATATATCTTGTTTAAGTGGTTTGGATGCTAGTACTATGAGCACTTTACAAAGAAATATAATAAATTTCAACAATTATAGTAAAGAACAACTTTTTGAAATATTGAAGTATAGAACAGAAATTAGTTTAAAAGATAATATTTTTTCGGATAACTTAATCCAAATTATTACGGATTTAGTTTATCAGACTGGAGATATAAGGTATGGATTAAACTTACTCTGGAAATCAACTAAAATCGCTGAAAATCAGAATTTAAAATACATCACAATAGAATCAATCCGTCTTGCAAATCAAGACATAGTTCCTTTTTCAACACTAGATATACTAAAATATATGTCTACTCAAAAAATCATTTTTTTATTAGCTATTATAAATGCTTTAGATAAGTGCAAAAGAATTCATACATCTGTTCGTGAAATTACTGAATCATATTTAATATTATGTGAAAGCTTAGGAATTCAACCACGGACTCATTCACAACTATGGAATTACCTCCAGGAGTTTAAAAAAGAAGATTTAATTACCATGGAAATCGTCAGTGAGGCTATTAAAGGCCGAAAAGCTCAAATAACTGTTCAAAATATTCCAATTTCAAAGTATAAAGAATTATTATTAGAAGTAATGGAAACTAAAGGCATTAAAATTTGATAGTAAAAGGTGCAGAAGAGAACTTTAAGATTGAAAATTTATTAGGGTCACGGGCAAGAATTAAAATCTTAAAAGTATTAGCATTAAATCAAGAATTATCAATATCTCAGATTATAAAGTTTACTAAACTTAATCACGCAAGCGTTAAAAGTCACTTAGATTATTTAAAATCCTATAAATTAATTCAGGAGAAAATATTTGGGCGGATTAAAATATATAGATACAAATATGAAAACATTAGAGCTAAGAGTTTAAAAACATTTATAGACATATGGGAAGGCGATTTATAAGGATTGCTTCCAAACATCGATGGGTTTTTTTTCTATTATTCAAATATAGTTCTATTATACTGTATGTATAGAGATATCTGGTTTAGGAAAATACCCAACAAAAGTCTTGTATTTTTTTTTATTGTTGGTTTCGTCTTTATACTTATTGAAGCGCAAAATTTTTATACTAACCTGATGATTTTTGTGATCTGCAAATCTTTAATCGTTTTATTAGCTTTTACTTTTTCTTTTTTGCTGTTCTGTTTAAAATTAATAGGGGGAAGTGATGGTAAGTTAATTATCTTTTTGTTCTTCGCTTTTCCAATTCTAGGTTTTGATTTCCATCTGTTTTTTTCTTTTTTTTCATACCTTTTGATCTTATTTTTATTACTAGTATCATGTAATTACCTTTTCAATCGTTTCTTAACAAAATCTCATCCTTACAATATGTTGCATGCATTAAATGAGAAAATTTCATATTCTCGAGGGATCTTTTTGAAATTATTTTATAGGTTTTTAGATTTCTCGCAATTAAATAAATATTCAGGTACCAAACTCCAGATGAAATCACTTACTTTGTTTTATAATGAAGAAAGAGAAAAATTTCAATTTTTTGCACAAATTAGGTCTCCAATTGCTGTATTAATCTTTATTTCCTATGATTTTTTGATAATTAATTATCTTTTCTAATAAAAAAAAAGTAATAAGAACCTCTTTTTTTTTACTTTTTGATTAAAATCTTCGGTACTTATATAAGAATAATTTTAAATTGGTTAATTTTTATTAAATTATTGATATTTAATTATCTAAAGAGTGAGGCTATATTAATGGAAATCGAAAAAACAAGAGAAACTTCATGGAAGATTCAGTTAAAAAATAAAAATGAAAATATTGAATTGACTTCAGTAGAAATAAGCGGAGAAGTTCGGTTGGTGAAACTTAAATTATTAAAAAATAGTGATTTTATAAATGTGGAAATGAAAAAGGAAGAGTTTTTTAATTTTTTGTCATTAATTTCTGCTTTTAAAGATGTAGTAATAGGCGATGATAAATTATCATTAACTGATGACTTAATTCGCGAAGATCTTGAATCACACAAAATGATAAGTGAAGATGAAAATATCTATGTAAAAATAGAACCTCAAATTACAGAGAAAGATCTTAAAAATAATGAGGTTAATGAACTGAATCCTGAAGAATGGGATCCTTGGTGATTTAATTCTTTAAAGAATTTTCTCGATTCTAAATTCGCATGAATTTAAACCTGGATCCTCAATATTACAATTATTTTCTATAACATTTACTTTATAGAGCGCATATTCTCCAAAACCAGCTAATAATCCCGTAATATAATAACATATATACTTTGATTTGTTATTTAAATTGTTTGCGATATTATGTTGAAGTTCAATTACTATTAAGTTGTCTGAAATTTGTTTTGGATTAAAAATTCCCCATCCATGGTTGCTTACAATTGTGCAAAATTGATTAACTAAATCGTTTAATGTTTTTGATTTTAAATTATCGTCCCATTTCTGAATCAACGCCCACCCAACTTTTTTACCTAACCAAACTAGTAAAGATTTTACACCCTCTCCATATATCGATGATAGTATGTCAACTATTTGTGGGGGGAAAAACACAAATCTTTCATTATATAAATCGTATTTCCCCTTATCGTATTTTAATCCCTTTAATTTTAAATTTCTCATAATTATAATCAAATCATTTTTTTATATAATATTTACTAGGTTAATTTGATTTTTATACAATTTAACTTTCGAAAACATAATGTGAGATAAACCTAATTCTTGTCACTTATAAATATTTAGTTTTTTAATCTCAATATCCCATGATCTCTTAAAATATTCTTAGAATTTTAAATAGTTTTTTTGTTATATAAGTTGGATTATGTCGAATTTTACTTTGAACCTATTGCAATTCTTCATATTGGTATCGCTTTTTATTTTTATTTTTCTATATTCCATAACATCAACCGAACCAACAACGCTATTTGTTTCTATTATAATTTTCTTAATATTGTTAATACCTTTTCTCCAAATTCTAAATGAAATAGAAATTTTTATGTTTAATATTAACATTGATAATTTATTATTTAAAACGATAATATCTTATTCTAAATTCTTTATTATATTTATTGGAGTTTTTTTAATAGCTGAATTATTTTATTCCAGTTTTTTTGGTTAATACTTACTAAATTCTTCTTAAAAATAATTGAGAACATTAAAAAAACTTGAGAAAAATGCTATTATATAAATTATACAGGAAGTAATAATTAGAATATTCTTTCTTTCGTAAGATATGATTTTCAAGAAATAGTAAGAGGATGTATAGACGCAAAACCATAGTGCAAGAAAAATCACAACGAAATCATAACTAAAGAATAGTTCTAATAATGAAGATAAGTGAATATTACTTGAGAAGGATATATTGTTAATCATAATATTAAACATGGGAAATAATCCCCCGATTCCCCCAATTACGATAGGTAGTAGGAATAAGAAGAATAATACCCTAAACCTTTCTCCTCTAATTATAATTTCTAACTGCCTTTCTAGTTTTTGATGTTTTGAAATTTCATTTAATAACTCATTGATCTTTTTATGAGAAACATATGCGTTTTTACTAACTAACTTTCCAATAACATCTAGTATTATTTTAAATCGTATTGAATTTATCTCAATTTGTAAGTTTTCCAACATTTCCTCAAAAGAACAGGAGAAATTTAAAAGATTGGTGATTTGTGACTTTATTGGACTGTCCATTAATACGATTTGGCTTTTATTTTGTGAATATGAATTTATGAATGCAATTTCAGGTGAGGAGTTTTTCTGTAAATTTAAGGTAAAACTTTTCAAGAAGGAGATGAATTCGTGAAATTTAACTTTTTCTTCCTTCGAATAATTATTTAACAATCCGAGCAAGAATGAATCATTTCGTAGAAATTTCTTGTTTAATGTTTTAATTGATATGAAATAAAGTGGTAACATTATAACTAATAAAATAAGATTAATTTTTTGGAACAAAATTAAAAAACACACACCCAAAGGGAAAAATAATCCTATAAAAAAGAACACACTTAATTTTGACTCAATTTCTCTTAAATATTGTCGAAATTTTTTTTCTACTGAATTTTCGATAAGAGTTTCATTATAAGTAAAATTAGAGATTAACAATTCTTTTAAATAGGAATTAAAATCTATTGAAGGAGTGATAACATTCGAGAGTAATATCTCGGGATTTTGCCCTAGTTGAATCTTGTTTAATATTTTCCTGAATTCTTTCTTAATTGGAAGGTTATGGTCGGAAATTAGTCTGATAAAATTAATAGCTAAATCGGCACTATTTCCAACAGATTTTTGTATAAGTGAAAAATAAATTCTAATAACATAAACAAAGGCATTCAATTGATTCTCCTTCTTTAATATCTCTTTATAAAACTTATTATTGAAGCTGTAAGAAAAAAATAAGGAGAATATTAAGGAATAAGAAAATATTTGGACAAGATTGAATATTGATAGAAAAATGGAAGTAGTGAATATTGAAATGAACGAAATTAAAAATACAATAAAACTAGCTTTGTTAATATCATTCTCATTAAGATTGTATTCTTTTTCATACATTAATTTGTATCTGGTATCTAATTTTCTAAATCTGAATCCGGGGATATTATACGGATGAATTTTTTGAGATAAAAATATCAGTCTATTGGTAAAATCCATAGTATATCTATAACTCTCAATTAGATGAATTGAATATTAATATAATTATAATTGCATGAAATATTTAAGATGTATCGAGAAGAAGAGAGGTTAATATATGAACGACTAATGAAAGGTTTCACATATTCATAGATTTTGCATTGTATTTCGCTTTCTATCAAGAAGTTATATTTAACATAATCTTCAGTCAATGTAACATTTAAATTTCTTGGGTATTCAATTTCATTTAAATAATTTAAATGAGGATTCTCAATGATAAAAAGAATTGCTGTATCTACTTCCTCAAAAAAGTTATTGTACTTCTCTACATCATTTTTAATAGTACTATTAAATTCAGAAATACTAATCATAAATGGATTAATTAGGGAAACAAAAATAAGAAGAATAAATATTCCAAAACCTGTCAATAATGCTTTCTCTAACAGATTTGTCATATATCATATTAGATATTTATGAATTTAAACTACATGAGTTTTTCCAATTTTCCCAAAACACACAAAGAGTCTTAACATTTGTTAACGAATAAAACGATAGTTGATCAAATAATTCGATTAACTTATAAATATTTAGTTTATCGATTTGTTGAAGCGTTTTAAAGACATCCTGATAAAGCTCAAACAAAGATTGGAATTTATCTTGAGAAATATCCTCGGATTTTCTTATTTGTTCTACTAAATTTGATACGTACAAAGATTTAAAAGCACTCCAATTTTTTAGATGAGGGTCGAACTTGAAAAGAGTGTTATAAATTTTATTAGTTTCAACTATATTGTTTTTCATCTCTACTATCGAGGCAATAATTCTTCCTTGTCGATTCTTCTTCATTAAAATTAATAGCCCTAAATCACTTAAACACGAAATGTGAATCTTGAAGTGATGTATAATTCTATTTAGAAACGAATCAATATTGTTAGAATGAATTGTTTGAAAACCTTTTAAACCTGCTGCTAAACAGTGAAAAAGCGCTTCAGCTTCCTCTTTAGTTAATATTTCGCCTAAATAAATAATATCAGGAGTACGATGGAGCAAATTTTTAATTTGTTTTTGTTTAGATGTTTGATGTGTTGCTTGTTCTTCAAGAGAATCCACCTGGTATTTTAATTGATGTCTTTGATACTGTGATTGATTTAATGATTCAATTATATTTTCTACATATATTTTTCGAAATTCTTTAGGCGTTAATAGATCTAATGCATTAATTAAAGTTGTTTTTCCGGTATCTGTTTCGCCAGTAACCGTTATGTTGACCCTCCTTAAAATCAAAAAATATAAAAAAGCAGAAATCGTGGGATTAAGAGTGCCATTTTTCAACAAATCTTGAATAGTATATATGTTTTTATTTAATTTTCTTATATCTAATGCGAAATTGTACAATTGAACTGGCCCTACATCGATAGCAAACCTACAATAGAAATATTTGTTTTTAATAACAATTTTAATGCTCGGATTTGAAAAATCAAGTCTTCTTCCACTGTATAACCTTAGAAATGTTTTTAATCTCTCAATATCCTTTATATCTAATTTAATATCGGTTCTACAGCGCCCAAATTTCTGGTGGTTAATATAAACCTTTTCCTTTGGAGAATCTAAAAAAATTTCTTCAATTTGATCGTCTATCAATAAAGGAAAAATCTTTTCTATTTTTAATTTATGCAAAGCAGAAACAAATGATATGCTTTCTATTTCGTTTTCAGAAAGTTTGTATTTAGAAGCTAAATAGCGTTTAGCATTCATCCGATATAAGCTTATTAATTCCTCTAAAGGAATAATCTTATCAGAGTCTAGAAGCTTTAAGTTGTTCTTCGCGTCTTTTACAATCTTTTTAAAAAAATCTTCTTCTCCAGAAGATTGAAATGAAAATTTAACAACATAATGTTTCTCGTATTCGTTAATTACATCAAAAATTAGTATTTGAAAAATTTCATTCTTTTCGATACTATATGTTTCAATCAAATCACTTCCTGATGTAATAAAAGAATTATTAGTGAATTCGTTGGTTATTGAAGTGATGGGTGTCTCAAATATGATATGGTTATAAAAATTTATGACACTATTGTTTTTTGTAGAAAATTGTTTGTATTTTTGAATGATATCTAGCTTATTTAATACATCTAATATGTTTTCTAAAAGGCTTAAAACTTTTTTAATACATTTTTGACAATCTAAATTGATGACTTCTGTTACTTTTAGTTCATTTATTTTATCATGAATAGAATTGAAAATCGAAATTGGTTCATAAATAGGACTAGAATCAGTAGAAAAAGGAAAATTGTATAAGGTTCCAATCCTACAATTAAATTCTTGATATTTGCATTTTATTTTTCTAATGTTATCTATTTTCTTCCAAATCTTTTTAATAGAACTAATTTTATTAAAAAAGCCTAATATGGATAAAAGCTGATTATATTTAATCAGGTTTTCGCGCCTTTTTACCGAAGTGGTTTGGTCTATGAAATTTTTGTTTAAATGAAGATTCTTGAGTACACAGTAAATACATTCACTTGTGAAATTTCTACCTACTTCTAAATTTGAACAAATTGAACAATTTATTATTAATGTCTTATCTTCTTTATCGTCTAAAGCATCTTTTACTTGGAAATGGCTTAACTTATCTATTTTCGATGTCATCTAATTATTTATTTTAAATTTAAATTTAAAAAGCCCATATTTATTAATTTAAGGGAATTAAATGTTATTTCTGAATGAAAAACTTTTTTTATTGTGATAAATTTAACATTTTATATTTAAAGTGATTATTCATGGGACACCGTAAAAAACACGCACCAAGGCATGGCTCTTTAGCATTTCTTCCAAGAAAAAGAGCTGCACAAACTAAAGGTCGGGTAAGACACTGGTTAGATGCGTCTGATAATATTACATTTCTAGGATATGCTGGTTTCAAGGCAGGTATGACACATATTACTTATATAGAAGATCAGAAAAACAGCCCCTATTTTGGAAAAGAACTAATGAAACCTGTTACGGTTGTTGAAGTACCACCTCTGATTTTGATTGGTATAAGGGTGTATAATGAAGATGATTATGGTAGATATATCGTAGGAGATATTTTTTCACCCGAATTGAATGATTATCTTAGTCGAAAAATCACCCTCCCAATTAAAGAACGATATGATTTTGAAGGGAATAAAGAAAAACTATTAAACGGGCTTAGTTACAATAGCCAAATTAGAGGAATTTTTCAAACTCAACCCCATCTCACATCTTTACCGAGGAAAAAGCCAGATCTTATTGAAATTAAACTTAATTCAATTGGAAATCCAAAGGATGAATTCGCTTATGCTCTAAATTTACTAGGAAAAAAAATTAAAGTTAGAGACATGTTAACCGAAGGAGAGCTAGTCGATATATTATCAGTCACAAAGGGAAAGGGATTCCAAGGTCCCGTGAAAAGATTTGGCGTTAAAATATTAACAAGGAAAAATAGCAAAATAAGGAGAGCTGTTGCCTGCATTGGTCCCTGGCATCCTGCTAGGGTACTTTATACCGTTCCACGCCCGGGACAATTAGGGTTTCATCAGAGGACGGAATATCATAAGAGAATTATGGTAATTGGAGAAAATGAAGAAGAAATCAATCCAAAGGGAGGATTTGTTAAATATGGAAATATTAATGGAGATTATCTTCTTCTACTCGGCTCTATACCTGGACCAAAAAATAGATTAGTAAGAATAAGAAAAACAATAAGACCTATTAAATCCTTTACGATTAAATCACCTGAGATAACATTTATTAGTAGGGAAAGTCAACAAAGAAAATAATATAAGATTGTGATTCTATGGAAAAAGTTAACGTTTATGATCTAGATGGCAACAAGAAAAATCTAGTTGATATACCGCATTTATTCAATGTAAAGCCTCGAAGGGATCTTATTCAGCTAGCAAGTGAAGTTTCTTCAAGTAGAAATAAACAAATTCAAGGAAGAAATAAGAGGGCAGGTTTAAGAAATACCGCTGAAGGTTGGGGAACAGGTCATGGAATGTCAAGAGCCCCACGTATTAAAGGTTCTGGGTTCCCTACATCTCGAAATGTAGGAAGGGTCCCTTTTGCAAAGGGAGGGAGAAGAGCTCACCCAATAAAAACAGATAAAATTGTTGAAAAAAAATTAAACAAAAAAATTAACAAGTTATCTATAATTTCTGCGATATCCGCTTCTGGTAATCAAGAATGGGTAAAAAATCGGGGTCATATAATTAAAAATATTCCTGAAATTCCTTTAGTGATCGATGATAAAATACAAACGGTTAAAAAAACTAAATTTCTGTATTCAATCCTTACAGAACTAGGATTAGCAGAAGATCTGTTTCGAGCAAAACAAGGAAAAAAAATTAGAGCTGGAAAAGGGAAGAGACGGGGACGAAAATATAAAAATAAGAAAAGCGTTTTAATCGTAATTAAGGAAGATTTCGGAATAATTAAAGCATCAAGAAATATTCCTGGTTTAGATGTTATAAAAATTGAAAACTTGTCAATCGCAAATTTAGCACCTGGAGGGTTGCCAGGGCGATTAAGTTTATGGACTCAGTCCGCTTTTAGTGAATTAGAAAGGTACGAGGTGTTAGTTTAGCTTGGAAACTTATTATAAGATTATTCAAAGACCGTTGATAACTGAAAAAACCTTCGATATTATCGAGAGGGAAAACAAGTTAGTTTTTATCGTTAATAAAAAAGCTAATAAAAGCCAGATAAAGCAAGCAATAGAGAAAATACATAATGTCAAAGTGATCAAAGTGAATACAATCATAACACCTAAAGGGGAAAAAAAAGCTTTAATTAAACTCCACCCAAATTATTCTGCTCAGGATATCGCTATCGATTTAGGCATTTTTTAATAAATTTTCTTTGTTCATCTCTAAGAAATCAAGCATAGCAAAATCTTTAAAGTTAAGAATTTTTAAATTATCCAACAAACCTACTTCTTTAGATTCAATTAATTTTCTATATTCTTTATGATTTAAAATTAAAATGAATATGAAATATTGAGAGAAAAAACGTTCTAGTAGTTTTTTAATGTCTTTTAAATTGTTATCTTCTAATATTAAAAATAAAATTTTCTCTTCAATAAAGAAAAGATTTGGTTTTAGACGATAATAATTTAAATTGTTCAATTGCAGGTTTTTAACAAATTGAGTGTTAAACTTAGAGATATCCTGAAAATTAAAATGACTTAATGAAAAAAAGATGTCAGCATCGTTGTTTATTGCATAAAAATTATCTGAAACATTTACTCTCCATAATATACGAAAAATGCTTGATATATTAGGGTTTGATTTCTTGAATAGTTCGCAATTATAAAGTTGGTTTATTTCTTTATCTATGTTAATGGGGTTTGAGGCTACATCATGTTTTATGTCTAAAAAGTACGCATTGGTTACAATTTTCTGACGATTATTGGTTCTAACGTTAAAAACCATATACCCTTTTTGGTTAAAGTTTTTAAGGGCTTTCAGTAAACTATGTAAGGGAATCATTTGGTTTTTTAGGTTGTCACAATTTATTTGATGAATTTGAATAAATTTTAGATTATCACCATACTTTAAAACCAAAAAGTTCGGTTGTTTCATTGAATTTGCTCCTCCCTCTATATTATTTGACAAGACATGTAAAAAATGCCTTTTCAATTTTCGATTTTTTAAAAACGATACAGATTTATCAATATTATTAATCTGTTCTTTAATCAAATTAAAGAATTTATCAATATTGCTTCTTTTTTCACCGATAAAGGATATAATGATTATAGTTTTTCTTTTTTGAGGGATATTAAGCTGAATAGAATAATAGAATAGATATTTATTTAATAAAAATTCATTAAGAGGTTTAAGAATTCTAAGGAAATTGTCGCATTCAAGAATAGAAAAAGCAATAAGCTTATTATTCTTGTTAATGCTTTTATAATAAATTAAATAACTCTCCAATAAAAATGAAAACAACTTAAATTTACCCTTCTTAACCATTTCAATATTTTTTTAAAAATAATTATAAAAACTTATTATATTTGTTTAGTAGAGTGGAATGATCGCTTTCACGCTAACTAAACATAAATAAAATTGAAAAAATTAGATGATTTAAGATGTAGATAAAACTAATAACTACCCTTTTTAAAATATATATAATTAAAATTGTTTGTTATCATTTATAATGCTCAAGAAAACATGTCGGATGATATTAGATGTTACAACAAATTTTAGATTTCATAAAAGGATTAAACCCTGATATTTTAATTCAAGCCCCAGCAAGAATTAACTTAATTAATCCTTTAGATGCTGTTGAAGGCGATTTTTGGATGCCTTCAGCAGCAATCAATGGATTAGATAACCCACTATCTGTTTTTGTTTATATAAAAAAGAGGGAAATGCTCGGTTCAGTAAAATTTTATTCAAATTTAGATGGTGCTGGTAAAGTAAATATTTGTGTTTTAAAAGAAGAAAAGATCGAAAAGAACTTAAATGATGTAATGAAGAAATTAAAGGGGGAATTTAAGCTCTTCTATGCCAGTATCTATCGGTTAATCAAAACAAATTCCGCTTTTAAGGAAAAATTTGAAAAAGAGAATTTTGAAATTGGAATTATTACAACTATCCCTCTAAAAAGTGGTTTGGGGGGGAGCGCAGCTATAATAATCGGGATTATGTATGGCTTGGCAAAATATTTTGGTTTATATAATAACTTTATAAGTCTAAAAACGGGAGAGTTTCCAATAAACAGAGACATTTTAGCAGAAATAGCGACTAAGGTAGAAGACCATGATCTCAAAATAACTGCGGGGTATGGAGATCGATATGTAATAGCGAGAGGTGGGTTAGGATTTTGCTCCTACTTTGGAAAAGTTTTTCATAAGAAAATTTCGTTGGAACCTTTAGCGATATACGATAGGATCGATTTAACATACAATATAAAAACTTTACCAATAATTATTTGTTTTTCAGGCGTAACTCATGAAAGTGGAGTTGTTCATGAAAAATTAAGGAGATGTTATTTGAATGGGGATCCCATAATTATAAAGGGTTATCAAAATCTTGCAGAGATTTCTTGGAAATCACGTTTTGCTTTGATGAGACATGATTGGAAACAATTAGGAGTTTATTTCAAGGAAAACACAGCCATTATGAATAATTTGATGAGACATGTTGGGTTTTTGCATGGAATTGGGTTGTTTAATAATATTCTGATACGTCTAATTGAGTACAACTCAGATGTTTTTGCTGCAAAATTAACAGGAGCTGGTGGTGGTGGATCGATATTTGCTCTCGTAAAACCGGATAGAATTGATGCTGTTCTATTGAGCTGGAAGGAGGAATTGAGTAAAATTATTACCAACGAGGAATATTACCTATCTCTCTTTCCAGAGTACCCCTTAGAAGCTAGGGATCGATTAAAAAATGCTCAATTTTTTAAAATTAAAATAGTTCCCGGAGTGAAAAAGTTATAATTTATTGACTATATAAATAATTAATACAATATTGGAGATTTATATTGAGTAAATACGAAAGATACAAAAAACAATCAGTAGAATATATTTATCCTCATAAGCACTGTAAGAAATGTGAAAGAATGATTGAAGAGGGTATCACTTATTGTTCTGAATGCTATACTATTCTACAAGATAAAAAGCAAAAGAAGAAATGGTACAAATTTAAAAATAAGAAACAAAAATCTGAAGAATCTGATTGAAGAATTATTTTTAACTAGTTATTATAATATTTGATTTAGTCTATCCATCAACCATTTTTTGTCTAACATTTGAATAAAAGGTCCTAATCTTGGCCCAGATTTCGAACCTAAAAGAACGAGATAAAATGCTTCAAATAATTTCTTAGGTGGAATTTTTAATTCCTTTTTGGCTATAGTAAATATTTTATTTTGTATTGAATCGGCATCAAGATCGTCGTTATCAGCTAAATATTCTCGGAATTTTTTTAAGCCGTTAATTTGATCATCGGATAAATTTTTGATGATTTTTTTGTCAATTTTTTTAGGAATTGTAAAAATTTCGATTTTATTCTGAATATTTCTTTTTATTTTGGGATCCGTTATTTTAGTTAATTCATTTTCAATTTCTTTAATCCATTTTTCTGTTCTTTTTAATAAAAATTTAAACTCTTTGATTGAAATCGTTTTTTCGTTATTATTAACTCTTAAAGTTGAGATTGCTTTTTCATATAATTTATCTAATTTTAAAATATTCTGCATTTGAGAAAGGAAAGTTAATAATGTTAAAGGAATCCTGATTGGTTTAAACTCTGGAACATTAATAACCTTGGTCAAAGGATATAAATATTTGTAAAAATCGTATTCTTCCTTGGATTCAGGTTCCTCTACCCCATAAAAAATATTTTCCATTTTTTCGTAGTAGTCCTGATATTGACGGATTTCTTCCATCCTTAGAGAAATGTGTTTCATTGGATTTGTTCTCAATATCAACATTCGGTAAATTTCTGGATCGGCTAATTCCATGTATTGTTTAGGAGTAAAAACAATACCTTTAGATGTCTTCATATCTTTATCCCCTAATCTTAACCATTCATAAGGAAGTTTAATTGGACCTTCATAATCATAAACTTTTTGACAAATTTCTATCCCAGTGTCGTATGCCCCTCCTTTTACGCTATGATCTTTACCAGCAGGTTCACACGTTGCATTAAATAAGGCCCATTTTGCAGGCCAATCGACTCTCCAATTTAATTTTAATTTACCGCTGAAAATTGATTTTTTTCCTTTATGACCACATCCAGGGCATTCGTACAACACCTCTCGTTCTTTTTTTAGATACTTAATGACCCTATTTGGCCGAATTGTTCCGTCCGTGGCTTTATACTGTATTTTATTGCACTCGTCACAGATAATCATGGCAGGTATCCAAGTTTTTTGCATATCAATAAATAACTGTTTTCGATCGTTATCCAGTGTGGGAAATATATATTTTTTTAATATTTCTTTAATTTTATCAGTATTCTCAAGAGCAATTCTTATTTTTTCTTGCATTTCTCTTTTTTGGTACAAATCATATGTCCAGACAATTTCATTTTTTATTCCAAAGTATTCGAATGTTGAAATTAATTCATTTCCAAAATGGCGAGCGTAGCTTTCACATCCACAATCGTCAAAGGGACAGGGGATAAGCGCAAAAGGTTTACCTATATATTTTTTTTGATATTCTGGATCTATATAGTCTGGAAATCTTTTAGCAGCATCAAAATCGTCCATGAACAAATAAAAAGAGACTTTAAATCCTTTTTTCTCAAAAATTCTCCTTAAAGCATCGCATATGATTATTTCTCTTAAAATTCCAATGTGTATATGTCCTGAGGGTGTTTTACCGGTGGAAAAAGTTAACTCTGTTAAATTTCTTTTAGATATTTTTTCCACTGTCTCTTCTAGCCAGTGAGTGAACGCTTTATTTATCAATTATTTTCACTACTTAACAAAACCTTAACTGAGTAAAGCATAAAAATTATTTATCATTTTTCATTTTTAATAGTGGTGTAATAGTCTTGAGAATCGCCGTACTTAGTAAGGATCGCTGCAAACCTGATAAATGTAGTCCATATGGTGAAAAACCATGTATAAAATACTGCCCTAAGGTAAGAACAGGAGATGAAACAATAGTATTAAGCTCTACTGGGAAGTCTGTTGAAATTACTGAAAGTCTTTGCACTGGATGCGGCATCTGTATAAAAAAATGCCCATTCAATGCGATAAGCATTATTAACTTACCAGATCCCTTGAAAAATCAGATAACTTATCGATACGGTCCCGATCAATTCTCTTTATTTCGAATGGCCATTCCTAAAAGAGGAAAAGTTTTAGGGCTAATTGGTCAAAATGGAATTGGAAAAAGTACGATGTTATCGATTCTTTCAGGAGATCTGAAAATGAATTTGGGTAAATTTAATGAAGATACTCCCAATAACGACGCCATTATTAAATTTTTTAAAGGTTCAGAACTACAACAGTATTTCTTAGAGTTATTTGATAAAAAATTAAGCGTTGTTCATAAACCTCAAAATATTAACCTTATTCCTAAACATGTAGTTGGTAAAGTTTATGATCTCCTAAAAAAGAACGATGTAAATGATCTTTTAGATAATGTTGTTAAAGAATTAAATCTCAATGAAATTCTTGATAGAAACTTATCTGTTCTCTCTGGAGGAGAGGTTCAAAGAGTAGCAATTGCTGCTGCTTACTTGAAAGATGCTGATGTATATCTTATTGATGAGCCTAGTTCTTACCTAGATGTTAGTGAAAGAATAAATATGGCGAAATTGATCAGAAGCCTTACTGATGACAATAAAACTGTAGTAGTTGTAGAACATGATTTAGCGATATTAGATTATTTAAGTGATTATATATCTTTATTCTATGGGGTTCCTGGAGCATATGGTATTATATCACATCCACAAGGTGTACGAGTAGGAATTAATATCTATTTGAATGGATATATTAAAGATGAAAATGTAAGAATTAGGGATGAACCCATTCAATTTCACGAAAGACCTCCAATTGATACTTCATTTGATACTGGTGTGAGCATTTTTTCGTATGAAAATTTAGAAAAAACTCTTGGTGATTTCCACTTGACAATAACGGGGAGCGAAGTCCATGCCGGCGAAATTCTAGGAATTCTAGGACCCAATGGAATTGGAAAGTCTACATTTATTGATTTAATTGCAAATAAAATTGATGATTTTGAAGAAGATAAACTAAAAATTTCTTTAAAACCTCAATATATCAAAATAGATGAATCTAAATTAGTTTCTGATACATTATCGAAAATTAAAATGGCTTCTTATCTTAGTCAATCATATAAAAAACGATTAATAAACAGCCTTAAACTCAACAATATTAAAGATAGAAAAATATCTGAACTAAGTGGTGGTGAGTTACAACGGGTAACAATTGCAGACTGCCTGTCTACTGAAGCCGATATTTATTTATTAGACGAACCATCAGCTTTTTTAGATATAGAAATGAGATTAACTGTAGCTCAATTATTACGAAAGTCAATAGAAGAATTAAAAAAATCAGCGTTCGTTGTAGAACACGATATCATCACGCAAGATTTTATAGCAGACTCAATTTTAGTGTTTGAAGGAACTCCAGGGATAGAAGGAAGAGCGCTAGCTCCTTTAAATTTAAGAGATGGGTTTAATCTATTTTTAAAAATGATGGGAATCACCTTTAGAAGAGAGAAAGAAACAAAAAGACCTCGAGTTAATAAGATAGGAAGTACAAAAGATACCTATCAAAAAAGGATCAACGAGTACTATTACGTTCATAAATAAAAAAATTTGGAATTTAAATAATCCTTAAACCGATTTACTCCTATTTTTCCATTGGAAAATGTTAATAACTTAGGAAATATCAAGTTAAAATTAAAATATTAATAATATAATTTAAATATGAATAAATAATTTGAAACTGGGGCTTGTTTAATTATAATATACAAAAAATTTTTTTTACTTTGTTTAATTTTTTTTTGCAGTGGAAAAATAGGAGTTATTGTTTTTTATTAATTAATTCTTGTCTTTTAAAAAAAGAAGAAAAAGAAATTGATATTTACTCTTTTACTTTCCAAAAAACTAACGGTCTACCTCTCATTCCATTGTTTCTTGTAAACTTTTCGATAAGTTTTCTTTTTTGTAGCTTTAAAAGATTATCATAAATGGTGGTTCGGGGACTATTTAATATTTTCACTAAATCTTTGCGAGTAGTTGGTCCGTTATTTCGTAATTTATTAATCAAATTACTCTGAATTGGAGTCAAATACCCTTTTGAGTTAAAATCGGTGTTGGTTATAACTTTATTTACCATAATTTATTCCTCCATTTTTTATTTTATTTTTCTCTATTATATTAATTAATTCGACAATTTTTCGACATTTTCACTAATGAGACAGTGCGTATTGTTATATTATATAGTAGTACCGAGTTTTATATAAAGATGCTTATTGATGCATTATTATCATCAATAAGCATAAACTTAAAAGCGACAAAATTATTTTATATTTGTGAAACAAAGCTAAACCAACATTAAAATGACCGAAACTACACGAACAACGGTAACTTTAAGCCGAATTAGTATGAATCAAGTAAAAGAATTAGTAGGGGTTTTTGGAAGTACTCCTGCTTCAGTAATTAGCAGAATTGTGGAACATTTTTTTGATTACGGTAGATTTGACGATGTTATAGATAAAATGAAGGCAAAAAGAAGAGAATTATTCCCACCTGATGATGCAATAATTAACAAAAGAATCAAGAATCTATTTAAAGGCGCTGATAAAATACCTTTTGATGATTTTATAAATTTTCTTCAAGTCGATAAAAAGTTGGTTTTGGAGAATATTCATATATGGACAGAAAAATATGATATTAGGATCATAGAAAACCTTGTTATAAAAGATCAGGAATAAAATTTATCTATTCTTCTTTCGTTTGCACAATTTAAAAACTTAAATCTCCTGATTTAAAGAAATTGGTTTTTAAGTATCGCACCAAAGTCTTCCCAAAAATTATTTGCTAAATCTAAAGGCCAGTCTAGTAAAGAAGTCATAACTCCGACAATTATAAAGAAAATAAATAACGCTAATCCAATTAGTAGAGCATATTCTATTAGATTACCTCCATATTCGTCTGAGAAGAAAGCTTTTATTTTGCTTAGAATTGTTTTTTTCATTTGTTTAATGGATTTCTTCTTCATACTAAAAAAGATCTTTTTTGCCTTATATTGTAAAAAAAACCTTTTAAACTAAACTAAAAAGCATAATATTATGAATCGCTAATAATTTTTAGTGTTTGATCGAGCTCTTCTTCAGTTGCTTGTTCTCTAGGGATTATCAATTTGAATTTTCCATCTCCCCTACTCCTAGGAATTATGTGGATATGAAAGTGATTAATTACTTGTCCAGCGGCCTTATGGTTATTCTGCAATATGTTGTATCCATCAATATTCAAATTTTTATAAATCAAGTTAGATACAATTTTGACAGCTCCTATAACCTCATATAATTCATTTATCGGAATGGTTTCTAGATTAGTATAATGTTTTTTTGGTATAACAATAGTATGACCTTGAGATATTGGAAAAATATCTAGAAATGCGATCGTATCATTATTTTGATACAAAATTTTTGAAGGAATTTCTTTTGCAATTATTTTACAAAATATGCAATCATCGTTACTCAACAATAACTTACCTCACTTACGATAATTATATAATGATTAAAAATAATGAACTTTAAAAAACCTTGACAGCCTTTTAATTTTTTTAGTTTATTTAAATCTCAAAGATTACCAAGTGGGTTGTGATTTGAATGTTTTTTAATGAGATTAAATCAATAATTGAAAACAAATTATCTCCAAAAATTTATAGAATTGATTCTGAATACTATGGATTATATTACGGACAAATCAACAGTAAGAAACATATTAAAAAAATATTGTTTACGGTTGATTTAAGCTTGGAATCAATTCATTATGCAATAAAGAATAAAATAAACCTCATAATTTCTCTCAACAACTTCAATAATAACCCTATCACTCATTTTAATCAGTTATTAATAAATAAGTTAAATTTACTATCCAGATACCCTTTGTTGATTTTTATTTTAAACTCAAGTTTTATAGCTGCTGAGGGAGGTGTTTCAGATACTATTATGGAATCTCTCTATCTAAAATTGGATCAAACACTTAATGTTAAAAACAATAGGGGCGATTCTGTTCCTATAGGAAGAATATGCGTCCCAAATTCTTATACAGAGAACACTAAAATTATGACTTTAGATAATTTACTTAAAAGGATTAAATCTAATTTAGAAGTTGAAGAAGTTTTATTCGTAGGTGAATTAAATTCAGAAGTAAAGAAAATTTGTATTGTAGGAGAAGATAAATTAAATATAAATTATCTTAGAAAGGCATTAAAAAACAATTGTGATTGTTATATCTCTGGTTATTTCGATAATCAAATTGCTAGTTATGCTAAAGAATCCCGTTTAAACTTAATAGGAATATCTCTTTATAACTGCAACATTATTGCTTTGAAAAAAATGCATAACATTCTGAGTTTAGAGTTTCCTCATGATGATTTTTATTTCTTTGAATCAAGAGATCCTATAAATATTTTTAATTAAAATGAACTTCTAATAAATCGAGAATTTATGAAGATGTAGATTTTCATTATTAAGAAAAGAGATTATTTAACTTGATAATTTAATTAAATTTAAATGGTTTGAATTTTACCTTTTTTTCAGTCTAAATAATAAAAACATAGTTGAAGAACAATGGTAATACTTGAATATAATGGAAGAAGCCCTAATATTAGTGATAATTGTTATGTATCTCCACTAGCGACTTTAATTGGCGATGTTACTGTAAATGATAATGCAATTATTTGGCCCGGCTCTATAATTCGAGCTGAAAACTCAAAAATTAATATCGGTGAGTATACAACAGTTTTTAATGGTGCGATGATGTTTACGAGATCTCAAAAAAGTTCAATTAATATTGGGCGTTATTGCATAATTGAATCAGGAGTTACAATTCTAGGTTGCTTCATGGAAGATTACATACAAATTATGGAAGGGACTCTTATTTATGAAGAAAGTTCAATTGGAGAAGGGTCTATCATTATTAAAAATAGCCAGGTCCCTCCTGGTTTAACAATTCCCGCGAGATCAGTATTACGGGGAATTCCGGTTGAGCCAATAAGGGAACAATCGAGAAACGAGGTATTAAAACAAAAAGATCGAGCAGAACATTATTCTCAACTCTTCATGAAAATTAAAGAACAACTACCTAATGCACAAAGTTATCTCTTAACACTACCTGACTTTGTTAAACTACTTTTACAAAGAGAAAATTAAAAAAAATTATATTTCAATATTTAATTTATCAATCAATTCTTTATACCTAGAGCGTAAAGTAACTTCGGTAACTCCTACTACATTTGCTATATCTTTTTGAGAAATCCTCTTATCTCTCTTTTTGCATACTAAATATAATGCTCCTGCGCATAATCCCTTCGGATCCTTACCACTTGTTGAATATTTTGAGATAAAAGATTGTAAAATCTTGATCGTTACTTGTTCAGTTTCAGCATCTAATCCTAATTCTGCAACAAATCTGGGAATGAGAGAAATAGGGTTAGTGGAAGGTGCTTTTAAATTTAATTCTCTTATTATTGTTCTATAACATCTCCTAACATTTTTTGCATTGACTGAAGTTTGATCTAATATTTCTTGAAGTGTTCTAGGGATTTTTCGTTCTCTACAAGCAAAATACAAGCAAGCAGCGACCATACCGTTGATTGACCTACCGCGGAGTAATTTTTTCTTAAACGCTTCAATATACAATTTAATAGCTGCCTTTTTTATATGGTTGGGCAAATTTAAATTGCTCCCGATTCTTTTTAGTTCAGTAGTAGCAATTAGCATGTTTCTTTTATCCCACGTCATGCGAGAATTCCATTTTGCAGCTCTTTTCAAATCAGGACTTCTTATGTTGTTTTTGTCAATAATAGTACTTAACCCCATATCAGGTAATAGAATTGAAATAGGAGATCCCGTCCTCTCTCTTCTATCTTTCTCCTGCTTTGTGAATGCTCGCTTACCGCTATGTGATATATCTAATAACCTTTCACTTATAACTAAACCACATTGACGACATACAATTTCTCCTTTTTCGTGAATTGGAATTGTCTTACCTTTACATTCTGGACATAAGCTTGATATGTTACTAACTTCTGATTTTATTACCACTTTAAAAACCTCTTTTTTGAAATTAACCTTCACAAAACTTAATTATTTCCCGTGTAAACTAACACAAAATATTACTAAATTCAATAAATCTTTATTCGTGTGACTGAAAATCGATTTACTACTTGAATGCAAAATAATTATATGTAACTTGAATATATAAATCTTTTGATCAAACCCATTCACCATCCGAGAGTTCCTAAAGCATGAATGGCAAAAATGTTGTAAACCCAAAAAATATTCCTCCTGGAACTGATGAGAACACCCAAATTATAGTTTTTCTAGGATTTCGAACATTATTGATAAAATACCATATTGCAACCGTTGAATGAATTGTACTAGTAAAAGAAAGCATTGCAACTATGTAATAACATGTTTGTTCATGTGGATAAATAGCCGAGTGAATATCAGTGATTCTATTTAGATTAAAGGGATCAATATCAATTAGGCTTAGAAGATTAAAAATAAAGCGATCTGGCAGGGGGTCCAAAAGCCATATGAAAAAGTATATAAGATAATTAAAAAGAATCCCAAAACCTATAAAGATATAAACAGCTCCGACAACTAAACGCGGTTTATTAAATGGATCTTTTTTATTTGAGTCTCCTTCAGCAGAAAATGATCTTGATCTGAAATAATAACCTCTCAATTTTAGAAGGGTTAAAACTCCACAACCAATCAAGACAATAACAAATATATACTTAAAATATTGAAAAAAAATCAGAGCAAAACTATTAAATTCTGAGCAGATTTCTTCTAAGGGATCTAAAACGCTATCGAGTGCATAGGTTGATTGGTATGTATAGCAAAAATTTTTCATCTTATATTTATCTAAAAATGAATATAAAAAAACTACCCATTTTAAAAGTCATCGTTCAATTTTAATTTTTTTTTAGTACATAATGATCTTTAGAAAGCGTAAGAAAGAGTTCAAAGTATTTTTTCGCATTCACGGTTTATTACCTTTATAGTAAAGTTAAAATCTTGCCACCAGTCTTGTCCCTGCTGAGAAACCAACATTGAATCTACTTTCTTTGAATTTAAACATCTTATTTCTTCTTTACGTGCTTTAACTTTATCCTTCCATATCTGACTAAATATGTTCTGAACGTTTATTTTAACTTTTTTCACTAATTCCTCATAGGTTACAGAAACATCTTCTTTTTTCTGCAATTTTTGGAGCTGCTCAAATTTGATTTTTTCTTTCGCCCTATTTAAATCGCTACAATTAATCGCTATCGTAAAAGGCTCAGTCCTGCCGTATTTACAAAATTTTTGAATTTGACAGGGTGAACAATAATTTTCAAAACTGATAAGATAATCTTCTAAACCAATAATTGAATAATTTAATATTTTAGGCAATTGGTTCACTTTTTCACTATCATATAAAAAAATATTCTCTTTATTCTATTAAAATTTAAGGCTTAACAACACAAAAATTTTTTAAATAAATAATATTTAGTGAGATATTAAAAACTTATTTTTAAAACATTTGTGGAAGTCGTTAAAATTATAGGTTTTTTATCGGGAGAGTGGCTTAGCCTGGTATAGCGCACGGCTGATAACCGTGAGGTCGGGGGTTCGAAGCCCCCCTTTCCCATTAAAATGTATCTTAAATGAATGCTCTTGTTATACATCTTTCTTCAAACGAGGTTCATCTTAGGTTTTTTTTCATTATTAGATTACTATTTTTATATTTTACCGATGATTCTAATTATTTAAACATGAAATTTTTAATCGTTTCTGGAACTCCTGGAACCGGAAAGACAACAGTTTCACAAAATATATTAAACAACTTTAAATATAAAGTAATTAGCTTAAACGAATTAGCAATTTCAGAGAAGTTAATTATAAAATATGACATGGAAAGAGAAACATCAGTGATCAATGAAAAAAAATTGGTTCGTCACATAATAAAGTTAATAGAACGTTATAATAAACTAGATCTAGAATATCTAATTATCGAAAGCCATTTTTCTGACATTGTACCCTCGCAATATATCAATTATGTTATAATTTTAAGATGTGATCCCGACGAATTATGTGTCAGGTTAAAGGAAAGGGGTTATAAAAAGGAAAAAATTAGAGAAAACGTCCAGTCTGAAATTTTAGGAAACTCTGCAAATTATTTCTTGAATAAACAATTGAACAAACCAATACTGGAAATTGATACTACAAATAATAGTATTGATGTAATTACCAAGACAATAACAAAAATTCTTACAGGGATGGTAGATGTGAATGAATATATCATTGGAAAAATCGATTGGTTAGAAAAATTATCTCAAGAGGATCGTTTGGAGCAATTTTTTGATTAGTAAATCTGGATTAGAAGAGGATGAATATGAAGTTTGAAATAGAAGATGTTGATGCATTAGCAAGGTTAGGACGAATCAGTTTGAACGGTAAAGAGATGATTACTCCCAATCTATTTCCGGTAATACATCCATCCAGAAATATTATCACACCACAAGATCTAAAAACATTCGGAGCTCAATGCCTTTTTACCAACGCATACATTATTTATAAAAACGAAAAATTAAGAGCTCAGGTTCTCCATAAAGGACTCCATGAGTACCTGAATTACGATGGGATAATTGCAACAGATAGTGGTGCGTTTCAACAATATATGTATAACAAAGACTCTTTTGATCTTGATGCTACCACCATAGAAAGATTTCAAGAAGATATCGGTTCAGACTTCCCTGTAATATTAGATATTCCAGTACAATTAGAAGATAATTACGAAATAGCAAAAGTAAAAGTTAATACAACCATTGAGAGGGCAAAAGATAATATTTCAAGGAGGTCTCGGCAGGATTGCTATTGGTTTGGACCGTTACACGGAGGAACGCATTTCGAATTGTTGAAAGAAAGCACAATTGAAATGAGCAAATTAGATTTTGGAATCTATGCAGTAGGAGGAATTGTAAAAGCATTTTTAAATTATAGATTTGACCTCACCACACAAATCCTATTAACTGTAAAACGATATGTTATTCCTAACAAACCAGTTCACATGTTTGGGCTAGGATTACCACAATATTTTTCTTTAGCTGTAGCGTGTGGGTGTGATTTAATGGATTCGGCTGCATATATCTTGTTTGCTAAGGAAAATCGTTATTTTACCTTATCCACAGGCACCAAGAAACTTGAGGAATTAAACGAATTCCCTTGCCATTGCCCAATCTGTGTAAAATATTCACCAACCGAGCTTATGAAGTTTGAAGAGGATTTGAGGATACAATTAATTGCTAAGCACAATTTATACTTATCGTTCTCAGAATTGAAAACTATTAGACAAGCGATTAGAGAAGGCAATTTATGGGAGTTAGTTGAACAAAGAATTCGTAGTCATCCCAATTTAGTTAAAGCAGCAAGTTTAATAAAAAGAAATAAACCCCTCTTCGAAGTTTATGAGAAAATTTATAAAAACCATGGAAGACTTTACTCATCTAAAGAGAGCATAGAAAGACCTTTAATTTATCGATATGAACAGAAATTATTAAATAATTATCGTCCGCCTAAAGATGCTAAATATTTTATCATTTTACCTGAATTAGATGTTAAGGGTAAAACCTCTCCTATGGTTATAAAATGGTTAGCTGAAATTGACAACAACGATTTAATTAAAAGAAACCAGATACATTTAGCATTTTACTCTATTATTTACGGCATTATTCCGTATGAGCTAATTAATTCTTTTCCAATGGGGCAATACGAAACAAGTCCCACTTATGGGACAAATGATGGTAGCTATCAAAATTCTATTGTAACAGCAGAAAAGTTTGTAGATAAATTTTCGGCTACTTATGAGAAATGTGGACTTCTAATTCCTGATTTTTATCTAAACCAATTTGAAGAATCAATACAATTTCCAGAAAATCATCTCATTCATGGATTGAACATTATTTTAAAGAAAGCGTATAATTCAAATTTTTCTGTATTTAGTCAAATTAAGGATATTTTACATTTTTTTAAGGAAAATTAGGATATGACTATATTAGATACTATTACCGCAAAAGGCCACCAACTAATTCAATGCACCCATGCCACGACCATTGAATTAACTAAGGATACTTATCTCACGAGAAATGGAACGTGCATATTAGGAATAGGGGCATCAAAAGCTTGCTACGATCTAAATCCGCTCCTAAAGAAAAAGATCATAGAGGGAGAAAAAATCACAGTTATTATAAAAACGGGGGATGATATTGATTCTTTCTATGGTTTTGGCGATAAAAATTTAACCTTACTTAGTAAAAAAGACATAGTTTTTCGAAAAAGTGATTTTATATGCAACAGAACGATTTTAATAAAATGTTCTAAATCCTCAAGCGAACTGGACAGAAATATTATTAAGAATTTAACCAATTCCAAGGAACGATTTTCAATTATTTTTAAAGTTAATGATGTAAATGGGTAGAAGTAATAAGGACCAAACACAATTTGTAAAGATTAAACAGGATTCTGCTGAGAAATTCCTCAATTTACTAAAAATAAAATTACATAATGAACCCTTCCTCGATAGAAGAATTAAAGTTAAACACGAGGGTCCATATGTGCTTTTTCCCCTAATTGATGATGCAGAAAAAGTAAAAGCGTTAATCGGAGGGATTTCAAATCAGATAAATTTTAATATAGTTAGTGCTGAGGGAATTTTTGAAGTAAGATACAAATGTCGCTCAATAGAAGAAGCTCTCATTGATGAATTACCAAAAAATATTTTAGAATTGGTTCCAAAATCTTACGATATTATTGGAAAGATTGCGATTGTTGAATTCGACCAACTAAACACAATTATCGATAAAAATGTCTTATCTTATAAGAAAAAAGTAGCTAAAGCGCTGGTAAGCGTAAATAAATCAGTGGAGACAGTTTACGAGAAGAAAAGCGAAGTGAAGGGAAGATATAGATTAAAAGAGTTAAAAGTTATCTATGGTGATGACAATCCAGAAACGATCCATAAAGAAAACGGCTGCCTATTTAAATTAGATGTAAAAAAAACTTATTTCACCCCCAGGTTAGTATTTGAAAGAAAGCGTGTAAGTTCAAGTAGTTTCAAAAAACAAGAAACTGTTGTAGATATGTTTACGGGAGTTGGCCCATTCTCGATTCAAATAGCAAAAAATAACGATGCGAAAATTTATGCCTTCGATGTTAACCCATCTGCCTATAAATACCTCCTTGAAAATATTGAAAATAACAAAATGAAAGGAGAGGTAATTGCTCATAATATGGATGTTAAAAAGCTATTGAATCACGATAACAAATTAGGAAATTATTTAAAAAATAAAATCGACAGAATTATAATGAATTTACCAGAACAATCTATTAATTTTCTTGATATTGCTTGCTTTTTGATGAAAAAATCAAGCGGAATACTACATTTCTATCAATTTTGCGAAAAACCAAATCCAATCAAAAAAGGAATCGAAAATTTAAATACTAATTTAAAAGGTAGTGGATGGCATATCGAAGAAATTTTGAACTCCAAGGTTGTTAAGCCGTTTTCTCCTAAGTCAGATTTAATAGTTATAGATTCAAAAATTAAGTTTTTTACATAGTTCTTATTAATGTGAACCATAAATGATTAGTGAATTAATATAATTATAATTTTTATTTAAAAACATTAAAAACAGTTGGAAATACTTGTAAAATGATCAACTTTTTACATATTTGGTTAAAAAATGAAAAAATTATCAAAGTTTGGTGAAGATTTTTTACTTCTTGCGCTCCGCATCAATAAACATATCAAAGGATATGTTGATTTTTATTACGGTCCAGAAAAATTTCAGCAAGTTGTTGAAAACGAATCCATTATTTCTCCAAAAAAACTGTTAATCGACTCTAAATCATTACTCGAAAAATTAGACTCACAGAGCTTCAATAAAGAACGCGAGCGCTACTTAGAAAAGATGTTAATTGCTATGTGGACAACATTAGATAATTTAAACCAGGATAATATTTCTATTGAGGAACAATTGTTACACCTATATGATATAGTTTTACACCCAGTTAAAGAGGTAGAGTTGGAGAATTTAAAGGAAGAAGTAAACGAAGCTTACGGTGGTACTGGAAGCCTAGAAGAACGATTCGAAAAATTAAGGTTAAAACGTAGAGTTCCTGAGGAAAAAGTTTTTAAATTTTTTAAAAGAGCACTTAAAATCACAGAGAAGCGAACAAAGGAGTTGTTTATAAATCTTTTACCTGAAAATGAGCAAATTTTGTTAGATTTAACACAAGAAAAAAACGAAGACAAGATAAAATGGACTTGCTATGAATGGTATTTGGGTAACTATAATAGCCGATTAGAACTTAATCCGAAATTTAATATGTACTGGACTACTTTACTAATGCATACTGCTCATGAAGGATATCCGGGACATCATACGGAATTTTCTGTCAAAGAACTGATATTGTATCGGGAATTAAATCAATTCGAACACTCAATTTTACTCCTTAATTCTCCTAAATTAATAATCAGTGAAGGAATAGCAGATCTTGCTATAAATGTGCTTTATTCTTATCGAGAACAAGTTGAAATTGGATTAAACGAGTTTTGTCCGGATGTTTCAAAAGAAGATTCCCTAGACGCCATGATTGCGCAAAATAGAGTAAGGTATAAGCTTACGCTTTTTTGGTATAATTTTGCTTATCACGCTCTTATTGATAATTACACCGAGGAGGAATTGATTAGATATGGAAAAGATTTTGAGATTTATGGTGAAGCTAGCCTAAGAAATCAAATAAAAAGCCTCAATGATCCAATATATTCAAAAAATGTTTTCACATATAACCTCGGAATGAATATCATTAAAAATAAATATGGAGAATTCCCCTCTGTTAAAGATTTTCGATATCTTTTGATTAATCCGATCTTACCTTCTGATTTAGTTTAACAATCTTACACCAAAAAATTTGCCAAAAATTTCTATTAAAAATTTTTTAAGTACTAATTTCGTAGTTTAAATAATTATTTTAAGAAGAACTAATAAGTGAAGAAAGAACGGGAACTGAATTTCACTTTTATATCGAAAATAAAAATAGAGTAAATATTTTTTCAAATATTGAAAGGAGTGATTAAAATGCCTGGCCATCCTGGTGCTGTACCCTAAACTGGTGATATTTATAAGAGTGTTATAATTGATACTCTTAATAAAACCACCACTTATTTTTCTTTCTTTTTTAATTAAAACTTTCTTGTTCTTTATAAAGTATAAGAGGATTATTATAGCTTATTTATTGAAACTGTCATTCCACCATCAATAATTAGGTTTTGTCCAGAGATGTAATCAGCTGTTGGAGATGCTAAAAATACTGCTAAGTCAGCTACCCATTTAGATTCTCCAATTCTATCCAATGGAAGTTTAACCCCTCTCGTTTCTAAAAACTGTCGTATTTTAACCGGATCGTTATCATATATAGGTGTAAGAAAAACACCCGGGGAGATTGCATTAACTGTTATATCAACAGGGCCGAGCTCTAGAGCCCATAATTTTGTGAAGGCGATAACTGTTGCTTTACTAGCACTATATATGCCTAACATTGGGTTGATTCCATTAGCAGTCCCAGCACAACTGGCAATATTAATGATTTTAGCTCGAATTGGTTGAAAATGCCTTTGGCTTTTCATTTTTCTGAAGAAAGTTTTAGTTACATTCCAAGTTCCTTTAGCATTGACACCCATTACTTTATCATAGATTTCTTCTGACGCAGATAATGATTTGTAAGCACCTCCGTCAATTCCGGCATTGTTTACCAGTATAAAAACATTATCAAATTTTTCAAATACTTGCTTTTTCATTCTTTCTACTTCTTGGATCTTCGAAATGTCAGCTTGAGCCAAGAGGATTGATGTAGAAGGAAAGTTTTTTAAAATTAAATCACGCGTGTCTTCAAGACCAGCCATATTTATATCGTTCAAGACAAGAGAAGATCCATTTTTAGCAAAAGCTATGGCCATTTCTCTCCCAAACCCACTACCAGCCCCTGTAATTAAAGATACTTTTCCGTTTAAAAATTTATTATCTGACAGTTTATACTACCTCTTAGAATTATGGAATTTAATTTATAAGCGTTTTTTAGATTAACCTTATTCTACATTGAATTAAATGTTATTTAAAAATCATAAAAAATTAAAAAAGGAGTTAAGAAAATTGAATATAAGAAGATTAACCATATAATCCACGGTTTTTCTTAAGATTTCCGATTACTTTCATCGCAATGGGCGTTTCAAAAGCGATATCTACATCTAGAACGGCTGGTTTTTTAGATTCTATTGCTCTTTGTATAGCAGGCTTAATATCCTCTGGTTTTTCTATCTTTTCGCCGTAACAACCGAAACCTTTTGCTATTTCTGCATAATTGGTTGGCGGTAAATCTACATCGCAATATCTTTTCTTAAATTCCCCTTTTTGCTTGCTTTTTATCATGCCCCACGCGCAATTATTAGCAATAATAATAATGATGGGTAAATTTAGTCGAACTGCCGTATCAAGCTCCTGAATGTTGAACATAAAACTACCATCTCCGTTAATGCAAACAACTTGTTTATCTGGATTAGCTATTTGGGCACCTATTGCGTGAGGAATACCCGTACCTAGATGTCCCATCGTTAATGGGAAATATAGCGTTCTTGGATCGCGAGGGAAGTTACTGATTAACCCAAAAGTGAAGACGGCTATATCGCCACCATCAATTACTAGTTGAGAATCGTGTTTTAATGAATCCAACACTTCATATGCAAATCTTTCTGGTTTCATAGGCAACTTATCATATTTCATTAATTTTTGAATAGCTAAAGCGTCATTTTTTTTGAGATCTGATAGATAAGAATTCCATTCAGACCATTCAGAAATTTTTTCTTTAGGGAGTGCTTGTTCCATTTCTGCTAGTAACTGATTTATTACGACCTTAGCGTCGCCAATAATAGCAACAGAAACTTTTCTATTTCGACCGATCATTTCTGGGTCGATATCGTTTTGAATAATCTTCGCGTTTGGGTTCCAAATGGGTGGAGCTCCGAACAAGATTGTATAATCCCATTTAGCACCGAACGATATAACCACATCGGCTTCTGATACTGCCTTTCGATATGCGTTTGCAACTAGATACGACCCAACATATGTTTCACTACGAATATCAATAGCACCAACACCGTTTATGCTTGTTCCACACGGAATTTTGTATGTTGTAGATAATTTTTTAAGCTCGGTAGACGCATCTGAAGCGTGAATTCCTCCTCCCGCAACGATTAATGGATTTTTTGCAGTTTTTAAAATTTCTATAGCAGCCTTAATCGCATCTGGATTTCCTACTGGCCTATAAATGGGTCTATATTGCTCAGGCTCTAAAATGTTCTTAAGGTCATCCTCTGAAGCTTTTCTAACAAGAGCGGTTTCTCGAAATTCTAGAAAAACAGGACCTCTTCGACCTGACATCGCAACTTTAATAGCTCTTTGTACTGCTCTTGGAATTTCGTAAGGTTCTTCAACTGATATCTGCGCTTTTGTAATCGGCTCCATTAATTTCATTTGATCTAAGCCTCCCTGGAGAATACCCGTATCATCAAACATCCTTCCTATCTGAGCTCCAATAACAAGAAGTGGGATTGAATCTGCCCACGCCGTAGCCACAGCTGGCACAAGATGAGTAACGCCAGGCCCCGCAGTCCCTAAACAAACACCTAATTTCCCTGTAGCGCGCGCCCAAGCGTCTGCCATGTGTCCAGCCGCTTGTTCATGGCGAACCATTACAGTATCTATGCCCTCTTCTCGACCATATCGTTCTATAGCGTCATAAATCCTTAATAATTCTCCGCCAACGAGACCGAAAATTTTAGTGATTCCCTCTTTAAGGAGGCTTTTCACAACCAAATCTCCCCCGTCTAACGGATTAGTATTTTGTTTTGACATAAATTAAAGTATTATAAATTAAAAATAAACTTTATTACATAAGAACAGAAACCAATAGTTTAATGTTAAAACTCAAGGATTTCAATGTAATATCCTAGAATCTCTTTAGTGTCTAAGTAAGTAAAAGTTAACTTACCCAATTTTCCCACTTGAGCGGTTTCCACATCAAATTGTTGTTTAAATTGTTCAATTAATTCTTCAGCGTTTTTTGTGTAAATACCTAAGTGGTGTAAGCCAGTATTTCCCTCTGCTATAAACTCCGAGTAAAGATTGGGACCAGTTGCATCAACTACTTCAACGATTTCAAATTGTTTGCCTCCAAAGAACTGCATAATTTTTTTCATGTTAAAGGTCACATCTTTTCCCTTGTAGTTAACGGTTGCGCTCTGTTCAACGATATTTATGTTCCCTTTAAAGTTAAAAAGCTTTCGATACATTTGAGCCGCTTTTTCAATATTATTAACTACAATCCCAATTTGATCAAATTTATCTAATTTGATATCAGTCGTTTAGAATTCACCTTTAATCTCGATTTGATGCTATTTTAATTTTTCAGCAAAATCTAGCATTCCAGTTGGCTTTTTTAACTGAAATTCCTCTTTTAGAATCTGTTGTTTAAGTTCCTCAGCTAGCATGATAGCTCCTGCCCTATCAGATTGCCTTAAAACAACGGGAATTTCCTTTCCTTCATACTGAATTGATTTTAAGTCCATACTAAAAGCGTCGGGACATAACTTCGCACAATTTCCGCAATTAAAACATCTAGCTCTATCAATTGCTGAGATTAATCCCTCTCTTATAATAAAAGCATTTGTAGGGCAGTTGTCTATAACTTTACACTTATATCCTTTACTACACGCTTTAGGGTTAAACTTCATTACGAAATTATTATCCCATACATCTGCATAAGTGATCTCTCCAACTTTTTCACGTCCTACGAGACTTAAAATCGTTAAATTAACATCTTTGTCTGATTTGACAATGTCATCAAAAATTTTGTCGGTTAATATAGGTATGGGAATAGCTATTGAGCATATGGGTTCTAATCCATAAGAAGTTTTAAAAGCTCCCAAATATTCCGGCTTCATTTGATCCATGGGGGCGATTGTCATCATATTAGGTTTTGCGATATAATTTCGCGTTCCTGGTCCCATCAAATACCCTTGAGCTCCATTAACTAAGAGTGGGGATCCCACTCCAAAAGTCCGGAAATTAGGATCGTTTTGAAAAGGATTTAGAGCACCACAGCCAGAAAATGTTAATTCTGACTTATTAGGTTCAAAAGGAAGACAAGAAAATATAGTATCTACTTGAAATGTTTCGCAGTTAAGCATCGCATTGTAATTTTTTATCGCTTGACGAGTCCCCATAAGTTTTGCAAATTGCATCTCTTTTAATGTTAAATCCATATCGATAATATTTCCCTCACTGCTTTTAGCATGGATGGAGATGGGTTTTCCTTCCACTAGTTCTCTAAACAAGGATCCTCCACAATAATTTTCTCTTGAATGACTTTGAGCAGTACCGTAAACAATTAGATCAGCAATTCCTAAATACTCATTGGGGCACGGTCCAGGAAAAGCTGAGATTCCGTTTAGGGTGATTTCAGTAAATTTTCTTAAGGTTTTTGGGGGTGCTAATCTAAAGGAAAATACCCCCATAATTCCACTCATTAGACCTTTAGTGGCGGTCGTAATCACATCAATGTCTTCAAACTTAAAGTTTTCTCCCTTTTCAATGCGACTGATAAATTCCTGAGCAGTAAGAACATTTGCATTGCCGTTATGAATTTTTTTCTTTATATCAGAAAGCTTTCGTTTATTAGCCAATAGAACCACTTATAACATATATAACATGTAAAATATTTATTCTAATAAATTTTTTTTTATTTAAGAACACTTAAAACATCGAAAACGCTACAGATAAATCCCGATCTGAAATTAGAGGTTAAGATCTGATTGTCATATTTTGAATCAAGGTTAAGGGTAAAAACTAACAACTTCAAGGAAATTGAGCAGAAGTTACATTTTTGTAAATTATTAGGGGTTCAAAATGTGATTGTAGAGCTTGAAAATAATAGAGAAAAAATACAACCAGATTTAAAAAGAAGAATAGAAGAGATCACAAATATAAATGTTAAATATCGTACTAATATTAATCCAAAAAATCTAGAAAGCCTAATTAAGAAACTCAAAGGAATTGGACAATCATCCAACATTATAGTGGTTGAATCTCCAGATAAAAAAATTCAAATTCAGGCTGCTAAAGATTCCAGAGTGGACTTAATCTCGTTTTCAGAGCAGGCTGTACTCAAAACGATTTTTCCAGGTGTAATTTCTCTTACCAAACAGAATAAGTCGTTTATCGAATTTTCGCTCGCTTCAATAATGGTAAAAAATAAATCATTACAGTCCAAAAATCTAAGAAATCTTTACCGAGGCGTACAACTCGCTAATAAATTAAATGCAAACTATATCATAAGCGGAAATTTTGACGATCTTTATTCAATACGACATCCTCGAGCTTTAATTAGCGTTTGTCATACCCTTTTAGGCATTTCAATGCTGCGAGCTAAAAATTGTTTCTCTAAAAATGTAATTTCTCTTCTAAATCGAGTACAAATGCGTCAAGATAGAAATTTCATAGAATCGGGAGTAAAAATAATAAATCAGGGTGAAGAGTAGTCGTAAAAAATGAACGTCATAGGTATATCCTATTTAAAGTGATATCGGAACATATTAAACATTTGAATAATCAAGAGATTCTAAATTCGATATGGGCATCCCTATGGAAGTATTTTGGCTTAAAAGAAGCTAGCAGAGTAGGATTGTGGTTGGTTGATATTAATTTTTTAGAAGGTTTTGGAATTATAAGATGTTCTCATCAAACAAAAGAAGTCGTGATATCCGCTTTGACATTAATCACTGAAATATCTGGTAATAAAATCGTTTTTTCTCCTATAAAAACATCCGGGACTATTCGTAGTATTCAAATTACTAAAAAATTATTTTTGGATAGAAATAATAAGAATAATAAAGATATTCAAATTATGGAAATAAGCTAAAGAAAAATTATTTGGATTTAATATGAGTACTTGGAAAATTGATCTGAAATTCGCAGATGGAACAAGTAATGAATTAGAACTCTACGACGCCAAGTCTTATTTCAAAGGATATTTAAAACTGAAACGGTCCTACTTTAACCGGTTAGTAAAAGCTATAAAAATAACTAAAAAATATTCTACAGGGCATGCTATAGAAAAAGTAATCGGACCCGATTCTAAAGAATGGACTTTAAATCCATGGATGCTACTCCTAATTAAAGATAGTGAAAAAAAAAATCCTTTTTGGCTTTTTATTAAGAGAGAGAAAGATCTATCGGGGCTGTTAATTGCAATTGGACCAAAGGAATTCGCAGAATATAATAATAGTAATATTCTTGAAACTAAACATGATATAAAACGCTTGATAAATTATATTGTAACTTATTTAAACAAATTCAATTGCAGCGTTCTATTACCTAATTATCTTTCATAAAATGAAAGTTCTTTAAATATTGAAAAGAGTACTATCTCTTCTTCACAAAGGAAATCCCAAAAATTTTTGATTGAAAATCCTCATAATTTGCTAAGACAAAGAAAAAATATTAAATTCAATTTTAATTATCAACTTTATTAAGTTTCTTTAATTAAAAGTAAAATTGAACTATCGCTTAATGATAAAAAAGTGGCTATATAAAAGTGAAAAAACACACAACAACCATTATTATTTTCATCTTCATTGCTCAGATACTTGTAAGTTCAGCATTCCTCATTGAAAAAAGCTATGGGACTCCAATTGAGATTGATGTGGGATTTGGAACAGCACCTGTTATAGACGGCGTTGTTGATGGTGCCACAGGCGAATGGGATTCAGCGGAAAAGTTAGAAATTGAGCTATTTCCTGATTTATTAAACCAAAGCGATGGTTTACCTATTGAACTATGGGTTATACAAGCTGAACCAAACTTATATATTTTAGCTCGATTTGATTTCGACGATCATAGCTCTAGTGAATTCGATAAAGAATTTCTTGGGATTTTAATTGCAGATTGGGATGCAGATTTGGACTTCACTGATGCTAAAATTGTTCAATTTTCAAACATGTCAACGAACAGTTATAGTTATTTAGATTATTATATTAACGATACGGGTTATTATGGAGACATGAATCCTGACGGTGATGGAGCTGCGAAATTAGAGGGAAATCAAATAACTTATGAGTTTTCCATGCCTGTTGAAAATCTCGAAGGTGGTATAGAGGATGTAGAATTAGACTATGGTGATACATTTAACTTTAAGATAATATTCGGTAAATCTACAGACTATCCCATTGGAATTATTATTGCGAATATTATTTCTATCGATTTGCAATACCCCCCCGGAGCCCCCAAATTACCTATTGGTGAGCTTTTGATGTCAATCTCCACAATTGTCATTTTTTCTACGATTGGAGCATTTTTTGCTTATTATATCTATCGAATTACACGACTTAAGAAAGAAATCGAAAGAATTAGGAGTTAATGTGCTAGCATGTCAAAAATAAAAAAAGAAAATTTAAAATCAGGAACGGTCAAAAGAAAACCCAAATTAAAAGAAAAATCTGCTCATCGTTCAGTCATACTATCAGCCATTATTGCCGGAATACTATTAATAATATCAATTTTATTAAACGGTGGTTATCTATCTCTGTTTGCACGCGAAACCATCCTGTTGCAAACTCTAGATATCACTGTTAAGGTTCTAGTAATCCTATTTTTCTTCATTTTTATGATGATTAGTATCGGAAATTATAAGGAATTAACTGGTAAACCATTAGATTTGAAGTTAATTGTGCTTATTTTTATCTTTTCTTTAATCCAATCTTTTAGAGATTCTATAGTTTTTTCTTTCAGTCTAATAGGCCTATTAATAATAATAGTTTACTTGTTTTTAGTTCAAGAAAACTAACAAAATTTATATTCTTAAAATTTATTTCTTTTAATGAAAAAAATTACACTTTTTATTGGCCATAGAGGCACTTTAGTAGATTACGATGAAAACACATTAGAAGCGTTCGATATTGCAATTAAATCTGGAGCAAATTGCATAGAACTTGACGTTAGAAGAACAAAAGATAGAAAGTTAATCGTTTTTCACGATATTACATTAACCAGGACCACTAATGGTAAAGGAGTATTAAAAAATTTAACTTATAACGATGTTAAAAATCTTAAGACAAAAATAAGAAACCAAAAAATCCCCCTTTTAGAAGAAGCTATAGATTACTTAACAGATAAAACGCAGTTTATAATACACTTGAAAGATGATGGAATTGAAAAAGAAGTATTAGATTTAATAGATAAAAGAGGTGTTCTAAAGAATTGTATAATAAGTGGAAGATATATTAATAAATTAAAAAGATATAAGGAAGCATTTAAACCGATAAGAACATGTTTTAACATGACTAAAGGTAGAGGTTTAAATTTAAAGCAATTTATAGAAAAAGGTCATCGAAAAAAACTTAAAAATCTTCCGGATATGATAAATCTTCGATCAGATTTAATTTCTAATCAATTTATAAAGATATGCCGTGTTAACGATATTAAGTCACTTGCTTGGGGCTTTTTGGGTTATAAACAACCTCTACAAGTAATAAACAAATTAATTGATAACCAGATAGATGGTATATTATTTGATGATTGTCATAATCTTAAGATAATAAGAGGAAATTAACGGGGAACATTAATTTTAGATTTACCTGTAGGTAAGACTAGTATTATATCGTCTATAGGTAAAATTTTAACCCATTTTTTCTTCTCTGCTTCTGAATTGTTAAGAAAATATGTTTTGATCTCTTTTGCTATCTGTCCCTTTGTTTTCCCTGATTTTGAGGGCTTAACTATTATTAAATTGCTTTCTTTATTATTAATTGTATTAAGAGGTTCATACAGTACTTGAGGATAGAATAATTTAGAATCAGAAGCGCTTTCGTTTTTTATTTCAAGAAAATTTAACCTAAGCCCAATTTCGGTTTTGGCCCCCTTGATTAAATTTTTTTTCCCTAAAATCATGAAACTACCTTTTGGTAAATATTCACCTGTAGGTGGCGTTTTAGAAATTTGATCAGCAAACACATAAAATACATCAACAATACCCCAATTTTCTTTCCACGCTACTGAATAGCTAGCTACAAAGTTTGCGGCTTCTTTTATTGACTTTTCAGGTATTTGTTTATTTTCTGGATTCTTTATTACAGTAAGGGGGGACCCAGGAAAGTTTGTGTGAAAAATTATATCGTTGGGTTCTATATATTTTTTAAATATCGTTTCGTTTGAGCTAGCGTCTCGTCCACCTATAATTAGAAATTCATCGGAAGAAGTAAACCATCTAAATTTTTCATACCATTTCTTTTGTGGTTTCCTTACTAGAAAATCAATATCTAATTCGATAGATTCTCTCTTAATTTTTAGCTTTCTAATATTTTCTTCTGTTTTTTGAATCGCTGGAAGGGTTCCCTTTAATTTTTTCTCAGCCTTTTTGCCTTTCGAATAAATCATATTTGCATTTTCTCCAACACTTTTGTTTAAATCCAAGTAAACTTCATTTTTATCAATTAATATTACTATTTGTCTAGTTGCAGTTAAAATTTTAACAAAAATATCCAAATCTTCAAATTTTTCGCTTTTAGCATCTGTTAGTTTCGTGTTTATTTCCTGTATAGAATAGCCTTTTTCTTTTGCTTCTTTAATTCCACTAAATAATTTATTAAAAGTGTTGAAATTAGCATATATAAAGGCACCATGATCATAGTACAATTTTTTTTTTATTTTTAGCTCTTCAAGGTATTCTAGTTGGTTTTTTAATATTTTTTCTTGAGATTTTATTTTTTGATTAACGGCTTGATCTTTGGGCGAAAGAATTTTGTTAGAATCTAGTTTAGAGAAGAACATATCAACAGCTTCATTAAAGGAATTGAAGTACTGAACTTTATTATCCTTGTAAAGCTTTAAATCAAAAGGTATAACTGAAGTTTGTTCATCCTGTTCGTTGAATACAATTTGTGCCTTCATTTCCCCAAAAAGTAATTCATTTCTTAATTTTTTAAAGGAATTAAATAGAGCATCTAGTTCTAGGGGAGTAAGATCACTTCCTGATCGCTTTTTATCAACTCCCGCCCTAAGGCATATTTCTTCTGAGATTGTTCCTGAGATATTAATATTTCTTGCAAGGATTCTAACGATTTCATCTTCTAAATTACTTACTGTTTCATTAAAATCGATTTGAGAAAGGTTAAGAAAATCTTTGCCACGAGAACTAGGAAAAGTATATTGTCTATTAGCTAAAATGTCCCTATCTCTGTATTTACTATAACTTTTTGCGATTTTAACGATGTTATTTTCATCAAGCAGAATATAATTACCTTTGTTAAATAGTTCAACAATAAATTTCCATGAATTTCCCTCCATATTACTTATTTCGAAGATAATAATTCTATCAAAGTTATGTTGACTAACAGATAAAATTCTCCTATTTTTAAGGTACTTTCTTAGAGACATTATATACTGTGAGGGATATTTTGGAATCGGGTAGTTAAAGTTAGTAAAATTTAAACGAGAATCGTTTTTTATAATTAAATTCTTTTTCTCGTTTTGTAGTGTTTTTATTTTTAAAATTAATAATTCCCCATCAATTTCATAAATATTATCAATTTTTCCATGAGGGAGAACAGTTCCTAATTCTTTTGTAACTGCAAATACATCAAAATTTGAAAATTTAATATTTTTCTTCATTTTGCATTATCGTTAAAAATTATTGCTTTCTTATTTATTAATCATGCATTCATTTTTTTCTATTTTTCCATTTTTCACAGATACAAATATAATTTATACTCTGTGTAAATTTCAAAATTTTAATAAAAAAAATAATATTAATAATACTAATTATGCCCAAACCAAAAAGAATTAACATTAAAAAAGAACGGCAAAAACTTATAAAAGAGAAGAGAAAATCACAGCCTGAACAAGAAATTAACATTGATAAAAAATCAACAAAAAAGATTGACATACGGCTTGAGAAGGAAACAAAACTTTATTGGATTAGGGCAATTACTGCAGTGCTAAGTGGTTTATTAGGAAGGTTGTTTTTCGGGATTTTACCAGTATATTCGGGTTTAGGGTTGTTTATTTGGATGTTGTGTTTTTGGTTTTTAACTCCGTTTTTTGTTAGTTTTATTATCTTAAAATATCAATACGATAAAGAAGAATGGAATTGGAAAAATATAATTAAACCAGGTATAGGCATATTTTTCTTGTTATTTATGCTCGTTACGGTAGTTACCCATACCTTTTTAGCTTTTATCTAAAATTTTTTACAGTTTGATTGATTGTTTTACTCTTTTTTCAATTTTTTCTTTAGAACTGAAAACGATTTCATCCAATTTATATATCCTGTTGCAATACACACATTGAATTTTCAATGGTTTTTCTTCTAAAACATTAAATTCTGTATCAATGGGTTCACCAGAATTTGAAATACATGTATTACTTCGACATAAAATAAGACTTTTGATAATATCTGGGAGTTTCACTTTCTTTTTTTCAATTACTTTATAATCTTCAATCAAGGATATCTTTGAGTTTGGAGAAAGGATCGAAATTTGCTGAAGTTGAATTTGATTGAGAAAAACACCTTCAATTTTAATAATATCTTTTTTATTGTATTTCTTTGAAGAAACATTAACACCAATTGTCATTAGATTAGGAGATTCTCCAAGTCCAGTTAAATTCAGAATGGTTAAAGCGTAACCGCCATCAATATGGTCAATAACTGTCCCTTTCTTTATTTTATCTATTTTTAATTTTTCTTCGCTCATGTTCTTTTAAATAAAATTTTGTGATTGAAAAATTTTGCTAATAACATCCTTCAATTTATAAACCTAAAATGAATAAAGAAATAACGAAAAGAGTAGTTGAAAGCATAAAATTATATGATAAATTATCATCAACATCCAAATCTAAGAAGTCTATAAATCCTATCAAAAGAGTACCAATAGCGGGAAGAATTATTAAACTTAAAAGGTTAATTGGATATATTTGATTTATAAATAGCATGGTAATAATTCCTGAGATGTATGCTATGCTCATTCCAGCAATTAATCCCTCATAAGTCTTTTTTGTTTTTCGAATGTTGTTATGCCCGAATTTTCTTCCAACCAAATTAGCAGCCATATCTCCAAAAATAGACATAGTCATCGAAATACATATAATAATTGGCCCAATAGGCTGAAAAGGGCCATACATTATTATAATTGAAAAACAACCAATCCCCATAGAAATATGTGGACCTAATCTCATATGCCGCTCCTTTTTCCTAAGAATTCGGTTAATTGGTTTTAAAGGGTAAAGGTTTGGTTTTAAAATTCTAATAAAATCTGCTGTAAGTAGCCCAATTAAAGATACTCCAACTAAAAAAACTACCAAATATTGAGTAAAGATCATTTTGTTAGTTTCAATATTATAGATTGAGAAGAAGAACTCAGAAACAATATTAGGGAAAAGCTCTAGAATATAAATAAAAATATTTTGAACTAAAAATCCAAGCGTAAAATAGAAAAAAGCGATTCCTAAGACTACTAAATGAGTTAATTTTCTGTAAAGTTCGTATTTAAAAGGTAGTTCCTCAGTCAAATTGGAATTTTCTTCTTCTGTATGCTTCTCTTCTAATCTAACTTTTCTTTTTTCTCTATTCACAGATAATAAAAAATGAGGTAAGAAAAAAATGATAAAAATTATCATAAATATGTCAAAAGGAAATACTATAAACCCAATATTAGAAATATTTAGAGAATTTATCAATAAATTAATTGTAATGCTAACAATGAGGATTAATGAATTTACAAGGTTATTAATGAAAGCCCCTTTTTCGTTTCTTTTTTTTGCTAAAAAAGCAGTATAAAGCGAAATCAAGCCATATAAATATAGAATACTAGTAATTATAATAGATAGTGTATCCAAAAATAACAATCTCTTTATGTTTTCTTCTAGATATTATCTGAGAAATTTTAAAATCTTTATTAAAAATAAAAAAAAAAAATTATAAAAATGCTATATGTTTTATTTAAAACCGAGTTTCGTCAATACTAGGCATATCTGGCGCGCTTAAAGCCTTTTGAATCTCAACATTTGGTAGTTCGTAATCTACTAAATTACCAACCATATATTCCTTATATGCTAATAAATCAAAAAATCCGTGTCCACTTAAGCAGAAAACGATTGTTTTCTTTTCGGAGTTTTCTTTTGCTCTTAACGCTTGATCAATCGCTTCTTTTATTGCGTGGGCGGCTTCAGGCGCAGGCAGAATCCCTTCTGTTTTCGCAAAAAGTAAACCTGATCCAATAACTTCAGTTTGGTGATGCATGACTGAGGACATTATTTTCTTTTTCGCCAATATCGAAATTATTGGAGCCATTCCATGATATCGTAATCCTCCTGAATGAATTGGGCTTGGAATAAAATTATGGCCTAATGTATACATTTTTAAAATTGGAGCTTTTTTAGCAGAATCTCCGTAGTCCCATCTATATTCTCCTTTGTTGACACTTGGGCAAGCTCTGGGTTCTACTCCCACGATCTCTAAATCAGGATATTTTCCATCTAATTTATCTTTCGCGAAAGGAATCATTAGACCTCCTAAATTAGACCCTCCTCCCATACATCCAACCAGAACATCAGGTTTAGCGTTAACTTTTTGTAGTTGTGCTTTAACCTCTTGTCCTATGATAGTTTGATGTAAAAGAACGAAATTCACAACGCTACCTAAAGAATATCTCGACTTCTCACTTCTCATACTATGTTCAACCGCTTCAGATATAGCAATTCCTAAACTTCCTGGATGATCTGGGTCTTGTTCATAATAATATTTTCCAGAGTCTGTCAATTTTGAAGGGCTTGCATGAACTTGACCATTAAAAGCTCTCATCAGTATTTTTCTTCCTGGTTTTTGGATAAAGCTAGCTCTCACCATGTAAACAGTACACTTAATGTCAAACAAATTACAGCCGTAAGATAAAGCAGAACCCCATTGACCCGCTCCTGTTTCGGTTATCAATTCATCGACCCCGTCTCTTTTAGAATAGTAAGCTTGAGCTAGAGCTGTGTTTGGTTTGTGAGATCCAGTGGGAGAAACCGATTCATTTTTATAGAAAATTTTGATATCTTCACCTTCAATTCCAAGTTCTTTCTCTAAACCATATGCTCTATGAAGCGGTGTTGGCCGATAAGATCTAACATAAAGCTCCCTTAATTCCTTAGGAATTTGAATTGTAGGTTCTTGAGAGACTTCCTGAAGTACACATTCCTTTGGAAATATCGCAAATGCAAGCTCAGGAGGTGCAGGTTTCCCATCCATGGGATTTATTAAGGGCGTCATGGGAGCAGGTAAATCTGGTACGATATTAACCCACTCCTTTGGTATTTCATTTGGTTCAAGTAAAATTCTTGTATTATAAAAATCTGTCATACTTATTTCCTTTTTACTATTTTTTCATCATCAAATTTAAATGATGTCTCATCTTAAAATTGGAAATCAATAATAATAATGCTTGATTGCAGGTGCAATGCTTGTTATTAAAAAATGATGTTAAAAAGTAGTCAGAGCAAAATTTATGGTTTTACCGTTGAAAGAGCGTTTTAAAACGCCATAGTCCATGCCAACATTTAAGGAGGTTTATTTTAGTAAACATCGATTTTAACCATAAAATGTATATTTATAGAAGTATTTTTGAAGCATTATAAACTTATTCTTCAATAAAAAATCAGATTTTATTGTTTTTGTTCAAAAATCATAGCTAAATTCTTTGCAGCAACCCTCATTACTTTAACAGTTTTCATCAATGTATCAATGAGCGTTCCTGCACACACGATTACTAGACGCCCTGCGTTGCTTACAATTACATAACCATTCTCAGCTCTCACAATTATTTCACTTAAATCTTCTTGAAATAGTGTTTTAATTGTTGAACTTCCAGTCATTAATAATGCACTTGCTAGCCCACAAAACTGATCTCCGTCAACTTGATATTGTGGAAGGGCTGAAAAAGCGATCTGATAACCTTCCAAGCTCACAAGAGCGATAGCTTCAATATCCGCGTTTGAAGTGATAAAAGTAATTTGAGGACTTATTTTTTCGATTTCATCGGGCCCAATTCCAAGGTCTGTACCAAACTCCAATCCATATCACCATCCACGGTAGAATACTATTTGAGGTTTTACTTCACTTAAGTATTATTAATATAATATTGATACTTTTTATTTCTTTATTTTTTCTTCTCCACAATTATTAATTAATAATAGAAAAATAATGATAAGCAGTAAAACACAAAACGCTAAAAAAAAATCTATTGCTAAAGGTTAAAATGTATGATTTTTATCTTTTATAAAAATAGATTTGAAAAAAAACGAAATTATGATAACGACACGTGAGTCTATTAATTTTCAATTTTCTTTAATTTTTGGGTACTCTAGCCCAACAGATTTAATAGCGGGAGATGTAATAGGACCTGGAAAACTAACTAAAGAAATGGTTAACGAGCTTTCTAAGGAGGTAATAACATATCTTCGAATGTATAATGCTATGCTGAGGGATTTTGCTGGTTCTGAAGTATTTTCAATAGAATTTGAATTGTATAATTTCGACCAAAAAGACGCTCAAATGAATATTTACCCAAAATCGATGGTACTCATTCCCGGTAAATACAAGGAATGTGAAAGTTTATTACTTGCTTTAAAACCGGAAACAGGATATTTAGATCCACACAAATCAAGAGAATCAATTAATCATATAAGTAAATTATTTTATGAAATAGAAGAGTTTTCTAATCATCCATTATTAGAACATCAAAAAAAAATTCAGGTTTATAATAAATTTGCTACTCGATTTAGCAAAAAACTTTATGGAGATTTGATTGAGGATAAATGGAATAAAAAACTAATAGGCTTAAGTGTTTCTTTACCAACTGAAAAAGGAATGTTGTCTACTTATGGATCTATAAGAACGGATGTAGATTATCTTTGGAACAAAAGCCCCATTGAGATTAAATTTTCTGATCAAAAATATGATCGCCTAAAATCGCCATATATTGGAAAGTCAACAATAGATCACCTTAAATATGCTATTTCAGAGCCTAGTGCAAATTTTATTGTTGAAAAAACACTAATCCTAGGAACCAATTTACTTAAATTAGCTAATACTGGGACAATAGATGACATCCAAGAGAAAATTATATCATATTTTGTTGCTAAAATCGAGGAAAGTTTTAGTAAAAACCAAGAACTCTTCTCTGGTGTCGAAATTATTTCTTATATGGAAAAGATGTTAACTGATTTAAATATCAAAGTTGATAATTTTTTAAAAATTTCTAAGAACTTCCTAACAACTGGCGAATTGGGGAATGTCTCGGAGTTGTTAGAAAAATATAACTCATTTATAATTGACAAATCTGAAGAAAATCTTGATTTTTATAGGGATGTCAGCAAGTTAGCTGTAAGTTCAATGACTCTATCAATTATAAGTGAAGGAAAGCTGAGGGCAAGTGAATTACATTCAGTAATAAATTACTTTGCAGAAGTCGTTAAAAATAGTATTAATTGTATTAGAAACTCGTTTCCACGATACTTATCTCGCCATCGATTAAATACCATGACCTATCACTTTATTAGAATTTTACACGAAAAATTTGAAAATGAACAAAAACCTTCTAAAAATTTAGGGCAAAATATTTTGAGTAAATTCGAACAACATTTAATATCGCAGATAGAGATTAATCCAATTGTATTGTTAAAAGTTGGTACCTATAACGAAGATGTATTGAACAAAGAATTTAAAAAGTTAGTAAATAACAACATCAAATCGTTCTTTAATAGCATTAATTTAAGCATTAGTGACTTAATTGCCTTCGCCGAAATCCAAATGGAAAAAGATTCAAAATTAATATACTCACATATAAAGAAATTTGAGCATTTCTCAGATGAATTAAAATATTTATTAAGTTATATTCTGAGATATACTACGATAAATCGCTTTCTTAAAGAAGAACCAGATGGAGAAATTAGTGATCCAGTAACTTTTGCAAATAGATTCCATCGTTTCTTAGAAAAGCGGATAGGAGCGATAAATTTAACTTGGAAAACATATATATTAGAATGGATAAAGGATTATGCTAAAAATTTTTTTAGTATTGAAGAAATACGAGATTGGTCTTTAGACGAAACATTGTTTGAATTTATAAAATATTTAGAAGAACGAGAATCAGACGAACAAGAACCAGAAACGTTCCTCAAATTTTTAGACAAATATATTTTAAGAATTTCGAATGACATAGAAAAAGAAATTTTAATAGATTTCTATAAACAGTATGTGTTTTGTATTGGTATCAAAACTGAATTTCCAAAGTATGTACAAAATAAAGTTGAAAAAGAAATTAACTTATATAAAGTTGAACAAGAAAAAATCACTCCTGAAAAATATCTTAGTATTGATGAACAGAACACATTTTATAATTACGTAAAGGAAAAGGAGCTCAGTTATTTCTCAAAATTAATACCTCGGCCAGTTTCTTTGATTTTGAAACAAGAACTAACTGCGGAAGAAATTGACTTATTCAACGCTGACTTATTTCATGTTTTTGAGTTTAAATACTGGCACAATAAAGCAAAATATGATATTGCAGACAATTTTAAGGAAGTTTATAGAGAGTGGATAAAAAATTTATGATAAGCGGAGTAAAAAGAAAATCAACAGCGACTGAAAGTGCCTCTAGGTTTTTTCAGACTGTAGATTTAATAATTTCCCATTTGAAAAGAGAAGCTGATAAAGAAAAAATTTTCGAATTGATTCGTAAAGAACCTACCTTACGCTCTCTTCTAATCGCTACTGCAGCAGTTCATTTGTATCATTATATGGGTATAAAAGTAGATGAATCTTTAGATACTAACAAGTTGACAGTTGATTCGACTAAACAACTTGAAATGGAAGAGAAACAGATTCTAATGGAAGAAGTTGAGACTTTTTTAAAAAATTCTTTTGAATTAGAAAGAGCTCTATTTGATGAAATTATTAATTTAGAAAATATGTTCATATCTTTGTTAATAGAAGACAGGCTAGGTAGTCTACAACAATCTCAGAGAAGAAAAAGAATAGAGGATATTGAAATTCAAATTGAACGAGAACTATTGAACATTATATCCAAATCACCATCCTATTATTTTTACGATTTTGTAGGAGATATTATTGGCTTAAATGAAATCATAAAACAGGAAATTTTAGAAGAAAGCGCTGCGTTTAAAGGCATCTCGCTTCCAATTGAAGAACAATTAGAAAAGGAAGAGAAGGAAGACCAATTCATTGAAGTTTTTACTCTAAATAGAATAATTGAGAGGATGCAAAACCAATTTGAATTTAAATCCTATAAGGAATTACAAATCCAAACAATGCCTATCCGGATGATAAAAAAGCGCATAATGGAATATGAATTAAATAAATTCCCTATATCTATATCTGGATTAAAAACTTTTATCGAAGGGAATAATTTAAAAAAAGAAACTATCAAATCAATTGAAAACGCGTTTAAAGAAGATCTAAAATATGATGAATTTGAAAATAATATTCTTTCAGAATTAAAAATTGCTCTAATTAAGCAGTTAAAAAAAAATCCAAATGATTTTATCTACTTCCTTCAAAGTTTAAATGAATCAAGTTTTGAGGATGCTATTTTTTTACTTAATAAAAGAGGAATTAAGGATACCTTACACTTAATGAATGTTGATTATGAGTTAGCTGAAAATGTACAGAAAAGCATGATAAGATATAATATAAAAAAACAAGATCTAATCCTATTAAATGACAATCAAAAAAATTTGATCAATGTGGCAAAAAAAGCATTATGTAGCATGAAATTTCCGTATCTTGAGAAATTTATTACAAAAGTTGCTGATAATGTTGAATTTGATTTATTTAAAATTCTCTATAGAAATGAAACAGAATATGACGAGTTATGGGATATTTTAGAAAATAAAACTGGATTTTCTATAAACGATCTGAGAGAGTTTGTAAGGAAAAAACAAACTATCGACAAGATTTTCTTTCAAGGTTTGAATTTAAGCAATTACTCTCAAATAATTCTTCTTCTTGACTATGATGAGATACTAAGTAATATAGTAACAGATTTATTTTACAATTTATTGTCGAAAATTCTAAGACAATTAAGTAGGATAATAGAATTGTATGGTATTATTTCAAATGATAAGGCGATCTACTCCCGGGCTCTAATGACGGTTATTGAAAACAAAGGTATTGAAGATTGGGTTCAAGTTAAACTGGAGGAATTAAGTATCGAGAGAATTATGAAAAGACAAAAAGAACTAGCAGTAATTTTTAATGCTGTTAATCAAGTTTTTCTTGTAAATGGTTTTATATTATCACGTTTGAAGATAAAAACTCTGAAAGAAAGTATGACAGAGTTAAAGAGCCAAGAAAGTTATGTTTATAAAGACATATCACCTTTAAAACTAAGAGCGGATTTAGTATCTCCTGTATCCTATTGTATAGCTTACGATCTAATAAAAAGATTTGAAGAATTAGCAGAATTAGAAAAACTTAAAATTGAAAGTGCGAATGTAGAAAAAAAGAAAATAAAGGACGATAAGAAAAAAGAATTGATTAAATTACGTCATGAAAGCACATTTAATTGGATTGAACGTAAAATTACATCAAATTTAATGGGAATTAGCCGCCGTGGAATGAATCCACGTCAATTTTATTGGAGCGAAAAAGATACAAAAACACTTACCGAACAAATTCAGTTACATAGTGGATTAAAGGGTGATATTTTTTCTAAATTCTGCGAGTTTTATTTGTTTGCGGTCGAAAAAATTAAATCCCTCGTTCCAGATATGAAATTACCCAATATAGAAAGAATAGAACATGAAATAGCTGCTTTTACTAATAATATACTTTCTGAGAGGCTAAATCGACCTCCGAATCCTGAAGAAATTAAAGAGATGATAGAAGGAGAACGCTACAAAATTTCCAACGATATTGCCAAAAAAATTGGGAATATCCTAGATAAAACTCTCTATTACAAATTTAAGAAGAAAACGAAAAAATAACAAAAATTTTAAAATTAATATTATTTACTTTACTTAGAATTTTATACTAAAACTCTATTAATTAATTTGATTTACTTATGTCTTGGTTTAAAAAGGAATTAGGATTCATAAAATCTTCGTTTTCACAGATTTTAATTGGAATACTTCTAGTAGGACTTACAATTTCTGGCTTAGGTTTTGCAATATACCTAAGATTTATTGGTTTTAATGGAACTATAATTGCTTTTGCTGGAATTACCATTGAAGTTATTGGTATTATTATAAGTTACTTATTACTTCGAAGATATGTCATTCCAAAAGAAGAGGGGCGTAATAAATCAATCCAAAAAGCTAAAACAAAAATGAAGTAGATTTTACCTATATCAAGAAATCTTCCCAATTTCTATTGTTAATTCTCTGTGAGATTAAGTAGTTTTTAACATCAGACAATAAAATATCTGGATCGTATTCCCAAGCCTCCTTCTTATTAAAGGAAACGCACTTAATTTTATGTAAATTGAACATAGACTTAATTAAAAGACCATATGTGGCAACTTGTGGTAGAGAAATCATAAATTTTCCTTCTGGTTTATAATCTATTACCTTGACGAGATTATTTTCAATTTGGATAAGATCAATATGTCCGGTTATTACTTTATTATCAATTTTTTTCCATATGGGTATTTCAATCGCAACAGAATTGCTATCTTTGATTAAAATATTCTTTAGAATCGGTTCGTGTCCAGGTTTTTTACCAATTTCATTAATTCTAAAATTTTCATAAACATTATTGGCATAATTAGGTAATTTTGAATCTGAACCATAATGCGTTATTTTTCCCTCTCGAATTAAACTTTTACTAAAACTATTTATAAAGGCGGGTTTCAATCCTCTGATCTTAAATTGCGAGACGCGCGGAAGGTTCCGTATATTGAATAACTCATTCGGTATGGTCCCTTGGTAAATCTTCTTAAAATAAGAACCTAAGTTTTTAAATTCCTCTCGATAAGGGTTCTTAGGGGAAATTTTTTGTTTATGGTGTACGATATTCCAGTTAAAGGCATATGGGATATTTTGATGAATAAATAATTTTTTCTTTAGCATGGAATTCTTGGTTCATAAAGGTTATTCAAAAATATTAATTTATTATCTAATATGCATCAAATATAAAAAAAAACTCATATTAATGATTTATTAATTTTTGTAGAAAAGATTTATCCTTTAGACTTAAATCACCTGCTTACGATGAGTTCAAGCCATATATAATATTCTTATTTTGAAATTAAGCGGACCCGGCAGGATATTCGTTTGAATTATTTTTTAATTCATAATTTCGAACCTGCGACATTCGGATTAGAAGTCCGACGCCCTATTTACACCATTTATACTGGAGTAAAAACAGCCATGCTAGGCTACGAGTCCTGAGTTCTAAAAAAATATATTATTTTGTTTTAATATAATTAAATAATTTGCAATTAATTAAAATTTTACTTTTATTACTAAGTAGATAAGACAAGGGATAACTTTGTGGTATTAATTACTTCTCACTTAATATTATTTCAGTAAAAATGGTGTTGTTTTAATATGTCTTTTTTGAATTTTTATTGTAAGTAATTAGATTTTTAAAGTAATGTATATGGTGAAAACAAACATGCCACACGCAGGAGATGCAGTTCCGTAAGTTTCTCTTGATGAGAAACCATCATTCTTTTTTTTTTGGGAGGACCATAATAATGTTCAACATATCCATTGATATGTTTGTTGATCCGCAATCCTAAAAAAATATAATCTCTAGCAAAATTATCTAGCTCCATATTGAACAATCTCAAGATTTCATCAGAAAAATTAGATCAAAATATCAAAGTTTCCTATAATTATTAAAGTTTTGAAGTAAAAATTAGAACTTTTTTAAGAGGAGTAAGTGTTAAAATTAAAAGTTACTTGCCACGCCCCTTATTAGCACCTAAGCTTGGTCGAGTTTTTTCAGAACCCCATCCCTTCTTATTTAATCCACGTGCTTTCTTTCCAGAAGCAGATAAACCACGAGTTACTCTTCTTGTGTGTTGAGGTTCGCAAATCCAATTAATTTTTGGGTCTGATTTAATAACTGGATGATTCTTGTCCACCATAATAACTTCGTAGTACCAATTCCTTCCATCGGCATATACTTTATAGCTATTCAGAACCTCTAAATTTGGATATTTTCGCTGTACGCGTTCTTCAGCTACCCATTGTAAATTTTTACCAGTTGTGTACTTAGAAACACCCATTGCTCGAGGTTTTCTCCCTCTTTTAGGTCTAACTTTATGCATCCCACCTTTTCGGATTCTAGCTCGAACAACCACATATCCTTGTTTTGCCTTATACCCTAAAGTACGTGCTCTATGCAATTTAGTCGGTTTTTCAACTCGTTCGATAGACTTTCCTTTTCTATATTCAATTCCTCTATTCCAGTGATTAGTTTGATATCCAGTTTCGTGTTTTTCGAATGTATCTTTCACATAACTATATCCAGACTTCAAGATTTAAGCAAACTCCAATAGTATAATAAATGTTGAAATAATGGAAAATTAATTAATTTTATTATTTCATCTTTTTATATGATTGTCGATAATTTTATAGTTTTAAATTTATAATTATACCTAATACAACCTTGAATGTGTTATCACTTGGAACATGGAAAATAAGAAAAATATCAGAAAAAATAAAATAGCAAATAAGGAAATGAAAGAAAAAGAAGAAGAAAACAAAGTGAAAAATACTCTAGAAATTAAATTGAAGAAAAACCTTGAAATTAGCGATGAAGAGGGATTGAACCTTTCATACGATAAAAGCGATTTAGAGGCTCAATTCCCTCAATTAATGCATGAATTATCTGTTAAAAAAAAAACTCTCAAGATCGAAGGAGTGGGTGATGATATCGAGCCGGAACAAGCAGAGATTCTAGGGCTTCCAAAAGAACCCTATTGCGAAGATTTAAAAAATCCTAGAGTTATTGACTTCCTCAGAAGATGCACAGAAACCAAGGATGCTTTAAAAATATTGGACTTTCTTTTAGAACAAAAAAAATTAAGTCCCATGGATTATCACAGAATAAAAAACCGTTTAAAGGAAGAGGGGGGATTAAAAGAATTAATTCTTGAATCTGGTGGTTTAAAAACGCCAGGATATTACGAAAGGAAATTCCCTAGGAAAAAAAATTTAACTGACGGTGAATTATAAAGAAATAAGAATTTAAATTAATGATGAACTTATGACAATCGAAAGAGCTTTGCTCAAAGCGATGACGCTGTCGCCCCAAACTGAAATTTAAATTTATTGATTAATCGTTTTCGATCTTTTTCTTAAAGCTCAAACCCTTTTTCGTTAAAATATAACCCTCGATATCTTTTTTTACGAGTTTTAATTCGAGGAGAACCGGTACCCGTCCTTTAATGCAAGCCATTGGTAATCCTGAGAATAATTTCATACTTTCATAATCTTTTGCTCCCTTTTCGATTGCGAAAAATATTTCAATACCCATGTTCCCAAGTAAGCATTTTAAATCTTGAAGAGATTCTTCCTCCTTACTCATAGAATCCTAATCTCCTTTTGGTTTATACTTTTTTGCAATTACTGGCTTAGATTCCTGAGGCAACGATTTTCTCAAATACTCGGGAAAGGCCGTACTGATCTGAATATCAGTTTTTAAAAAAATATATCGTTCGTCTTTATATTTTAATTCTTCAATTACATCATATTTTTTTAGGAAGGACAATGAAGAGTTGAGGTGGTCAAGTGCTCTTTTTGAGACTAATTTTGGTAATTTATCTTTTGAAATTAGCCCATTTCTTAATTCTGATAGCAGATTGTATTTTTTTGGATCAGAAACAATTTGAAATAAAGCGAATGTATCTTCCTCCAATTCTTTTTGATTTTTATTTTCATAAATACTAAAATACTCTTGTACTTTTGGAAGTAATAATTCAATTAGTTCAAGTTCAATTAAATCGGGATTTTCATCAATATATTCAATTACGCTATCGGGGGGTATTCTTTCAGCATTAACTTCCTTCAATAATAACACGTACTTTTCTACAATCCCAATTTGATTTATGAAAATAAACTGTTTGGAGACTAAAGTGTCGATTAACTCTTTAAAATCTAATTTTGGAAACGCGGTGTTATACCATTCTCTTAATCCATCTAAAGCAATTGGGCCTTTTGAAAGTTTCTTTAACATTAAAAAAACATGTCTTTTATTTAATAATGTGGCAATCTTCTCTTCCTCGCTTTTTTCTCTTGTATCTTCAAGTGCTGCCCAATATAATTCCTTAACCCATAATTTTATTAAAGAATTGTTTTTATAGATAAGGTCTTTGTCTTGTTCCTCAAAATTATTTATATCATTTACATAAAACGCAGTGAAAATTTCCTCATTAGAGAGCAATTTTTCAAGAAATTCAGTGCATAAGATGTTTACATTTTGCTCTATTTCCAAATTTATTTGTTGATCAAAAATTATAGAGACCATTAACATTTCCTTATTTCCACGAGCCCAATCAGAATGAATTTCAAAATAATAGTTGTTTGAGATATTTTGTTCAAAAGAATGAGTAAAAAATCCTTCGCTTACTGTTTGATCCATTATATTCGCTATTCTCGTTGAAAGTTGTTCACCTAGCATATTTTCAGGATATGAATAAAACACTAGTGGACCAATCTTTCGATGAAAATAAGATAATGCGACAATTGGTTTCAATTAACGAATCTCCGTTATATATAGTTTTAAAAATCTCTTCAAACTAATTTCAGTTTTACATAGAATAAATTAATATTAAAGGTTATATATTCGTAAAAATAAATAAATTTATTTCAATTAAATGTAATTTAAGGTTTTTCCTAAGAGCTTATGTGCCCTATAAAACTTGTAGGATTCGACCTCGATGACTGCCTTTTCGATTCAACAGGTCTTTCTCAAAGAGCAAGAATTAAGGGTATAGATGCGATGATAAGCTTAGGTTTAAAAATTAAGAGGCAAAAAGCCTTGATCTTAATCCAAGAAATCGTCGCTGAATATGGTTCTAATTCTTCAAAGCACTACAATTACTTTATTAGGAGATTAAACCAGCATGAAAATTACGCGATAAATTTTAATGAGCAAATTAGATATATCACAGTAGCGGTAATGGCTTACCATAGTCAAAAAATTAAGCATATTCAACTTTACGATGATGTTTTAAACTGCTTGGAAAAACTTAAAAAATCTTCAATTAAAACTGCTATTATAACGGATGGAATTCCTATCAAACAATATGAGAAGATTTTACGCCTTGGAATAGACGATTTAATTGATTTAGTCGTAATATCTGACGAAATTGGAATTAGAAAACCAAATCCTGAACTATTTTCTTATTGTTTAAAGAAATTTAAGGTAAAGGGACACGAAACACTTTATGTTGGAGATAACCTATACAAAGATATAATACCTGCTAAATCTAATAAAATCCATAGCGTTTACATACATCGTGGTGGAAAATATGATATCCATGTTACAGGTGAAACCATTTCTGAGGAAAACAAACCTGATTATGAAATTTCAAGGCTAGACGAACTTTTTAATATTATCAATGAAATAAATAAAAAATTTTATATCGGAAAAGCCTAATGATACGTCTTGCTTGTATTCAACCAGAAATTTTACCCAAAATAGATAAAAGTTATTCTGAAGTTGAAAAAATATTGAATTCTCTTATTAAACACCACAATAATTGTGATATTATATGTTTACCAGAAAGATGGATATCACCTATTAATGAAAAAGAACTTAACATTCAAAAAGAAAGGGGAAGTACTTATAAATTTATAAAAAATTTAGCAAAAGAATACGGAATAGGTATAATATCAGGAGCTCTGTGGGAAAAAAGAAAAGATACGGTTAAACCGAGAATCACTAGCTATTTCTTTGATAATAATGGAGATGAGATTTATAGACAAGATAAAATACACCTTTATTCATATGAAAAGCTTAACTTTGAACCAGGTAAAGAATTAATAGTTTTTTCATTTAAAAAAATCAGTTTTACAATTTTAATTTGTTTTGACATGGCGTTTTTTGAAACCCCTAGGTTAGCTGCAGAAAGCGGGGCTGATTTATTGTTTTCTCCTACGCAAATCAGTGTAGAGGGGATGTTAAATTGGAAAACATATTTAAAAACTCGAGCTCTAGAAAATAGGATACCAGTTGTAGCATGTAACACTTTTGGAACTATAATGAAAAGGAAATTCCCAGGAAATAGTAAAATAATATCGTTTGAAAAAGATTTTATATCACCTTCAAAACTAAGGGTAATTGAAGGCCCCATTGATTCGAGTGGATACATATATGATGAGATTGATTTAGCATTTCCAAAAAAACTGAGAAAATTGAGATTTAAAGAAGTTATAGAAAAAAATGAAATTATCATAAGAAAAACTAATTAAATAAGAAAGACATAAACTTTTCTTAAAATTGGTTCTAATTTTTTATCAATTTGCAGAGTGAATTTCAAATTTAAATTTGAGCAGTTTTAGATCCAATGACCCATCTCCCGGGGGGTTTAAATATAAATTTTTAAACTAATAATAAAAAATAAAAAATAAAAAATAAAATGATTTCTCCACAAAGGATAAATAGTGAATTCGTTGGTCCAAGAGCGTTATTTGATCAATCATATATCCCCCCTAAAATATTACATCGAAAATCAGAAGAAAAATCGCTTTATTCAATTCTTAAAGATTCAATACTAGATGAATTTCAACTAAATATATTATTTTCTGGTTTACAAGGAATTGGGAAAAAAGTTATTGTAAACAAGGTCTTGAACGATATTTCTACTTTAAATACTGAACTTATAAAAATCCAAATTGATTGCGCTGAAAAAACTGTGGAAGAGATATTAGTTTCGTTAATAGCTGAAGTTGGAAGGAAAAAGAACATCAATTTTGATTATAATTCGTTTCTAAATTCTTCTATCTTGGATTTATGGAACTTGTTTAAGCTTGTATGTAGAAAAGTAGATCATAATATAACTCTAGTGTTTAATAATATTGAACACATACAACCAGAGACTTTTAGAAAATTTTTAAAATACGGCAAAGAAAACAAAATTAACGTAATATCTACTGGTAATCAAGTATTAAGATCGTCAATCCTGGAGATTTTGAGCGAATTTGACTTTAAAAAGAAATTAGACTACTTTTCATTCTCCGAGCTTAACGATATTATAAAGCAAAGAATTTCTTTGGCGTTCTTCAATGAAATCGATAAAGAGTTAATAGATTTAATTACTGATTTAATTTTCGAGCACCACGTACCTGTTCCAGGAAAAGGTATTGAAATTTTGAGAGAGCTTTATCCTGTTTTAAATCAAAAAATGACTTTAAAAAAGTTCGAGATTTATGATATTCTTCAAAGCCAATTTGACACGCTTCAAATTACAGATGAATTTAGTATGATAAGCTATATCTCAGAATCAGATCTGTTAAACCTGATTTTTCTGGATAATTTATCTAATTATTTTCTAAAAAAAGCAAATCTTTATATAACTATCGGGGAATTAAGAGAATTGTATCATGTAACATGTGAATCATTAGATTATACAAAGGATATAGAGGAATTTAAGCATTTAATCGTTAATTTACGCAATATCGGGATATTAAACGCTTCAAAAAAAAATGATATAAATAATTTTCGATACTTTAACGACAATGTCTTGAATTACGATTACTACTTTATGGTTATAAACCCAAAGCAACTAAAGCCTATCATGGATGCTATTTTCACCAAACACTAATTTTTTTTATTTTAAAAAATATTAAAAACAAGAATCCTAACATTCATATCCCGAGTATATAAATAGATGAAATCATACTTTATTTTATAAAAGAATGAATGAAATGGCGATTCAAAATTGACCTACATCAAAAAAATTTCTATGACCGGATTTAAATCATTCGGTGACAGAACTGTTACTCTTAGGCTTTCGAGCGGATTTACTTGTATAGTAGGCCCTAACGGCGCAGGAAAATCTAACATTATTGACGCTTTAACATTTGCTTTAGGTAGACTGAGCAAAAAAACTATGAGAGCTAAGAGTCTTGAAGATTTGATTTTTGCGGGATCCCGAGGTAAAAACCCTTCAAACAGAGCTTCGGTCACATTATATTTCGATAACTCAGAGGAAATTTTCCCAGGTGGAACAGAAACATTCGAAGTTACTCGAACAATTCAACGAGGAGGGGGCGGAGGATATAAAATGAACGGCAAAAAATCTACTAGAACTCAGATTCTTAATGCTCTTGCAGCTGCAAATGTAGATCCTGATGGAAGTAATCAATTCGTTCTACAAGGGAAAATCGTAGAATTAACTCACATGAATCCGGTAGCACGCAGAATATTTATAGAAGATCTTATTGGCCTACAGAAATACGATGAAATGAAGGATGGAACTATGAAGGAACTAGAAAAGGCTGAAAGAGATCTAGGCCAATTTGAAGCAATTTTCAAAGAAGTTTCCTCTCAATTAAAAAAAGTAGAAAAAGAAAAGAATGATGCTTTGGCATGGAAAGAGTTAGATGAACAAATCGACTTATACAACGCTCAATTGATAGCATTAAAGATAGAGAAATTAAGGAAGGAAGAAAATGATCTAGAAAAAAGTATTGAAGAATCTAATACAATCTTAGAAGAATTAAAAGAAAAATTAACAAGACAAGATGATATTTTAAAACAAGAATCATTAGTTATGGAAAATATACAAAAAAACATAACTGAAAAAGAAAAAGAAAGAGAAATCATCACTGAAAAAATCACTCAACTTAAAACGCAACAATCTTCAAATAAAACGTCTTTAACCCTCGCAAATAAGTCAATTGAAAAAATTTCTCAAGAAATTAATACTTTGGAAAAATTGCAGATGGTTCTTGATGAAGGCCAAACATTTGATTCTTTAATTGAATCAGAAATGAAAGTTGTAGCAGATACAGAAAGTCAAATTGAAGCATCAAAAGCAGAAATAGAAAGTAAACACCAAAAACAAGCTGACATTGACGCAAAAATTAAAGAACAAAACGATGGAAAAACAGGATTTAATGGAGAAATCTCCGTTATAAAGCAAAGTATTTCATCGAATAAAGCTCAAATTAAAATTCTGAAAAAGAATATTAAAAAAAACGAAGAAAAAAAACAGAAATTAGAACTGGATCTTAGCAAATTAAAAGGAGAATCAGAAAGCATTGAAGATGCAATAGCTAATACAAAGAGTGAGGCTGAAGCAACAAGAAAAGAAATTAATGACTTAAATATAAAAATCTCAAAAGAGAACGAAAATCAACAAGATCTAGAGAAAATTATCGTAACCCTACAAGAAGATAAGAACAATCTTAATTCAAAGTCTGCAGATTTCAAATCTATGTTATCGTCACTAACTACAGAGATTAAGATGAACTCCGATAGGATAGAAAAGTTGAATGTAGATAAAATCAAAACTGAAGAAAAAATCAAAGAATTAAGTAAAGGGAAAGACACAGAAGAGGCGTTAAAAGAGCTATTAAGGGAAAAAGATACTCTAACTAATGAATTAAACAGTTATCGACAACAATTAAAAGATGAAGATTCTATTTATAGAAAAAATGAACAAGAATTAGAATTATTGTTAATGAAACAAGATTCTATTGAATCAGAAATTAATGATAACAGAACCAAAATTGATAATATTAATACGAGGTTAAATCTATTAAAAAAAGAATCGACCAATCTTGAGAGGGAAAAACAAGATTTAGAATTAAAATCGTCAACTCTAAACGCAAATTTAACTAAAAATAGCTCTGAATCAGAAGGGCTTAATAAAAGAAAAGATAATATTCAAAGACGAATAGGAGAGCTAACTACTGAAAAAAATAATTTATTAGCTAAAATTGAAAATACAGAAAAAGAATACGAAAGAAATACTGAAGATATAACAGGAATCCTGCAAATACTGAACATGCTCACTCAGAATATCAATATTTCCGTCGAATCTATCAAGAGCAACATTCAACAGTCTAATGCTGAGGCAATTGAGACGTCAGGGGTTAACTTTAAACAATTTGTCCTTGATATTATCGATATTATGAAGACGGTTGAAGATGTAAGCTCTGAAGCTGAAGCAGAAGCGGAACAAAAATCAGAGGTTGCTGAAATGTCTGAAACTCTTAAGTCTATACTTCAGACATTAACTCTTTTTACTGAGAATGTTGACACAACGATAGATCAGTTAATTGATTCTGTAAAGGAAAGTGCTGACGTAGAAATTCAACAATCTACATCAACTTTTGATAGCTTCGTTCAAGATTTAATGGAAATTCTTGAGAATGTATACTTATCATTGCGAAAACTCACTATGTCAAAATCACAAGAGCAATATAAACAGCTTGAAGAGATCACTGAAAATATTGCGTCTCAAACTCTGGATCTAAACCAAATTGAAAAAGATTTAACACGGATAAATACTCAAGAAAAGCATGATTCAGACGATTTATCAGTTACTAATAAGAGATTAGAAGAAGTTAATAAAAGAATCACCGAATTGGTCGGGAAAATCGAAAAGTCTGAAGCTGAGGTTAAGCAGAGGAATACTGTTATAGGAGAAAAACAAAAAGAAAATTTCAATGAAGAAATAAACAATGTAAAACAACTCAAAGAGGACTACTGGGATAAAGTTTCTACTATCAAGAAAAATATAGAAATAAAACAGCAAGGATTAGACGATTTGCATAAAAAACTTCAAGAATTGCAGGGAATACAAAATTTTTATGAAAAAATCATTGATATTGAGAATAATATCCAAGAATTAAATTCAAATATAGAAAATAAGAAAAATATTATAATTAACACTGAAGAAAACATTACAAATCTCAATTTAGAACAAGAAGCTTTAACAGTAAAAATCGATTCTCAAATTTTAGAAAAAAATAAGTTTTGGGAGAATACAGAAAAGTTAAGAACTCATATTGGTAACCAAAATAAAAAATTAGAGAGTACAATGGATAACCTAAGGGCACTTGAAAATGTTATGATGGTTATCAATTCAATTGAAGAATTAACTAAGGAAAACTTGGAAGCTAACGCAAATATTAAACAGTGTGCTCAAGACATGGAGGGTTTTAATACCCAAGTAGATGAGGTACAAAAGAAAGTCAATGAAATCCAATTAGTCATAGATGCTTTAAGAGAAGATAAAAACAAAGAGTTGGAAGCGCAAAAGAAAGTTCAAAAAGAATTAAATAAATTTAATAAAGATCTTCAAAAAATACAAGCTAAATTAAACGAATTAAATAAAAATAAAGAACGAGAACAAAAAATAATCTCTCTTAACCAAGACATCAAAGAAACTGAGAAACAAATAGAATTAATAGTAAAAGATATTGAAAACATTGAAACTGATTTAAAACAAGAAGAAGACAAAAAGAATGTAAAACAGGAAGAAATTAATAAACAGATTCAAGGAAAGGATATATCCTGGCAGAAACAAAAAAATTATCAGAAACTAATAAACGACCTACGCTCTGATCTTTCAATGGAAAATGCTAAACTAAACAATTTTGAATCAAAAAAGATTATTACTACAGATCAGATAGAAACTTTTTATCAGAGATCGAAGGATTACGGTGCTTTGCCCGTAGTGACTGACGAGCTCTCAGAATCGGGATTACAATCAGATATTTCTACAGCTACCAACAAGAAAAAAGCTTTGGAACCAGTTAACTTGAAAGCTATTACGCAATATGATACTATAAAAGAGAGATTTGACGAAATAGATATGAGAAGGCAAACGATACAACGTGAAAGAAAAGCAATTCTCGATGCTATTGAAAAAATTGAATTGGAAAAAACTCGAACATTCATGAAGGCTTACCACGAAATCAATCGTGAGTTTGCTCGAATATTTCAGAAGCTTTCACCAGGGGGATCTGCAAAAATGATTCTCGATAGACCAGATAAACCTTTTGAAGGAGGATGTAGTATCGAAGCTAGACCCCGTGGGAAGCGTATTTCCAGTTTAGAAATATTGAGTGGCGGAGAAAAAACACTCGTTGCTTTGTCATTTATTTTTGCGGTTCAAGAATTTTATCCTGCGCCATTTTATATTATGGACGAGATAGATGCTGCCTTAGATGGTCCCAATGTTCATAGAGTAAGTATGGTAATTAAAGAATTTGCCAGACAAGCGCAATTTTTGGTGATAAGTCATCGTGAAGAGAATATAGTTAACGCAGATCGCATATACGGTGTTTCCATGCAACAAAGCGGAATCACCGACATTTTTAGTGTCGATTTAGAAGAAGAAGCGAAAAGGTTACTCGAACTTCCAGATGTGCCTCCTACTATTGAAGAAAATTAAAAATTAAAAACTTAAGGTGTATAATCGTTCCAGAAAATGAGAGTGAAGAGAAAAAATACAACTTCAAAGAATGGTCTGTAAAGCAACTTAGGGAATTTGCAAGTAAAAACAACATAAAGATACCGTCTAAATCAAAAAAAAATGAAATTATTAAACTTATAGAAAAGATCGCTTCACATCCAGAATTTGTAGACCGAACTCAAGATGATATGGATGAAGAAGTATTGGAAGAAGAGTTAGTCGCCGGCGAGGAAGAAGATCCCGCATTATTGCATAAAGAAAAGTTAGAATTAAAGTTCTGGCAGAAACCGCCTTTTTCAAGCCTTTTAGATCCCGAAGTCGCGAAGGAATCAAATGTAGCCTTTTACGATCTAGCTTCATTAGTTGATAAATTCTTCAATAATATGCTTCATGAAGATTTAATTAATTATAAAATTGCTGGAATCGCGCTTAAAACTTCGGCAGTATTACATCACTACAAAATCTCTAGCATAATACGGGATGAAGAACAGATTCAGAAAAAGGAAGAATTGGCGCAATTCAGGGCAAGGCACGGTAGATCGATACCCAAATCTTTACCACAACCTATTCAGCCTAAAATGTTAATCTCCACTAAAGACGAATTATTTGACGCTATGAGATCTGCAATAATTGAGACAATGCAAAAAAAAGAAAAACTAAAAAGGAGAAGAATGAGACGGGATGAATTAAAAGAACAGCGAATTCAAAAAAAATCTAAAGCGCAACTGCCAAAAGAACTTTTAAAACACATTAGCGGGAAGGAACAAACTGTAGAAGAGTTACACAACGCTTGGTTTAACAGAATAAAAACTAAAATAAAACTTGACGATAAAGAAACCTCCTTTTATGACATGGCAGAAATTATTAATATCGAAGAAAAAAGCGACATAGGTAAGAAGTTCGCTTTTGTTCGCATGTTTTTAGCTTTAATGTTCCTCTCAACAGGGAATAAGTTAGAACTATTTCAAGACGAAGATTTTAAAGATTTCTCAATAAATTTAAAAAGTTAAATTACAATCCTAATTTTTGGTGATAGAAACTGAACGAAAATAACGAAAAAGAACACGAAAATCAATACGAAGCCGAAACGAATGAAGTAGAACCTTTAGATGAGACTAATCCCGAAGAAATTCCTCAAGAAGAAAGGAATTTAGAAGATATTGAGATCGAATTAGAAACCAAAGAAACCATAGAAGATTTTCCTAAACAAGATTTTAAAGAAGAAGAAGATCTCCAAGAGTTTATTGAAGAAGAATTAAATATTGAGGGGGAAGAATCATCGAGTCTCGACCCCTCAGAAGAAAACTTAAGCGAACGAGAGACTGAAGTTATAGGAGATGATACAGTTGAATTTCATATACCTAAAGAACTCACGAAAGAAGAATTAGAATTACAATTAAATGTTCTACGGAGAAATCTAATAGAGGGCGCTCTTTATGCGGCTGGTAGACCTCTGGATGTAGAAGAATTATCAACTAAATTAGAAATCCCAAAAAAAGAAGTAGAAGAACTTGTAAATGTTGTTGCTTTTGACTATTTAGACCGTGAAGGCGCATTGATTGTCGCCCAAATTGGAGAAAAATATCAAATGCAGCTAAGACCGGAACTTACAGAAACAGTTTCCAAATTCGCTAAAGGTGGTGCTATTGCTGAGCGCTATTTAAGAACACTTACTGTAATTGCTCTGAAACAGCCAATTTTAAAGTCAACCGTAATTAAATTAAGAGGAAGTGGCGCTTACGAGCATGTGAAATATCTCTTGGACAACGATCTAATAACAGCGGTAAAAAAAGGAAGGTCAGCAGAATTAAATACAACTGATAAATATGCGGATATGTTTGGATTACCTAAAAACAAAGAGGAGCTCAAGAGAATGATGATATCACAATTAGGAGTTGGAGAAGATACAATTTAATTTTCTTTTTAAAAGTAATAGTGGACCTGACGGGAATTGAACCCGTGACCTCTTGATTGCGAACCAAGCGATCTGCGACTGATCTACAGGCCCATTTTAACAAATTAATACAATAAAAAAATAATGATAAACTAAAAATTTTTGTGATTTTGATTCGAGAAATATATGAATTACATTTGAATGCAATTAAAACTCCGTTCGACCAATAATCTCGTCTTGTGCGGATTTAGATAATTCTGTAAACAATACGGCATAACCAGCGATCCGTACAACTAAGCCTTGATATTCCTTTGGATTTATTTGAGCATCACATAGAATTTCTTTTCCAACTACATTAAATTGAATGTGATAACCTCCATTTTCTTCAAAATAGGTTCTAATGAGTGGAAGGAACAATTCTATCTTTAGTGTGTTTGGATGAAAAGCTAATATTACTGAGTTTCCATTAGTTATTAACTCATTATCCAGCTTCATAATTGAATTAAGTATCGCTGTTGGACCATTTTTATCCCTTCCGTTGGTTGGACCAACTCCATTTGAGAGTGGTTCTCTTGCCTTCCTTCCATCAGCGGAGGCCGCTGTAAAAACTCCAAATGCTATGTGAAAAGCTGTAGAATAAATTCCGGGATGATATTTTCCGCCTCTATAATTTTTATGTTTAAGAATTTCCTTACAGAACAATTCTGCTACATCGCGAGCTATGAAGTCGACATAATCGTTATCGTTTCCAAACTTAGGGACTTTATTAATAAAGATTTGCCTAATTTCTTCTCCCTTTTTCCCATTATAAGTACCTCGGTAATTCTTTGACACTATCTTTATTAATTCTTCTAAAGAAAATAATTTTTCCTCGTAAACCATTTTTTTAATTACAGCCAGAGAATCGACAACTGTAGATAAACCAATTAGTTGAGTCGTAGTAAAATCATATTTAGCGCCTCCACTTGTGATATCACACCCCTTTTCAATGCAATCGTCGATAGTTGCGGATAAAAAGGGTTGCGGATTGAGCTCAGCAATAGCTTTTTCAAGGAATGACATTGTTTCTACTAATTTTTTAGCAAAAAAGCTAAGTTGGTTCGAAAACTCGTCCCATAAATCTTGGTATGAGGAGAGATTTTTTGTATTTTCAATGCCATATGCCCTTCTTGTAGCCATATCTGTCCCATTGTTTAAAGTTAATTCTAAACACTTCACAATATTTAACTGAGTCGCGTTTGTACATCCAAAAGACTTACAAGTATGTGCTGGTTCTACACACCCTATTGGTGCATATTCACGCGCATCTTCAAAAGTGTAACCAAGATTTATAAGACCTGGAATCATAACAACGTCGTTAAACAACGCAATACTAGCTCCTGATTTAATAGCTTCTCCTGTTTTTACAATTAAATCGTCTGGAGATTTATTATGGATACGAACAGAAAAAGTAGGTTGGACTGTTTTTAGCTTTTTGTACGAATCTAAGAATAGATACGACAATTGATTAGTAGCGTCGTTTCCATCCTCATCAACGCCCCCTATCGTCAAATTTGCAGTAAGAGGCGGTCCTTCTGCAGCTCTAATTCCTTTATGGAGGACATAATTCCATAGAGTTGAAAGTTTCAAGTAAAAACATTCAATTAAAAATTGTATTTCTTCATCAGTTATATTTCCTTTTTTTTTATCCTCAAAATAAAAAGGATAGAGAACTTGATCAATGCGTCCTATACTAATAGCAAAGCCTCCATCTTCGAGACCCGCAATTACGTGAGTGAAATACATTAATTGAAGGGCTTCTTTAAATGAGGATGGTGGGTTACCGGAGATATTAGAACAAATTTCAGCAATTTCATAAAGCTCTTTTTTTCTATTACGATCGTCTTCTTTTTCTGCTAATTCAGTTGCCAATATTGAGAATCTTTGAATAAACTCTTTAGAACCATCTAAAACAATAATAACTGACTCCAAAAAGTCCATCTTCTTTTGATCTTTCGAAAATTCTTTCATCTTTTCTCTTGCTTTTTGAATTAAGCCGTTAAATCCCGCTTTTAAAACATTATGATGTCCAGGGAAGAAATGTCCCGTTCCGTTAGTAATGTTAGTATCCACGATATAGAGTAGATTTAGCATGAGATCGGTTAATTCGGGATTTAAATAAGAGTCAAATCTGGATTTGGTAGTCTCTTCTTCGTTTTTCCAATATGGTATAATTTCTTCGATTATGATTTGTTTATCGTCATCTGAAAGTAATAGCCGTTGAGTTTCTCGATTGTTATAGAGGTTTATATCTTGCTCAATTGTATCAACGCGTACTTCAGGATATAAGGGTGTTCCAACAAATTTAGTACATCGATTCCCAACAACGAATTCATCTTCCCGTATTTTTATTGTCATATTCGACAATAAATGGTACATAGCTTTTGCAAACCTAATGTTTTGGGGTTCATTCTTTGTAGCTTTATACGACTCAGTGAAAAGTTTAGCTCTTTCTATACAGAGTTCATGTGGTTGGGAAATAACTTCTTTTTTCATTCTTATACTGCGATCCTTATAATCAGATGGAGAAATTTGCTCTACTTGCATAAAAAATCAACAAAATTCGTAATTACTAGTGTCGAATAAACACTTTGTATTAAATCTTAATATAATCATAAATCTAAATAAAAGTTGTTATAATCGAATATTACATATCTTAATTCAGAATTAAAACTTCGTTAATTAATCCCCTTTTCTGCGAATTACTATTTATATTTCGTTTAGCTTTCAATGTAATAATTTTAAAATCTTTATACAAATCTAATATAAATTCGGAATAGGAATTACTCAGCATTAGATTACACCCTCTTTCATTAAGTTCCATAAACACTTCAAATAATTTTAATTGCGAAGACTTATCAAAACTATTTTTAGTATAACTTGTAAATAAAGCAGTGTCAGAAAGTGGAAAATAAGGGGGGTCAAAGTATATAAAATCATCTTTTTCAACAAAATCTAAGCAGATTTCGAAAGAACCCAGAAATATTTCAACCTTCTTTAAAGTTTGACTAACATTTCTTAAATTTGTCTCGTCACATATTTTTGGATTTTTATGTCTTCCGAAAGGAACATTAAAGAGACCTTTACTGTTAACGCGATATAATCCGTTGTATCCGGTTTTATTTAAATAAATGGATCGTGAAGCTTTCTCAATATCTGATAGTTCAGCAAATTTTTTAACATCCCGGTCGAGAGCTCGAATTTCATAATAGTAAATCTTTTCGTATATATGTTTCTTTAGAGATTTTATTAAGCGCTCTACATCATCTTTTATAACCTTATAGCAATTTATTAAATCGGGATTATTATCTGATATAATTGAATTTTCAGGAATCAAATGGAAAAAAACAGCTCCACCACCAATAAAGGGCTCGATGTATCTATTATAGTGTTTAGGAAAATACTTCTCCATTTGTGGTAGTAATTGCCGTTTACCACCAGCCCACTTTACAAAAGGATATGAACGAGTTTTTTGCGTCAAATTTCTAACAAAGTATCAAAATTTATACTATATAAAAATATAGATTAAAAATTAATAATTACTATACACATCAATTAAACTAGTAGATTTTTACGATGATTGATAAACAAAGATTTGAGGAATTATTCAATAAACGACTCATCAAGGACATTTCTGAAGAACAAATTGATATTGTCTTAACAGGGCAGTATGGAAAGGCTTTAGAATTACTTAGAGATGCGGAGGCAACGGGATTATTTCCTGCTCTGGTAGGTCCTCCTGGAGTTGGAAAAACAATTCTGTGTCGATATTTTGCAAAGCTAAGAGCAAAAGAAGATAAAAACAAGAATTTTAATTGGTTAACGCTTGATGAATCAATAAAACCAAGCCATTTCATTGGAAGTTTCGACCCAGCGATTACTTTAAAAAAAGGGTTTGTGTTAGAAGCGTTCAATCCTGGACCTCTTTTGAGAGCTATGTTGGAGGGTGGGACGTTTTTAGCAAATGAGATTAATAGAGCTACAGAATATTCACAAAATACGCTATTAGAACCCTTAGAGGAAGCATCTATTAGCATTCCTCACCTTGGAAGAATAAAAGCCGATAAAGATTTCTTTTTTATTTCTGCGATGAACCCTGAAGAATTATCTGGAACTCATCGATTATCTGAGGCATTGAAGGATAGAATTAAGGTGTGGATCAAATTAACATATCCAGATAAGGCGACTGAGCTCGATATTATCAGAATAAATTTACCAGAACATTTTGAAATAGAAGAATCAGAATTAGAACTAATTTATTCTATAATAAACGAAACAAGAAAAAATAAAATAGATATCGAGGTACCAGCCTCCATTAGAGCAGGTATTGCCATCGCTAAACTTTTAGGCCGTAGACGATCTTTAGAAAAAAAAGGAGAGCTAAAAGAAAAGGTGTCAGTATATGAATATCTTTCAGAAGTTACGCAGCATGTTTTATTAGGTTCAATCAAACCAAAACCGGGCACAAAAGTTGAAAATATAATTGAAAATATAATACACAAAACTTTAGGTTCGTAGGAGGTATCTAATAATTTTATGGGCGTTTTTCCAGAAAATCCTTGTGAATTTGCTGTAGATTTCATTCGTAAGATGAGAAGACATCGCGATATCGTTCAGATACCAAGTTCTCGACAAGTTCTATCTATCCCTAAATTACTCTTATCAAGATATTATCGTAAAGGCGTGGTAACTGCAAACGATTACATAGAAATAAGCACAGTGACTTCTTTTCCAGACAATCAAGAATTAGCAAAAGATTTAGCTTTTCAGATTCTCTTTCCTAATTATAAAAAGGATATGATGGATTCATTCTTTCAAGAAGATGATAACTTAGAGGGTGAATTTGGGGAAGAATTAGAAGATTCTGACATATTAACAGAACTTGATAAGCTTCAAGAAATGATTGATGAAATCGAAGCTACAAAATTGCTTGATACGAATAAAATTCAAAAACTAGAGGAATTTTTAGACGAATTAAACGCTAAACGAGAAGAAGAGCCTTATAAATCTGCTTTAAATTTTTTCAATGATGACTCAGAATTGTATAAAGAAGAGATTTCTTCTTTAGAAGAGTTAATACAGGAAGCACAAAAAAGGTTGGAACAAAAAATTAACTCATTGAGTCCGGAGGATTTAAAAGCTGGTTCTAATTTAGGTTTAAACGACTTGATTCAGCAAGAATCCCTACGAGAATGGGAAAAACTTGCAAGTAAGGCTCTCACTGATCAAAACATCCTAGAAGATTTAACGAAGTTAATTAATGCGAATAAGCTTGATGATCTTTTAAAATCAATAAAATTTATTGGGGAAACATCAGACAATCAAGATATACTAGAACAGATAAAACAAGTTAAAAATCAACTACAAAACCAGATTAATAATTTAGATCAACTGTTCAATGCAGCAAAAACATTAGGTGAAACACCTAAATTTGATCAAGAAAAAATCCTAAATAACTCCTTAAACCAGTCTTCCTTTGAGCATAATTTCAATCTAGCTGACTCACTAGATCAGTTTTTTGGAACAAATTTAAGAGAAGAGTTACTTAATAAGCTCGATCAGCAATCTTTAAATTCTCAAATGAATCTTTCATTAGAATCTTTGACAAAAAATGCCTTAGCAAATAAAGCGTGGAATAATTTATTTAATCAAGCACTTGAAAATGCCATAAAGGAGGCAAACAATCAAAATATCGAGTTCGAAGCTCTAAAATCTCTTTCCCATCAGATACAGCAATTAATGAATAGCTGCCCAAATATTCAGTGTAGTCAGAAAATATCCCAAAAATTGCCCGATTTAATGTCTCAAACATTAGAAGCTTGTGATACGCCAGATCAATTAAAAAATGCTACTGAATTCTTAAGGAAAATTGGTTTAAGCCCTAATACTGATGATATTAAAAGAATTGGAGAAGAATTAGGCATGTCAGAAGCGGATATATCTGAACTTGTTGAGCCTAATTATCAACTATTAAAAAAAATGGTTGAAGAAAAAATTGCCGATTTCCAAAGGATTAGCAATATGATTAACCAACTGCAAGATCAACTAAATAAAGAAAGGATCAAAGAATTACTAAGCAGTGCATTAGCCAACGATAACCGTGATGCCTTAGCTGCTATTGGTCATTACAATATGAGTGAGGCATTAAAAGGAGCGCAAAAAATTGCTGGTAAAGAAGGGCAGGATAAAGTAATATCTTGTTTATCTGCTGGAAGTGGCGAAAACCTCCTTAAACAATGGTTTATTCATCGGAGTAGTTTACCTGAAAAAGTGAAAGTTAAAGTAAAAGAATTAGCAAAAAAAATGTTAATTGATTTAGGTGTCTACTATTCCAGAGCACGATTAGGTAGCGCAACAACGGGGACAATACCTATTAATTTGGTTAGACCATATTCAATCGGGGATGATTTTGAGAATATAGATTTAGAAGAAACAATCTTTAACCTTTTAGAAAAAGGCAAGAAATTGGATCACATCAACTACGACGATTTTTATGTTTACGAAACGGCGAAGGGATTGCGTTCGTTTTGTTTTGAACTCGATATCAGTGGTTCTATGACCGGAGACAAGCTTGCTTATATGGCTATTTGTGTGACGATGTTAGTATATGGCATGAGAAAAGACGAAATTGGTATTGCTTTTTTCGAATCAGATACGCATGTATTAAAGAAATTATCGGAAAAAGTAGATTTGGAAAAATTAGCGGATGATCTGCTTACGGTTTCTGCTAAGGGGGGTACCCGGCTTCAAAGTGCTTTAGAATGGGCAAACAAACAATTTAAAGAACATTCTAGTTCTCGCGAAAAATTAAATGTTCTATTTACTGATGCAGAAATTTATGATATTCAACAAGCTAATGAAGAATTAAGAAAATTTCGTTCTTTAAATGTAGATTTCGTGTTAATTTCTCCAGAATCGTCCTATAATTTAAAAGAAGCACAAAGAATGGTAAAAATAGCAGGAGGACAACTTTTGACAATTAAAGATTGGAACGAATTTCCCAAACTTATCTCAGAGATTATCAAATCGAGATTTTAAAACCATGACTAAAAATTCCATATCTGAAATAATATCTGAAAGATTCGGAGTCGAAAGATATAATGAATCAGTAAAGTTCCCGATAAATAAAATTAATATTATCTCGTTAAAAGAAAATCCGATAGAGATAAGAGCAATCATTTTTGATGAAGAACGCGAGTATCATCTTATTATTGATGAGAGGAGAAATGAAATCTTTCATGATTGTGATGTCTTTTTTTCGGGGTTGGATATCGATAAAAAGGCGTGTCCTCACTTGATTACTCTTCTACTGATGGTAGAACCGTCAATTTCAAAAAAAATCTTAAATAAAATTAATAATTTCAACTTTACATCTGAAGACTATAGCTCTAAGAAAAAAAGTAAAAATTACTTAGAACTAGCCAATACTTCCATTGAAAGTAATAATTGTATTGAAGGTTTGAATTATCTCAATAAGGCTATTTTTAAAAACAAGGATTGTGAGCCAATAATTGAAAAATATCTAAAGACCGCTATAGAAAACAATCTTTACTTAGAACTATTTGAATTTCTCCAATCCGCCTATAGTAGCGATTTAGGCTTATATCTTAACGCTTATGATAATATTATCGAAGACGGCTTTAGATCGTTTTTAAAATCAGTTTCGATTTATACTTTTTATGATCTACTTCGAATTATTGAATTTATTGACAAAATTTTAGATTACTATGAATTTAAAAAAGAATCATTTGTCGTTTCTTTAATTTCTATCTTAGTTAAGATGGCAAACTCCAACCAATTTAACGAGAAATATTTTTCCTTCTATTTTGTTAAGAAAAAATATAAAATTCTAGCTGACCTTAATCCGGTATTTAAAGATATTATCACATCAGAAGATTACGATGCTTTTAAATACAAAATGTTGAAGTACTTTTTAGATGAAATTGATAACTTTATTGTACTAGACATTTTAAAGTTGATGAAAAGACAATTCGATGTATTCGAAATTCCGAAAAAACAGTATTATGAAGAATATAAAATTTATAAAACTGAAACAAGAGAATTAGAAAAGAAGGTCTATTTAAAGAAATTTGCTTTTTTAAGGTATTTTAAGGAGAAATATAACATTAAAAAAACAAAAATAGATTTTCGGAAAAAACGTAATGCTTATGAAGTTAATCACGATAAGGAAAACCTTAATAACCCGGCTTATAATTATGTGATAAACCACTTAGGGTTCTACGGTGTAAAGAAATCCATAATTAAACCTTCAGAAATAGGTTTAAATTACTTAATATTTGAGGACCTATTTTTAGATGATTTACATAATTATCATGATATTCTCTACTATAAAACAAAGTTTTGGGGCGAAGAAAATAAATACGAAATTAATACTGTTGATGTTTTTTCATTGTTAAGTAAACCTACGGAATATAACTATGATGTTGATCAAGGTTACTCAAGTATAGACGATCTAACAATAATTGAATGGGATTTAGCGAGTAAACCTAGCCAAGGTAGTTTAGTCAATGCGTACGGTGCGCGAATCGTTATACCTGATCAAAATACAGCTCTTTTTCACGATATAAAACCATTTGATTTGTGTTTCTGTCAGAAAAATCCTATAAAAATTGAGGGAAATATTGTTAGAACAAATATAATTAGAACAATAAACATTATAACAAAATGTTCTTTCAAAGATGCTATAAGCAGCATAGAAAAAGGGATGAGTTTTATCGAAGGGTATTACCCTTTGTCTTTAGTTTCATCTGTTCTCGAGAAAAAAATCAGCCCCTTCGAAGCTTATGATAAAGTTTTAAATAATACCAATCGGTCTTTTATACCGAATTACGGGAAATTCGCGAAAGCTTTTAGAAAATTCCTGTTTCGCTTTATTAATAAAGAAAAAGGATACATCTACGATATTTTAAAAAAACACCCAAGAGAAAATGCGAGTCAATTCATTATCTTATTAAATTTAACAACTGAACTTTCAGGATTAGATTTACCTTATCCTGAGATATTTCATGAGTTACTCAACGAAGAGAGTGACTTACATGAATATAGAAAAAAAGTAATGAAAAAAATACACTCGATTATGAAAGATATCCTTAAGTTAAGGGAAATCGGAGCAACCGTGGTATTTAATCTTAAAAAAATTCGACACACCCCCTTTGTTAAATACTCGAATGAAATTCTAAAAATAAGAAAAGAAGAATTTGAACAAGCAAAAGTTTATCGTGATAATCAGGATGATAAATTATCTTATCAGATTTCTGAGCTAATAAAAACCTATTATGGGAGCCAATTATTGGAAATATTAAAAATAGATAAGAAAACCGCTATTAACCAAGAAATCTTCAACAAAATTTTAAATTTCGCTTATAAATTAAATTTAAAGCTAAATGTGTTTGAAGAGAAAAATTAATTTAATTGTAATTCACCATAAACGCCATCGTGACCCGGAACAAACTAATAATTTAATATTATCAATATCTTAATCATAAAAGGTTCCCTCATTTTACAAAGAGAGTTAATGAAATGCAATATTTTTAAATTAAACATATTTTTTAATAATAGTATAATTTAATATTAATCGCAGAACCATGGTAAACGAATTAATGAAACACCCCTCAAAAGATATTATCGAAAGCAAGGGAACAATATTAAGGGGAAAAACTATATGTATGTGTTTAACTGGCTCAGTAGCATGTATTAATTCTCCTATGATTGCCAGAGAGTTAATGCGTTTAGGTGCTGAAGTAATTGTTACAATGTCAAAAGCTGCTACTGAATTGATAAACCCTTCTTTAATGCATTGGGCAACAGGAAATCCCGTCATAACTAAGTTAACTGGAGCAGTTGAACATGTATTTTTAGCAGGTGATAGACCAAATCATTTCGGAAAAGCAGATATCATATTAGTTTCTCCGGCCACAGCAAATACGATTTCTAAAATTGCAAATGGCATTGATGATACACCCGTTACTACTGTGGTTTCAACCGCATTTGGATCCTCTATACCAATTGTAATAGTTCCAGCTATGCATGCAAGTATGTTTCATCCTATTATAGAGAGAAATATCGCTAGATTGAAAGAATGTGGTATAAATGTATTAGGTCCACGATTATCTGAAGGAAAGGCTAAAATTGCAAAGGTTGATGATATAATTGATAAAGTAATAGACCTTTTGATTACTACAAGAGATCTTGAAGGTAAAAAAGTTTTAATCACTGCTGGTCCTAGTCGCGAAGCTATTGATTCAATCCGATATTTATCCAATAAATCATCGGGAAGGATGGGTATCGAACTTGCTAAGGAGGCTTCTGCTAGAGGTGCAGATGTATTACTAGTTGCAGGTGAATGCATGGTAAAAATACCTGATTACATAAATACTATTCATGTGGAATCTGCTGATGATTTCACTAAAACGATAAAAGATGAACTTTCATACTCAAATTACGATATATTTATATCTGCTGCAGCGGTATCGGATTATAAACCAGTAGATTTCATAGAAGGTAAAATTTCTTCAGACAGTGTAGAAAAACTGAATGTTACCATGCATCTAACACCTAAAATATTGAAAGTAGCACGACGAAAAGACTACAAACTTTTCGTAATTGCTTTTAAAGCCGAAATGAATGTTTCAAGAACAGAATTAATTGATCGTGCTTATAATCGACTTTTAAAGTCCGAAGCAGATCTTATAGTTGCTAACGACGTAGGTCGCGAAGACATAGGTTTCAATAGCAAAGATAATGAAGTATACATAATTAATAAAGAAAAACACATAACTCATATCGAAAAGCATACTAAAAGATATGTAGCATCAAAAATCATTGATGTGGCTTTAGATAATTACCAATCAAAAGAAAATTAAAAATCTCTACTACTATTTAAAATTTTTTGTCGATTAAAGAAAAGATTTAAATAGTAATTCAATTTCTGTTCAAAATGATTGACCAAATACATTCTGTAAAATTGATTGATTTGCGTAAGTATTAGATTTTTCGTGCAATATTAATTATAATACTTAAAAAATCTTTTATGAAATTATTTGATAATCGAGTTTAAATGATAAAAAACAGATTGGTGTAATTGAAATTACCTTTGAAGAAGAAGGCAGAATAAAGCAAGGAACGATAGCACAATTTATGAGAAAGCGGACTCAGTTAGTGGGTTTTGAGTTTGGTTTTTGGAAACATCAGCAATACGCCTCTGAATTCCTAGATAATGCGTTAGATGCTATTGAAGAGTTTCAGTGGAAGGAGTTACAAGAAGGCGATTCGCGAACTCAATTTTCTCTCGATCAAGAATTAACTTTAGAAAATTTATCGATTCTTCAAGAAGCGCAGAAGGATGAAATTGATCAACCCCTGTCAAATGAAGCTAAATTTGCTCTAATGCAAGAAGTAGGAATAGCACCTTCAGAAACATCTAACACTGAAATAGACTCAACCAAAGATAAGGAAGACGAATCTGGAGAAATTGTCGATAAGGAAGAGATCGAAGTAGAAGAAGAAGTAAAAAGGATTATTGAAGATATGGATGAAATCATACAACCTGTAGAGACAATTGTGAATATTGAACCGCTTGTTATTATTCGCATGAGAGAATCTGAAGCTGCTTCCTTTTTAACATCGGAATTATCCCAGAAAAATGTTATGAGTTATACATTCGAAATTTTTGATAATGGGATAGGTATGCATAAAGGAGACATGCGGAAATTCGGTAAGTATCTAGCTTCTTCAAAAAGTCTTGAATTGAAGCAAACCCGTGGAAGTCAAGGTTTTGGCGCTCCGAGCGCTTTTAGCGACGCTCAAAACACAACTGGAAAGCCTATAGTAGCTGTATCAAAATCTAAAGGTTCTTTCTATGCCACGGTTTCAGAATTTTTTACAACCTCTAAAAACGAAAAGAAATATTTAGTTCGTCCAACAGAAGTAGATAGTAAATTTCTACACGGGACTTATATCAAATTAAATTATTTAAATGTAAAATACACTCGTGGTTTCGTAGATACATACATTAAAGAAACGGCTTTAATGAATCCACACATAACTCTTATTTTTATAGATCCATATGGAAAAGAATGGATTTATAGACGGTTAGTCTCAAGTTTCCCAAGACAACCACAATATGCTAAACCTCACCCTTCTTCAACTAATATTGGTGACTTACAAGATCTCTTAACAAAATCAGAAAATTTAACAATCTCCGCTTTTTTACAGGATAATTTCGTGAGAATGAGTTCAAAATTAGCAAAAGAGATTTTGAAAATTGCAGAAAGAAACTTAGAAGACAAAACATCTCTAATGATACTTAAAAATGGATTTATAAACAAAGTAGTGAAAAGAAGTGATCTGATATACTTTTTTAAGTATGAAAAAAGGGTTTATGGCCGTTCAACAAAACCTAGAGACAAATTGATTATCTACAATATTGATTCAGAAGAATTGAAGAATAAATACTGGGAATCTATTGATAAACATAACAAATTTGATAAAGATTTGGAAAGATTATACAGAGAAATAAAAAAACTTCACAATCGTATCGATAAATCTGAAACAAAAAAAGACATAAAAAAAATTGAAAAAGAAATTAGTAATCTATTAAATAATGTAGATAGACTTTTCCAAGAAAGATTAAAAATTAAAAACGAGTTAGAAAAGATTTTTAAAGATAATACTGGCTTAATAGAGGCTAAAAAATTAAAAAATCGTGTAGAACTGGAAGATTTAATCAACGGAGTTCAAATTTCTAAAGTAAGACCTTCTGAATTAACTAACAACCAATTTAACTCGCTATTTCATGCCTTTAAATCTGTCAAATATATGTCACCACCAACAGATACAGCGATTCCAGTTGGAGATATTGTATTAGAAAATACGCTGATTAAAGAAATAGGACTTAAAATATCGGAGAACATTGATGATTTTGATGATCCTATTGAAAATGTAACAACATCTTTTGACATTCTTCAAGAAGAATTGAAGAGAGATCAAGATAAAAAAAAAATACATACAGAAAGTGAAATAAAAGATTTTACGCTCACGCCTGAAGATGTTAAAAATTTCAACTCAAGAATTCTCGTTAGTATTGATATTAAAGATCAATATTTAGAACCAGAAGAATTTCAGAAAACAATTGAAAAAAAATTAAATTCTACAACAGAAGTTCAGAAAGATTCTTATCGCGAAGTATTTGATTTCTTCACCGAAATTTACAAAAAAGATGATGATTTTATAAGTGCAGAAACAAGACCGCCTACTTCGGGCAAAGGATTAGCATATGTTGTTGAAGCTGCATTGGCGTATTGTAATGATTCGAAGAAGCTTGATACGCCAAAACGTTCCAGGGATGTTCTCTCAAGATTCGTTAATAGAACTCCTAAGTTAAGAGATAGTGCTGATTGTGCTATCACTAAAGCAGTTCAATCTGTAAATTGGAAAAATTATAAATTAGATGTGTTTGATAATAACCTACCAAAAGGTCCAATTAAACTTCTCGTAAATGTTTCAGGACCTTACGTTCATTTAATGTTTAAATCGCAATCAAAAAACGCTTTAGCTGAAGATGAAGATTTACTTAAAGAGATTAAATTTTGTCTTGAGGCCATAGGAAGGCGGTTGAGAATATATCTTAATCGTAAAGCAAATATTAGAAAGAGCGAGAAAAGAGCTGGTTTAATTGAGAAGTATATCCCAATCTTCGTTCAAAGTGCCTATAATATCGTATCACAAGGAGAAGGGAAATTTAAGGGGAAAATTTCAGAAAAGGAATTGGAAAACTTGATGAGAGCTGCAATTGGGGTAAAAGTACCTCCAAAAATTAAAGAAAAGAAACCACCTGAACCTGAAAAGATTGAAGTTATTGAATTAGAACCTAAAAAAGTTGAGATTCACTGGGAAGACACGGGCGTTCAGAAAAAGGATATTCCTGAAAAAATAGAAACGAAAGATGAATTTCTCAGCGAAAGAACTCTTCTTAACTGGACTATTAATCAACTAAAAGAATATTGTGTTGAAAGAAACATTTCTCTACCATCTAAAGCTCGGAAATTAGAAATTATAAAATTTATTCAAGAATTTTATGATAAAGGAAAACCAGAAAAAAGAATCCCTGTGGACAAAGTAGCGAAATTACCTCTAAAAATCGAACCAGTTCCACCGGGAACCTTAGCCAAAAAAAGAAAACAATTACAAATTGCTAAGGGTGAAATAATTCATCAACAGCCGATTAGAACAGAACCAACAATTACTGCTAAACAACTTAAACCAGTGCTAACCCAAACTCAATTACCAATAATTACTACAGAGAAAATAATAGATGCTTTATCTGAAGATTGGCAACCAATAACAGCTTTAATATTTAAAATGAAAATAAAGGATATGATGGATGCGCGTTTTTTACAAATAAAACTGAAGGAATTGGAGCGTAAGGGATTGGTAATGATAGAAACCAAGATGGGAAAAAAACATTGGAAATTAAAATAGTGTGATAATAATGTCGGGTAAAACTGAAAGTAAAAAATGGGATATTATAGCAGCTAAAAAGCTTTTTCATGAATACTTGGAAAAGAGTATAGAAGAAAAGAAAAAAGAAGTGAAACTACCGGAAAATACAGTTAAAATTGACAATCTAAATAGGCAAGAAACTTTAGATCGTATTTACAAATTAACGGATTCCATAATAGAAATGATTTATGAAAATGGAAGGCCCTCCATTAAATTACCTTCGAGAACGAGCGCAAATATTATCTGGGACGAAGAAAATGATTTACTACTATTAGGGCAGCAGATCATGGAAAAACAATTCCATTCGCTCGGTAGTGTTGCTGACATGACAAGATTAATGAAAGTACTTGAGAAAGTTAATGAATTATTGATCAAGGATATGCACGCAACAAAAAGAGAAATTTTTTACTCATCAGTTCAATTATTTGGAGATCAGAAGAATAGCGACAAATGTATTGAGGATGTCGCTACTATGTTATATACGACTAGAAATTCAACACATATTGTCGCTTCAGCTAAGGGATCATGCATTGGACGCCTTAGAATTAGAGATAGGAATGATATAATTGATTTAGAAGGTTTAGGAAGTGGGGGTTGGACGATCAGTCCAATGCTTGATAATATTGAAATCCTTGAATCAGATGCAGAATTTATTTTAGTTCTAGAAAAAGACGCGGCAATGATAAGATTATCGGAAGCTAGATTTTGGAAGAAATATCCCTGTATAATATTAACAGCAAAGGGCGCCGCGGATATTGCTACACGTATGTTCCTAAGAAGGATTAATAAGGAACTTCAGTTGCCAGTTTTTACTTTAGTTGATAGCGACCCGTATGGGCATTATATTCATTCAGTTTACTTACGAGGATCTAAACGTTTAAGTTATGAATCACCTTTTTTAGCAACTCCCGATATAAAACTCCTAGGTGTACTTACTAGGGATTTGGAAAAATATAAAATCCCCAGCGATTGTACAATTCCCATGAATCAAACAGACATAAAGAGGACTAAAGAGATGTTAAACGAAGATTTTGTCAAAAAAAATAAAGCTTGGGAAACAGACCTTAAATTAGCTCTAAAATTAAAAGTAAAAGCGGAAATTCAAGCTCTTTCAACTTTTGGATTTGAATTTTTGACAGACCAATATATACCTGAAAAACTATCAACTGGAGATTGGATATAATTGAAAATTTTTTATAAAAAAGATGGGGGAATTGTACAACTCATCGACAAGGAAAAGATGAAAGAATGGCCAATTGAGCTACCACTTATTTTTATTGAATACATCCGCAATAATCAACTGAACTCATATAACGATCCAAAACTTAAAAAAGAAATAGAGAAATATCTTGATGAAGTCCTTACTGATGTTGCTATTCCCGGGTTAATTAAGGTCCTTGATGGCGATAATGTTGAAGAAGTTAATGAAGCTTTGGTTAGAATTGAGGAAATAGCAAAAAAAAATATCGAAATGGTTAAACCAATAAAACCTTATGTAGAAAAATTAGTAAAAAAGAATATTAAGGAAGTAAAAAACCTTAGCAATTCAATAATAGATAAATTTAGGAAAGCGGAAAGAAAGAAGGAATTAGCTGAAAAAAGAAAAATAATGCAGGAAAAAGAAAAGTTATTTTTAGCTGGTAATCTTAATGGAGAAGAATACGCAAAGGCTCGGAAAGAATATTTAGTTTTAAAAGAATAAGTTGAATTATATGAGTTGGGAATTAGAAAAGAATAATTTTTATAATTTTATTATTAAAAATAGAGTGATTGGATTTTTTGATGAGCCAATAACGCTTAAATCAGGTCGAAAATCGTACTGGTATGTGAATTGGAGAACGGTTGCCGAAGATGTTTTTTTATTAAATTCGGTTAGCGATTATCTTTTATTATTTGTAAAACATTTAAATCTTAAACCAGATTGCTTTTATGGGGTTCCAGAAGGCGCAACGAAATTAGGGATTATTACCCAATATAAGTGGGCGTTCAAAGATAAGAAAATAAAGTCAGGTATGTATACACTATCGATGGGACGGGGAAAACCAAAGGAACACGGTGATTTAAAGGACAAGTTTTTTCTTGGAGTTCCCAAAGGGAATGTGATATTAGTTGAAGACACAACTACCACGGGAGGTTCCATGCTTCATACAATTGATGATTTAGCGAAAATTAATGTGAATATTATAGCTGCTATTGGTTTAACGAATAGAAATGAGGTTAGGGATGATGGTTTTACAGTTGAAGAAGCCCTCAACAATAAAGACGTAAAATATTTTTCAATGAGCGATGCAATAGATATACTACCGAAATTAAAACTTAATCCAATAGTCATTACCCATATTGAAAATTACTTCAAAAAATATGGAAAAAAGGAGATTAAATTCTAAAATTATATCGTTTCTATTTATTATTTAAAAAAAAAGTTCTCCAACCTTTTATTAGCTCAGACAGTTTGTTAAACAGGATCATTTCAGAAGATGTTAATCTCCTCTCATCTTCTACAGATAGATTAGATTTAGCTAATTTTAACAATTTTAGAAGCCGGCTATCCACAATATTTGTTGAATATGATGTAAACCTATCCGAATTTATTTTTGGTTTGTTCTTTTCTTCTACCTCTTTTTCGATGAAAAACTTAAATTCCTTAATTTTATTTAAGAAATATAAGTTATCTCTTTGTAAAAGCATCTGATTATCTCGTTCGCTTATAGCATATCTTTGGACATCAACATTATCGCATTTTTCGTTTATTGCAATCTTAAGAATGTTATTTTCTATAAGAGAGAGAGCAACAAAAAAGGGTAGGTTGTATTTTTCACCTTTCTCAAAAGGACCAAAATTTCCGCCTAGTATGGAAAAACGATTGTAATCGTCAATGCATTCAGTAGTGATTTCTTCGTTTTTGAAAATAAAATTTACCCGATTTAAAGAATCTTCTAGTTTTGCTACAATTTTTTCCAACTTAAAACACGCTTTATTTAATATTTAATAGTATTCAATTCTTTATTGTACTAAATTTATCTTAAGCTACAGAAATATAAATGTATTAAATTATTAATATTTCAAAAAATATCGTGAATAATTTGCTTATTGAACTTATTCTTTTTATAATTTTTTTATTTTTATTCGTTGTAGGATTCTTCATAATCTATAAACAAGTAGCTTTGGTTAAAAAAGGAGAATTTAGCCTTAGAGATCGCCTTCAATGTTTAATATATGGCTTTATATTCGGTGCAGGCGTGATGATCGTCATTGCTATGGCATTCATTTTTGCCGTAAAAACTCCCGAATTTTGGCAAAATAGTAGTTTAACTCCCCCCAATATCAACCCTCTTGCGTTACTAATTCCTTTTGCTTTTTGCATTGGATATATATCGTTTTATCCGTTGATTGATTTCCTTTTCATTGCTTTGAGTTCCGAATTAGACGAAGGACTCACTCCATTTCACAAATTTATAAGTAATAAAATTATTAATTTTTCTAAAAGTAAGATTATCTCTGTGTTAATGGCAGTTCTCTTATATATTTTATTTATCATACCACCTCTATTGTTGTCTTTTACAGGCTTGCCATTTTTAATGATATGGATTTCCTGGTTACTTGTGTATCCTTTAATGATTCTTACTTTTTATGGATCTAAGGGATATATAGCAGGAATTTCTAACGAATACTATCATATCCCTGACATTAAAAGGTCAATATTTCTAAATTTCGAAGATAGCAAAAGAGGCATGAAACAATTTATTTCAAATCCCAAACCATATATAATGTTAGGTTTAATGATATTCGTGTTTGTGTGGGCCTGGATTTCATTAATTCAGACAGTAATTTACTTCTTTTCAGGATCACTTGCATTTTCTACGATGACTTCTTATTTTGTTTTTGTAACTCTTCTATTTGGCATTATAGGCTATTTTACGCGATTTTGGGGGCGTAAAATTAAATATCGCGGGATCGATATCTATTTCGCAGCTTATTTAATGGCAGCTATTGGCATTAATGTGCTAGTAAATTTTTTAATAGTTAACATAGATAAATTAACGGAAACTTTTAATTATTGGAATCTTTCAGCTGAGCTTATTCCTAATTCTGTTATGTTTGCTTGGGCAGCTATAATAGAAGAAATTTTTATGCTTACATTTACAACTTATTATATCTTGTCAAAAACTAATACTTTTACTAAAAACCTTAAATATTCCAAGATTATTGAGTACGGCCAAACATTTGATGTTATACCTTTATTTAACTTCATAAAAAGTTCTGATCCTTTACTTAGGGATCACGCGGAGAAGACCCTTATGATGATGTACGAGCGAATTCCTTTAAAATCAGAAATTTCTTTGGACGATTGGGAGTACAAAAATTCCTTATTGGATGCAATATGTGATCCCAATCCGAATTCAAGAAGAATATCTATTCAAATATTAAAAAAACTGGAGAAAGATGCCTCTGAGGTAATTATACCGTGGATCGTAGACGCTCTTGAATCACCTAATTATGATAAAAGCATCCCTATTGCTGAATTAATTCTTCAAGCTGAAGACTCGTTAATAAAAAAAATACCTACAAAAATCATAAAAAACCTAATATCAGATTCTGAGTGGAGGATGAAATTGATAGGGTTAAAAATGTTAACCAAATTAATCGACATTGGAAAAGATTCAGTTCAAGACATAAATTTAATGAATTTACTAAACGATCCAAATAGCCTCGTCCAAACTGAAATTTTTAATATACTATCAGCGACACAGTTGAATGTAAAACCTGAAATCTTACTAAATAAAATTCATCACCCTAATCAAAACATTAGAGCGGCGGCAATTCGAAACTTGAAAAATCTTAATATAGAAAAACTTGATTCCAATATTGTTAAAACATTAATTCCCTTGATGCATGATTCTAATAGTAGGGTACGTGCTTCTATATTTGATGTGATTTCTAAAATAGGGAACTTTAAGAAGAATTCTATTCCTGTCTCACCTTTCTATGAAGGGTTACTCGATTCAGATGAAAAGGTAAGGATTGCATCAGTCTTAGCTCTAGAAAAATATTATGCCGAAGAACCAAAGTCCATCGATCTAGAAAAGATTATTAGTCAAATTGATACTGAAAATTTAGATTCGTTAAATAGTATTATTTCTCTATTGGGTATAATATGGCAAAGTAATCCTGAAAAAATCTTAACAACTTTATTAATATTCATAAAATTCAACAATTCCGAATTAAAAAAGGGAATTTCAGATATTATAGTTAAGAACTTCAAGAAGAATCCAACTCTAATTTTAGATAAATTAATCAGAATTAAAGATGAAACAAAATTTATATCAAAAGGTATTATTTCCCAAACGATTATTAAGATATGTAGACAATACCCTAATGAATTAATCCCAAAACTAATTGATCAGTTGAATTCGGAAGATCTTGATACAAAAATTAATATCATCTCTTCGCTGGATGGGTTGATAGATGATTTCACTGATTTGATAGCCATTGATTCAATATTAGGAATATTTAAAGGTGAAAATGAGGTTGTTCTAAAGAAAGAAACCGCTCATTTAATTTCAAAAATTTCAAAAACCAAACCCGTAGCATTAAAATCTGTAATAGCAGAATTATTACAATTTCTCCCTGAACAAGAATTATCTGTTAGAATTGTTTTAACCAAATCTATATTGGAAATTTCAAAAAATTTACCGGATATTATATCTGTTCCTCTCGTTTTAGAATACTTATCAGATTCCGATTCATTCATTAGAGAAACGAGCGTGAAAATTTTAGGTTACATAGGAAAAACTCTGCCGATGGCTACTATTAATGCTTTAATTAACAAAGCTTTAATTGACGAAGAATGGATTGTACGTGACGCTGCAGTTGCAAGTTTAGGGAATCTAATTCCGTTTATTGAAGACAAGGAAGTAATTATTAAGAATTTAGTAAGTTTAATGGATGACGACAAAAGTTGGGTTCGGCGATCATCAATGAAAATTCTTTCGTCAATTAAAGAAATTTCTGAATCCAAAATCCCCTTTGGGAAGGTTTCAGAAAATCTATTGAACGAAGACCCTAAGGTTAGAGAAGGAGCAGCTAATTTATTAAATATTTATAGCTTTGAAGAGATAGATAAAATTTTTCAGAATATTATTTCATTGTTAGGAGACGAAGTAGAAGATGTTAGAGCAACGACCGTAGATGTAATGGTGAAAATCATCCAACAAATGGGTATAACTAAAATGCTCTCAAAATTATTAAAAAATTTAAGCGATGAATCCACTATAGAAACACAACAATCAATAGCAATTATTTTGGGGCGAACTGTTAGATATACAGATAAAAAAATAAAAAAGAGGGTAATATCCTTGCTTAAAATTAGATGTGAAATGTCGCAAGATAAAATTATTTGCGAAATCCTAAATAAATTAAGAGAAGGTTAGATATTTCTGTGGAGTATTTCACTAAACTTATTCTCTCTTATTATTTTTTTCCGACAATTTTTATTTACTGCTTAATAAGCTTAAATCGTTAATATATTGGATTAAAATATCACCAAAAATAATTTGGGTATATCATTGTAATAATAAAGGTGATCTCGTTTGACAACCCCAATGTCCAGTCCTAGTGTACCTATTCACAAAATTCAACATTTTGAAGAATTTTTTAGATTATTTGAAGAAAGACCCGGAGTATATAAATATCTAGACTTGATTAATGATGTAATTTCAAAAAGTGGCAACATTTTAACTATTTCCTACGAAGATTTATTAGCTTATGATTCTGTAATTGCTGAGCTTTTAAGAAAAGATCCTAGTTCCCTTTTAGAAGATGCTATTGATGCTTTCAAGAACATCCTGAAATTTCAAGGTGGTAATCTAAATAATCAAGATTACTTCGTTAGAATAACAACCCAAGACGAAAAGAGCCCCTTATTTATAGCTTTAAGAGGCTTAAGGGCAAAAAACATAGATCGTCTTGTGTGGACTAAAGGAATTTTAGTGAGGAGTTCAACGATAAGACCAAAGTTAATTAAAGCAGAGTTCGAATGTATGACATGTGGTGCTAAATTTGAAGTTTTACAACTTACTTCTAGAATAAAATGGCCTAAATTTTGTTCTAATACGCGCTGCAAAGCAAAATCTCAATCAGATTTCAGGCTTATTTCTAAAAATTCTGAATTTATAGATTGGCAAAGCGTCATGATCCAAGAAATACCAGAAGATTTGCCCCCTGGTAGAATACCTAGAGCGATTCAAGCAATATTAACTTACGATTTAGTAGATACTGTAAAGCCGGGCGATAGGGTTACTTTAATGGGGACATTTAAATCAGTTTTAGCGCAATCTACTAAAAGTATGAATAGCACACTCTTCAAAACTTTTATTGATGTCAATTTCATCGATCCAGAAGACAAAGCAGAAGGACTTATCGAATTATCTAAAAAGGATAAAGAAGAGATTGAAAGATTATCAAAAGAACCCATGATACAAAAGAAAATAGCAAGGTCCATATCTCCAGTTATTTATGGAAGAGGTGACTTGAAATTGGCTGCAGCATTAAGCTTATTTGGGGGTACTAGAAAGCTACGACCCGGAGGAGGATATAAGCGAGGAGATATACATATTTTATTTGTGGGGGATCCAGGTACTGGTAAATCAGAGATTCTAAAAAGCGCAATAGACATATCACCTCGCGGCTTGTATACCTCCGGGAAAGGTTCAACGGCAGTAGGTTTAACCGCTGCGGTAATTAAAGACAACGAAACAGGTCAAATGAATCTTGAGGCAGGAGCCATTATTCTGGCTAATGGAGGGGTCGCTGCCATCGATGAATTTGATAAAATGGATACCTCAGATCGATCAGCTCTGCACGAAGCAATGGAACAACAAACAGTTAGCATTGCTAAAGCAGGAATTGTCGCTACTTTAAAAGCCCAGACAGCAATCATAGCGGCAGCAAATCCTCGCACTGGAAGATATGATCGCTATAAAACACCAACACAAAATATTAATCTTCCACCTTCACTTTTATCTCGTTTCGATTTAATTTTTATAGTTACGGATAAACCAGATCCCGTTAATGATGCACAAATGGCAGAGTTTATATTACAAAATTCAATGGAAGGAGCAAAGGATAATATAAATAGTAAGTCTAATAAATCAGCTCCTATTAACGATGAACTTTTAAAAAAATACATTAAACATGCAAGAAGGAGTTGTCTTCCAGTATTGACTGAAGAAGCAAAGGAAAAAATTAAAGAATTCTATTTAAAACTACGAGGTCAATACGACAGTGAAGATGCAATTGTTTCGATTTTAGCAAGAAATCTAGATGCTCTCGTGCGATTGAGTGAAGCCTATGCAAAAATGGCATTAAGGAAAAAAGTCCTCAAAAGTGACGTTGAAGAAATTATCAAATTATTTAAAAGATATTTAAAAGACACAGGGTACGATGAAAGTACGGGAAAAATTGATATGGACAGGATTCTAGTTGGCCAATCTCGGAGCTCTATCACTAAACTTGATAAAATGCTTACCAGATTAAAAGAAATATTTGAAGATAATAATTGGAAATCGTTAGAAAAAATTAATGTCATTCAAATTCTTGAGCTTGAAGAAGATTTAGATGAAAAATGGATTAAAGATGCTTTGGAAGAACTTGTTAAAGAGGGTACTCTTTACGAACCAAGGAATAACACAATTAAATTTACTTATAAGGACGATTAATTTCTCTTAAAACAACAATTCCTTTTTAAATTCAATCAAAACTAAATTGTATTATTGGGATGAAATTACAGAACAGCAGTAATAAATTCAGAAAGGTGGAAGAATTCGTCTTTGAATTTTACGATGAGACTTACGCTGAATCCTTAGATGATGGAGAAGCTCCGAAGATAACCGAGGAATACAACAAAGTTGATTTTAAAGCAGACTTAAACGAAGAACAATTTGAAATCGTAAATAACATTCAAGGCCCTATGTTGGTTATTGCAGGGGCTGGTTCTGGAAAAACAAGGACTATTGTTTATTCTGTTGCTAAACTTTTAGTATCAGGAGTAAAACCTAGTGAAATAATGCTTGTTACTTTCACGAATAAAGCCGCTAAAGAAATGTTCAAACGAGTAGAAATGTTACTTGGAAAAAAACCAAAGGGTATATGGGCGGGTACTTTCCACTCAATTGCTAGCCGATTTTTGAGGATGTATGCAGAAACGCTTGGATTAAAACCCAATTATACAATTATGGACGAAACTGATGCAAAAGGATTAATGAAGTTATCAATTGATAAAGCAGATGCAAAAGATCTCGAAGAAAAATTTCCTACATCCTCAATGGCAAAAGCCATTTTATCGTTTTCAATCAACTGCAATAAGACAATTAATGAGGTCATTCAATGGAAATATAATCATTTTGATAGCGATCCTGTTATTGCGAAATTACGAGATGTCTTAAAAATTTATAGCACTAAGAAAGCAGAAAATAGCTTAGTGGATTTCGACGATTTATTGGTTTTCTGGAATAGGCTATTAGATGAAAGATTTGTAGCGAAATTAATAGCTAAGAAAATCAAATTCGTTTTAGTTGACGAGTATCAAGACACCAACTATATTCAAGATGAGATTATTTATAAAATTGTAAAACAAAATCCAGAACATAATGTAATGGCAGTTGGTGATGATGCTCAAAGTATTTATGCGTTTCGAGGCGCCAATTTTCAGAATATATTGAATTTTGAGAAAAAATATAAGGATTGCAAAAGGTATGCCATAACATACAATTATCGTAGTGTTCCTGAAATTTTAGATTTAGCTAATAATTCAATAAAACATAACTTCTCTCAATATAAGAAAGAGATGCATACTACACGTAAAAATGGAATGAAACCTATACATGTTTCAACTGAGTCTGATGAATACCAAGCAGAATTTATAGTTAATATGATAAATCAATTGAAATTTGAAGAATATGATTTAGATGATATTGCTGTTTTGTACCGCGCTGGTTATCACTCATTAAGAATAGAATTGGAATTGCAAAAATATAAAATTCCCTATGTTGTTCACTCGGGGGTATCCTTTTTTGAAAGAGCTCATGTTAAAGATTTACTAGCACATTTACGCATTGTTCAAAATCCGCAAGATGAAATCTCTTGGTCAAGAATACTAACTTTGTTTCAAGGTATTGGAAAAAAGACTTCCTCTAAAATTTTCGACAAGATATCGGCTAAAAACAACCCTTTAGAAAATTTAATTTCAAATAACAACCTCTCTTCAATTTTAGGTAAATTAAAAATTCCCAAGCTTGTAAGAGAAGAAATTTTTGATCATTTAAACAAACTTTTTATATCTCTTAAATATAACAAACCTAATGAAGTTATTAATAAACTAATTCATCAATTAGGAAAATACTTAAAAATTCAATATGACAATTGGCAAGATCGCTTAGAAGATCTAAAACAGATAAGCATATATTCCCAAAATTTTGATTCTATCCCTATTTTTTTAGATGCTATAACACTGAACAAATCCACCTTTGAATCTAAAAAAGTGGGTTTAGCATCTATAGACAACCAATCATTATTGACACTTTCCACAATCCATAGAGCAAAAGGATTAGAATGGAAAATTGTGTTCATTCCGATGTTATCTGATAATTTATTTCCATCGAGCAAGGTTAAGATTAATTCTTTAGCATATGAGGAAGAACGGAGAGTATTTTATGTAGGGATTACTAGAGCGAAAGATAGATTATTTTTAATATCACCTAAAAGTATTAAAGTTTTGAAAGGTCAAAGAGAGTTAAACACCTCTCAATTCATAAGAGAATTAAACCCAAATGTTTACAAAAAAAAAATTCATAACTATAACAATCTAAATCAATTAAATCCAGAGGAAGATTTAACTAAAAGAAGACCAAAAAAAAAAATTGAATTACCCTTATTTACAACAGCAGATACATTATTAAAAGATTAATTTAAAACTTTTAAATTAAGAGAATAATTTAATTCTATTGATTTTATCAACAAAAAATGATGTTTAGAAACAATATCATGAAAGCAGCAGTATTTATTGATGTAAAAAAAATTGATTATAGAGAGGATTATCCAAGACCCTCTCCAGGAGAGGAGGATGTAATCGTAAAAACGCATTATTGTGGAATTTGTGGAAGCGATATAACTAATTATAAGTTCAAGATGTATCAGGCACCTATAATAATGGGGCATGAATTTTCGGGGGAAGTTGTAGAAATCGGCTCTAATATTACTGATATAAAACTGGGAGATAAAGTTTGTGGAATAAATGTTGCCTTAGATATCGATCAAGGACAATTAGACGGTATGGGGATTTTTAAAGATGGAGGATTTGCTGAATTCGTAAAAGTTCCAAGAAAATATTTATTCCAAATACCTCAATCTGTTTCAACTAAAGAAGCAGTGATGATTGAGTCATTTGCTAATGTTTGTAGAGCTGTAAAATTATCCAATATTACTAAAAACCAAAATATAATTATAATAGGAGCAGGAAATATTGGATTATGTTTTTTAAGTTATTTGTTGAAAGAAAAAAAACCTAATTATATCATCGCAATTGAGCCACAAGAATTTTTAAGAGAAAAGGCAAAAGAATTTGGGGCAAACGAATCTTTTCCTCCAAATCCAGCAAAAATTAAAAAGTTTTTGAAAAGAAATGGAAAACCAACTTACATTTTTGATTGCGCTGGAAATCAAAAGTCTATATTAATGGCAATAGATTTAATAAAAAAAGGAGGGACTGTTATCCTGGAGGGTGTTTTTAAAGGGAAAGTTTCATTTCCTATGTTTCTATTGAATTCTAAGGAAGTAAGTATTAAAGGTGTTTTAGGTCACGATCGCGAGGATATTTTCTGCGCTTTAGATTTTTTTTCTCAGGATAAAATTAATTCAAATAAGTTTATATCTCAAATTATACCTATTCAAGACATTCAACATGCTTTTGAAAAGTATCTTGATCCTGGTCAAAGAGAATTTATAAAACTCGTTATTGAAGTATAACCCTTAGATTTTAAATTAACAAATTTATTCTATACTTCAGGTGTAACAATCTCTTCAGCTATTTGATGAAATGCTTTTTCAACATTTTGACCATTTTTGGCAGATGTAAAAATTGTTGCTTTTACATTGATAATCTGAGCTAATTTTTCGATATCATTATTAGAAATATTGGAATCCATATCTACCTTATTTACAACTAAAATCTTAGGAATTTCTCCACAAAAGTTTTTGAGATCTTGATTCCAAAACTCTTTTAATTGTTCAAAAGTATTTCCTCTCGTGAGATCTCCAACAATCAGAGCACCGTGAGCACCCCTATAATACAAATGTCTCATTTTTTTCCATCTTTCTTGGCCAGCAATATCCCAAATTTGAATTGAGACATTAATGTCCGAGTTTAAATTTAATTCTTTAACAAATAAATTCGCACCTATAGATGTTCGATAATCTCGAGCAAAATGACCGGATACAAATTTTTTTACTAAAGAAGTCTTGCCTACTCCTGCCTCTCCTATTATAATGACTTTGATACGATAAACCATTCTACATAAACAACTTATTTTTTCCCTATATATATCTTTAGCCCTACTAAAAATAAAAACATTAAAATCGTAAATATATTAAATCCAAACTAAAAAATATGTTTTAAATTAATTAAAAACTTGAAGGTTTCGTTAGTTAAATAAATAGTAACTTTTTTAAAGAATAACGAAAAATCATTATTTAATAGTTTTAAAAAACATTTAATTGATTATAATGACCACTGGGTTAATATATGACGATATTTATCTTAGCCACCGTATTGGTACGCATGTCGAGAGTCACGAAAGGCTTATTGGAATTATGGATTTTTTAAATGAGAAAAAAGTATTGGAAAATCCGAACTTTAAGTTAATTCGACCTAGAAAAGCTACTAAAGATCAAGTCAAATACGTTCACCAAGAGACTTTAATTAACCAAGTAAAAGAAGTTAGTGAAAAATCTCAAATTACAGGTCATATTCAGCAGCTTGATATGGACACAGCTGTATCGGCTAAGACATATGAAGCATCACTTTATAGCGTTGGTGGAAATCTAAATGGTATTGACGAAATGATCGCTGGAAAGGTTAAAAATGCTTTCGCTTCGGTGAGACCTCCTGGACATCATTCAAACTCTTACAAATGTGCGGGTTTTTGCATTTTTAACAATGTAGCGATTGCTGCTGAATATCTTCTTAAAGAAAAGGGATTAAAAAGAGTGGCAATAATAGATTGGGATTGTCACGCGGGAAATGGGACTTCGGACATTTTCTACAATGGCTCCAAAAACGGTGAAGTAGTCTTTTTTGACTCACATCAGGATGGTAGGACACTTTATCCAGGCACTGGTTTTATTAATGATATCGGAAACGAGGGGGGGCAAGGAAAAATAATCAATTTTCCGATGCCTCCGAGAGCTTCTGATGATGTTAATATAATATTTTTTAATGAAATAATCGCTCCCATTTGCCAGGAATTTAAACCAGAATTTTTTCTAATATCTGCTGGATTTGATACTCACTGGACAGACAGACTTACTAATATGGGTTGGACGTATCAAGGACCAGCGAATTATTTGAAGAAAATCAAAGAAATAGCTGGAGAATACGCTAACAATCGAATTTTAATTACTTTAGAAGGTGGATACGAAATTGATAAACAAGCTAAAGCTGTGTACAATTGCCTGCAAGTTCTCGATGACAGCGAAAACGAACTAATAGAAGAAAATGCTAGAAAATCCGATAATGATGTTTTAAATTATGTAAGTAATAAAGTTATCCCTAAATTGAAAGAATGTCTTACCCCTCATTGGAATTGCTTTTAATTTTTAAAAAAGAACATTAAGATAATGCCCATTTGTGCTATAGTTTATAAACTAAATTCACTATTAAAGTTACAATTATTGATATAATTAAGCATAAACATAAGAGAAGAATATTATGTCGGACGAATATGAAAAAGACGAAGAAGAAGAATACAAACCTCGTGGTCCACCCCCAACACTGCCTCCCTCAATGCCTCCACCGACTAATTCGTTTGAACCTCCAGTATATCAACCCGAATCAACTATACCAAGTGGTCCCTCACAAGCAGAATACAATACAGCTCTATCTCAAGTTCAACAAAAGGATAATGTCATAGGACAATTACAGAATCAGATGAGTGAAGTAAATGCTCAATGTGCAAATTTAAATTCACAAATCTTAGGTAAAGATAACCAAATAGTTCAATTAAATAACCAAATCAACAGTTTTCAGACAACTATTGAAGGGTTTCAGAATCAAATTACTCAAATTAATAATGAAAAAGCTCAACTACTAGCACAATTACCTCAATTACAAAATCAACTACAGCAAGTTCAACAAGAAAATATGAACCTCCAACAACAAATTGGACCCCTACAAACTCAAATTAGCAAATTACAGGAAGAAGTATCTTATAAAGAGAAACGAATCCAAGAATTGAAAGAACCAAAAGCAGTTATGCCATCAAGTTTGGCTCAAGGAATTACTTCACAAAGTCCAACATTTGGGAGTAGTCCAATAATACCAACAACTTCTACTCCATCTACAGCTACACCTAATATTGACGCTGGATTCGGCTCAGGAAGGAGAATTTGTCCCAATTGTGGGGCTACAGGATTTGCTATTAAGGAAGTTGAGGATAAATCAAAAATATTAAGTTATATTCCTAAACCACAATATGCTAAGAAAAGTATCTGCACGAAATGTGGATTTGAATTTTAATTTTTTTTATTCTATCTTTTTTTGATCTAATTTTTCGAAAAATTCCATCATTAACTACTTTCTCCATTCATTTTAAGCAATATTTCATATGAATCAGAAATATTAGGAAAATTATTTATACTATAATTTTAATTAATATTGCAAACTTATAATGGAATAGTTAAGGGTAAAATAGAGTAGAGATGTCAGAATTTCGTGAAGAATTATTAGTTACTGCAATAAACAAAAAGAGAATAATTAAAATCATTCTTACAGCAGTACTATTGGTATTTGCGTTTGCTTTTTCAACATTCTTCTTTAGTTTGCTTTGGGATAGTCAAAGACCCCTTCCAAGTGACGAGTTAGCTGAAGCGGAGCAAGAGGATGGCATACCTACACAAATCCCCTTTCCTTATAATATGTCCGATTTTCAAGATATGTTTTCTGATCTCTCTTTAACACCAGACCAATTATCTGATCTATTAGATGCGTTAGAAGATATGTTCGACGGTGATATTGACGATTTAGACTTAGGCGATTACGGACAAGCCCTTGCAGCTCTTATGTTCTCTGAAGTTGAAGTATTCAGAATATTCGATTATGACGATTACAATGAGATTTTAACGAAATTTTGGAAATATGAAAGTTTTGACGAATATACGGGAGATGGATGGCATTCTTCTGCTGCTACAGCACCCTCTTCTTATTACACCTATGTTGATTATTTATCCAAACATTGGGATAAGGATCTCCTTACTTTACAAATACCACTTACTCCCAGTATTGGTATAAATTCCATGGTAATTCCAAACCTTTTTCCTACTCCTTTTATTATGGAAAATAGTGTTCAAGCGAATAATATGCAAGGAACACCCGCTTTATATAAAGACGAATTTAATTGTACAACCCTCGATATTGACTTTAGCATGGAGGAGGATGTTAATATGACATACGAAATGTTTGGATTGGATTTACCAACTAGTTCAGAAATAGACGCAATGGCAATAGAACCTTCATATACTCCTATTCCTATACAAAGCAAATATTTACAGTTGAAAGGGGATACAATAAATGTGTATATAAGCAATAACAATGATTTTGCTTATCATTACAATCAAATTAATGCAACAATCTTAAGTTCTGACAATACTTTCATTGTTGCTGATAAAATTAGAAATTATCTGCAATATAATTTTATAAGAATTTCCGACCCAAGTCAATACAACCCAGCTCCAGACGGATATGATGAAGTGGAGTGGTTTCTCGAAGAAGGAATGGGTTACTGGTCCGATTTTACTTCAGCTTTTTGTGCTTTTTCAAGAGCCTTTGGCGTAGCAAGCCGTTTTGTTGATGGGTTCAACACTTTTTTAGCTGAAGAGCTAATTGACAATAGTACAGGCCAAAATACTATTGTAATAAAATATAAAAATATGTATAATTGGGCGGAAATATATATTCCAACAGATGTAAGTGGTGATGGCCTGTGGATCCAAATGGATGTCTATTATGATAATTATGGAAGTGTTCCTCCTAGCTTAGCCAATTACAATCTCATCTTAAATTCAAACTTTACCGAAGGATATAGAGGTGCTACAGCAAATCTCACAGCTTTATTAACACTTGATGGTGCTCCTGTAGAGGATGCGATGATTTCTTTTTATGATTTAACCTCTTTACAGCCTATTGGCCAATCTAACACAAATCTAGATGGCAATGCTTCAATTATTGTAAATATTGATGATTTACAAGTTGTCGGTCCACACGTCATTTTTGCGCAATATAATCCAGATGTCAATGGCAACACTACATATACAGTATATGGGGATATTCAAGTTAATCTTCAAAATGTAAATCCCCAAGAAGTAAATATCTCAATTGATACTTCTACTAACATTCAAGGCTTTGTAATCGATCCTGTTAACAACCAAAGGGTTAGTGGGGTTGAAGTAGATTTTATATTGCTTCAAAAGGGTACAAATGTGAAAGTTGGAGACCCACCATTTGATATCATTAGTACAGCTACCGATTTAAACGGAGATTTTAATATTGATACTAATGTGTATAATGTTTCAGTAGGGCAATACGATTTAAGAGTAGATACTAACGGAAGTTGGTATATACCATCAGGTTTTGTTAACGCGTCAGGTTTTGTTAACGATTCAAGTAACAGGATGGATTTTAATGTTACTAAAGGAATAGTCAAAAAAGTATGGTTTTATATTAATGACATTCCTTCAGATAACCTAAATTCCCCTGTAGTGAATAGATATACTAATTTGATCTTAAAAGCCAAGGTTGTAAACGAAACCAATTATCCTCTACCAAATCAAAATGTCCAATTTTTCGATTTTTGGAATGGTATTCAAATAGGTGCGAATACTACAGACAGTAATGGAGTAGCTACATACAATTATTTTGTAAATAACCTAATGATACCTGGACCTAATTTATTATATGCTAAGATAGGAATCGAGGAGAATCATTCTTTTTTTATACTAAATGAAGAACCAATAATAAATATACTTTCAGGACCAACGCCTCGAGAAGTTAATCGTACAGCTATTGGTGCCAGCAATACATTTTTCAATATAGAAGGAGAGCTTCTGGACCGTACTACTGGTAGATCGATTAGCAATTCAAATG
>JAHQWJ010000084.1 GCA_029856125.1 Promethearchaeia archaeon | reverse complement strand
CCAGCACATTGAAATGGTAAACCGATCTCTTTATGGTCTTCGAGAACAACAATTTTAATGTTTGATTTAGATAATAAATAAGTCAAGTAATTCCCAGAAATACTTGCTCCAACAATACAAACATCATAATGTTCGATACTTCTCTCTTGCATTATAAGAAGGAATGTTTATAATAAATTAGAATGTTATGAAAAACAAATAAATTATTCTTTACGATACCCTAAATCCATCATCATGCCGTACACTATGCCTAGCGCGATACCGTTAAAAACGGGATTATCCTCAATTGCTAAATCGGTTCTATTGATTAACATTGGCATGATTTGCTCGAGCACATATCTTGTTTCTGGTTTTTCACTGTAAAATTTGATTATCGCTTCTCTAAATTTTTTCATAAAAACTTCATGCTCTAATAGCATTCTCCGAACGTTTTCTTTTCCATTAATAACTCCAAAATGACCAAAACCAACTTTGGAGGGAAATAGGTTCTTAAGGTTTTTTAAAGTTGCCATATATTCTTCGTGATTATAATAAGTAGGCATAGATGTTGGCATAGTTATTAATTCTGAAGAGTGGTAAATTGTCCCCACGCTTTCTCCAAGTTGTATAAACTCAATTACATTATCCTTTACAAATATAGGACATTGGTGGTCTGGAGTGTGTCCTGGAGTTTTTAAAATACCAAATTTAACTTCTGAACCATTAACCGTAAAGGAATCTATAAAATCAAGTTTATTTACTTCTGAATTGAAGTTTTTACTAGGTTCAACTATTTGAAATGCACTTTCCTCAATAGGTTTCATCGCACCTATTAAATTTCCGTAAGTTCGTTTTCCGCGAGCCAAATGCTCTTCGTAATCGTTAAGTAATTCTTTAGTTTTTTGGTTTGTAAGGATTTTGACTTCAGGGTTGTAATCTTTTAAAAACTCGTAAAGCTGCCATAGCCCACCGTTATGATCAAAATGATGATGAGTTGTGGTAAGGTATTTAAAAGAAGATAAGTCGATTTTCAGCTTTTTTAAAAACCTAATTAATTTCTTCGTGTCTAATGACGACCCACAATCAATCAACACGCTCGAATCGTCAAATTGGGCAACAAAAACAGAGAGCATTCTGGGCGCCCCATAAGCTCGAACATCTATATGGTAAATATAATCGTTAATTTTTCCAGTTTCGATGGTGATGAAGTTTTCTACCATACAAAAAAAAAGAAGAAATAGTATAATAATTATATTGTTCAAAATGAGATGTCTAAATTCTAGCTTCTTCAACGAAGTAGGGCTACCTAACGATAAAAAATAAATAAATGATAAAAAATAAGTAATTTAAGAAGTTATTGGAAAAATGGATTAAAGATCTAATTTAGTTCTCCAAAAATTCATTTTTTGTTTTAAGTCGTCTTTCTCCGGCTGACTAAGCACATATGTTTTACTTTTCAGAGTTGCACTGGTGTTATGAATGTTCTTTAAAACGCTGTTATAACCTTTTTCCTTGATATATTCGCTTTGAAACTTCTCCAGAGCCGATGAGAGTTCTAAGCCCATTAAGGATTCTACAGAATCGAAGATTAAATTGAATTGTTTTGTTAATAAAGATTCTCCTCCAGCAGGTTTTTCGGTGGGTAGCGATTCTTGCGGAACCATGACTTTTGGGACTTGAACAATCGGTTTTAATCTTGCTCTTTCTTTTTGTTCTTCTTTTTTGAGCTTAACATGTGTTTGAGGTTTAGGAGTTGAAATCTCTTTTTCTATGCTTGATTTAATAGAATGCATTACTTCTTTTCTTGCACCCATCCACGATTCTTCTAAGATGGGAACGAATATTTTGATGTGTTCTTCTATGATACTCCCGATCCCTGCAATTTCTGTGATTGTTTCTCCTCGTACTTCTGCCTTGGATAAGACACACACTATTACTTCTTCGTAATCTCTATTAATCCCCCATAAGTTTTGCAATGCTCTATGTCGATAATCCACGTTATCCATCTTATCAAATTGCTCAATTATTGCAGCGTGATCAGGGTTTGAGAAATCTATATTAGCTGCAATTCTGAAGTTTATTCTTGGAGGGCGTTCCATGATCGCTTTAATATTGACATCGCTAATTTGAGGTGCTACGAGTAAAATTCTCATTTTGGCTTTTGAAATTTCATCGTTAATATGTGCTTTTGCTGCCTCAGGGGACCTTATAAACCAGATATCTTTCATTGTAATAGATCTTCCGGTTTTTGCTTGTTGCCAAAATTCATTCGTTACCTTTTCTGACCTTTCGAGTTTATTCAATATGTCTTCTAGGGTGTTATCTAATGTGGCAACAATTTGATCTGAAAACACATTCTTTAACGTCCCTAAAGACTCAAAAGTGGTTCCAGAGATTCCTTCAATTTTTTCTTCCGCCATTTTCACGGCTTTATTAAAATTCTCCGTTATATCAGCGTATATTTTTTCCTCATCTTGAGCTTTTGAACTCAGACCATCGATATTTTTAAGAGTATCTTTTAAGGACGCTTTTAATTTTGTAATTAGTTCTGAGTCCACACCTTGAGCTACTTTTTTCAATTCGTCTGTAAAAGCCACTTGGCTTACGCTCAATTGAACGTTAATGTTATCAGAAATATTTTTTATTTTTGCGTTCATTACTTTATCGATTACTTGATCTACAGTTTGTTGGACTACTCCTAAACGTAATTTTCGTAGATTTTGAGAGACGGTCCCTTTAATATTATCAAATTCGTTTTTCAAGTCGGATATTTGTCCTTTAATAATTTGAGATGTTTTAACATTAATATCTTCAAATTGCTTCTTAAGGTTTCCCATTTGGCCACCCATAACGGTTTCAGTATATCCCTCAATGTTTGTTATGTCATCGGTGATACCTCTAATCTGATCCATAACTGCTAGCGTATCGTCAAATTCTTTCTTTTGTGTACGAATCTGGGTTAACATATTATTTTTTAATTTGGTCATTAGTTCTGTGGGAACTGGTTTTGGCTTTACTTCGACCTTCCCTGTTTCAGATTCTAATTTTGCAAAAGATTTTTCTAATTGCGCAGGTATGCTCTTTTTAATATCAGAGATGTATTGATGGAATTTTCGTAATTGGCTTACTAACGCCGCATATGGTGGTAAAGCACTATAATGCGGTTGTGCTCCAATAATCTCCTTAAATAATCCTTTCTGAACGAATTTATCAGCAATTTCCTTACAATTTGCTTTAGTTTTACCAGTAAGTATTGCCATTTCACCAATACTCACTGCTTCACGACCCGTAATTCGGAAATAAAGTTCAATCTCGTCATCAGTAAGATCGATCTCACTTAACACTTGCTTTGTGAGTTCTTCTGAATAAGTTACTTCTTCCTTTTGAAGAATTTCTTTGATTTCGAAATTTTCAACTTCCAAATATTGATTTAAATTAACTATTAATGTATGCGCAGGATCCCCGTGCGTCAATTGTTTGGTTATAGGAAATCTGGTAACTTCTTGATATTCCTTTTTAGTTATTTTGAAAGGAATTTCTTTTAAGCACAATTTGCAGGTATATGGAATTTCAACTTCGTCCTTTTCTTTAAACAAATACATTCATTATCATCTCTTTCAATATAATTTCAAATTTAAAAAGTAACTTTTTCTGGAAATGAAACTTCTAATAAATCTAAGGCTTTTTTAGCGATTTCATGCGTAATTTTGCCTTCTTCATCCTCTCTTTTAAAAGCTTCTCTTATCTTAGGAAGTAAATATTCTGGAAAAATGGTTAAAGGCTTTATGTCAGTAAGTAAGCAAATCCAACTCCTTTTGTTTTGGTCTTTAATTTCGGTAATAACGTTCAATTTCTTTAAATTATCTAGTAAAATCTCCGTGACAGCGAATTCTGAAAATATCTTAGGTATTTTATCTAGTGGATAATGGTTTGAACGCATTAGGATGAAAAAATCATATACATCTGGATTTAACAATATTGACGCTAATTTTTTTGTATTCTCAAGGGGTTCCTCATAAGGATCGTAATTATTGAAGAAATCTAAAGATTTTTGTTTAAACAATGCTAAGAGATCGTTATCAGTTTCCTTAAAATGTTTAAGAAGATTTTCATTTGGAACCCGAGCGAACATGATATCCTTAACCAAAAACACATATTCACCTTGATTAGTTACAACTCCAGTTTTTCTATCCTTCTCTCCCTTTATCCAATCGCGTCTAACTAAATTGAGCTCTAAAAATGGACGCAATAAAATATCTATGTTTGTAGTAGGCTTCAGATTCTCGATAGTGGTCTTAATTTCACTTTTAGCAAGAGGTTTTTCCCTTAAAGCTTCTAATACTTTAAGCCTTTCATCACTATTGTAGATTAATGATAC
>JAHQWJ010000083.1 GCA_029856125.1 Promethearchaeia archaeon | reverse complement strand
AAATTAGGAAAATGCGTTGCAGGTATCAGTAAAAAAAGATTCTCTCTATTTTGTTTTGAAAAATTTAAATTGGATATATCTATTTCATAAAACTTACATAAATAATTGAAACTATCGTGAAACTATCAGAAGCTCAACTATAAATGAAATTTTATCTCCATATTCAATTGATCATCGTATAGATGATAAATTTAAAATAAAAAAACAGAGTTGATAAAAATTAACAGAACAAAATTAGTAAAAAACTTGATGACTGTCGGAACTATCGGAATTTTACTTCTTGTATTTTCCACTTCAGTTCAAGCTAAATCAACAAAAAGGCCAATAGAGGATTGGGCGGGAGAAGGAACTATAGGGTGGGCTGATCCCGTTTCTGGGTTAGTTATCCACCCTCATGCCGTTGAATGGGATATGGAGAATTTGCCATTTAATTTTGCATATTGGGAAAATAAAACCGTGTGGGAGTGCGAATATAAAGGTTTTATTCAGGAACGAGTTATAGATGAGGAACATACATTAATCACAATACATATAAATGTAAGAGAAGTTCCCTTTATGATTTTCAGCTTTGCAGAAGGTTATATATATGATCCTCCAATTTATTATGGTATGATGAAATACAGATTCCAATGTAGAATGCTTTTCAATACAGAATCTTTATATAATATATTAGAAACTTCAGGAAAGATACCATCACTCTTTATGATATTTGGTGCGGCCATCGGTTTTTGGCCTTATCCAGAAGAACCATTACCTGAAATAACTTATATGCATTTTGTAGGGCAGGGTTATATAACTGAAGGCGGAGAAGGGACAGTTAAAGTAAATCAAATTGGAATTTTTGACCCAGATATTGGAGATTTTGTGTGGCCTGTTGAAAGTGTAATCATTGAGTAGAGGGCTTTAAGGAGAGATTGTTTTAATTTTAAATCAGCATATAGAATATGGAGGAGTTGGGTTAGATAGATTACTTCCAGATGAAGGTTCTACTAAACCAATAATCCTCCTTTCTATCCTTTTTTTTTCTTAATATTATCTGAAATGAGCACATGGAAGCTCAGAAAATAGATGGCAACACGATTACATCAATATGTACTATGAACAAAAAGAAAAATTTGAAAAGAAGTATTTCAATAAAGGAAAAAAGATTTCTAAGAAATAACTCTGCCAGTTTGGCGAATTAGAAGAGGAAATTAAACTCTGCGGCCTCTGTGGCCCCCCTTCCTTCTACAATGGTCGTGCGATTTTGGGGTTACTTCTTCGATTCGGCCCACTCGGAGTCCCGATCGAGCAAGTGCTCTGATGCATGCTTGAGCCCCTGGACCGGGAGTTTGGCTTTTGTTCCCACCAGGTGCTCGAACCTTGATGTGAATGCCTCTTACGCCTTTATCTTTTAATCCGTTCGCCACGCGAAAACCACATTGCATTGCAGCATAAGGGTTAGATTCGTCTCGGTCAGCTTTTACGACCATACCGCCCGTGCATTTAGCGAACGTTTCGGCACCGCTTAAATCTGTAGCGGTGACAATTGTATTGTTGTAACTGCTAAAGATGTGAACGATTGCCCATTTATCTTCTACTTTACTCATAATAAATACCTATTAAGTGGATTCCTTAATTGCGGAGAGTGGACTGCTAGGAGCGTATCCTATCATATCTTCTTCCGCTTTTTTAACAATATAAGAAGGAGCGTTAATTTTTTTGCCAGCTACTTGAATGTGGCCGTGAACAACGAATTGTCGTGCTTCATAGATAGTTTTAGCGTAACCTTTCTCAAAAACAAGCGTTTGTAGTCTTCTTCTTAGTATGTCTTCAACGGTGAGTAGTAATACATCTTCGAATTGAGCGTCAGGACCTAAAACTCCGAGTTTAACTAATTTATTGATTAAAGTTTGCTGAACTTCAGCAGCTCTTTCTTGAGGCATTGTTCTGGACTGTCTAGCCAGACTCCTCCAATTACCGAGCGTGGTACGCATTTTCCAGAATTCACGTTTGTTTCTAAGGCCGAATTTTCCTAGAAACTCGAGTTCTTCGGCTTGTCTTTCTTTTTCAAAGGGGCGTTTCGGTTTTTTAAATTTTTTCTTTAACCTTCTTGGATCTCCGATTTCAAATCACCTTATCTTATGGCTGTCCTTTCTTCTTTCTTATAACACCAACGACTAATCCGTGTCGTCCAGTGCTTTTGGTTCTTTGGCCTCGAACTTTTAGACCTCGGTTGTGTCTAACGCCTTTATAGCTTCTAATGCGTTTCATTCTATCGATATCTCGTCTTACTGATAATTCGAGTCGATTTCCGATTATGTGTAAGTCCTCCCCGGTAACTAAGTCTTTTTTACGATTTACCATCCAAGCTGGGATGCCGTTCGTAATAGGAGCTATTATAATTTCTTCAATTCTATTTAGATCCTTTTCGGGAATGGCACCAATCCTTAAATTATGGTCGATTTTTGCTACCCTTACGATTGCTTGAGCGAATCTCCTTCCGACTCCTCTTATTTGAGTTAATCCGTATTCGATTTTTGCGTTTCCATCAACTTGGGATCGGAGTTTTCGAAAAAATACTTTTTCCCGAAAGTTGCTTGGTCTAGTAGTTAAGCTCATTTTAACGATATTATGTTTCTTATTCTTATAATTCTTAATATGAAATTTAATATTAATTTTTTGGTTTAGAACGAAAGAAGGTTTAATTGAGAAAAAGAGAGAGGAATTTTATTATTTAATATCGAGGGAATCTTAGATTTTCTTCTTTTTTTTTATCGATATGCTTCTTACATTTATTTTTTTTTATTTTAGCGATTTTTTCAAGGAGTGGTAATCCTGGTTTAACTTCAGAAAGTTCTTTTGATTCAATTAAATCGTTTTCGATTAGTTTGTGATAGAGATCCTTTCCAACTTCAGTTCTGATAAGAACGGTATTCCATCCCGAAGGTGACCCTATAGAACCAATTGAAATGTCAGCGGATTCAGAAGTTAGGTCAAAGCATACTTCGCAATCTTCTCGGGCTAGATGTCCAATCTCTTTAATCGGTATGGTTAATTCGTCATTCGACTTAGTATACACAAAGAACTTCCCTTTATTTATATCTGTTTTCTTTACATTACTGACGTCAACATTTAGAAGTTCGCAAATCTTAAGCAGAGATTCGTAAGAGAATGATTCCATACAAAAAATACCGATGCGATATTTTATTTGATTTAATGCGGGAATGTTAATGTTGTAGATATCTGCTTTGAGTAAAGCTTGCATCATGCAAGGAACTCCAACCACCGCAATATTAGCTTTTCTCTTATTAAATTCACTTAAACTTTTTAAATTGGGGTTGTTTACATATTTAGTTCCGGTGGATAGAAGAATGTCATCTTTATTCTCTAGGATTATTGGTTCAGGTCTCCACGGAGTTTTACTCATTTTAGCGCCTAATGCTATATCAATAATTTTAGCGTCAAATAAGTAATGCAAACAAGTGCTTGTTATTCCTCCATCTTGGCAGGATTTGGCAATTTCATCAATTTTGGTCCTTGCTGAGTACGCTTCTAAATATTGTCCTACTTTGGAATAAGTTTTAATCTCCGAGGTTCCTTCTTGAACCATGTTTAAAACACTTACAGGCAAATAACTGCGTGGACAAACATAATAACAGAGGCCACATCTTATGCATTTTTCTTCATCTATTTTTCCAAAACCATTGTAAACCTCTAAACAATTTACAGGGCAAATACCAACGCATAAACCACATCCAGAACAGTTATGAGTTTCAAAAATAATTTCAACGGGTTCATAAATTGATTTTACTTTTGAAGGATTAACATCGAAGCTTTTAATGTCAAAGTCCTTAAAAGTAGTCAAAGCAGGAGTGTTTTCATCTCCTTCAACTTCGTCATAGATTTCGTTCACCGCAATCAGATTTTCATTTTTCAATAACTCCAACAGACTCAATGTTTTAGTTATTTCTATAGAATTTTCGTTCGAAAATTTTGTTAATGCCTTAAAATCGTTAGATTTTTTACGAGTTAGAAAATTGTAGAGCTTAAATTTAATAAGCTCCTCATCAAACATTTTAAATAAAATTTCATGGTATTGTTCTTCGTCGTAGACGCCAGAATTCAGTATTTCTTGTTTAGCGTCAATTAACACGCGGATTCTATACGAATCTACTGTCACGGCTATATCTTTTAAGCCTTCCTTTGTAATTTTAAGCTTAGAACTCATTTTAGTTATACTTTAGTTGTTTTAATTAATACTTAATTTCCGAATACTCTCGCTGGGAGTCAGTTACCTCCTAACTAATTTTTTTTAGAAGGATCATTCTCATTCGGATTAATTTTTATTTTGGTAGAGGAGGAAGTTTTTCAACTTTACTCGTGATGTCTTCCACAGATTTAATGAATTTATCAACTTCCGCTGCCGAGCAAAAATATTGTTGAATCCTTTCTTCAGCTAGACCTAGATGGTTGAATAATCTTTTTAAAAATTTAACATGGTCGTAAGTATTCATGTTTCCATTTCCAAATTCGCATTCGCCTTCTTTTCAAGAAATGATAGCGACTCCATCAGCTCCATTTAAGAAACACTCCATAATTAGATGAATTCCTATTCTTCCCGTACACCTTACTCGTATTAGATGAAAATTAGTGGAATATGATTTTCTCGTAGTACCCGTCAGATCTGCTGCTGAATAACCTCATTTTTCGCACCCAAAACCTATTATTTTTCTTTCATTTGTAACTTCTGTCATTAATTATTGCTCCCTTATTTTTTAGTTTTCAATTTTTGTTGATTCTTTTTGACTACTATCTATTTCACTCTGCCCGATTCCTTTAAGTTCAGCTTCAAATTGACGATCTCGATAATATTTAAGATCAATAGCTCTTGCTGGGCAAGATGATATGCATACTCCGCATCCCTTACATTTCAAATCATCAACTTGAGCAATTCCATCGTCACTTATGCTGATTGCCTTATATTCACATACTTTTTCACATCTATGACATCCTGAACATAAAGTCTCATCTACTTCAGCTATGATTAATTCTTGGATAATAGTTTTATGAGAAAGTAAAGCAGCAGCTTTGCTAGCAGCAGCTAGAGCCGTAGAAACGGAATACGGAATGTTTTTGGGTCCTGCTGCGCATCCACAAATATAAATCCCAATGTTTTTTGTTTCTTGCGGCTTCAAACAACCATGAATTTCAGTTAAAAATCCGTTTGGACCCTTTGCTAATCCTAATACTTCAATAGCTTCCATAGTTCCCTTTGAAGGGTTCATTCCAGTTGATAATACTACCATATCAGCTTTAATCTTAGTAAGTTCCCCCGTTAAAGAGGAATAAGCGCGTACCATTAAATTATGATCATCGTCCTCGGTTAACTCACCTACTTTTCCTCGTATCATTCTAACATCAGCTTCTCTAATTGTTCTATAATATTCCTCGTTGCCCTTATCAGTAGTCCTAATGTCAATATAGTATATAATAACATCCATTTCGGGATACTCTTGTTTTAACAATTGGGCATTTTTAAGAGCAACACTGCAGCACACAAATGAACAATAAGGATTCGCTTTTAGCGATCTTGAACCAACACATTGTATCATCACCACAGTTTTAGGTGTTTTTCCGTCAGACATTCTATAAATATGTCCCCCTGTTGGACCAATTGGGCTAAGCAGACTCTCTAATTCGATCTGGGTGATTACATTTGGATAAATGCCATAGTTGTATTCATTTGTCTCTATAATTGGATATTCATCGTATCCTGTAGCAACGATAACAGCCCCTACCTTAACCTCAACAATTTCGGGCTCTTGTTCAAATTCTATTGCTTCTGCAGGGCAAATTCGTTCTCAATTTTTACAATCGATGCACACACTTTTATCCATAACAGCATATTTTGGGACTGCCTGAGGAAATGGGATAAAAATTGCTCCTCTTTCACCAATCCCACTATAAAATTCATTAGGGACATTTATAGGACATTTGGTAGTGCACAAGCCGCATCCAGTACACTTGCTTTCGTTCACATACCTTGGATTTTTGCGTATCTTAACATTGTAATCTCCCGTGATACCGCTAAACTTGATAATATCGCTATAGGTGAAAAGTTCGATATTAGGATGTTTTGAAGCGTTAACCATAATGGGGGCAAGAACTCATATGCCACAATCATCTGTAGGGTAAATTCTATCTAATTGCGCCATTTTGCCTCCAACGGTCGCTTGTTTCTCAACTAAATAGACTTGTATCCCATGTTCTGCTAAATCTAAAGCTGCGTTCATTCCGGCAATTCCCGCCCCTATTACTAATGCGGCTCTTTCTACGGATATCTCCCTGTAAGGGACGTTTTCTAATTCCCGAGCTCGATTTATACCAGCATGAACTAATCGCTTTGCTTTTTCGGTTGCGTGTTCATTATCACCTTGATGAACAAACGAGCATTGCTCTCTAATGTTTACCATTTCGAAGAAGTAAGGGCTTAAACCTGCTTCCCGTAAAACCGCACGGTAAGTAGGCTCATGAATCTTAGGAGTGCAAGCTGCTACGACAATTCGGTTCAAATCAAGTTCTAGAATGTCATTTTTGATTATTTGTTGTCCAGGATCGCTACAAGTGAAATTGTTCGTCCTAGCGATAACAACATTAGGTAACGGTTCAACAAAATCTTTAACTGCGTCACAATCAAGGTGAGCTCCAATATTTACACCTCATCTACACACATAAACTCCTATTCTTATCTTGTCAGTGGTCTGTTTTTCAGACATTTAGTTCACCTTAAGTTAAAACATCACCTAAATAATAATTTGCTTTTAGTTCTAGTTTTAATTTTTTTAAAATCTTTTTTTGTTTGGAAATTATTGAATTAATTTATTTTTATTGGTTAAGTCGATAAATTCTCATCAAATTTGTCATTTACTTAAACAATTGTTTAGTTATAAATTTACAAATTTTATTCAAAATTCCATTCACATTAAGTTTTTTATGGATTTTTCATTGGGTCTAATTATGGTGGAGCAAGAAGAAAACAAAAAAGAAGAATTCGCTCGAGAATTTATGACCGAGGAAGGTCTGAAAGGTAAAGCAAGGAGAATAAAAATCATGAGCATTATCGATAAAGTAGGATACGATAAAGCAAAAATAAAAGTTGCCTATCTCCGGTCAACAATAACCGAAAGAATTCACCATGAATAATTCTTTTATCTTTTTACACGCAATAATTATTTGCATAAATTAATTTAATGATTGTTTATAATAGAACTTAGAAATTTTATATTATAATGAGATTTGACTTTTGAGAGACATAGAAGATTTTCGAAATGATATAGATGCTGTCATCGAAACTGAAAAAAAAAGATTCAAAAATCCAGAAAATGCCAAGAAAGTTCTAGAATTCGATTTATTGTGGAGAAATGTACTCCAAGAAATTCAAGATTTAAGAAGGCAGAGAAATGACCTCTCTAACGAAATAAGTCAGTTCAAAAAATCGGGTGAACAGGAGAAAGCCAATAGTACTATCGAAAAATCAAAACAAATTAAAGAAACAATTGATGCACTTGAAAAGAAAAAGATTGAGTACCTTGAGGAACGAGAAAAATTTAGATATATAATCGGAAACGACTTGCATAAATCCGTTCCAATTGGAGAAACAGAGGAAAGTAACACTATCGTCAGGGAATATGGTGAGAAACCCATTTTTGACTTTGAACCATCCTCGCATGTTAACTTGATTCATGATATTAATGGAGCTGACATAAAGAAAGCTTCTGAGGTAGTAGGATCTCGATTTTATTACTTGAAAGGTGACCTTGTTTTACTAAATTTGGCTCTCCTTAGATTTGCTTTAGATAAATTAATAAGTAAAGGGTATGAACCCTTATGGACTCCTTTTTTTATAAAACATGAAATAATGAAAGCTGCAGCAGAATTAGCAGATTTTGAGAATCAATTATATAAAATCCATGATGAGGATCTTTATCTGATTGCAACTTCAGAGCAAACTCTAGCAGCATATCATTACGATGAAATTATTGATCGTGAAAGATTACCTCTTAAATATGCTGGGATTTCCTCGTGTTTTCGACGGGAAGCAGGTTCACATGGTAAAGATACACTTGGTATATTTCGAGTGCATCAGTTTGAGAAGGTTGAACAATACATTTTTTGTAAACCTGAAAACTCTTGGGACTTGTTTGATGAATTAATATCGAATGCAGAAGAAATTTATAGAGAATTAGAAATTCCATATCGGATTGTAAACATAGCGTCTGGTGAATTGAACGACAATGCTGCCAAAAAATACGATCTAGAAGCGTGGTTCCCATCATCTGGTAAATTTCGAGAATTAGTTTCTTGTAGCAATTGCTTAGATTATCAAGCAAGGAAGTTAAAAGTACGCGTAGGTAAAGTAGGTGCTTCTCAAAAGAAAGAAATAGCACATACTCTTAATTGCACCGCGATTGCTACAGAGCGTACAATTTGTTGCATTTTAGAAAATTACCAAAATAAAGATGGGACAGTTTCTATACCTAAAGTTCTTCAAAAATATATGAATGGGAAAAAAATATTCAACTCATAAATAAATCAAAAATGATCAGACATGATTGAAATTCTATTAGAAGAATTTGAAGATTATTACAAAGAACAGCTCGAATCACAATTTTTTAAGGTAAAAAAAGCTGTTAAAAAGCAGTTATCTGATATCAACGAGAGCTTACTTGAAATTAAGGTTTGTACGGATCATTTCATAGAAGCTGGAGAAGGAAAAATAGATGAGAAAGCTCTTAAATCTTTACACTTCTTTTCTGATAAAATAAGAAAGGAAATCGATGAAGTTGGAGTACCTGATGAAGATATCACATATGATGCCATGTATAATCTCTTAAACTCGATTAAAAAATTATTTACTAACATCAACGACATAGCAAAAAAATCGATCCCTAAATTTCAAAAAGAGTTACAGGGAGAAATTAAGGAACTAAGTTATATCACGCGCAAATTAGGTAACAAGCAAAAGGTTTTAGACGAATTTTTAAGGAAAAAATATAAGGATCTAAAAGATGCAGAATATCTATTGAAAAAATTACCGAAATTGTTTACTTTGAAAGAAAATATTGAAAACGCTAAATCTGACTTAGATGGGTTCGAAAAAGAGTTAAAAGAGCGACACTCGGAGCAAGAAAATTTAACAGAAGCTCTCAAAAAAATCGAAAAAAATGAGCTTTTTAATGAACTAGATCAGCTAGAAGCCAAGTTAGCTCGTTTAAGAATGGATGTTAACAATCAGTTTGGATTTAAAAAAGCTCTTAAAAAGTTGAAATTTGAACTAGAAAAGGATACACTTAGGAATCCAAACATTAATATTTATTTCTTAAAAGATTTTTTAAAGAACCCTATTAATACGCTAGTTAATGAAAGTAGAGATTTACCTAAATTTTCAGCCTTACTCATCCAATTACGGCATATATTAGAAGAAAATAAACTTAACCTTAAATCTGAAGTAAAGGATAAAACTATTCAACAAATTAACACTATTTTCGACGAGAAGACCATTCAAAATGAAATAGACAATATCAAAATAATCCGCTCTGAAATTGACGATATTAAGAAAAAGATAGAACAGGAAGGATTAGCAGTTAAGAGAGATGAAATTAAAAATAAGATTTCGTTGAATACAGTAAAATTAGAACATTTAGAAAACGTTCTTGATAGAAAAAACAAGGATTACCTAAGATATTTATCTTCACTTAAAAATGAACGAGAAGGGATTCAAAAGTCAATAAAAGATCACATAAATGAGGAAGTTAAATTGAATATTACATTTAACTTCTAATAATACTTCACTTTGCTTTGCTAATCTTAAATTCTCTGTTATTCTTTAAACTTTTTTTCTGTAATACTAATTTCAAATTATCTTTTAGGAATTTAAACGTTTCGGAGCTCGTTAAATCGAAAATTTTAAGATACTCGAATCCTAACAATAAATCTTGTTTAATATCAATATCGAATCCTGCCCGTAAAGAATCATATACAGATATCTTTAAGTTCCGACTTTTAGCATCTTTTAATAAGGCAACAAACGAAGGAATGTTTGGGTTTGAAAAATGGGTAGGCACAATGTCTGGAGGGTTTCTTCCAAATATAGAAATTCCAGCGGAGTGAATTGCAGGGCAAACAACAAGCTGGTTATTTTTCATTAAATTACTGATTTCCATCAAATTATTTTCGGAAAGCAATATTACATCTAAAAAAGTAAAAATTGTACTAACGGCATCATACTCGTTAATTGCAATATTGTTCAAGTCATTAATTACTAAATCAAACGATTTACGTGGATGGGTAAGTTTTTCTTTAATTCCTATTAATCCGAACTCTTCTGCTAGTTCTAAAACCTCTTCGTCATGGCAATAAACTATCTTATAGTCGAAGGAATTAACATTTTGGACTTTTTTGGCCAAGTCTTTAAACATCGCTATAGTTAAGTCCTTAAGTAAACCTTTTGGAAAACAATCCCTAAGACGAGACTTTGTCCTTGATAAAGGAGCAATAGGAATTAAAAGAATACTCATTATGAAATTTAGGCAAAGTTATAATATAAAATATACCAAAATTCGTATATTAAAAAATTATTTTAAATTATTTTAAATTATTTAAAATTTGAATAGATAAACTTTCAAAAGCTAGATCAACATTTTCATTAAGCTTCGCAGAAGTTTCAAAATATTGGATACCTAGTTTCTTTACTTCTGTTTCAACTAGCAATTTGTCTACATTTCTATCTAAGTCTGTTTTGTTTCCAACTAGAATGTAAGGCACTTCCCCACTTAAATCTTTTAATTTAGTTAACCAAAAATTTATGTCATTGAATGTTGATAAATCGTTTAAGCTAAAAACAATCATAGCTCCAACAGCTTGAACGAAATAGTATTCCGTACTGTATAATTTATCGTGTTGTCCTCCAAGATCCCAAAAGTATAACTTAAATCCCTTTTCGTTAATATCTTGCCTTAGTTCAGGGTTTTCTAGGTCTATTTTATCAACAATCTTACTTAAATCAATTTCTTTTATCAGGAAATTAGCACCTATCGTTTGCGCAAAATCCTCTTGAAATTTACCATCTACGTATCGAGCTAACAGGCTCGTTTTTCCGACTGACGAATTACCACAGAGTATAACTTTACCACGGTATGAAATATCTTATCAACCTCTTCTTACTTTCACTAAAAAATTATAATACCACACAGTTTTTATCCCCTATGATCTTTTATCGATATGTTTATCATTAAACACTTTAATTTAAACTTAATTTTATTTTTGTTTTTCCGTTTTAATTCTATTAACCTACCGTAATTTTTGTTTGAGTATACGATTTAATTAAAATAGATTAAACTTGATATGGTATTTTTACAGGAGTTAACTTTATTTCTTTCGTCTCTGAGCTAATAAAATGCCTAAATAAATGCTCGTAGCCCATTATTTGACTCTGCTTTCCGTTTTCCAACCATAAACCAGAGGTGTATTCCGGAGCTTCTTTTACTTGATCTAAAGTAGTTAACAAAAATCCATAATCTGCGATTAGCAACCCGAACGGAATGACATTATCACCCTCAATCGAATGGATTTTTACAGAAATTTTTAATAATTTTTTGATTTCTTCCTTAAGTTCTTCGAAATATTTAAAGGCAATTACGATTTCCATATCTGATGAGAATTTTTTACTCCAGATTTCTTTTAATATCCACTCGTGACCTCCTAATTCCTTAATCAACAAATCAGGTGTAATTATAAAATATATTCGGTTTTGAGAAGTACTAATTAAATCTTTTATTTTTTTTCTAATTTTATCCCTTGAATTAATCGCCCATACCCTTGGCTCGACTTCTTCTTTATCAATTTCCAATTCAGTAATCGCTTTTTCAATAGTTATGGTATCGTCAATTTTTTTTTTATAATTGTCTCTAAGCATTTTAAAAACCCTAGTAATGGGGATCACTTGATAATTTGCGCCCCTTTTTACTGGTTCTTTTTGGATAAATCCTTTTTCAATTAAACGATTAAGACTATCATATACCCTAGCGCGGTCAACATCAGAAAATTTTGCTATATCTGCGGGACTCAATATTTTATATTTTGCAAGAGCTAACAAAACTTTCGAATCATTTTTCGTAAATCCTAATGACTGTAAGGCATATTCAATGTCAGATTCTTCAAGTTTTATGGTATCGCGATTAATTGACAAGAGCTGAATCTTGATCCTTTTTAATACGTATTAAATAACTAATTTTAAAACTTTTATTTTAATTTATACATTTGTTTAAAAAAAAAAAAATTAAAGATAACTTATTAAAACTCCAATAAAGGCGAAGTGACCAAACTCTTTAATAGTGTAGCTCATAAAGTTTAAGAAACGCTTGTGTAAAATTCAAGTGCTAATATAATAATAAAAGACGATTTTCAATTTTTTCAATATATTAAAACTTTAATAATGGTTTTATTCTTTAAGTAAAAAATAGGAGAAATCTTTTGAAAATCGCTTTCCAGTGAATTTCAATAATCAAAGATTTTTTATTTCCTATTTAATAAAAAATAAAAATTTTATTCAAAAGGGGTATTTTGTCGCACAGATAATTTTTAGTAAATTTCAGATCCAAGATAAAATAGTTAATTTCATTTCCATAAACTATTGTTCCGAACCATAATATTTATATAATAGAAATTCGTAGTTATTATTAATTAATAATCTATATTAAAACGTTTTAATACAAAAAAAAATAGTGGAGGAATAAAAAATGGCTAAAAAAGCTCCAGCAAAAAAATCTGATGGTTATATTGCTAAAGCACCAATTCGAAGATTAATGAAAAAAGAAGGTGCTGATTTAGTAGCGGCTGACGCTCTAGATAAATTAATTGGATATCTTGAGAAAATGGCGGCTGATGCAACTAAAGAAGCAATAAAAATAACCAAGGCGGACAAGAGAAATCCCTTAACGGCTTCCGTTTAGGGTCTTAAAAGAATTACAGCCGCCGACATACGAAAGGCAACAAGATAGAGAACCGAATTCTTAAAATCTTTATTCTTTTTTTTTCTATATATTTTGTCAACGATTATTTTTCTCTTAAAACTCTTTAGAAAATTACAAAACTCAAGGAAGCAAGAGGAGACTTTGTGATGTCTGAAAAGATAAATTTTTTTAACTATTCAAATGTTAAGTTAATAAAAGTCAATTTAATCTTTTAAAATGTGCTGAACAAACAAATTAATAATTTTTCAATGATAAAAAAAAATAATTGAAAATAGAATTAAAAAAGAATTTCTATTTGTTAAAGCAATAGTCGTTGATGAATTGAATCAATTTACACGCTTGATAAAATATATTAGAATCTTGAAACCTATGCAATCTTACATAATTAAATTGATAAACCCATCAAAAACGCGAGTTCTATTTACTTCGGAGGCGAAAGAACGATCTCTATTGAGCTTACATTGTTTTCACGACCATCCTCGCCTTTAAGTTGCTCCGTAGAAATGCGAATCTCTTTATATTCAACTCCTTTCAAAAAGCGGTTTTTTAAGATCTCGCAAATATCGACGGCGTGAGAAATCGCTCTACCACGAGCCTTTACAGTGCATTCTACTCCTTTATTCAGGACCATCATTACAGCCATTACATAATTCATCGTAGGACGACGACCAACAAAAACCGCGTTCTCTTGACCTGGCTCTCTTTTTCCTTTTTCTTTTTCTGTCATTTTTTATTCTCTGTGAAATTTATTTTTTCTATTCTCTATGGTGATAGGTTATCCCTATGTAGTATGATTTAAATATATTAAGAATCCTTTTAGAGTTGACATAAAAAGTTGTAAGTTAATTAAAAGGTTTGTTTAGATGCATTAAAATCTCGTTTTAATAGTAAGATTTTGCGATTTCGTGTGGTTAAAAAATTTTTCCTTTAAATACTCAATACTTGTTACTACCCTAAAATAAACATTATTGGAGAAATTTTTTTTCTTATTTTGGTTATAAGCCTGTAATTTGTATTAAAGAGCGCCCTTTACTTGAAGTTTTCAAAAAATTCTTTGTTTAAAAATTTATTAACATTTTGAGTTAGCTTTTTCTTCACGGAATCCAATCCTTCAGGAAGAACTCGAGTGTTTCCGACTATATCAATAAATCCTAATTCTGTGCCATATCTTGGAACAACATGGAAATGTAGATGGTCTATACTTGCCCCAGCATAATTTCCTTGATTTATTCCCATGTTGTAACCTTTTGGGTTATATAAATCATCGAGTAATAGTTGCAAACCCTGGATTGCTCTATTCAGATGTAAAAGCTCCTTTTTCGTTAGTTCGGTATATTTTGTAATATGTCTATTTGGAACGCACATGAGGTGTCCAGGGTTGAAAGGATAAATATTTAACACCACGAAACAAATGTTATCCTCATAAATTTTTAAGATGACTACTTTCTCGTCGTTTTCTTTAATTGCGCATAAAATGCAATCAACATCTGGTCTTGTTTTACCTTGAACATAATCTAGTTTTCCTAAGGCTTGTAGCCATTTGTCAAAAATTATTCTACTCACTTTTGGTATTTAATTATGAATATAATGAGAAGTCTGAAGTAAAATCTTTAGATTTAGCCGTATCCCCTGATTTTATCTTTCCTGAGCAATATTCGTTAAGGAGCATATTAGAATAGGCAGAACACGTAAAAACCTTTCTAATGCTCTTAAAAAAGGAATTTTTCGAGATAGTCCCGTCTTTTTTGAGAAACATCTGATCGCTTATTTCATATCTGAATTTTTGAGTATCTATTCTAAAAAAAACATCTTTTACGAGGAAAAACTTTCTGATATCCATAAAAAAGAAAATTTTTCTATTGTCGTCTAATGAGTTTAAAACTTCAACTTGCTGGGGAGAAATTTGAATTGGATTAGAAATAATAATTAAATCCTTATTTTTCGGTTTTATTACTACCATTTTTTGCGCTATAGGCCCTGGTGGGAATACAAATTGAAAACCAAACTCAAGTTTTTTTTCATCGATCGAAATTTTGTTTCTTAGAAGCCCTTCGTCAAGTAAATAATCTTGAATTAGATTTTTTATATTATTAGCGGTATCTGTCATTATGATTCTTATTCAATATTTATATCCAAACCATATATTTTTTATGGATATGATTGCTTTATTGATAAACATAAATTCATGAAGTTTTAGCATGCAAAGAAGAATGACAATTGCGATAAATCTTAATATTTACCTTTCGGTCTAGCTTGGGGCTGGATTCCAGAGTTCTTTAGTTTTTCTATATTTTTAACGAGTTCTTCTGATGAGGAACAATACATTACTTGCAGAGAATCAACATCTATAAAAAGTGTTCCCACAATCCCCATTCCCATTAGTTTATTATCCTTATCTATAAAAGTGTTATCAATATTCATCTTAATTGCTCGTTTACTGTTCTCGAGTTCGACAAGTTGGGGCTGACAAGCGGTATATCCGGGTCCTCTATTTGTGATCAAATAATTCATTAAAGCAAAGTCTAATTCATCGTTTATCTCTCCATGTTCTTGGAGGATTTTTAACACATTTGGAGTACTTGGCAACGACATTATATCTAATTGGTGTTAACTAAATAAGATAAAAAAAATTGAAATAAAGAATTAAGTAAGTTTATCAATCTGCACTCGATCGACGCTATGCAAAGCACAATTCATGCTTTCTAATTTCTCTTTAATAGCTTCAAGTGAAAGTTCTTCAGTTCCTTTAAGTGTTATAAATACCGATGTTGTTTTTTGATCAATCTCGTCTGTTTTAATCTGAACAAACAAAACGCCAGGAATCTCCTCTAATGCTTGCGCAACGCCGTAATTCGATGGAATATGTGGTTTTAAGACGTCTAAGTCAAATTCTATTCGACCCATTATTTACATTTAAACCTTTTTTAAATTAAATTTTGATTATTTAAGAAAATTATTTCAATAATAGATTAAATGGTATTTATAATTTGTTTTTATTATATTACAAAAAATCTTCAAGAGTTTCTATTAATTCATACGGTAACTCATCTGGTTGTATTATTTTATCTGCTTTTTCAAACGCTTCTCTCTTAATAAAGCTAGGGATTTTAGTATTTAAAGCGATAGATTTAGAATTAGTCAATACGGCGGCTTCGATATCCCTTCCGGTATCACCAATAATAACTATTTCATCTAATTGTACGTTTATTTTTCCGCACACATATCTTAGGTGATCTGGGTGTGGTTTAAGGTTTTTAATGTCGTCGCGACCAGCAATAACATCGAAGTAGCGTGTAATTCCTGCTGTCTCTAAAGAAGTTCTCGCATTAATATGAGTATTGTATGTAAAGATCGCTTGTTTAAGGTTTTTTTTATGAGCAAATTCTAATACTTCAGCTATTCCCTCAATTAATGTGGCTTTAATCGCAGCTTCATGTTCAACTTCAATTATCGCTTTGTTGACTTCCTCACTGATTTTTTTAATTTTTTCAGGGGAATATCCAAATTCGATAAAAAATTGCTTAGATATTTTAATTGCTTCTAGAATAGGCATATCAATTGATAATACTTTCTTAGAAACTCCATGAACCCTCAAGATTTTTATCGCTTTCCTTCGAGCTTTAATAGAGTTGATTTTAAAATGAATTAAAGTGCCATCGAGATCCCAAACTATTGCCTTAATCGGTTTTTTATTCATTTAGTATACCAAATCGGAGTAAATTGGACCTTTAGGGGTTAGATCAGATTTTTTTAATTTTACTTGATTGATAGTAAAAGGCCCCAGTTCTAAATTTTTATTCTCATTGACTAAGTTTTTTAAAGCACTAAAAGTTTGATAATTTATTTTGCCTTCTTTTAGCCTTCCAATTGTCAAATGCGGTACAAATCGTGGTCGTTTATCTCTTGGAATACTCATTCTTTCAAATAGGATATTTTCAATAGAAACCTTTACTTGTTGTAAAAACTGGATATCTCCTATCAACTTTACCCAAATTACAGAGAATTTTCTAAACTGACCAACGCCTTTTAAATTGTAATTAAAAGTTTTTCCTTTAAACATATCTTCGTTTATTTCTTGCTTTAAGCTGTTATATATCTGCGATGCTAAAGATTCAGAAATGTTTCCTAAAAATTTCACAGTCATGTGAAGGTTTTCTGGTTTAACCAGTTTTATGTTAGGCTGATTTAGTTTCATCCGAGATGAAAACGAGTTAATGTTTTCAATCGTAATTTTATTTTTTAATTCGATGGCAATGAATGCCCTTATCATGGTAGTATCCTTAATCTCGATTGTTCTTTTTACCTTTTTATTTTATCTGGTAAGTAAAAATCGTATTTTTTCTTAAAGAGTCTAGTTTTTAGAAAGCGATCGATCTTTCTTGCATTTTGAAAAATTACCCAAATCATCTTATCGTTTTTGTAATATTTTTGGACTTCTTCAAATGTAATCGGTTCAATATTGAACTCACTCGCTTCTTCTTTGAAGAATTTGTTTACATTACGAATAATTCCGGGAATAAGCTCTGGTCTCTGTTCCTTAAAGAAGTTTGCGATTAAATCGATAGTTACTAAACGCCAATCGTAATAACGATCTACGACTTCGTCCAGAAACGCTGCTTTTACGAGAAATCTCAAAAAAGACGGAGTACTTTTTAAGAATAACTCACCATCCATTGCCTCTACCCCGTTTTTTCTAAACATTGGAGTTGAAGTGTCAATATAAGTTAATTTTGTATTCATATCGATATTAGGATTGTCTGGATCGTATCCAATTAGCATAAAATTAGAGATTTGCCCATCTAATCCTAAATCAATTGTTTCATGGTTCTTGCTATATTCCCATACTTTTTTCATTTCTCTCATTACTAGTAGAATCAAAGTATTGATATCATTGTCATTTATTTGATGTATTACGCGGTTCCCTACTGATTCGGGGGAGATTTTTTCTTGCACACAATAAAACTGAATCTTATCTTCATCGTCTTTAAACCATGCTACATCATATTTAGGAAGATTTAATCCGACATCTTGATCTAAAATTCGATTATACTCGTTATATGCCCAGATATGGCGATTAACTTGTTTTTCATTATCAAAAATAGGAATTCTCTTATAAGCTATAGGTTCTACATCGCTTAGTAGCTCAAATACTAGACTTATTTCACCAAACCCAAGTACTTTTATAGGCACTTCTCCTTTTTCGGGATTATAAATATCTATTGATCGTTCTAGTTTTTTTAAAACTTCAATATCGATTTTCAATCTAATCAATTCTCTTCTTTAATATTTAAAGAAATTAACTTAAATCTATATAAAATTAACTCTAATTTTCAATTCTAATACTTTCCTAGGTTCTCGACTAAAGTTCTAGCAATCCCTAAATTTCTGCTTGCCATTGACAACGGTTCCCAGGGCCATTCGCATCCTGCTGCATATTGAAACATCCCACCTGGTTTTCCTTGTTCAATTGTTTTTTCTATTTCACTGCTTACTTCGCTAATTGAATATGTGGTGCTTCCCAAAACTTGAGTATTTGTGTTTCCTCTAATACAATTCCTTTTACCTATTTTTTCTTTCGCTACTTTAAGATCTACTTGATAATCTAGATCTATGATCGCAGCATTCGTGCTCGATACTAATTTTAGCATGTCTCTACCTTCCTTGTCAATTACACCATTATCGCCACAAATGTGATACAGGACCGGAACGTCATTTTGAATCGAGTCAAAAAGGTCCTTTGTCGCTTTCAAGCAACATTTTTCGTATCTATATGGCCCAATTTGTGAAATAGCTGAATCTCCAGCCCCAATAATGTGAGCCCCCGCTTCAATTTGTAATTTAGCAAATTCTTTCTGGATTGGTAAGATTCTTTCAATAAGTGATACAATTTTTTTATCCCAATCATCATTACGGCACAGCATTAATACATTGACTAGATCAAATAAACAACAAATTTCAGCAAAAGGCGCTTCAATCCAACCTACAACGCATTGTTCTCCACCTACTTGCTCAGAGAGTGCTTTTACAGCATTCACTCTATTAACTATTCTCTGGTTAGAAAGTAAGTCAGGAACTTCAAGAGACTCAAATTCAGAAATCTTTAGATATGTTTTAGCAATTGGAGTATGACTAGACCAATCTATCTTTACGCCCCAGGCGTTAGCTTCGCGATATGCATCTGTTGAGACGTTAACATGATCTATTCCAAAAAAATTAGCACAATTTACCTGAGCATTTGCTAAAATTTCTGGGTTTTGACAATATTCACGGTTATAATCAACTCCTACTAAAGACGCTGCTAAATGCATTATGAAGGGATTGAATGGAATTTTTTCCGGAATGCCTTTTATCGCTGAAAGGGTTAAATCTAACGAATTCATATCACTCTATAACCTATATCTAAATTTCTTCCAAAAATTTCTATTATATTAAATTTGGATAACTTTTTATTTATAATAATTTTTTTTTTCTCATGAAAAATATAGGGGAAAAAATCATACCAAGACCAGAATATCCTAGACCACAATTAGTTCGGAAGGATAATTGGATTAATCTTAACGGGGAATGGGACTTTGCTTTTGATGATGCAAATATTGGATTAAAAGAACGCTGGCATAAAAAAGAAAACTCAAAGAATTTTGATAGAAAAATTATAGTTCCTTTTTGCTTTCAAAGCAAAATGAGTGGGATTGAGGATACATCATTTCACGAAGTCTTTTGGTATCGAAAAGAATTCAAAATTCAGAAACAATTCGAAAAAAAGAAAGTTTTGCTTCATTTTGGGGCTGTTGATTATAGTTGTGTAATTTACTTAAATGATGCTTATGTAGGCTCTCATGAGGGAGGTTATATTGGATTTTCTTTCGATATTACAAATTTTCTCGAAGAAAATAACATTTTAGTTGTTAGAGTAGAAGATCCAAGCCATGATCTTGAGATCCCTAGAGGTAAACAGTTCTGGAAAAGCGATCTTGAATTGATCTTTTATCCGAGAGTATCTGGTATTTGGCAAACGGTTTGGTTGGAATTTGTATCTCCAGAGTTATATATTGAGAATTTAAAAATTACTCCAAATATCGATAAATCTGAAGTTATATTTGAAATCATTATTAATGGGATTGGCTATTCAAAGTTATATCTATTCATCGATATTTCTTTTAAGAATCAGACTATTGCTCAGAAGAACATAAATTTGGATTTCATCGGAAAAATCGAGCAGCGAAAAGATAGGAATGTATTGAAAGAAAGGATTGAATTATTCCATAAGGATATGTTTTTTGAGAATCCAAATCGCTTCAAATTCAAGGTTAAAGTTCCTGACGATAAGTTGTTTCTTTGGGATATCTATAGTCCGAATTTATACGATATATCACTAAAAGTTCAAAATGAAGAAACGGGTGAGATTTATGATGAGATATCAAGCTATTTCGGTATGAGAAAAATTTCAATATCAGATTTTGGAAATAATTTGGAGCGAATTTTGCTAAATGGTAAACCTTTATATCAAAAACTATTTTTAGTGCAAGGTTATTGGCCTGATAGCTTATATACTCCCCCCTCTGATGAATGTATCAAAAAGGATATTCAATATGTTATCGATTTTGGATTTAATGGCCTAAGAACGCATCAAAAAGTCTTTGACCCCCGATTTTTATATTGGTGTGATAAAATGGGTGTTTTAGTTTGGGGAGAAATCGGTAACGCTTACCGCTTCTCTGTTAAATCACAACTTAGACTAATTAACGAATTTGTAGCTGAAGTTGAGAGAGATTATAACCATCCTTCGATTATTGTTTGGGTACCATTAAACGAAGGATGGGGGGTTTCTGGAGCAGAAAAAGACCCAAAAAGGGGATATTACACATCTGCATTGTATTTTTTAATAAAATCAATTGATTCTACTCGATTAATTATAGATGACGATGGATGGTGGCATACAGAAAATAATGATGTATGTTCACGACACTCGTATCCACCTAACGATTCATTACCAGCAACTTTAGACGATGAAATTAAGAGTCATAAAAGGTCAATGGAAAAAATCTATTTAAAACCATACGAATATAAAGGCGAACCCGTTATTTACAGTGAAATTGGAGGATTTGGATATGATTTCAAAGAAAAAATTAAAAATAAATGGGGTTACGGAGGATTAATAGAAGATTCTGAAAGTTTCTTTAGAAAAGTGTTAGACTTACTTAAGGAATTCGACGCAAGAAAAGAATGGATTCAAGGCTTTTGTTACACTGAACTTTACGATCAGTTCCAAGAAATTAATGGTTTACTGACTTTTGATCGAGAACCAAAATTTCCGCCCCATAAATTAAAAGAAAGACTTGATACCATGTTTTTTTAAACTAGTTTTATATTTCTTACAGAATAATAGATATTAAAGTTATAATAGTTCAGAATTAGTAGGATTGAAATTAGTATGGCAAGACCTCTGTGGTTCGTAAATTTGCTGGAAAAAACTTTTCCAAATATTAAATTAATAGCAAAATTAACGAGGATTCCTATAATTGGAAAAGTTTTCGATTTATTACTTTTTGAAGGAGACGATATTATTTACTTAACGAAAGATAGGGTAATAGCTATTAATAAAGAAGTTGAGAAACAAGCGGAAATGGTGTTGCCCTCAAAAGTTTTGGAACATTTTATAGAAAAAGCTAACTACCATTGGGTAATGAATTTCTGTATATGTAGAGATTCAATGCAGTGTAGCGACTACCCGATTGATTTAGGATGTTTATTTCTGGGAGAAGCTGTTTTAGGAATTAACCCTCAATTAGGACGCCTTGTAACAAAGGAAGAAGCCCTTGATCACCTAAGAAAATGTAAGGAAGCTGGATTAGTTCATATGATTGGTAGAAATCGGTTAGATAAGCAATGGCTTGGAGTAAATCCGGGATATAAGCTCTTAAGCGTTTGCAATTGTTGTAATTGTTGCTGTCTCTGGCGAATTTCTCCCGTTTTGGCTACTAAAATAGGGTCCAAAATACAGAAAATGACGGGAGTAAGCTTAGAAGTTACAGAAAAATGTATTGGGTGTGGAACGTGCATGCAAGGAATTTGTTTTGTCGATGCGATTCACATGGTTGACAACCGTGCCTGGATAAGTGAAGAATGTAGAGGTTGTGGTCGGTGTGTTGAGATATGCCCTCAAAACGCAATTGAGTTAACGATAAATGATAAGGAATTTGTTGAGAAGTCAATTAAACAAATTGAAAAAATTATTGATGTTACCTAGTTTTATATCTTACCAATCTTAATTCTTTAATGAAATGAGGATTAAGGACTTCAAATTAGAAGAATATTTCGCAAAGTATGAGTTTAATGTTAAATATACGCTATGTTCTTCAGATTGCGAATCATTTAGCGTAGATGAATTATTAGCTTTAGAAAATGATTCCTTAAAAGATCTTAAAGATGTTTGGCTAGGATACACAGAATCAATCGGTAATCCTTTGTTAAGAGTAGAAATCGCTAAATTGTATCATGATATTGACCCAGAAGAGATCATTGTTTTTTCTGGAGCTCAAGAAGGAATTTTTGTTTTTATGAATGTTTTATTAAAGAAAGGAGATCATGTGATTGTCCAATATCCTGCTTATCAATCTCTATACGAAATCGCTAATACCATTGGATGTAAAGTAACTAAGTGGATAATGAGTGATGAAAACAATTGGGAACTTGATATGAAATTTTTGGAATCTAACATCACTAAATCTACTAAATGTATTGTTGTAAATTTTCCAAATAATCCAACAGGTTACCTCATCTCAAAAGAAAATTACGAAAAAATCATTAAGATAGCTAAAGAAAACGATATTTATGTTCTTTCTGACGAGGTTTATAAATATTTGGAGTATAGCAAAGTTGACAGTTTACCATCTGCTTGCGATCTTTACGAAAAAGGAATATCAATAAATGTAATGTCAAAAGCATTTGGCCTTGCTGGGTTAAGAATTGGATGGATTGCAACAAAAAATAAAGCACTATTCAAAAAGATCGCTTCTTTCAAGAATTATACTACTATTTGCAATAGTGCCTTAAGCGAGTTTTTTTCAATATTGGCTTTGCGTAAAAGAGACAAAATTATCAACAGAAATTTGGACATTATTAATAAAAATTTGAACCTACTGGATAAATTTTTCGAAAAATATAGTAAATATGTAGCTTGGGTGAGACCTAAAGCAGGTTCGATTGCATTTCCAAGGTTGTTAATTGAACAGGATGTAGAAGAATTTTGTCTTGATTTATTAGAAAAAAAGGGAGTGTTATTGATGCCAAGCACTAAATTTGATTATGGAACGTCTCATTTTAGAATTGGATTTGGTCGGAAGAACTTACCTGATGCCTTACAACATTTTGATAACTATATGACTGAAAATTATGGTTAATAATAATTGTAGAACATTTTCAATGGTTATCTGGGAGAAATTCTGAAATATTTACTATTAAATTTTTGAATACTTAAACTATAAAGGCGATGTAACTCTTTTTTACTAAATATTGGGTTATTTTTTAGTAATTATTACTTCTTAATATTGAAGATTTATTCATCGATTAAAATGATGCTTTTTTGATAAATGCATCAATTCTAATTTCTTCCTTTGAGATGGGGTATTTAATTATTTTAGTGAATATTCCCGCTCATAGATTTATCCATAATAAAACAATGATATATGAGTAGGTTATACCCATAAAAGAAAGAATAATATGAATAAAAATGTTAAAAGAAACACAAAGAATGACCGGAACGGTCAAATGGTATAATGAGAAGAAAGGGTTTGGATTTATAACCCTTGATAGTGATGGTAAGGATATTTTTTTACACCATACTGCACTGCAACCAAACGAAGATAATAATATCACCAGTGGTGATTACCTTACTTTCACAATTCAACCACAAAAAAAAGGTCTTGCTGCTATTGAAGTAACACGGTTAGAAGAAGTTGTGCAATCTAGGATATCAAAAAAAAATAAACCATTACAAGACAACCAAATTGATAGTGGTTTAAATTTTGCTGATCTTGATTTAGACTCTAAGATTTTACAGGCAGTAAGAGATTCGGGATATGAGGCTCCGACACCAATTCAAGCTCAAGCAATCCCGATTATATTGAATGGAAAAGATATACTAGGTTGTGCCCAGACAGGGACTGGAAAAACTGCTGCTTTCGCTCTTCCTATCTTGCAACGATTAGTTAGTACAAAGAACAATAATAACATGAAAACCAAGCGTAAAATCAGTGTTTTAGTAGTTGCTCCTACAAGAGAGCTTGCAATCCAAATTAAAGACAGTTTTAATATTTATGGAAAATATACTGGACTTAGAAATACTGTTGTTTATGGAGGGGTTGGACAAAACCCACAAGTGAAAAAATTACAACAAGGAGTAGACATTTTGATTGCAACTCCTGGTAGATTACTTGATTTGATCAGGCAAGGTCATATAAACCTCGGTTACGTTAATTTCGTCGTCCTAGACGAAGGAGATCGAATGTTAGACATGGGTTTCATCAAAGATATACGTACCATCATTAACTATATACCTAAGAACCGACAGACCCTACTTTTTTCTGCTACGATACCACCTGAAGTTAATAAACTGGCCAATAGTATTCTAAATGCACCCATAAGAATAGATATATCACCAGAACAACCAACCTTGGAAAGTCTTAAACAATCTGTATTTTTAATATCCAAAAATAAAAAGCAAGCATTATTGCAAAAGTTACTCTTCGATAAATCGATTAAACGAGCATTAGTTTTTATGCGCACAAAACACGGCGCCAATCGAGTTGTTAAGAATTTAAAAAAGAAGGGAATACGCACTGATGCTATACACGGGAATAAATCACAAACTGCACGTCAAAATGCGCTTCAAAGCTTTCGTACTGGAGCAATACGTGTTCTAGTAGCTACAGATGTCGCTTCTCGCGGAATTGATGTTGATGAAATCTCACACGTCATACAATTTGATTTACCAAATGAACCGGAAACTTTTTTACATCGCATTGGGAGGACGGCAAGAGCAGGTGCTGGAGGGACAGCCTACGCTTTCTGCGAGGAGACTGAACTGCCCAAGTTAAAAAAAATCGAGAAGTTAATTCGAATGCGTTTAAATATAGTAAAAAATCACATCTAAATCGTTAAATTTACGATATTTTAATTAAAGAAAGATTTATTATTAATCTAAATTCCATTCATTTTAGCCAGAACTTTGTACAATCCTTGACTTCCTAGGTTTTCTAAGCCTAATGCCATAGCGTACATATAAAATTGATATGCGAGAGCAAGTCCTGGTAAGGCCAAATTCATAAGCTTCGCTTCTTTTAGTGCGATACCCATATCCTTTACGAAATGTTTAATGAAAAATCCAGGTTCAAAATTACCCTTTGCAACACGGGGGCCTAAATTGTTAATAGACCAACAACCCGCAGCTCCTTTTCCAATAACATTTATTACAGCATCCAAGTCATTTCCTGCTTTATAGGCATATAATAGGGATTCGATAGTTCCAATCATTGTAGAAGCAATAAGAATTTGATTGCTCATTTTAGTGTGTTGTCCTGCTCCTTCTTTGCCCATATAAGATATATTTTGTCCCATCAAATTGAAGAAGGGTAATATTGTTTCATATGCTTCCTTATCGCCACCAATCATTATAGCAAGCGTAGCTTTTTTGGCTCCTACATCTCCTCCAGATACGGGGGCATCTAAGGAAGATACGCCTATTTCCCGCGCTTCGTTATAAATTTTCTGGGCAAGGGAAGGCTCAGAAGTTGTCATATCTACCACAATCGAGCCATTTTTTATTGATTTTAAAATTCCGTTTTCTCCTAAATAGACATCCTCGACATCGTGAGGAAATCCTACAATCGTAAATAGTATATCACATTTTTCAGCAACTTCTTTAGGACTTAAGCACCAGATAGCACCCATTTGGATTAAATCTTTAGCTTTTTCTTCTGTCCTATTATATACTGAAACAGGGTATCCTGCTTTCAATATGTGAGCGCACATCGATTTTCCCATTACGCCTGTTCCTATCCAGCCAATGTGTTTATCCATATATAATCATCCTTTTTATCGAACTACTTTAAGAATTATAGAAAAGATTAATTTAAATAAATTAGTAAACTTTTTTCATAAAAATGTAAATGAGATAGTAAGAGTTATTTGTTGAATTTACAACCAAAATAGATTCCCTTTTTTTACATTTTCATTTCTGGTTCTATGTTTAAGCGCAGAAACCGCTTGAACTGCTTCCTTAATGGAATGGAAAACGGGGATGTGAGCGAGTTCAAGGGATTCGATTATTAGAGCATATTTTGCAACATATGGAACAAAACACACTACAGGCTTATTTTTCGTAGAAACTATGTTTGCTATCCGTCTCCCTATTTGAAAAGAGATATTGGGAGGGTATGGAAGTAACAACAGTATTACACATTCAATCCGCTCAATATCTGATAAATACCTTAATACATCTACAATATCAGTATCAACTACAGAGCCCGTCAAATCTATTGGATTATTAAATGAAGCGATTTCCCTCGCTGATGGATTCATTAACTCTTCTAAATCTTTTTTCTCTTGTCTTTCAAGTTTCACTGCATTCAAACCATACTTTTTCAACATATCAGAGGCAATTACGCCGTGCCCTCCTGAAACTGACATAATTACGACATTTCCATATGTAATCACATTTTCCCCAAAAGGATTTTTTCGATGAGACAAAACATCGTAAACTTTTAGGCTCGTTAATAGCTCTCTCTCCGAGTTAGGGAGTATTATTTGATACTGACGTAATGCAGCACTAAGGATTTTGTAATTTCCGGCTAAACTGGCTGTGTGTGACTGAGTCGCAACTTTTCCTTCCCGAGTTTTTCCCCCCATAAATACGATAACGGTATCATCAGACTCTTTAGCAAGTTTCAGGAAATTTCTTGCTTGACCTTCCTTAAATCCTTCTAAATAGAATGCAATATTCGATGTCTCAGTATCTACTTTACTGAAATATTCTAAGAGCATTACCTCATCAACGACCGCTCGATTACCAATGGAAACCGCTGTGGAAACACCGATATGCCTCTCAAAAAATTTATTGAAAAATTGATCAACGAGTACACCACCGCTCTGACTTATTAGTGCCACAGATCCTTTCGGAGGTCTAGTTATTCTTTCTGTAGGGAGAAAAATAGTATCAACCAAAGGAGGTGCGTAGACACCCAAGCAGTTTGGACCAAGCACAGCGATGTCGTTATCAAAAGCTATTTTCTCGAGTTGTTGTTGCCTTTTCTTCCCCTTTCCACCGATTTCAGCAAAACCACCACCTACTATGACGCAGGAAGGGATATTTAAATCAACACAATCTTGAACATATCCTAAAGTATCGTCTGGTCCGACTGCAATAACTAATAAGTCAGGGATTTCTGGTAATTTATCTAATTTTTCGTATAATTGAATTCCTTCAAGATCTCCGCCCGTTGGATATATACCATATACCTTTACGTTCATTTCAAACTCGTTTTTTAACAGAACTATTCTTCCTGGGCTGAGAGGATTTTTTTTTGAAATCCCAACTACTGCCATAGATTTTGGTTTGAAAAGCTTCTCTAAGTCCATTTTTATCATTTAGGAGATATTTAATAATTTTTAATAGAAATAATAGAATCTCGAATTTTAAAAAAACAATACTATTCTTTTAATGGGTTTTTATCATAATAAAATTATTGGGCAGAAAATGGAGAAATAAGAATATTTCTCATCTATATATTTATATAGACAGAAAATAAATATAATCGTTAAAATTTATTTAAAATTGATGATCATGAGTGAAAACCAAACAAGAAAATTTTCGTATAAACGCGCAGTCTCCTACAGTATCGGTCAAATTGCCGATATCGCATCCTACCAAGCATTCACTTTTTTAACTTTTACATTTTACTTTGCTGTAGTAGGAATCGATATAACTCTAATTTCTCTTGCTTTTATCATATGGTCGATATGGAATAGTTTCAACGACACATTTATCGGATATTTATCAGATAAAACTCATACGAAGTGGGGGCGCAGATTCCCTTGGATCATGGTTTCTTTAATTCCAATAGCAGTGATTATGATTTTATTGTTTACACCACTAACTTCAATAGGTATCACCGATCCTACGATAAACTTCATATATTTTATGGCAATAATCATTGTATTTGAATTATTCTTTACAATGTATGATATAAATTATACTTCTTTGTACCCAGAAATTTTTATAACTGAGGAAGAACGGGCCAAAGGTAATAATGTAAGACAAATTTTTGCTATATTTGGATTGCTTGCAGCCTTCCTTTTGCCGGGTATTTTTATTTCTAGCTATACAAGCCCATTACCGGGAGAATATCCTACTTTTGGAATAGTAGTTGCCATAATTGTCATTATTGCTGGTTTGCTTTTCCTAAAATTTTCACCAAAAGGAAGAACAGAATTTCGCGAGGATTATAAAGAGGCTCCTAATTTTTTTAACACGTTAAAATATAGTTTTAAAAATAAGAGCTTCATGCGTTACATTCCCGCAGAAATTGCTAATTGGTTTGTTTATGGCATGATTCCTGTAATAGTTCCCCTTTATGGTGAGTTTATTTTAGGTTTTGAAGACCCTTTCATGATATCTCTTTTGTTAGGTGTCAGTTTCTTATCTGCCGGACTATTTATGACAGTACTTTGGAAACCGTTGGTTCAAAAGTTAGGTCCGAGAAAATCGTGGTTAATTTCAATGACAGTATGGATTATTACGCTAATCCCATTGTTTTTTCTAGGACCTGGTATGGAAGTAGTAGCTTTTATCGTATTCTTCTTAATTGGAATAGGTTTAGCGGGCTCTTTATACATAATCGATATAATCATTGCAGATATTGTAGATGAAGACGAAGTGAAAACAGGAATACGCCGTGAGGGGGGTTATTACGGGATCAACATCTTCTTTCAGCGATTTGCGACGGTATTTGTGTTTCTAATTATAGGACCTGTCTTTCTTATTGCTGATTGGGGTGAATTCGATCCAATTAACATCCCAGATTTCGAATTAAGGAGTTTAATGGTCATATTTCCCGTCATAGCTCTGGTAATTGCAATTATTGCAATATATTTTTACCCTTTAGATGGCAAATATTTAAAAGAAATCAAAGAACAACGCAACAAAATTCATCAAGAAAAAAAATCAAAAATTTAACTTTTTTTTTATTACCTAATAATTTTGATCCATTTATTTTCTGAAATAAATTTTAAGAAATAAGTTGGACATTATTGTATAGATAAAGTACACCAAATATTTATAAGAAAAAAAATTGATTAAGATTAATTATAATTTATTAAAATTTATTATATACTGATTTAATATGAGTGAAAAAGAGAATGGAACTCTTAAAAAAGCGTTTTTTTATAGTTTTGGACAAATAAGCGATCAAACTGCATATCAATCATTTATACTCTTAGTATTTACGTTCTATTTTGCGGTTGTTCAGATAGATATTTGGTTGATCACTTTAGGGTATACAATATGGTCGGTTTGGAATATGTTCAACGATCCTCTTATAGGTTATCTATCCGACAGAACCCATACTAAATGGGGCCGACGTTTACCATATATTATTATTTTTTTCATACCTTTAGCTTTAACTATGTATTTCTTATTCACACCTCCTTTGCCAATCGGTCCTGCAAATCAAGTAGGTAATTTCTTTTATTTCTTGATAATTATTATCGTCTTTGAATTATTCTACACTGCGTTCAGCTTAAACTACACATCACTTTTTCCTGAAATCTTCTTGTCTAAGAAAGAAAGAACCAAGGGAAACAATGTTCGTCAAATCTTTACTATTATTAGCCTACTTTTCGCTTTTATATTACCTGGATTTATAATATCAGATTACTCAGCTCCGGCACCAACATCCTTACCAGAATATCAAATGTTTGGAATTATAGCGGGTATAATTGTCGTCGTTGGAATTGTAATCTTTTTATTATTTGGTCCAAGAGAAAGACCAGAATTTAGTGAGGATTATAAGAATGCATTTGGTTTGTTCAAAACCATAAAATTTTGCTTTAAAAGTAAATCATTCAGGTTTTATATAATTTGTGAGCTCTGTAATTGGTTTGTTTTTGGGATGCTACCTACAATTATTCCACTGTATGCAAAATTCGTTTTAAATCAAGCTGATGCATTTATGGCGTCTCTCCTTTTAGGTGTGGCTTTTTTATCTGCTACAATTTTTGTTACAGTCTTATGGAGACCAATTGTCCGTAGAATAGGTAATAGAAAAGCTTGGATGATCTCCATGGCAATCTGGATATTAGCACTATTGCCATTAATGTTTATAGTGGATTTTACAATAGGTATGATTGTGTTCTTCTTTATGGGTATTGGCTTAGCAGGTTCGTTATATATTATCGATCTGGTAGTTGCTGATATCGTAGATGAAGATGAACTCGCTACTGGAATGCGTAGAGAAGCAGGATATTATGGAGTAAATGCTTTAGTCCTCAGATTTTCTAATGTCCTTGTAATACTGGCAATAGGTACCATATTTAGTACCGTTGGTTGGGCAACTTTTGATCCGACAGTTGATCCATCACAAGTTGCTTTCGGATTAAGAGCGTTAATATTTATTTTTCCAGCAATAGCTTTAGCAATTGGTATATTAGCACTCGTCAAATACCCTCTACACGGAGAAAGACTTAGTAATATGCAAGAACAACTCAAAGAACTTCACGAACAAAAGAAGGCAAGAATATAACCATTATAGAATTTAATTTTTTTTCTTTTTTTATGTAGATTCTAATTTTAGATAATTGAGATTTGAATTGTTACCACAATATTTAATTTCATAAAAAATTAGTTAAGAAAAATAAAAGGATAATAAAAAAGTTTAAAATTCGTAGCCACACTTCTTG
>JAHQWJ010000082.1 GCA_029856125.1 Promethearchaeia archaeon | reverse complement strand
CTCTATCATTTTTGGCCGGGAGCCACAGCTTATTCTATTGCGTCTATAGGATGCTCCTTCAAGTGCCAAAATTGTCAAAATTGGAATATAAGCCAAGCAAGTCCATCTGAAAATGGAAAAAGTGGGTTTTACACATTAGAAGGACAACAAAATCGAAGAATGAGTTTAGTGGAAACAACGCCTAGTGAGCTAGTTGAAATGGTTAAAAGGAGCGGAGCAAAAACAGTTGCTTATACTTATAACGAACCTTTAATCTGGCACGAATGGATTATAGATACTGCATCATTACTAAAACGAGAGGGTATTAAGACTATTCTGGTAACAAACGGGTATTCTACTGCAGAAGCTAGAAAAGAGTTAATCGATGTTGGAATTGATGCTGCTAATATAGATATCAAATCAATGTCAGATGAATTTTATAAAACTATTTGTGGAGTTACATCAGTGCAACCCGTGCTCGATACGGCTAAAGAGTTTAAATCTAACGGAATTCACATAGAAATAACAAATCTAATAATACCGGATTTAAACGATAGCGATGATGAAATTGAATTACTTTCTAAATGGATTGTTGACAACCTTGGAGATGACACCCCTACTCACTTTTCTGCATATCATCCAGACTTTAAGCAACCATCTATGAAAAAAACTCCATTTGAAACATTAGACAGAGCGTATAAAATCGCCAAAAAAGAAGGTATTAATTATGTGTATGTCGGGAATATAAGTCACGAAAAAGGAGGAAATACATTTTGCCCAAACTGTAATCACTTAATATTGGGTAGGAGTGGTTACAGGTTCACAAAAATTGATATAACAGATTCAAAAAAATGTCCAAATTGCCAATATGATTTAAGTAACGATATTAAGGGCGAAATTAATAGAAAATCCTCTCAAGGGTTTAACTTCTTTTAAGAATATAGAAATAATAATAAAAAAGATTAGAATATTAGATTAAAAAAATCCCGTTATTGATACCCCTACGACGAGGAGTAAAAACCCTTGAAGTAAACAGAATGCTGCTAAAACGAACGCCAAAACAGGCCACGATATAGCTTTTGAAATTGCCATTAAAACTCCTATATAAAATTTAACAGTCAGTGCAACGACAGCAAATACCACTATAAAAATTATTAGTAAAAGCAATTTTGGATCGATGAATACAGCAATAAGTTCGACTACTTGATCGGGAATCGCGGAAACTGCTACAACAACTATTAATGATGCTAAAAGTATTCCTATCACGCTAGATATAGGAAGGTCGTTTAAAGGTTTTAACAAAGTAAAGATGCCCACAATAATCAAAAATATAGAAACAAACAAGCTTTTAGCATCCTGGGTATTAGCAGCATACGCAACGCTGGGCGCTTGGTCTAGAACTAAACCACCAACTCCACTAAGTATACTTAAGATACCAATGATTATTCCAAAATAGGTTAGAAATTTCAAAAACTTTGTAACATCGAAATTCCAGTCTTCAACTTTTCTTTTTTTAACTGATCCTCTTCTTTGAGCTTCGTATATTGCGTAAACTAACCACATGACACCAAGTATCAAAGTAAAGAATCCAGCGAATTCTGCCAAAGGTCTTAAAAAGCCTTCTGTAAAATCAAATTGATATATCAATAAATTTCACTTCTTTAAGTTAATTTAAAATTGTTATTAAATTCTATATCACTTCTTAAGTATTTATATTATATCTAGTCCAATTTTTAAAATTGTATTAAATTGAAAAAGTAACGAAGAATGACTATATTTTTAGTTTTAAGGAATAAATGAAACACACTTTTTTACATAGTCTAAATATCTCTGAATTTCTCCATTTTTTGTTTCATTATCCCAAGAATATTCCTTCTGCATAATTTTTGCGACATTTTCTGCTGCTTCAAATGCTCTTCGGTGATGTATCCATAGTGACATTTCTGTTCGTCGACAGAACACATCAATCAAATGAGGTGTCAATTCGTATCTTAGTACATAGAGGATTTCAGCGTAAATGAAATCATTCTCGTCGATAACCCGTTCTTTTAAAGACTCATCTTCCTTTATCAATTTGATAATATGAATAGCTCCTTTTCCATATTGTTGATATAAATGATCTGATATATCCTCTTCTAAGTGAATGTCTGAATTTTGTAGAATATCTAACCATTCATCTTTTTCTAGAGAAATGATAAATGGTTGGCGAGACCAATATTTCTCTTTTTTTATCTCTGGGAAAATTTTCTTTTCTTCAATATGTTCAAATAAATCCTCTGCCATTTCACGCCATTCTGTTAGCTTCCCCCCTGTTATTGTAAGTAAGTTGTCGTTAGAGAAAAAGATTAGATGGTTTCGTGAAACTTGAGTTTCTGGTTTTCCTTTCTGCATTACTAACGGTCTGATTCCAGCATATGTAGAAAGAATATTTTCATATTCTAATTTTGCATTCGGATAGTATAACTTAACAGATTCAATTAAGTAATCTGCCTCCTCCTTATCGCAAAATGGATTTGCTAAATCACCTTGATAATCAGTATCGGTTGTTCCTACAAGTGTGTACTTTTTATTCCTCGGAATAACAAAAAAAAATCTGTTATCAACACCTGAATAAAGCCCATTTGCCATGGTATTTCCTATATTTTCACGCTTGTATAAGAGATGAACTCCCTTAGTTGGTCTAATTAACGGATTTGGAATTGTATCGGGGTAACTCTTTATTAGATTATCCGTCCATATTCCTGTCGCATTTATTACTATTTTAGCCCGAATTTCAAAATCGGCTTTTTTTTCTAGATCCTGACATTTAATTCCTACGATTTTCTCGTCGTTCTCGATATACTCAATAACTTTACAGTAATTTATCGAATCTGCTCCTCTAATTATTGCTTCTTTTAGGATTTCAATCGTTAAACGAGCGTCGTCGATGTTAGTATCGTAATAAACTATACCACCTTGAAGACCTTCTTTATTAAATTCGGGTTCCAGTTCATAAACCTTTTCAGCAGTATAATATTTGCTTTTTTTGTAATTTTTAAATTCAGATTTATCATCGCTTAAAAAATCATAGATTTTGGTAACTCCTACTAAATCACGTTTTTTGAGCTTCGATCCTTCAATAAGTGGCAAAAAGAATGGTAGAGGTCTAACTAAATGGGGTATCTGAACCCTCATCCAATTTCTTTCGCGAGTAGCCTTTTTAACTAAAGCCGTTTCGCCATAGGCTATATATCTAATTCCGCCATGTGCCATTTTTGTACTTCTCGATGAAGTTCCTGCAGCAAAATCTTGCATATCTACTACAGCAACACTTAAGTTTCTCATTGCTGCTTCTCTTGCAATACCTGCTCCAGTTATACCCGCTCCTATAATCGCAACATCGTATTGACTACTTTGCATTTTTAGGATGATTTTTTCTCTATTGTTGAAAGTCCATGTTTGATCAAATAATTTTTTTTCCAAATCTTCCATTTTAACCATGTCTAAAAAATTCTGGACTATAAATAAGGTTTCTTAATGTTTCTATTAGCGACATATTTGATTTTTATGGGATAAATAAATTGAAATAGATGTAATCTATATTTTTTTCATATATTATAAGGTGATAAAAATGGTAAATTCAGAATTATTAAATGAGATTAAATTAAAACTATCTGATGGTAGTGTTATCTCTGGAGACTGTCTCAAAATTTTTGAAATATATAAACAGACTTCATCAGAACTTGCGGGATTAAGAGAAGAATTCGAAGATATGGCTATGTTAGATATGGACTTCTTAGGCCAAATAATCATATCGGATGAAAACAAGAAATTTTGGCTTAAATTCAAAGAAGGAAAAGTGGACTATGGAGAAGGTGATGTCGACAATCCTACACTAGCCTTTACAACTAATATGGCGACTTTTACAGGAATTCTTTTTGGAACAATTGAAATTTCTGGTGCTCATGAAGCTGGAGATGTCAGCTTTGATGGGAGTAGTGAAGTTCTAATGGATCTTCAAGCTATTACTTCCGTTTTAAATGAATTTTTACAAAGCATCTAATATTTCAGAAATTTAATGCACACCCCATAACTGTCCAGATGCGCGTTGTGCTCTATCTAATTGAGAATTTTTTTTATTTAATCGAGCTCTACCTGTTTTAGTATCCCTTCGGAAGGTTACATCAATTTCTTTTAGAAAGAGGTTCATTCCTTCGCGTTTATTTAAGGGTCCAATCGTTTTTCCATGAACTCCTGGCTTTCCAGTAAAAAGGAGAACTCGGTCAATTAAAGAATCAGCGATTTGAATGTCATGTTCTATACAAATAGCGACAGCATTATTTCTTTTTGTAACAGTACGAATTATTTGTCCTATTTTTAATCGTTCTTGTACGTCTAGATATGCTGAAGGCTCATCAAGAATATATAAATCGGCACGCTTAGCAAGACATGAAC
>JAHQWJ010000081.1 GCA_029856125.1 Promethearchaeia archaeon | reverse complement strand
CGCAGATGAAATTCTTTGTTAGATATTGAGCTCAAAACACCACATCATAAACTATGATTTATATAAAATCAAGTCTCACAATGTTTAACAATATTACTAAATATATAATGCCCTGCCCTATCTTCTGCCTTACAAGAATCTCTACTTACCGTTGTTATTAAAATAATCTGATTCCAAATTGGGATATATTTTTTTCTTTCTCCCTTCACTTCTGAAGTGAATGAGATTTAGGTCTTTTAACTTATTAATATGATATTGAATTGTTTTATGGTCAACCTTAAAATGTTTTGTGATTATACTGTTCCAAAGACCTGGCTCTTTCTCGATCATTTCGAGAATACCTAACGTTAACTTGCTTTTACTCAATTGAAGATCGAGGTTCGATATAGGATTTTTTTGATAATAGGGAAAATACGCAATAAAGTTTCCGATCCTTTTTTTACCCACTACCTTGTAAGTTTCTAAAATATCGAGGTGCCAGACGAGATTACCTGCAGCTATTTCAGTTTTTCGCAATAACTCATTAAAATGAATTCCAGGTTCTTTAAGAATTAAGTCAATAATTTTATTCCTATTCTCGTTCTCTAAGACGTCTTCTAAGCTTAAACGATGCGCACCCTTTTCAATTGGAATGGTTCTAGTTTTTAGGTATTGAAAATAATCTTTTTTTGAAATTAAAATCGCGATTGAAGCAATTCCTATCACACCAACAATTAAAATAATCATAAAAAACCAATTGTCAAGGATATTAGCGACCTCATAAAAAGTAATATAATATTCCGTGTCTGCTTGGATGTTAGAGACTGAACCGGCTAAAGTATATTCCGAACTAGATTCATTTAGTTCCTCGATTGTATCGATAAGCGCCCAAGAGTCTTGTGAGGATTCATACAACGCTAAGGAATATTCTAAATTAGGATTTAAGCCGTATACCGACCTTTTGGTACTTTTTATTGTCAGAGATTCTATTGTAGTGTTAGTTTTAATTTGAAGAATGCAATTATATCTATACTGAAATTGGTTGTCAGTTTTTCTTGGTTCTTGAGGCATTCCGGACATTCCAAAATTCTGCATTGATACTTTGGAACTTATATTAAGGGATATAGGGTTGCTATTGTTGATAAGAAAATATATTTGACGATTTTCAATATTATTTTCGTAGTGGATGTTAAGATCGATAAAAGAATCGGTGGAGATATCGAAAATTATGTTGTTAAAAAAGACGTATTTCACAGATTCGTTAGGGTAGATATTATCCTGAGTAGAAAATCCCGAAATATTTTCAGTTCTATGGGATAAAACTTGAGAAATTAGAATATTGAAATTAATGATTACTAATAATAGAATAAAAATACTGTATAATTTTGATCTGTTCTTTAATTTTAATGTAAACATATAGTTAATCTAATTCTTGGTAGTTAGAATATTTTTACTTAAAAATTTAAAAAAAAAATTATTATTTATATAATAACTTTGTCGATTATTTTCTCTTTTTTATGTAGAACACTGAAGCGATTATTATTACAGCAACTCCGCCAGCGATGCTAAATCCAACTATTGCTAGTGTGTAATCAGGTATGAGTATTGTCCATGTCGAAAAGTGAGTTACCTCTGCAGTCAAATAACCATCTACTACAGTTGTTGGTACGCTAACCCATTCTTCTGTTGCTTCGTTGTAGTACGCCCATTCACCCATTCGATTTTCGTCAGTAGCACTTATACTTAACCTTGCTTGCGTAAAAGTTCCGTTGCATTCTAATGAGACAACAAATCCTTCTTCATAATGGACCTGATTGCGATTGCGAGTTCTTATTTGATGTGTATTCCCCAACATTAGCCCTGATTCTGCCTGTTCTTCAGTACAAGTCATAGTCATTTGAAGATCGCCAGTTCCTTCAATTTCAACAGCAAAATCTTTATCACCGATTCTTAAAGCATCACAATCAAGGTTTAATTCTAAATTGACATTGGCTTCTACTCTTAATCGAGTTCTGTTCCTAACTTGAAACATGCTCATGGTGTTAGCTTGTATTTGTGCTTGGTACGTGTCAGTTGGAACATATATTGTATCGTCGGGATCAGCAACTGCTACGACATTGAACGAAGTAATCGTCGAAAATAAAATCATTAGGAAAAACGTGCCTAAGAGAATTTTACTTAATTTTTTCATTTTTTTTTATCACTAAATTGTATTAATTAATACAAATAATAGCGGTATTTAAAGGATTGAGGAATAACATTCTCCCATTGAATGATGAAAGTAGGCTTGAGAATTGACAAATTTGTTTTTTTTTATAATTAGGTTTGAATAAAGGAATATAACGCACGATTATTTCTATGAATAAGATTAAAGTCTCAAAAAATGAAGCTTCTTAATCCTTAAGTTTTAATATAATAATTTCGAAAATATTATTATACATACTAAAATATTATAAAAATATTGAAAAGGAATTCAATTAATTATATTTTAATCAGAATTTTAAAAATCTAAAAATAGAGAAAATCTTATGAGCTTAAAAGAATTCACGAAGGAAATTTTCACTCGATTTGGTTTCACTGAAGAACAAATTAATGTATACATCGTATATCTAAGAGTCCCAAGAGCAACCTCATCTGAAGTATATTTGTCCTTAGTAGAAAACCACCCGGAATTAACATATGAAGCAGTTCTCGAGATTACTAATTGGTTAGTAGAGAAAGGCTTTCTTAAAAAAGTAACAGGAATTGTTGACAGATACATCCCATTAGAGCCTTTCTTTGAACTCTACATAGGAGAGTCAAAAATATTCAGGGACGAGATTGGGGAGATTAAAGATTCTATTTTAGCTGATCAATCAAATCGATTTGAGAAATTAGAAGCGATTCAAGATAAAAGCATTAACGAAGTGGCAACTGCGGTCGAAGATCAAATTAGTCTATTTTTTGAAGACTCGGATACTAAGAATAACACCAAAAGAGAGAGGATAAATAGCTCGAGAAATCGTTTTACTGACACTTCAAAGACTTTAGAAGAAAATTTGCATTCCATTATGGATACTCTAAACTCTAATAACAAAAATATTTGCGATACTAGAGTAAATGAAAACGAATCTACCGTTAATAAAGCAAAAGATGATTTAACTAGTTTGATTGCAGAACTCTTATCTGATTTTTCTAAAAGAATTGAGGATTTAGAAAAAGAATTAAAAAGTAACTTAGATGATCATGTCGATAGACATCAAACGATTGCAAACGATCTTAAACCAAGAATGGAACAAATTCTCGAAAAATATTTAGAACGTATGGATAAAATTGTAGTTGATCTTAAAGAAAGGATTTCTAACTTGTTAAAAGAGCATTTGAATCATCTTAAAAATACGACTGATACGCTTCAAACTAACTTAAAAGCTACAGTTGATGAAAGACACAGGGTATTAACAGATCAAACTATCGAATTTAAAAGTATGACTTTAACGCTTATTGATAACCTACTAGAGCATGCCAATAGATTTACTGATTTTACAGCAGAAATGGGCAAGAAGGGATTTTTCTGGATGGGAAAGAAGAAAAAGTACAAAGCGCGACACGAAACTACAATTCAGAACGTTTTAACATATACCGAACCAATGAAAGCTGATTTTACAAAAACAAGCGAAGACTACGTTAAAAATACAAGAGAAACCACAGATTTATTGAAAACAGAAGTAACAGATACAGTCACAAAAGAAAACGATAATGTCGTAACAGAAACAACAGAACTTGACCATAAAGCTCAAGAAACAATAAATGTGCAGTTAGAAACGCTTGCAACCGACATGTCAGGTGAAATCGATAGTACCTTACAAAGTGGTGTAAAAGATTGCTCTGATACCACGACTAAGCTGAAAGATTCGTTAGGGAATTCACTTAAAACACACAACCACCAGTACGACGAAGCTATTAATAGACACAAAGATGATTCCTTAAGACATTATATTGAGTATGATACGGATGTCAAACGAATTAAAGAAGACTGGATTAGAGATCTCGATGATAAATTTATCGGTGGGAAAAGAAATATATCCGATAAAATAACTGAAGAGATAAGTCTATGGGGTGATGAATCAGCTGACCTAGATCGAAATTTGGGTGAAATGCTAATAGATCATAAATCAAAATACGAAGAAAATGCAAAATCGCTCCAAGGTAGTTTAACCACTACAACAAGAGACACAACCCAAAACATTAAAGATGCAATAGCAGATTTTACGCTTCAATTTATGAACTCAATTGACGACGCCACAGAAATTGCTGAAAAAAATGAAAACACATTAGGCGATATTAATACCGCTTCAAGTTCCATCCCTGAAATAGAAGAAATTACCACTTGGCAGATAGTAGGACGAGATGCGTTAATAGCGGCAATTAAAGACGCAATATATAGAGTTAAATCTTCAATTATTATCGTAATGCCTTACGTTATTCC
>JAHQWJ010000079.1 GCA_029856125.1 Promethearchaeia archaeon | reverse complement strand
TGGAAGAAGAAACTGAGGAATTGGAAGAAGAAACTGAGGAATTGGAAGAAAAAGCTGAGAAATTAGAAAAAGAAGCGGATACGCTTGAAGAAGAAATAGAAGAACTAGAAGACGATATCGATAATGTTGAAAAAGAATTAGACAAAACTACAGATAAGGAATAGATATCAAAGAATTTTAACTATATTAAAAATTAAATTAATTTTTACATTTTATTTTCCTTTTTAGAATCAAAATGCATATAGTCAATAAACTATAGTTTTTTACATTAAGATTTAAATTATCGTTTGATCTTTAATGTAATTATAGGCTTGAGGTAAATAATTCGCTGTAATTGATTATGAGTTCAAATCATAAAATTGATAGATACAAGCAAAAAAAAGAATTAATTGAAGAATTAGAATTTTATAAATCAATTATTTTAAAAAAAATGGATAGTGATGATTTCAACTCTGCTTTAATTAAAATTGAATCTACATTAACTCTCATAGAAGAATACCAGTCAGATTTTGATTTGGAAAAAGAGACTAAGGAATTCACCCAATTACAGCAAAAACTCCGGGTTGAATTTGATGAACATCGGAAAATTTTTCTTAGAAGATACGACAATCTTACGAAAGAAAACCTCACTGAATCTAATTTGGAAAATTTCACAAAACTTTTAGCAATGTTAAAAAATGAAGTCGATGACAATCTAAATCAATATAACCTTCATGATTTGCGTGACGATATTAATACATATTTCGCATATATCAAGAAATTGTATACTATCATTAGTTCTTATAAAGTTCTTAACTATAACGATGCTTCTGGAAAAATGCTAACCTTTATGAAAGAGTCCCGACATGTGAATTTTCCCAATTTGAAAGAACTAGTTACTACTATTTATCAAAATTTACTTTTTATTCAATTCGAATCTATGGCTAAGAACTACGAAAAACTAAGCATAAATGAAATATCCGAGAAATTGTCAATATCCCCCGATAAAATTGAAGATATAATTAATCTCCTCTTAAACAATCCAAAAAGTCCCATAAAAAAATATACGCAATATAATCGACAAGTAATTTTTAATAAGTGAAATCAAAAGGATTATCTGAAATTTAAAATCTATAGAGCCCGATAATGCTCTGCTCTTAAACTATTTTTATTTTTTAAACCAGACTCAATAAGGCTTAATATCTTAGATTTATCTCTTTCTAATACGCCTCTGAGTGGTAAATAATTAGACGCATGATTAGACCTAAAGATGCAATTTGCGGACTTATTAGTAAAATTTATGTTCTCAACGAATAGCTTCAATTCTGATAGTATCTCGTAAGAATTCATCTCTTTAAATTCGTTACGCATTTTTTTCTCGTATATAACAGTACCTGGTGGAACCATGAGAGATAAAAACGCGATATACCATATCCTATCGTCATTAGGACAGATTTTATTTACTAAATCTGCTGATTCAAGAGCATGTGTTTTAGAAACGCTCTCGTTATTTGCCCCTCCAAGACCGTTAATAAACGTTGCAGACAATGTTATGTCAGCTTTCATTAATTTTTTTGAGGCATTAATAAAATCCATTTTTGTAGCGTTTTTGTGAACTATTTTAAGTAATTCATCAGAGCCAGTTTCAAATCCTACGTATGCAATTTTTAGTCCAGCATCTGATAAAGCTTTCAAATCATCATCAGATTTTTTCAATATATCCTTCGCATGAGCATACACACCAACTCTTTCTAAATTAGGAAAACTCTTTATAGCATAATTAGTAAGTTCTAATAATTTTTCTACGGGGGTTACCATAGCATTACCATCTAGGAAAAATAGTTTGCGCACGGATGAATTATATTTGCTTCTTGCTCCAATGTCTAAATCTCTTTTAACTTCATCAACTGATCGGATTTTAAAATGTTTTCGAAGATTTGACATACAGAAATCGCAGCGATATGTACAACCTTCAGTTAATTGAATCAATAGAGAATTTCCTTCCGATGGAGGACGAAAAACAGGATTGCAATAGTAAATTATTTCTTGGCTAACCATAATTATGCTTTAATTTGAATAATATGTATCTTGAGATTGAAAAGGAAAAATTATTTTATTAAGGTTTTTAAGATTTAACAGCTTTTTCTTTGGTCTCCTCATCCTTAGGTCGTTGTGGACAGGAGGTAAGATGGCGTCCTAATCTGATGAATTCCTTTTTACAATAAGGGCAAACTTGTTTTTCTTTTGTCCCCTTTCCTGAAGTCGCTGTAGGTTTTTTCTTTCTCGTTTTTTTAGGCATAATATCGTCTATACTTGCGTCTTCAGGAGCAAATTCGCATTCTGCTAAGTGGGATCTTAAATCTCCAAATACTTCTGCGCAGAAAGGACATTCTAACGAAAATTCTTCAGAATCGTCAATTTGATCTTTTCCAGCTTTTCTTTTTTCGAATTTTAGAGAAACCCCTTCATCATCTTCTTCAAATTCATCAATTGTTAAATCGAGTTCGCTCTCAACTGCTAGTTCAGCTAATTCAAATGCCTCTAATTCTATTTTTTTCTCCTTAATTTTCTTCTCTGCGCCTTTTCTACTCTCTTCATAAACATCTGAGATCCGCTGATTTGTTTGTATGTACAAAGAGCACACTTGGCAGACATAAGCTTTTTTGCCCATCACTAAATCTCGTTCAGCACAGCTGCAAAGGGGCTGTAAACTATTGGAAATATCTCCCATAGATGTGAGATGTTTACATGCAAATTGGCGCGAAAATTTTATTTTTTGTTTTTTACGTGGAATTGTCAACCAACCAAAAAGAAGTATTAATAAAAAATATGTTTCCTAAAATTTAATTTTTTTGATTGTTCTACTTCAAATTAAGAAAAATGTTTTTAGTTGTATGTCGAGATTAGAAATTGTAACGAATAGCTTTCAAATCATTAACCACTTTTGTTTTAATTTCATTATTTTCAATATCCGGCAATAAAACATCAACTAAATCTCTTAAATCTACAATCTTTTCAATTAAAGCTTCTGGTTTGCTCCACGGGGTAATCCTTAGAGGATGGTTATAATTTAGACCTTGCGTAAAATTATCCAAAGCTTCACGATAGAAAAGGCACGCTTGTCCAATATCCTTAATTTTTTTCTCATAAATATACCCAATTCTATTGAAAGCCATTCCAGCACCCGCAAAATCTTTAACTTTGATGAATTCTACAGCTGCGTCTTCAATTTTTTTTAAACCAAATTCTATGGCCTCTAATTCTTCTTCTTTTACGACAATGTAACCGATGATATAATTAGCGATACCTTTATAAAATATCTGATTGTTATTTTCTGCTACTTTGAATAATTCTTCAGCAAATTCTCGAGCAAGGACTAAATGATTATTTGAAATACAGAATCTTGAAACTTTTCTTAGTAAGTCCATAACTCTAGTCGTATCGTTTATTTCTTTATATTTTTCTATTCCTTGGCGATAATTTTCAATACCTGTGAAAGGGTCTTTGTTTCTAAAAGCTTGATTTCCTTGGTATATAATTTGTTCAGCTGATTCTTTTATAATGTTATCATCCATATTTGTCTGATAAGGTATATCATTCACGCTAAATTGTATGTCCTGAGATAGCGGGATTTCTACAAGATTTTCTTCGTATAAATCGGAGTTTTGATTATCCAATACCTCATCTAAATCTTTATAGTTCGAGTCAAGTTTGTGCTGTTCCTTAAAAGCCTCTTGAAGTGGTTTTCCTGCTGAAGCTAAAGAAGATAACTCAGCGAGTACATTTGCAAAAAAGAATTTGTTTAACCCTTCAACAATATAATCGATTTTATGATAATTATTTTCAAACTCAACAGAATTTACATCTACGGTGACATCGGTTAATCTATATATCTCAAATCCAGTGTCATATTTGGTTAGAATATTATTTTCAATTTTTTCTTCTCTTTTTTTTCCGAGAATAGTATGATCAAAAACTAGACCACAAAAATCAGGATTGTTTTGTTGGAACCATAACTGGTTGGAAATATCAATATCTGAAAAGAAAAGCGATAATCCAGGATGAGAATGAAACCATCCTACCATAAAATGTCCATTTCCCTCTCCATATAACATGTCTTCTATTTCAGATATAAATACATAGTGTCGTTCGTCTAATTGTACATCAGTATCATGACCGAAGGTCAATGGATATGAATTCTTTACAAATACAAAATCGTCATCAACATACCCCGTTAAAATACCGTAAATTTCTTTCCAATCTTTTGAAGGAATTGCTTGGTTTGCATATCTACTAGCATATAAAATAATATTCTTATAAGCTTCAGCATTAATGATTACGGGTTTATTGTTTCCTGTTGTTTCTTTTTCATTATTAGAAATTTGCTTCTTGGAATTTTCTTCTTTGTCGTGATTTCTTTTTTCAAATTCCTCTGTCATATTGATAATATCTTAAGCTCTTTATCTGTATATAGTATAACCTTTAGAATAATATAATAGTGTTCTTAAATAAAATTATGGATTAATAAAAATGATAATTTAAA
>JAHQWJ010000078.1 GCA_029856125.1 Promethearchaeia archaeon | reverse complement strand
AAAGAGTAGGTTTATTCGAGAGGCTTAATGAGAATTATACAATCAAAAAAGTACTCTATCCAGGTGCCTATGCTCATATTACTCCATCCTTTATATTTCCAGATGTAATTTTCAATGACGTGTATAAGAAACTAGAACCCTTTTATGATTCAGATGAGGTATATAATTATATCAAGAAACGAAAGAGCTATTCTGAAGAGCCAGTATATTCGTATGTTAAGGCTGATTTTAATTCTCCCCTTCCATTTGATGAGGAAGAGTTTGATTTGTTAATATCTCAATATTCTGGTTTTATATCCCATGCTTGCAAGAGGTATTTAAAGATTGGTGGAATTTTAATGGCAAATAGTAGTCATGGAGATGCGAGTTTAGCATCTATTTCGCCAGGTTATGAATTTATTGCTGTTATACACAAGAGAAGTAATAAATTCACACATAGCACTAGAGCCCTGGAAAAGTATTTTATACCAAAAAAAGATATTAAAATTACCGTAGAATTCATGGAAAAACATAAGCGTGGAGTGGGATACACAAAAACCGCAACTGATTATGTTTTCAAGAGAGTAAGCTAAATTCAGTAAGGAATAGATTTTAGTTTTTCATTTTGATTTATAATTTTCAACCGATGAATTTCAGCTCATTGAAAAACACTAAATTTTGAGTTGTCACAAAAATTTTTCTTTAAATAGAATCAGAATATTAAAAATCCAATTAACTGTATTCAGTAAAAAAGCAATTATAACTACAAAATGTGATAAAAATGGTAGATAAACATAGTCAAAGCTTTTTCGGACAATCAACAGGACTTACGCTTCTTAGCTCTTCAAAATCGGATTCTTTTATATTTTTTAAGTGTATTAAGAAAAAACCAGATGGTTCGTGGGAAAAACCCTCTTTAGGAGAAGGAAAGACAATAAAATGTAACTTGGATGAAATAGTTATGATTCTTGACGTATTACAAAGAAATTGCGATTCCTGGTCTAGCTATCATAATTTTAAGGATGTGAAGACCCAGATATCTTTTAAATGGGAAGACGGGGCTAAGAAAAAACTTCTGATTTATATTGGTAATTATTCTAAAATGTTGAACTTTTCTCAAACTGAGATTTTCCGGCTATTATTAAAGCACATTTTAGAAGAAAAAATAGAGTTTGCGACGATTTCAAAAATGCCTTCAGGAAAAGCTGTTGATAGCAGTCCTAAATATAATGAACAACGGAATCAAGATAATAAAGCTACGGTATTACCTGTTGTTAAAGAATCCATCGAAAATAAAGAAAACGAAGTAAGTCAAATAAATGGAGTTATAGAGGGAGAAACTGAAAAAGCGTTGCTTATCCAATTTAATAAGGATAAAGAAATTTGGATTCCTAAATCGGTAATCCGATCAAATTACGATTCTTCAAACGATATCTCTCAAAACTTTATAATTGATAACTGGATTCTTAAAAAAAATAATATTCCAAATTAACTAACTTCTTTTTATCTTTTGGAAATATTGGGTAAATATTCGTTATCGCATAGATTTTTTAATTCTTTATTATAATCAATCATTTTTTTTGTAATTTCTGGATGAGAAAGGAGTTCGACCTCGGATTTATCGTCGTGATCCCATAATAAATAGGGAGTGTCCTCATTAGGAACTTCTTTTTTAACTAGTTCTATCCAGTCGTTGGGTAATTCATTTTTTAATTCTACATCTAGCATCCTCGCTAGGAATACGCTCCATGCTCTTGGGACGACCGTCATGAGGTAACCACCTCCTCCTACCGCAACCCATCTATTATTACAATAATCGTGAGAACTAGTATAAAGGGTTTGAGCAATATTTTTGTAGGCCGATATAGAAGCTCCCATTTGAGTTAACGGATCGTTGTAGTACATATCAACGCCTAATTGAGTAAATAACAAATCGGGGGAATAAGCTTCTAAAATTCTAGGCACGCAGTATCTAAATAGTTTTACAAGCATTCTGTTATTAGTTCCAGGGAGTAAAGGGAAATTTAACGAAAATCCTTTTCCCGGCCCTTCACCAATCTCATTTGTGTGTCCTGTGCCGGGAAATAAAAATTTTCCACTTTCATGAAAAGAAATCGTTAACACATTCGGATCGTCGTAAAATAACCATTGTACGCCATCGCCATGGTGACAATCGATGTCTAAATAAGCAATTTTAATGTCTTTTTTTAAGTGCTTGAGGTGATGTATCGCAACCGCGATATCGTTGAAAATACAAAACCCTGAAGCCGTTTTTTTTTGAGCGTGGTGTAATCCTCCAGCAGGATTAAATCCAATTACAACATCATCGTTTTTCCAAACTGAATCTGCAGCTACGATACTTGCTCCACATACAAGAGCGGAAGCTTCATACATTCCTCTAAATACGGGATTGTCCCCTGGACCTAAACCGTACAAATAGGGTTGAATTATTCTATCTTCAGGGTTGGCACTTAATTTTTTAACTACTTCAACATATTCGGGATCGTGAGCTCGTTCTATTTGTTCTTGAGTTGCTACTATTGGTTCTTTTATTTCTAGCCTTCTATGACTCAGAAGATTTAGTTTTTCCATAAGATCATATGTTAGTTTCAACCTTAATGGACGCAACGGATGATTTGGGCCAAAATCGTATTTACCGTATTGGTCGGTATACACCAAAGCAACTTTGTCATGCATAATATTATGAATTTAGCCAACTATTTATTTTTTCATAAGCTTCTGTCTTAAAATGAAGGGGAAAATAAAAAAAAGGACTTTAAGGAATAATTATTACCTTTACTTCAAAGGTGAATACGGTAGTGTATATAAGGGAACAATTTTTTCTTTCGGCGCATTTTCTCGAAGGTGTCTAACCCATTGTTGATCTTGACTAAAAGGACGATAAGCCATAGTTTCAGCACTAAACAATACATCTCCTTTCCATAAATCAATCACTTGATTTGGATTTCCAGCAATTGGTCGCCAACTAGCGATAATTGGTAAAACTTTATATCCTGCAGCTATACTAGCAATAAAAGCAGACATTTTGCCTGGATTAACTTCAATAATTGCCATACTATAGACTTTGAGTGGTGATTTCTGGCTTTCTTCTATTGCTTTATGCAGTATCTCTGGAGGAACTGCTCCTGCGGGTTCCAGCAATCGAGTGCGGCGTTCTGGAGCAAAAACTTCTAGTTGAGCTGTGTATTCCCCCCACTCTCTATCTTGGCTAGCAGCAATGCGAAATTTTTTTAAGGCTTTTATATCATCAAACTCAAATATTTGAGTAGTTTGAAAAACCCATTCATAATTCCCGTTCCAAGCAGCTACTAAACGTGCTCCATGACGCTTACATGCCGGGACTAGTAATTCTTGGGCGACTTTAATGTACTCATCCCGAATATCTGGACTCGCTGGTGTAATATTAAGAGTTTGCTCTAAATAAATCATTTTTCAAATCAACCTTAATTTTTAAAATTATAATTAGTTCAAGGACACTTGAATATCAAGGTTTTTATAGTAATTGAATTTAACCGACAATTTATTTTTTTTAAGGATAACATATAATAAAAATTAACCAATATTTTAGTAGAAAACCCTTACAGAATACATAAAATTATAATACATGAGTATCATATAAAAAAATATAGATAGTATAGTTAGGTACTTAATACGTATTCCTCCTCTATTAAAAATGAGCCTAAGATTTAGAAAATTCGTGGAAAGAGTTGCGAAAGACAACAAATTCAAACCGCTAAAAAATAAATTACTATACTATTTGCAGAAAGAAAGTCAAAACAAATACAAAAATTATCCTCGACTAATTGAGTTAATGCAAACATATTGGCCAAAATACAGAGAAGGATCTAGAATTTCCTACTTACTTAGGGATCATTACAACGAAATTTTTACCTTTTATTTGAATACTCTCTTTCCTTTCAGAAAGAGGGGTTTATCTTTGACTGATCCTGAAGCACCAACGCCAGTCGATTTTAAATTAGTCTATCACTATCATTATAACTTAGCGGAGATTGATGTTGTTGAGGAGGTTTTAAAAGAATCTAAAATTGATGCTAAAGTTGATAGTATTTTAAAGAGATTATTAATTTTCGCTGTTAGTTCATTTAGTCCCATGATTGAGCAAATTTTTAAGCGTCCATTCGCATTTCAGTTCTCGAGCATTGATGCTAATCATTTAAATAATGGTGAATGGGAAATAGTTGCAATAATTTCAGCCAGAGAGCAATAAATTTATTATTGACTAATAATTGCTCTATAAAATTAAAATTTTATTCTATTATCGAAGGACAGCAATTTATTTCTTCAAAAAAGATCCTAAATCCATCATCTCGCCATCACCCTTTTTAACTTGGATCTTTCCTTTAATTCCCTTAATTTTTCGTTCTAAATAAATAATTGCATCCAAAGGTATCTTTCTAGGGACGCCACCTTGCCTATTGATAATGGCAATTAAATAATCTATATTGGCTATAACATCCTGACTTACCAATTCGTTGAATATTGCCTGGTATACCATTGGCTCGT
>JAHQWJ010000076.1 GCA_029856125.1 Promethearchaeia archaeon | reverse complement strand
GTATATTTCGAGCGCCCCCGATTATTTCCTGAACTTTAGCAACTTCTAATGCTTTATCAATCCGCAAGTTATCTGTAAAAGCAATACCTCCGCACAACTGTTGAGTTTCGTAAGAAATTTTATGAGCGAGGTGTGAAGCAAGATATTTTGTACCTGAACTAAAGGCTGCGTTGTATTTAATGAACTTTTGCTGATCGGATTGTTTCCGTTCAATTGTCTTGTTATACTCAGAAGCTGATTTTAAGCCAAGTTCTGTAGCTGCCATGAGTTCAGTGAAATTTTGGGTTTGAGGAAGTGAGACTCCTTGGAAATCATATAGAGGTCGGCCAAATTGAATTCTTAAGTTTGTATAAATAAGGCCTGTAACTGCAGTTAACCACGCAATACCTAAACTAGACCCAATGATGGAACATCTTTCTGCTACAAGTCCGGAAAATAGATTTTTATAACCTTGACCTCTACCTCCAAGAACATTTTCTCTCGGGATTTTCACAGAATTAAAAAGGCTTTGCCCAATTTGTACGCGTGGAACAGATTGAATGCCAAGTCTATTGGTTTGTAATCCTTCATATCCTCTTTCTGCAATTGCTTGATACATTGTTCCGCGTGGATCAGAGACGTTCGAAACCCCATATACTATGAAATAATCCGCTACTGGACCATTAGTCGTATATAATTTTTCTCCAGTGAAAACTACGTGATCTCCTTTATCTTTAACCTTCATCTCCATATTGACCGCATCAGAACCACGTTTTCTTTCAGTGATACAAATACAGCCAATCTTTTTGCCCGTTAATATTTCATGTAAAATCTCAGAAATTCTATCTCCTGTACCAAATTGAAATAGTGGATTAGCAAATATTACTCCAGTCACCACCCGTGCTAAATCTAACTCGGGATCAATAATCGATGTTGCCATCGCTAAAAGCATTTCATAACGCATGTTATATCTTTCAGAATCTCCATACGGATTTAATCTCTGAATGTAGTGTTTCTTGCCGAGGATGGGAAAAAGTTCGTACACTTCCTCACTTAAATTCATTTTTGGTTCAATTTCCTTTAGTAAAAATTGCTCCAATTCCTCCAAAAATTCCCGCTCCTCTTCTGTTATAAGTGGAATAATGAAATTATTGAAAATTTTATAGATATTTTCGGTCCTTAATTTCTTTTTTATCTCTTCATCTAAAATATCCACGCCCGTAATTATTTTCATTCCTATATCACCTTCCATTCTATTATAATTAAGGGATTTATTTATTCTATTACAAAGTAAAACATTATTTATCTAATAATTAATTGTGGAAAAAAATATAAAATTTTAAAAATTAACAGAGTAGATAAATATCCTTTTTTTAAGTCGGTTATTTACATGAGAGCTTTACTTTCTGAAACATTTTCTGGTGGCCACCCTCTTGGGGTTTGATAGTTCTTGATGAATCGAAAGTCGTAGATATTAGCTCCTGTTGCAATAGTTTTGGTTCTTTTAAATTTATTTCCTTATATTTAAATGTAATTTTCAAATAATTTTTATAGTCTATATACTATCTTTACACTCGCTTATTCACCAATTAATAAGAAAAATGAAAAAAAAAAGAAATTAAGGATTACTTATATGTTTTTAATGCGCTTTCTTCTGAAGACAATAAGTCCAACAAATGTTGGTAAAGCAAACAGAATGAACCAATATCCAAAAGAAATCGCTGCTGGAGATGGCGTAGATAAATCTTGAAAGAGCAGATATATATGATGATCATCACCACCCACAGTAATGTAAGCACCATTTGCAGACATAGCAACCGCGTATAAAATTCCTTCTGTAGTATAATTCCATAGTGGAGTTCCACTTGACCTCTCAAAAACATAAGTACGATTATCATTACTACCTACAGCGAGATATTTACCATCCGCCGAGATATCTATACAATGAGGATGATCAGTATCACCAATTTGGGCACCAGTGGTATAATTCCATAGGGGAGTTGAGTTAGATCTTTCAAAAAAATAGACTTTGTTATCTAAACCCCCTGCAGCAATATAATTTCCGTTAGAATTTATAGCAACAGAATATACTGAATCGTCGGCATTATACGTCCAGATTGGTACATTGCTAGATATATTAAAAAGCAACACTTTAGAATTTTGTGTTCCTGCTACAAGATAATTCCCATCATCGGAAATTTCTACGGTGTGTACATCAGAGCTTTCGGTAAAATTCCAGAGTGGAGTCGAGCTAGTTTTATCAAAAACGTATAAATGGTTATCAGCACTGGCTACAGCAATATAATTTCCATCAGCAGAAATAGAGACTGACCAAACGCTATCTCCTGTAGAGAAACTCCACATTTCTGTTTTAGGGTTACCATACGTACTATTAAAAAAATACACATTCCCATCATCTGTGGCTGCTACTATGTAATTTCCATTGGCAGAAATAGCAACATCATTCGGAAAATCTGAGGTTGAAGTAAATTCCCATTCAGGCATTTTGGGGGAAGTTACTGAATCGTTGAAATACAGTACATTTTGTGCATCACTGACTGCAGCAATATGATTTCCTTCAGGGGTAATGTCTACACCATATACGCTAGTAGTTGCGTTGTAGGTCCATAGAGGAATTTTTGATTCAGATGCCTCATCGGTAAATAGGTAAATTAATCCATCATCAGAGTAAGTACTAGCAGCAATCAATCCTCCATCTGCAGTAATTGATACGTCTCGAATGCCGTCATTTGTTGTGTAATTCCATAGGAGTTCTGCAACATCGGGATCCAAAGTAGATGAAGGGGAGGAAATTTTAACGTTAGTATCAGCTAGAGCAACTGAGAAAATGTTTGTACAGCTCAAAAATAGCAATAATGCTAACACGAAGTTGAAATTATTAGATGTTTTTGTCAAAAAAATCAGTTTTAATTATTAGATTTGTTAAATAAACTCATAATGTTCCACCTTTATTAATTTTAAGTTTTAATTTCCCATGGAAAGACGACCCACGGTTTAATTTCTTTAGCATAAAAATCTACGTTACCAGTGTTAGCCGGAGCACTTACAATTGTAGCAAATTTAACCTCTTTGCAACCATAGCTTAGTAACACTCTTTTGGCTTTGATTAAAGTTCCCCCGCTGTCGGTGATGTCATCGGCAAGTAAAACTCTTTTACCGGTTATGAGTTGTAAGGAAAAAGGATCGTATATAATTGGTTTCATTCGTTGAGCGCGAACATCATCGGATGCTGTAGATCGAATCCCAATTGTGCAGAAATCCTCGATATTTAATAAGTGAGAAAGGAGAACTGCTGTTATACAGCCACCTCTTTGAATTCCTACAATGATTTCTGGTTTAAAGTCAGATTTTTTGATCAAATTCGCTAATTTTTTGCAGTAATCATCGATATCGTCCCAAGTTAAATGAGTGAGTTTCATTTCATTCAATTCTTTTTGTCCTCCCAAATCATCTTTAGCTATCTCTTTCAATATTTCTTACTTTAATTCTAATAGCTATAAACTAAGCCGTATCTAATAACTTTACAATAAGTTTTCCTATTAGAATAATTTTATTCTATTTTAGAAAAAATGAGTAATTGGTAAACTATTAGTTTAAGACACATGTAAAAAGTTCTTTATCGCTTATCGCAATTTTTACTTAACTTCCACTCCACATTTCATAATTAGCGACTTCTTCTTTGTTTACAATCTGAGTGGGATGACCGGCATGAGCTTTATCAAACAGTAGTAAGTCTCTACTATTATTAAAATCATTCTCGCGGATGGCTATGTATTGTTTACATTTAAAACACAATTTAACTCTCACGAAGCTCACCTCCTATAAAAAAAAAATAGAACCAATATACAGTTAATAATTTCAATATTTAAACTCTTGCCCTAATTAATCACAAATCCTAGAAAAACACTATACTCTTGCCTTTCGGAGATTGTGTCGGAGTTTTAAAAGTAAAATTGAAAAAAATTGATTTCAAAAGTCTCAATCTATAATTCGATTGAGCACCATCTCAAGCGTTCCATTTGATTCTTTCGTGCCTATGACAATTTGCGTGGGTTTTCCTTTTAGAACTTGATATTGGACATAGATGTCTATAGGAAATTTGTGTTTTTCGGCTTTTTCAAGATTTCCTTCACTCGGAATCAAATTTCTTTCAGTAAGTTGGAGATAATATACGCTTGCACTACTATTGCATTTTGGACATCCAGGAATAAATTCAGAGCTAATAAAAATGACGGGATCCTCGAACTTGGGCAGATTAATCGTAAAAAACTCTCGCAGCTCTCCCATTGCAATAATTTCCATACAAAATGATAAGTAAAATTAGAAATTTTAACTTTCTCCTTTTGTTTTAGAAGAAGAAGCTAAGGATTTAATTTCGTAATTTGAACAAACATCCAAGCAAGCATAGGTTTAATAGTTATATCTTTGATCTGCTCTTTGGAGAGGAGTTCTTGCGCCTCTAGAGGCGTATAAGAAGATTTAAGAGACCCTATTGGTTCATTAACATTTCTCAATGCTTTAGGAGCGACGATTTTAGTTATAAATGTTAAGAACCCGTAATAGAATTTTCGAGAATCTCGTCTAAAATCAAATATTAGTGCGCTACCTTCTTTTTTTAAAACCCTATATATTTCTTGAAAAGCCCTATCGGGATTAATCCAATGATGGAGTGAAAAAGTTGAAATTATAAAATCCGCATATTCGTTAGGAAACGGTAGGTTTTCAACAGAGCCTTCCTTAAATTCAATCTTTCTCTCATGTTTAGTTGCTCTTATCTTAGCTCGTTCCAGTATTTCATTAGAAATGTCCACACCAATAAGCTCCAAGGTAGGAAATTCCTTTGCTAATTGAACGATTAAATTTCCTGGGCCACAACCTGCATCTATAAGTCTTCCGGATGGATTTAATTTACGAATATGTGATATAATCTTTTTCCGTAAGATTCTAAATGGTAAAATATCCGTCATTTTATCAAACGCTTTCGCGACCTCCGGACTATCTAATCCCTCAATATTAGGACTCCTTGCACTTCTTTTACGAGGTAGACCAAAGATTAAGAGAAAAAGAATGATCACACATAGGATAATTAAAATATAATACCATAGACTCATAAAATACACCAATTCATTATAATCTAAAAATTTGTTTACATTTAAAACATAGTTTAACTCTCACGAAGCTCACATCCTATAAAAAAATAAATATAGAACCAATATACATTTAATAATTTCTATATTTAACTCTTGTCCTAATTAATCACAAATCCTAGAAAAACCTAAACACTATACTCATACTTCTTGGAGATTGTGTTTTTTTTAAAATTTAAGTAATACTTCTTGCTTTCTATATCTCAAGCTATCGAAATCATAATTTTGTTCGAAGAAAAAATCAAATGGGTCTTTTATATTCTCCATTAGTGGCTCTGAATAGAACTTCTCGTACATATATTTACCTTTTTCAGTTAATTTTACTATATTATGGTTTTCCTCGCTCAATAAATCATTGTTTATTAAATTTTTAATTACAGAATTAATTCCATTTTCTTTGAATATATAAAGACCAAAATACGAAAAACTTGTATAAATTTCTTCACTCTTCTTTAAAGAGTGTTGGAATTTCTCGTTAAGCTCATTTAAGGGGAATAATTTTTCGGTATTATCAATAGGAACTGATAAAATTCATTTATTAATATATTCCTCAAAATTTTTTTCAAAAGATTATGAGAGATATAAAGAAAATGTACCTCGCCTTAATCCAATATTAGGTGTAATTAAATATATTTCTCAAAAGAAACTTCTTCTTAGTTTTCTTTCTTCTTTCTTCTTTTAATAATATAGTACACCAGAACACCAATGAAAGCCCAAAAGAAGATTGCAATAATCCAGCCCATAGTCTTATCAAGATAGATCGTGCCAAACAAGAAAGAAAAAGCCGCAGCCCATTCTATAATGATATATGGAACATGTGTGCTCGTTTTTGATCGAAAATCAAATTTAAAAACGCTGTCAAGTAAGAATTCTGCGAGTAGATAAATGAGGATTAAAACGAGGTAAATAATAAATCTCAGATCTTTACCGATTAGGATGTAATTTATCAAAATAGCGATGATTGGAAACATCAGGACTGCAAGGATCACACCAAATATTCTGATAATTTGCATCTTGTCATTAGCCATCAATAGTATTGCGCCCATCATGGAAACGAAAAAAATAAAACCAGAAATAATAAACATCCAATCAAATAAATCCATATTAATTTCACCAAAATTATAATATTACTTTCTTAATTGTCGCTAATGTGTTATCATTTTTAACTTTTTCAGAATAATTATTCAAAATATCAATCCTTTTTACAATAAATTTCTAAACAAATTCATAAAAAACGGACTCCTCATATTTTATATTGTATAAAAACCGAAATAATCATGTGACCTGATAAAATAAAGATGTTTTGTTTGAATTGGTGATGTTAAAGAATGAAATGGACCTATTTCTTAATTGGGGCAGGCTTAGGTATTGTATTAATTACGCTCTTTATGTTAGAATTTCAATTTTTTAAAACGATATATTGGAGTTTCTTAGTTAGTATAGGGGTGACATTAAATTTTGCGCATATTCTTATACATAAATTTAATTGGGAGTTAGACACCAAAAAAGTGCTTTTGCTTTATTTTTGTATCTCTACAACATCGATAATAATCGAATTTATGATAACAGGAAGTTATCTTTGGAGTTTTTCATTAACAGTTATGTCGCTTTTTTTTGTAGGACATTATTTAACAAGTGGTTTTAATATTATCTTCAAGCAATTCCACGTAAAAGAAATCTATCGGGGGTTAATTAGTTTTTATTTGGTCTTCATTTATTTTTACATATTGTTGTTCATATTTCTTCAAACTCTTAGTCAAAGCATTTTACTAATCGAATTTACTTTTATTTTTTACGTCTCTCTTATTTGTATGATTTTATTAACGATAAATTCGCTAATTAGAATAATTGCAGTTGCTTTTCATAGAAGAAAGTTTGAATTATTTCCAATTAATCGAATAGAATATGCTGCGTTATATTATTTAAGAAAAGCAGATAATAATCGCCTAAATTTTATAGAATTAAAAAACAAAATTAGTGGAATGTTTAACATCTTTATTGAAAAGGTTTATTTTGATGACAGTGTGGCTAAATCAAGCGTTTATTCTCTTTGTGCACTAGGATTTGCAGATATTAAAAATACTGATGTGTGTCTTAACGATGTAGGTAAACAGCAGGGTAAGCTGTGGGATGAAATGCTAAACAACCAAATGAAGAATTTTAATAAAATTTTAAACAAAAGTAGCGTGTTAATAAGGTCGTTTTTGGGGCTACTTGTTCTAAGCCTGCTCAAAATTACAATTGGATTTTTCAATTCAGAGTCGTTATTCGCAGAAGGTTTCGAAAATTTGCTTGATTGCATAGCAGTAATTTTAATTGCAATTGGCATTAAATTTAATAAAGAAAAATTAGTAAATATAATCATAATAAGTTTAATGGCGTTAACAGGAGGTTCGATTTTACTAAATTCAGTTCAATCTTTATTTTATGGTCCTGAGCCTATTTCTAATGTAATATATATCGTGATAATCGCTATTCTATCTATATTTTTAAACGTTTATTTACGAATTTTGAAAAATTTTGTAGGAAAAAAAAATCGGAACACCTCACTAATCGCAAGTGCAATAGACTCGAAAATAAATATCATTTTATCCATTAGTATTATAATTGGTGCTCTTTTATCGAGTTTTGGAACATCTCTAGGGATAACGCTGTTCCATTATTTTGATCCAATCATCGCAATCTTCGTATGTCTTCTTATATTTAAAGAAGTGTACGAAATAATTCGTGATTTAATTACCTCAAAAGAAGAAGAAATTGAGTTTGAAAAGTTCCAAATGAAATACGAAATAAATTTTAGAGAATACATTACTAAGTGGATACTTTCGGTGTACAACGATAATTCGAATTTGGAATTCACACCTAAGCAATTATCAGAATATTTTCAAAAATCGTTGAAACAAGGTGAAGAAGTCTACACGGAGTTTTCTTATTTTGGTCTATACTTATTTAAAGAAAAGGGTGTAGTTCCGGTTGTAAATGACTTAATTAACGAGAACTTCTTATCACTCTCAAAAGAAGGTTTTGTTAACTTGACTAAAAAGGGTAGCTACTTTTACGAACATCTCTATTCTAAAGAATTACTGAAGGATCTTAAAGATCCTTTTGATTTCTTTTTTGAACAGCAGATTAGTTTTGATAGTATAAAATTGAGAAAGCTGGAGATTATAGAAAACTTACATTTCATTGAGAGTAAATGATATTTACAAGAATAACAATATCTATATTCTCTTAAATCTCTCCATAATACTATCTATTCATACTTAGATTATTGATAATATGATATTTACAAAAATAAATTAGGCATGCCTAAATTTAAATAGTAAAATAAATTATATATATTCAAAAACCGCAATGGTGATAAAAAGTTAAACAACCAATAAATTATGGAAATTGGGTCCCTAGAAACATGATATATTTCTTTATTTTCATATTTTTGATTTTATTGATTCCGACTTTGTTCCCAATAGTTCCTTTACTAAAAATAGTATTGTGGGTAATTGCCGGAATATGGGTTCTACCTTTCACTTATCTGATGTATCTTTATTTTTTCTTTTCAGCAAATAACAATGAAATACAATATAAGATTTGGGATTTAGTCATACAGAAATTGCCATGGAATGGGCAGGGAAAAGCTCTTGATGTAGGTACAGGAGCAGGAGGTTTAGCAATACAGCTAGCCAAAAGATTTCCTGAATCTGATGTATGGGGAATTGATTATTGGGGAAAAACCTGGAATTATTCTAAGTTGCAGTGTGAAAAAAACGCTAAAATTGAAGGTGTGGCAGATCGACTAATATTTCAGAAAGCAAGTGCTTCAAACTTACCTTTTAAGGATGGTGAGTTTGATGCTATTGTAAGTAATTTTGTATATCATGAAGTTAGAGACACAAAAGATAAAAGAAAACTTATAAAAGAATCATTAAGAGTCTTGAAAAAGGGAGGTAATTTTTCTTTCCAAGACACTTTTAAGAATAACAGAAGATATGGAATACTTGAGGATTTAATAAGTCATATTAATGGATGGGGTATTCAGCAAGTTAATTTTACTGAAACTATTAACGAAATATCAATACCCAAATTGCTTAAAGCTGAATTGAAAACTATGGGGGTATTATATGGAATTAAATAAAAATGTATTAAGAGGAGGAAAAAGAAATTTCATTCGAGAGGTGAATACTTATTAAGATATTAATATATGGCGCAGGAGTAATAGGTAGTATTTTTGCGTATAAATTAAAAAGTGGTGGGAATGATGTCACTATTTTAGCTCGTGGTGAACGTTTCGAATACTTAAAAAATAATGGAATTAAACTGAGGGATGATTTAAAACACGAAAGTTTTCACATAGATATTGATGTGACGGACAAACTAAATCCTGAGGATAACTATGATGTAATCCTAGTTATAATGCAAAGACAGCAAATTACAAATATCTTGCCTATTTTAAAAGACAATCAAAAAGTGCCCTCTATAATATTTGTTGGGAATAATATGGAGGGAGCAGCTGAATATTCGAAAATTTTGAATGAAGATCGAATACTTCTAGGGTTTGGAGGGGTAGGAGGATATCGGGAGAACCAATTAGTTATAACCGCATATTTAGACCAAATGTCTTTTTATGTGGGCGAACTCGATGGCAAAATAAGCGATCGCTTAAAAAAAATAGAAGATATACTTACTAATTCAGGAATAGAAGTAAAATTGAGTGACAATATTGACGCGTGGTTAAAAACACATGTTTCCTTTATAAGCCCATTAGCCATGGGGAGTTATGCTGCAAAGAAACACAATACAACATTAGGAAGAGATATTGAATTACTAAACCTTTCAATAGTTGGCATTCGAGAAAATATTAAAGCGTTAAAAGAGCTCGATATTCCTATTCTCCCTAAAAAATTTAAGACGCTTTCTTGGATTCCTAAATATATATTGAGAAGAAAACTTCTAAACCTCTTAAATTCTGCCTACGGAAAGATTGCATTATCAGGGCATGCTAGAGCAGCTAAAAATGAAATGAATAGAATTACAAAAGATTTTAGAGATTTTATAAAAGATGTTAAAACTGACTTAAGCTCAAACAACAAGCTTTATGAATTAAGTTTTGCTTGATTTAGGAACTATAAATAAAAAAAAACAGATTTTTTATTTTTATTTTTCATCTCTGGAAATTTCAGCAGAATTCAATATAATCTTTTAACAGTTAAATATTAAGAATTCCTAATTAGATTAAAAACCATCTTAAATGTTAGGTGATACTAAAATTGAAAGAATATAAAGTGGAAATTGTGGGAAATATTTATTCCAATACAAAACACGCTAAAGAATTTGAAAAAATTCTAAATGATCAAGCAAAAGAAGGATGGGAATTAAAATTAGCTGCTTCTCTTTACTTGGTCTTTGAAAGAGAGAAAAATTAAGTTAAAATAATATAAAGAGGGATGAAAGATGAAGGATAATATTGGTGGAATAAACATCCTGAACATCAGGGATCCTATTTTTAAAGAGCCATTAGAGGGTGTTCATACAGCAAATCTTCCAATCGCCGGGTGTGCGTGGATTGATACAATGGACGGAGTTGTTTTAATCGACACATTAATCTCTCGAGGGGCGGCTAAAAAAGCGATGGAACGAATTAAAGGAAAAATTAAATACATCATCTACACTCATGGACATTACGATCACGTGGGCGGAACTGAAGCTTTTATGAAAGATAATCCCGGGGTGATTGCCAGTAAATACTTGCCCGATCGACTCGACAGGTACGATATGTTAGCGCCTTACCGTGCTCGCATTTCCTCTATGCAATTTAATATCCCTGAAAACGATAGACCAGTAAAAAAAATAGTGCGACCGACCAAAACTTTTTTAGGAGACATGACATTCACCTTAGGAGGGAAAACCTTCGAGCTCCATACGGCACGCGCGGAAACAGACGACGTCTGTTGGGTTCACATTCCAGAGCTCAAAGCCGTATTTATTGGAGATTTAATAATAGGAACTCAATTTCCAAACGTTGGGAACCCTTGGAAACCCACTAGATACGCACTAGATTGGGCTAAAGAGCTTGAGCGAGTTAGAGCGCTTGAACCGGAGTATGTTTTTTGTAACGGGGCCGCTACCCTTTTTAAAGGGAAAAAAGCAACTGCAGCACTAGACGCAAATATCGAAGTCATACGTTCAATGCACGATCAAGTAGTAGAATATATCAATCAAGACATGCACATCACGGAAATGATCCACGCAGTTAAAATTCCAGAACATCTCAAGAAGAGTCCATATTTAAAAACTTTTTACTCAAGGCCTGAATTTTTCGTATATAACGTGTACAGGTGGTATCACGGATATTTTGACCACAATCCAGCTCATTTACTTCCTCGACCTGAAAAAGAAGTAATGAACGAAATTTTTGGACTTATTGGAGATTCAGAGAAAATAATTTATCGAGTCGAAGAACTTTTTAGTAAAGGGCAGACACAACTTGCATTAGAAGTATTGGACGTTTTAGTTCAAGCAAAGCCTGATTATATCGAGGCACGAAAGCTAAGGATGAAACTTCTCAAGGATATTGGACAGAACGATATGTGTTTGATGTCTCGTAATACGTGGCACTACTTCATCAATAAAGATAAAAAAATCATTCGATCACTTAAGAAAACATGATTTTTTATACACCCTTTCTAAATTGAACGGTTCTTATTTATTTATGTTCTTTCCAAATCTACTCGCAACTATTCCGATGTAGATCATCCATAGTATCAAGCCGATATGGAGTATGTCGTTCTCGGAGAACCAAATCCCATGCTCCCAAAGGATATTGGTAATATCCAACATGAAATACAGAAAGTATAATCCTATTATAAGGATCAGAGCTATCCATATAATTACGAGAGAGCGGTTAATACGCTTCTTAAGGTCAAGATATTTCCGAATGTTGAAAATTAATAAGAATAGAATAGTAGGGGCTAAAAACAAAAGCATCATTTCAAACGAAATCATGAATTGAATAGGTATCGTAGCTCCGATTACCACGGTGACAACAAACGCTATAAAATTCGCAAGTGCGTATCCTGCCATTATTTTACCCCATTTATCTCTCTCACCCAAATGTGCTTGAGCCATCAACATAGCATTCACGCTTCCTACTGAGAATATGAGGTAAAAAATCTCCCACAGGCTAGTCCAGGCACAAAATGCTCTCCCAGCACATTTGATCTCGTAGCCGAATGCTTGATAACTGGTTCCTGCTAGGATAGCTCCAATCCCCCACAATAACAGTGCTATCCCCCACCAAGATATAAATTTCTGATTCTTTTTGCTTCTTATTAGATGTATCCCGATTGCTATAGTTATAAAACCAAGTAAGTAGACAAAGAAAGTGGAACTGGGCTGAACCAGCATTATCTTTAACGAAAAGAATTCGAGTTCTATGCAAGGTTGACTTGTGCACCATTCTTCAGGTGTAATTGTTGGAAAGAAAAGAATTTTATCAAACTGATTCCAAAATAGCAAAATAATTAGGACTAATAGAAAAATGAAAGCAAAAATATATCTCCTATTTTTCTTCAAGTTCAACTTCCTCGATATTTTCACGTGTTTGTTATCTCAAATAGATTATCGTTTTTTTATGTTTAGATTTGAATCTTAATCGATATTTTAAAGATTTACTTTATGAATCAGAAGAGATATAACTAAATTCGACGGGCAAACTACTAATGATAATTAGTTTGACTGCATTTTTTAAATTAAATTAATACTACTTGATTGAAATGCCAGAATGGAATGTTAATTTAACAGATAAAATCGAAAGAACCTCTGATATTACGAGTTTTAGATTTGCTCCCCCTGAAGGTCTTTCCTATCTCCCCGGACAGTTCTTTTTTATATATATCCCCGCTGAAGTCGAGGGTAGTATGATGCATCATTTTTCGTTCTCCAGTTCTCCTACTGAACCCTATATTGAATTTACAACTCGAATCCGTAATAGTCCGTTCAAAAATAGGTTAAATCAATTAACAATTGGAACGACTATAAAGATAGCAACAGTTTCAGGGCAATTTACTGTAACTGAAGAGATGAAAAAAATAGTATTTGTTTGTGGAGGAATAGGAATTACGGCGGCGAGATCAAATATAAAATGGGTGTTGGATTCTCATTCTAACATCGATATAATATTGCTATACGGCAATAGAGACTCTAATAATATAGCGTTTAAAGACGGGTTAGAGCACATTTCAGAAGATAACTTTAAAATATTTCACATTCTCTCTGATCCAGAAGAGGGTTGGGACGGTCCAAAAGGATATATTAACGCTGAATTTATTTCTTCGTCAGTTTCAGGCTTAACAGATAGAATGTGGTTTATTTCTGGGCCACCTACTATGGTTAAGTCAATTAAAACTATTCTCACAACAGTGCTCAATATACCGGAAGGAAAAGTCAAAACTGAAAACTATGTAGGGTATTGATTTCTAATTACTCATTCTTATTCATATTCAAAATTGTTAAAATCATCATTATAAAAGTTCATAAGAAATAGCATTATATTTAATTAAAAATTAGGTATTATAGTGAGTTTTAACAAAGTTTTAGACGATTTATCAATAGTCGTCAGGGAAACTGCCAGAGATTGTGAACTTTATAAGAAACAGTGTAAAGAACTTGAATATGATTGTGATACAACTATAAAAGAATTGAGATACAAAATAAATATGAAGAACTTTATACAATACGAAAAGATAAAAAAGTTTGAACCAGTTATCTAGTATGAATTCATACGATTTTGACCCAAACCTGCAGGAGATTTTTAATAAAACTTTTGGAGATATTTCTTCAAATCATTGGAGAAGTTGGTTAAATATCTCCTCGAGTAAAGAATATGAAGAAGTTTGTTTGAAGCTAGCAGAACTGTCAGGAGTAGATGATATTTTCAATAAACTCAAGCGTAAAAAAACTGATTCCAAGGAGTTTTCTATTGATATTAATGATTTTCTTCAAAATAGTTCTAGCTCAAAACCTACAATATTCTGTCATTCTTCTGGAACTACGAGTAACAAGAAATCTGCTCTTAAATGGTTTCATATGTCAAAAGGTTTTGTTCAGAGAAATTGGGCACCAGGAATGCAAGCAATATTTGAATCCAGCGGCTTAAATTCTATATCGTCAGCGATTATTTTTGTTCCCTCACGAGTAGATTTTGATGGTATCGATTATGAAAATGGGAAGAAATACGTCAAAATGTATACCTCAGAATTTTCTCAGAGATTAATGCTATCCTTGATTAATCCGAAATCCTATTTATTATATGAATATCGCAATTCTAAAAACCTTGAAATTATTTCAAAAATTTTATCTATTGAAAAAATAAAAGTCATTTCAGCACCTGCGGCTACAGTTTTGGGTTGGATAAACTTAGAAAAATTTAAAACGGGTATAAAATCTTCATTAAAAACGAAACCTGCTATTATAAATCCAATTTATGAAAAACTTGAATCGTTAATAAAACAAGAAGGGTTAACTGATGCCACAAAAAAGATACAAAGTATGTTATTTAAAAAACTTGCAAATACTTGTTTAGTTTTTAGCATCAGTTCCCTTTCAGAAGGTGACTGGTCGCAGATAAGAAAATACATGAATTGGCAAAAGGGTAGTGAGAAATTTACAAATCTTTATGTGGCTTCGGAAGCAGGACCCGTTGCAGCAAGCCTAAATATGGGAAGTTTCAAATTAGCTCGAGAACGAAAGATGGTTATTTTTCCTTTATTTATGTCTGTACTTAAGCAGGAAGGACAAAAAGAACTTATATCTAGAACAAAAATAAATAGAGGAGAATTGTGCATTTCACGGTTAGACGGTAATAAGCCCCTCATAAACATAGAATTAGGAGATGTAATAACTGTATTATCTAATAAAGGATTGCCACAAATCGATGGAAAAATTTTAAGATCTAGTTTTACCCTAAAATATCCAATAAATTTTTCAAAGGACGTGAAATACCCTTCGGAACATATTGTTCTTGTAGGAGATTACTTTAAATTCAAAAATTTGGAGATCATCGATCCCAAAAGAATTAAAAACTGTATAAGTTCTAAATTAGATAATAATTTAGATTCTCTTCTCCTAATTAACTCAGAAAATACTCGCCATTCTCATTGGATATTATATCTACAACAAAATAATAAAAAAGAATTAATAAAGGGGTCAAATCTAAATAAATTAATGGCAGATTGTAGCAATGTTCTAAAAATAGAAGAAGCTTTAAGAGATGGGTATTTAGAAATAAAAATGACCAAAGAATCTCCTGTCTCCTACCTTTATCCTCGCTCTGAAATGCTGAAAAAGGTTCAAGATGGTGAAATTCCAAAAGGGATTCTGAAGAAGTGGCCTCTTTATGTAGTTATTCCAAATCTTAAAAAGAATAAAAAAAATTAGTTTCTTTTAACTTCAAACTGCTAATATTATCCCTGCAATTACCAAACCGATTAGCTAAATTCCATTTTCAAGCAAAAATAATTTTGCACCTCGATAGTTGAAATTATTTTGATTAATCCCAACCGATAGAAATACAGATACTACTAATGAAAATTGCTCAAATTAGTTTAAAACATCTCAGAAAGAACTATTTTTTATATCCATATGGTTAAGAAATTAGTTCTTAAAAAAGAGAAAAAAAAAATTATTCAATTAAGCGTCCGGCTTTGGCCAATTTTTCAGCTACGTCTTTTAAACCTATACTTTCTAAGCTTTTTCGGGTTTGCAATCCAGATTCTTTATCCCAACCATGAAGCTCGTAAAATTTATCCAGCATCGAGTTATACTTGTTCATATCTAATTTCTCACCTTTATGGGGTCCTGATTGGATTGGATCTTCAAAGAATCTCCGATGTGGTAAATCATCCTTACGTGTGAAGCCCACATGTAAAGTATTAAAAGCTTTTTCTAAGTTATATGATTTCTGTCCAAGCAACACGAATTCTTCTTCAGTTAAATTAGTTCCAAGTGCTAAATTAGTTAAGTCAACGTAATCAGGTCGTTCAAGCGCATATACTCCAGACCATGTTCCAACATATACACAAATTCCTATAATATCTTCTATTTCTTTTGAAATAAGTTCCCAGAACACGATTGGTGGCTGGTCTTCATAAGAATATGGATTAAATTTAACTCCTTTAGGACCAAATGCGATAGGGAGGTTGATACTGCCTCTCATATGACGTCCTGCTACAGGTGATGTTGCACATGCTAGAGACCACCCCTTAGCAAGTCTATAAGGATCAAGAGTGTCTTGATTTTTTTGGTGAATAGCAAATCTTTCTGAGCCTTTTCCGAGTTTTTTTGCTGCCTCAACTACTCCATCTGCGAGAAAATCTCCAAAACCTTTGCGGTGAGCTACTTTTTCTTGCAATTCCATCATAGCATCTACATTTCCCCATGTTAATTCTAGATTATCAGTTTCTTCTTTCGTTAATAATCCTTTCTCATACGCCTCAAAAGCCCATGCCATCACGACAGAAGAGTTATCCCCATCCAAACCTAACTGGTTAGCACGAAGATGGTATTTTAATGATGCTTCTGGATCAGAAATATCCATTTTACCCGACCACATTACAGAATTTATCCAATACCCTAGCCCTTTAGTACCTGCATATCTTCCTTCCTCAATTTCTGAATATGGCTGGCACCCTACTGGACAAGCGTAACACGCTTGAATTTTTTTGAAAAACCTACCAACGCCATTTTTACCCATCATTCTTGTTCGTTTTTCACGAGACCAATGAACATCTTGGGCATTTCTGACGGTGTGCATCATCTCCCAAAGTTCATCGAATTGTTCAGAATCGTTATATACTAGTCCTCCGAGTGTTTTTTTTCTAAATAATTTAGCTGTAGGGCGTTTCATAATTTTTTGATACGCTTCGTATACCCGTTCAATAAACTTCTCAGGATAAGCTACCTTTACCTCCTTATGCCCTCGAACAACGATTGATTTGATCTTTTTATCTCCCATTATACATCCAACACCTGACCCTCCCGCTGCTCGACCACAATCTACGATGATAGCAGATCCACGAACAAGATTTTCTCCAGCCGGTCCTATTGAGGCAACTTCAATTTTATTATCGTTTAGTTCGGTTTTAAGGAGTTGTTCTGTTTCAAATGTGTTTGCACCCCATAAATGCCTAGCGTCTCGTATTTCAGCTTTTCCATCCTCTATAAAGAGATAAATTGGTTTTTCTGCTTTTCCACTGATTATAATTTGATCGAAACCAGCAAATTTCATTTCAGGGCTGAAGTGTCCACCAAAATTAGAGGACCCCTTACCGTTATTGAAGACGTTTAAAGTATCGATATTCATCCGGCATGCTGCTGGAACAAGAGTTCCTACAAGGGCACCCGTGCCAAAAATAAGATAATTTTCTGGATCATCCCACTTTATGTTGGGTTCTACTTCATTTAGAAGAATCGAACTACTTAGAGCCCTCCCCCCAATCCATCTTTTTGCGTATTCATTATCTTCTACTCTTACGGTTTCATCACTTAAATTTACTCTAAGTATTTTTCCTGTGATTCCCCCTCTGATATTATAATTATTCACTTTATTCACCAGCCTCCTCAATAGAAATTGCATTATAAAAACAGAATTTTACACATAAGGGCTGTTCTTCGCCTTGACATTTATCACACGTATCCATCAAGGTCCAACGCCAAATTCCATTAACATGGTCTCTCTCAACAGAAATACTTGAAACAGATGGTTGAAAAGTTTTCGTGTGATGATAAGAACATGCTAATTCACAAGTTTTACACGCATAACATTTTTCAGGAGAATGTTTAATTTTCATATTAGTCATACTTTTCATCATAATTTATGTAAGGTTTTCATTCATTTTTTTATAATATTATATTTTCATAACAAAATTTTATACTAAAGTAGTAGATCTTAAAATCCTATCATTTTTATTTAGATTTTGTGAGATTTCTAAAATTTGTCTTACCCTGTTAATTTCTACAACTCCATTTTTCCTATCAGATCCACTACAAGCAGCCCCTCTAAATCCGATAATATCTGCTCCTATATCGTTTATTTTTTTTATATCTTTTAGCTCGAGTGACCCAGCTAGAGCTGCTAATAGGTTATTTTCGCGAGCTTTCTTAACAAATTTCCTTAATTTTTCAGAATCTGTAAAATTGAATAATTTTTGACCATTTTTTGAATATGTATCTAACATTGCTATATCTGCTCCAGCGGATTTACATATTGAAGGAATATCCATCGAATCAATACCATTAAAAGACTTGAAATCTGCGTAACCTGCTCCAACAACTAAAATTTTTTGGTTAATATCTTTTGCTGCTTTTACTACGCTTTTTAACAATTTAACCCCTTCATTGAAAGAACGAGGACCATAGAGGCCTACTTTAACTATATCCGCACCACAGACTGCAGCACCAGAAGAAGCAAGGGCTGCTGTTCCTGGTAAGTTCGGCATATCTCCAATAGCAACACTTAAAGCAAAGTCATTACCAAAATTTCTAATTTTCTTTATCATCCAAGGAAAAGGAGCACCAAGCGAACCTTCATTAGGGTTTTTTAAATCGATTATATTAGCTCCTCCATTAATAGCAGGGATTAACTCTTCTAAGGAACGGATACTAATCAAAACTTTCAAAATTATACACCTAGTTTTAAAAAAAAAAATTGGTTATAAAATTTTAATGAACTGGTACACCAATTCCAGCCCCACCTATAGGCAATTCTTCTCCCAGAGCTTTTTGTACTAACATGACAATATAATAAGGTGTCATTTCCATATTTTTAGCTGTGTTTCTCATTACTGCTGTACAGATCGGACAAAATGTAATATATGCTTCCGCTCCGGCATCTTTAGCATCTTGAAGATTTTGTTTGACATACCCCATTGCCCTCTTTTTCTGGGTTGGAAAAATACCAGAACTACAGCACATAGAGTTCTCCTTCTGATATTTTCGTTCTACAAGCTCACAACCAAGTAATTCAAAAGTTTGTTCCATCCAATCGTATAAACTTTCTGTAAGTTCTCCATGGGGGTTATATCTTGAAGTACAAGGTCGTTGATATGCAATTTTCAAATTCAATGGAGTAATAAGATCCTTATTATCACGGAGCCAATTTCTAATATATTCCATAATGTGAATAGGTTTAAAAGGAACTTCAATCATCATTGCTAATGCTTCCGATGTTACAAACCCATAACATGCATCATGGTAGAAAATTATCTCTTTGTAACCTGTATCTGTAAGATTTTTAATCATTGAAGGCAGATTATCTAAACAAGAATTAGCATCACACATATGAGTTTCGGGTGCTCTACAAGCGTATGAGCCTCCCATTATTAAAGAGAGTCCTTCAAATAACTTTCCTTTAAACACTTTATCATATGGAAGAGCATCAGCAAAGCCTCCTATAGACAATGCTGGTTTACCAGTATCTCCTTTAATAATCTTATCCTCTTTTTTCGCCCACCCTAATGCAGTTTTTTTAGCCTCTTCTGGATATATATAGAGACCTGTTTTTTCTTGCATTTGATTAATCAAATCCCATGGATTTGCTCCTCGTGGACAAAATTCATTACACGCATAGCATGTTACGCATTTAGCAAGTACATCCGCAGGTTTCTGGTGAATTAATTTAGCCATATCTGCTTTAGCTTGTTCTTCATTGTAATCAATGAACAAACACCTTGCGAGACATTCTCCCTTACATTTTGAAAAATCGCATCTTCTTAAATCAAATACCATTTTTAATTTCCTCTTTTGTTTTTATTTTAAAATATCTTTGTTTACTAATTTTTATTGGAAAGGTTTTTTTGTCTTATACCTTTCAATAGCTTTTTCTACATATGCAGTCATTTGAACAGCTGAGTTTTGACAAGCTTCTGCACATTTTCCACATCCTATACAATAATCAGGATACATAAGCCAAGCACATGGAACCTTTCTGTCCAGACCTAATAATTCAATGCCGGATTGTGGACAAACCTTAACGCAATCACCACACCCATCACACATAAAGGGCATAAACCACGGGAATTGCTTCGGAGGTTTTTTTGGTTTTTTTGGTTTTTTCTTAATTATTTCTTCTTCTTTGATATCTTCTTCAGCCACTATTTTGTTCTCCATAAATTAATACCATCGTTAACCCATAAAAGTTCAATTTTCAAATAACTAAAATTCAAAAAAAAAATTTGATTATATTTATTATTTTATTATTTTGGTAAATCGGTCCAGAGACCATGTTCCCATTCTTCACATTCTTGAGCGGGTTTAGTGTCTAGTCTTGTTCCAGCATAGCATCCGGGTTTGGTGCAATAGAATTCAGATATTTTTACCTTTAAATTATAAATATCTCCTTCTTTGTCAATAGATCCTTTACCTTTGAATTGAAAACAAGCACGGATTCCTCCTGCTCGAGACACTCCAAATGCAACCCAAGGATTTTCAGCTAAAGCTGCTCCAATAACGGAATATTCATCCTGAGATAACGCAAAAACTGCCTCATCATCAGAAACAGATTTTACATTTCTTGATACGGTGACCAAAGGAATCCCAGTTTTCGTTGCTACATTCAAATGACAACCAATTTTAATCCAAGCTTTCATCCTTTCAGTTAATTTCACAGTCATTGTATCTTTTCACCTACTTTTCCTTTTTCGATTGAATATATTTCTTCTACATGTAATACTACTATTCCGCGTTGAGCTGCTTTAGGATAAACTACATCTGGAGGAACTTCATCTGGAGGTTCTTTATTATGCCAGTCACCCCAACCTTCTAAGATATCTTTAGCTTTAGCTCCGTGCCAATCAAAATCTGGAGGAAAACCATATTCAATATCAACAGCTTTACCTTTAAAGGACCAGTCTCTTCCAGAGTCCATTGGGTGGCATATTGTTATTGTGCATTCCGGATTTTCTTTAAGATTCGCTTTAGTTTTAAGCAAGAACATATCTGCAACCAGAAGTTTATCGTCTTTATATGTATCTATATAACGCATTGCGGCAATATTTGGTTTACCATCTAATGATGACGTTGCTAAGTAAATCAAACTGCCCCCTTTGCCGGGAACAACTAAACCTTCTTTCATTTCATTTGTTAGTTTTACCATTTTTATTGACCTATTTTTTCGATATTATATTTTTTGAAACAAACAAATTTAAATAAAAAATCAAAATTTTTTATATGACTTTTCTTACCTTTTTTCATTTATAAATTTTCCCATATAAATAAGTTTTTTAAATTGACAAATTAGATAGAATCTTAATAAAAAATGGAAGAAAATCTTTAAAATTTACATTACCACATAAAATCTTTGCTAGATTAGCAATTAAGTTCTTTCTATTGAATCTATCTTAGATGAATAATATTAATCTTTTTCGATTTATATTCAAAAGATTTATTTTAAAGCATTTTTTAATCTTATTAAGAAAAGTAGAATGAAAACTTGGATGGATCAAATATAAACAGATATTTTTTTAATTAAATTTCCAATATTATAATTAAAGACATTCTATTAAACATTAAAGTCAATAAAAAAAAGATAGTTTAGTATAGTGCATGAAATTTGAGTGAAAAACACGAAAATGTTAATTCTTCTCAAGATTTAATTGAAGAGAAATTTCAAACATTACTTAAAATTTCTAACTGTATGATTTATACAGTAGATATAAACACAAATTTCCTTGATGTTAATAATGCTTTTAATGATTTATTAGGATATGATAAAGAAGAAATCCTTGATTCATCAAGTATTAATAAATTAATTCATCCTAATGATAAAAAGATTCTTAACGAAGGAATTAAAAAAGTAATGGAACGTAAATTGGTTAAAAACATTGAATATCGATTAGAAAAAAAAAATAGAACTTATATACATCTTACATCAAATCAAGCACCAATTATTAATAATCAAAATAAAATTATCGGAATTCTCTGTGTTTCCCAAGATTTAACGAAAAGCAAGGAAATCCAATTGTCCATTGAAGATCATATACATAGGCAAGCTTTGATTGCCAAATTTGGCTTGGAAACTATTACTGAAAAAAATATTGACATTATATTTAAAAATGCAACATCTTTGCTTGCAAAAATATTGGATGTTGAGTATACAAAGGTACTTGAAATTCTTCCTAATAAGAAATTTTTAAAATTACGGACAGGAATTGGCTGGCATAAAGGATTAGTTGGAAATGCAACCGTTGAAAATAATAAAAATTCGCAAGCGGGTTTTACACTACTAAAAACTACTCCAGTAATTGCGGAAAACTTAAAAACTGAAACTAGATTTTTTGCTCCAAAACTTCTTGCGGATCATGATGTTATTAGCGGAATGAGCGTTATTATTCAAGGAAGAAACACCCCATTTGGTATTTTAGGAATTCATACAAAAAAATATCGGATATTTTCAAAAGATGATATCAATTTTTTACAATCTATAGCGAATGTTCTTACAGGTGTTATTGTTCGTGATTCTACTGAAAAAGAGTTAAGAGAGAGCGAAGAAAAATATCGAATGCTCACAGAACAATCCTTGTTGGGTACGCTTATAGTTTCTAATGGGCGAATAATTTTTGCAAACAAAGGTATATCTAACATTTTAGGATTTTCAATAAATGAACTATTATCTTGGAATCTAAACACTATAACTCAGCATATTCATCCGGAAGATTTACAAATAGCTCTTGAAAGATATAATAAAATTTTAAGCGGAGATCTCTCCTCATTTCAATCCGAAATACGAATGAAGAAAAAAAATGAAATTTATTTGTATACTCGACAATATTCAAAAAGGATTGAATTTCAAGGAAATTCTGCTCTGTATATAAATATAATTGATATATCTGAGCAGAAAAAGAATGAAACCCTACTGGGATCGTCCCTAGCAGAAAAAGAAATACTCCTGAAAGAAATCCATCATAGAGTAAAAAACAACTTACAAATAATTTCAAGTTTAATAGTACTACAAGAACAATATGTAAAAGATGAGCGAATTCTTAATATTTTTAAGGATTTCCAAAGTCGTATTAAAGTTATGGCGCTAATACACCAAACATTATACGACTCCGAAAACTTGAATAAGATATATCTTACAAAATACATAAAAAACCTTGTTAATAATCTATTTAAAATTTATTCTGTAAATACCAAACAGATTAAACTACAATTGAACATTGATAATATTGATCTCAGTCTAGACGATGCCAATGCTTGTGGCTTAATTATAAATGAACTTGTATCTAACTCGTTAAAACATGCATTTTCTAAAAATGATGAGGGAAAAATTATTATTACACTCAAAAAAACCATAAACAATAGAAAATTATTAGAAGTGTATGATAATGGAATAGGATTCCCTAAAGACATAGATTATAAAAATTCAGATACACTAGGATTAAAACTTATATCCACTATAACCAAAAAAATGGGTGGAAAGATTTCTATTGAAAAAAATAATGGAACTCATATTATAATTATCTGGTAGTAAAATGACACAATTAAAAGTTATGATTGTTGAGGACGAATTAATTACCGCTGAAGCAATCGCGATTCTTTTAAAAAAATTAAACTATAATCCAATTGTTATTGTTTCCTCTGGAGAGGAAGCAATTTCCAAAATCAAGAATTTAAATCTTGATTTGGTATTAATGGATATAATTCTATCGGGAACTATGGATGGAATTGAAGCAGCGGCAATTATTACTTCAAACTATAATATTCCCATTATATTCATAACTGCATATAGTGATAAAAAAACCCTAAATAGAGCCAAATTATCGGAACCTTATGGATATATCGTAAAACCTATCACGAATGAAGATGACCTTCTACCTACAATAGAACTCGCAATGTATAATCATCAAGTGAAAAATAAACTTAAGAAAGGTCATGAAAAATTTGAACAGATTAAACAATTGGTTCAACCAGATAAAAATATTTTACCCTCTCAAGTTAAAAATCTTTTAGAAAAAACAAATTATCTTGAACAAGCAAACGAAGACATAGATCCTATGCTTGAAATAGATGTTTTTGGTGAAAAAATCAATTTAGTTGAATGGTTGAAATCGTTCTCAAATCCTGAAAGATTTTTACTATTAGAAATAGTAAAATCTCAACCCTTAAAATTGGATGAGATACAGATGTGTATCGGTAAATCTCAATCTACCTCTTCACACCACATTAAACAATTAGAGAAAACAGGACTCATTAAAGGATGGAAAAGCGGAAAATATATTTATTACTCCATAAATAAGCCAAAAATAATGGAATTCGTGCAACTATGGGAGAATTGGATTAAAAATCTCTCATCTTGATTATTCGAAAAATAATTGAAAAAAGAAAATAGGAAGAAAACCATGGATGAATTAACAAAGAATAAAATTAAAACTATAAAAAAAAATTTCGAGAATAATACCTCCTATAAGTTCTTACGAGAATGTTTGGAAATCATAGGCAATGAAGACAGATTTTTAATTTTAAATCTATTAAATAATAAACCATGTTTCCTCTCTGATATTGAAAAAAGCTTGAATAGAAATCAACCTTCCATCTCCCATCATGTTAGAATTTTGGAGGAACATAAATTTATTCATAGTTCTAAGAAAGGTAAATTCAAGGAATACTCAATTTCCCGAGAAAAGTTTGTACAATTATTAAATACTTGGAATCAATGGTATGATGTAATTCGATCCAAGAATTATTGATTTTAATTAATTACACTTAAAATAGTAATATCATATTACACTCAAAAATAAAAAAAAATTGGCTCTTATGAGCCGTTATTAGGGTTCGGGAATTTTAAAGGATGTAGTAAAATTCATAAATTGCTGCTCCCCTCCACTATAAAAACTAACTCCCCATTTAAATGGATACTCTCCGGGAGGAAGATCTATAATGTTTGGTGGAATTATTAAGAAATATAAATTAGCCCATACTGGTTCTTGATAGAAAGTACTCCACTCGAAAGACCAAAGATTTCCTTGAAAGTAAGATTCTACTTCTACTACTTCGCCATTTACTACTTGATAAAACCATAGTCGACATGTAAAGGGAGGAATCCAGGTGTCATGCGTCCTTTCTGAAAATAGTTGTCCTAATCCAACAATTAGATAGCCTTGCTCGGTAGATTGATAAACGAGACCGAACCCGAACCTATTAGTATCGGGATCTGCTCGCGCATTTAGTATTTCCTGTTCTATAGGAGTAAGAATTTCCCAACCATTTTCTTCCATGAATGGATGTACGTCAAAGTCCGACCGTGGCCACGGTATATCTCCGATACCATCCTCGTCATCATCAGCGCCTTCATAATCATTCCAGTAATTACCCTCTAACATATAGATGTTATGCCAATTATTAAGCCCTGCGCGTTCATTCACTGCCTGTACAACATTATCTATAAAATTGTTGTGAAAGATGAGGTTAAGTTCACTTTGTCCTTCGACTAGCATGCCCACATCGTTCTCTTTAATTGTATTCATAAAAATATCGTTTTTGTCCGCTTCGGAGAAATGGATACCGTTTAGGTTGCCTGCGATCATATTTCCATAGAGTATATTATCTCTAGCATCGGTGTAATCGGAACCGATAATAGAAATGCCAGATTCACCATTATTATTGCAGTCATTTTTTGATATAATAGTACCGCTAGAAGTTATTAGTGCTATACCAGATAGGAGATTTTCCGAGCAATTATTCTGATTAATAATGTTATAATTTGCGTTTACCGCCAAAATAACACCGTTCTCATAATTACCAGTACAATTATTCTCCGTGATTTTATTATCGTTAGCATAATAAGCGACAACAATTCCCTCTCCATTTTCAATACACTCATTTTTGGTTACATCGTTATTATTCGACATTGATAAAAGGATACCCCATGGACTCCCAGTGCACAAATTCAGTGTTATTAAATTATCATTGGAGGATCTGAAACTAATACCTGGTCCTACATTTTCGCTGCAGAAATTTTCAGCTATCATGTTTCCATTCGAATATTCTCCCGTGATTCCTTGATCATAATTTTCATTGCAGACATTATTCGTTATTTCATTACCATTAGAGTAAAATAGTTGTATTCCTATATAATTTTCAGTGAAAACATTCCAGGCAATCATGTTGTTATCGGCGTAGTATAATTGCATCCCGGTATAACTATTTCCGTACACAAGATTATTTTCCACAGCATTTAGAAAGGAACTATCAATAACAGTTCCCGATTCAAAGTTTTCGTAGCAAAGGTTACCAGTTATCATGTTATTATATGCCATATTATATAACACAATCCCTGATCGTGCGTTCTTAAAGCATTTATTCCTCGCGATTGTATTATCTGCAGCCCAATTCGAGACGAGAATACCGTGTTCAAGGAAACTTTCAGAGCATACATTATCTATAACATCATTACCATTAGAATACATTATGATGATCCCATTCCCGTTTACACTACAATCATTTTCGCTTATAGTGTTTCCATGTGACTGTATCACTATAATTCCAGAATTAAAGTTATCCTTACATTCATTTTGCGTTATTAGATTGTTGTTTGCCTCAAGATACAAAAATATACCATACTCATTGTTATCGTAGCACTCATTTTTTGTTACTTCGTTATTATTTGACCCCTCTGATATCATGATACCCCATTGATTCCTTTTGCACAAATTCTGTCTTAGTACATTATCATTGGAGTACTGAAGATAAATACCTGGCCCTGCATTGTCGTGACAGAAATTTTTTTGTACTTTATTATTACTGGAAGCTATTAATGCTATCCCGCTTCCTTGACCGGCTACATTTCCGCAATCAAAGATTTCGTTTTTGAAAATTACGCCATTTTGGGTACTGGCTAATATCAAAGCTGCATTTCTCCCAGCATCTGGCCCAGGACCTGTATTACTGAAGGTACAATCCATTATTTTAAAATATGCATCTGAGTTCAGAATCATCATACAGAAAAAATTTGAACCTTTAGCGTCTATAACCACATTTTTAATCATGTACGGATCTTCAAGAGTGCCAGAGCCCTTCAACCAAGGTTCATCTGCATAATCCGCCCAAGGCAAACCTGGCAAACCTGGCAAACCTATTCCTAATTCATCAATAATGATTGGATCAATAACCCACTCTTTCTTTTTAGCTGTTACAGCGAGTATGGGGATTGTCATAGATACCATCAACGCGATCACCAGCAAGCTTGTTTTAACTACTTTTCTTCTCATTTTCATTTGCCTTCTTTTTTTCTCTCAAATTTCATTATCAACTTTATTATTGATAATGATTAAATCACTTTTGTTGAATCGTGAATATAAAGGTTGCACTGAAACTTACCGGTAAATTCTTATTTTTACTGGTAGAAATATGGATTCGGCTAGTAAAAATTGTTTGGAAATATCACAGAAAGAGGTAATCTTTTATATCTACATTGTCGATAAAAAATTTTTGAAAATAGGAAAAAGTAGACTTAATTATCTTCGTATCTCTTTACTTAAAGCATTAAAAGCGTGGTCAAGCCCCTGCCCTGTTTTTGCCGAGGTGATATAGTAACCAAGGAAATTATGCTCCTTTACGAGGTTTTGAATCTTTTCCTTATCTAAAGTCTGTTCGTTTATCAGGTCAACTTTGTTGGCAAAGATTACGGCAGGAATCTCCCCGCAAAATTCTTTAACGTCTTCATACCAAGATGTTATATGTTCAAAACTCCGTTCCCCTAGATTATTTTCTTCTAAACTATATACGATAATCGCTGCTTTACTAGATCTATAAAAAGAAGGGCGTAGGAAATGAAAATTGTCTTGCCCTGCGATGTCCCAGAATATTAATTCAATCCTATATCCATCTATTTCCGTTTCATAATGAGTGAATTGTGCCCCTATAGTTTTGATATAATCAGTTTGAAATTTCCCTTGAGTGAATTTTTGAATTAAGGATGTTTTCCCTACACCCCCGTCTCCTATAACTGTGACTTTTATCTTGATCTTTTTCTTTACAGATTCTTCTTCCAAACTGATATTCACTTCATTTAATTCTTTTTATGTTCTAGTATATATATTTAGATTTTTCTTATATAAAACTTTAGAATTAGATGCTTTCTATCTTAGGTATAAAAATATCTTCCATAACTAATTAGCCCCTTATTAATGGAAGTCTGGTCTATAACCCCCTTGTTACTACTCAGCTCGAATATTTTTTGAAAATTGTCGACCAGGATTTTATTTTCCTCGTAATTCAATAGAATCTCTCTAGATGAGCTATACTAATTAAAAATGAACCTTGTCTAAAATCAATCCAAAACTCTAACAAAAGTTCTGGATTGTAAACTATTAATGAACTTTATCACAAATATAAATTAACACAAAACAAAACAAAAAGATGCAAAAAATTATGCAAGATGTAGAAAATGTTTATCAGGATGCGTATTTGAGAACAAAGTGCCTTAAAGGGTTATTTATTCACGACATTTCAAATTTGTTCCAGATAATAAGTAATTCTATAGAGCTCTGTGAATCGTTGCTAAAAAACGAAGTAAAATCAGAAGGTATCAATGAGTATTTCCAAATGATTTCTCAGCAATTAAACCGAGGTAAAAAGCTAATTAGAAACGCAAGAAACATTTCAGAATTGGAAGAATACGAAATGCCTTTAGAACCTGTGGAAGTGTTTTCTAAGTTGACAAGTGCGATTAATTTTACTCGTATTAGTTTTCCTAAAAAAGATATTGATATTAAGGTCGTCTCTGATTACGGATTCATTTGCGTTATGGCAAATGAGCTGTTGAGCGAAGTATTTGAAAACATACTTATAAATTCTATTAATTACAATAAAAATAAAGTTGTCCAAGTAGAAGTAGTAATTTCTGTGATTGATATTTATTATAGGAATTATGTAAAGCTCGAGTTCAAAGACAATGGGATAGGTATCGATGACGATAGAAAAGAGATCATTTTCCAAGATTCTCATATGATAAGCAGGAGGTCTAAAGGCATGGGAATCGGGTTATCATTAGTTGCTAAATTAATAGAATTATACGGTGGAAAAATATGTGTTGAAAATCGTATAAAGGGAGATTCAACAAAGGGCAGCAATTTCGTGATCCTAATTCCTTTATCAAAAAAAAAGAAGGTGATGTTTAATGGCAAATGATTATGAAAATACAAATTCAGGTAAATTGAAGAAGGACATAAAATGGTATACTTATGTAGATTCTTATCTTAACTCCAAACTAAAAGATTTCATGGAAGAATACAAGATAAACAACCAGGCAAAAATCATAAGGAATTGCGTGAATTACTGCATTGATTACCTAATCGCTATATTTCAGAAGAAATCATATGATGATCCTCAAAGTTATGACGAAATCGAACTTGATAATTTAATCAGAAAGGCAATTAAAGGATACGAAATCGGTAATAGCTTTCACGAAGAATTAAAGCAAAAACTATCGCCCCTTAAAGTTTCACTATTAATGCTAAACAATTACATCGAGGATAAAGAAAAACTTCAAGACGGCATTTTGAACGCAATAAGTGCTCTAGAAGATTTAGAGATTTCTGTGGTGCGACATTTTGAAGAGCCAAATATAGTAAGATTCGTAAAAAAAATTGATCTTTTATATGTCGAAGACAACGAGTTAGAGCGTAAAACCGTAGATCATTTTTTTAAAGCGAAGGGTGTAAATATTAAATCACTGGAAACTTCTGATGAAGCGTTATACGTTCTTAAGACCCTGACTCCTAAAGCAATATTACTTGATATTAATTTAAAAACCAGCAACATAAATGGGGACAAGTTCTGCCAAATGCTAAAATCGAGCATTCAATACAATTCAATTCCAATAATTTTAATATCCGCTGCCTTTTCCGAAAAAGAAGAAGAGGAAATCTTAACTGATACAGGAGCTGATGGGATTATTTTTAAACCCATTGACAGATTAAACGACTTAGATGTTATATTCAAATATCTAAAGCAATAACATTTTTTTTTTAATTTTTTTTTTTTATTTTTAAAGTTTCAACCTTTAAAATTTATGATAATTATTCAAAATTGCTTTAAGACTCCAACTTCTTTATAAAGAGTGAATATCTCTAATTAGTACCATTCAAAATAATTTAAGAAAAGTTGACATCTATGTTAATTAAAGAAAAACTTAAAGCGTATATTGATCTCACAAGAGCGCATTTCGCACCGGTCTGGCCTCTACTTTTTGTCTCGGGCTTGATGTTAGCCTTTCGAAATGGAGGGATATTCTCTTGGGAATTATTGCTATTAGCCATTTTTATCGGATTATTTGGTTTTGAAGCAGGTATGGTGCTAAACGATATTGTTGACCATAATATAGATAAAAAAGATAAGGAAAACACACTAACAAATTACTGGCGACCATTCAAGGAACGACCAATCCCTTCGGGAAAAGTTTCTTTTCGAGAAGCAATCATAATTTTTGTTGTATTAGTGGCAATCACTGTGATTTTAATCCTCTTTGTCCCCTATCCAAATCTTATCTATATCTATATTATAATGGCATATGCGTACTCAATGGAAGTATTTTATCAGATGGTAAAGAGGAAGCAAAAGTTTCCAATTGCCCAGATTCTTGGTCGAACAGATCTGCTGTTGTTCCCCATTGCGGGCTATTTGCTATTTGGTCAATTTAACATCACAATTGTCTTTTATCTTCTCTTTATGTATCCTTGGGCACTAGCTCATCTTGGAGCCAACGATCTCGTAGATATTGAGAACGACCAAGCAAAAGAGCTTAAAACAATTGCAGGATTATACGGAGTAAAAGGAAATAAAATATGGGTTCATTTATTTTCAGCAGTTCATCTTATAACCTCTGTGATATTTGTATTGTTTGATTTAGGTGGAGTTGCACCCTATGGATTCGCAGTTTCATGGTTACTTATCATTGTCGCTAACATTAAGATAATGAGGGGAAAAGAGCCAAAAGATTGGTTAAAAGCTTTACCCATGTTTCACGCATCACTCTTAGTATATATCTTATCAATAATAATTCAATCAGCCCTGTCCATTTAGGAAGTTGATTTCTTTTTTTCTTTTTTATATTATTTTTCCTTTCAGCTTTATAATTGGATATATATAAATAGAATAGAAGAGAGGAACTATAACTATTAAATAGAAATTTATTTATAATAAATATAATGCACAAACGCAAATTAAATGAAATTGAATACTTAAACTGGCTTATTGGGCAGCCTTATAATATATGTATGGCTATTACAATTAAAGGACAATTAAATAATGAATTACTCCGGAAAGCTTTAGAAAAAGTACAAAGAAAACATCCAATCTTTCAAGCTCGTTTAGACGTGGATATTGAAGGACAACCTCATTTAATTTGGGGCGTTAATGGTCTGATTCCAGTAGAAGTTATTCCCAGAACACACGATGATCTCTGTAAGAAAATTGTTGAAGAAGAATTCAAAATCCCGTTTGAAACGGGTATTAATAGCGTTTCTCCATTAATTAGAGTGAAATTGTTAATTTCCGAATCTCTTTCAGATATAATTATAACCATACCTCATGTTATAGGAGACGGTATGTCAATGCTATATCTTTTCCGGGATCTAGTTCTTTTTACGGTGAGTCCTAGGAAAAAAATTAAACCTCTTGAAGTAATAATGAATGATGAAGA
>JAHQWJ010000077.1 GCA_029856125.1 Promethearchaeia archaeon | reverse complement strand
GAAGGTAGAGGAATCTTTGAAACAACCAAAAATTTCTTCCGCTATATGCTTTCAACGAATTTTGATGAAATATTTTTGATTTTGGTTGCGTATATTGTCATGAAGCTATTCGTTAATGTCTTTATCGGCGCACCTATCGAACCAATTCAAATACTTTGGTTAAATATAGCCACAGATGGCATCCCAGCGATGGTTTTAGGACTAACTCCAACAGATCCCGATGTCATGAAGGGACCCCCGAGAAAAGGATTTACATTATTAAAAGAAATAAGAGGTCCCGCTTTGCTACTAGGAGTATATACCTCAATCACAGATATTACACTTTACATTCTTCTTTGGGCGGTCCTTATTCCTGCTTGGAGCGTTATTGATCCAAACTTAGCCAATTATGCTGTTAGTGGTCATCCAGATCAATTATATGCCATAAGCTTAGCACAGACGATTTTATTCACGAATTTAGTGGTATGTGAGTTGCTCTTTGTCTTTACATGCACAAGCAATACAAAACCGTTCTACAAATTTCCAAATAAGCATTTATTCTGGGCTACAGGACTTTCACTTGGCTTACAACTTTTAATACTTTACACGCCAATAGGCATAGCATTTCACGTCGTGCCATTGACAGAATGGTATCACTGGATAACGCTTTTTATCGCTGCATTTAGCGTTTCTGTAGTTGACGAACTGAGGAAATATAGAATAAGGTTGAAATTAAGGAAAGATCCTAATTACAAACTTAATTCTAAATAATTATTTTTTATTTTCAAATTATTCTTTTTTTAGATTTACTCTCAAATTTATAGCTTTTTTTAGAAAACTTTTAAGTATTACGGGCGATAAATAAGAAATAATAAAATAAAGAATTATTATTCATAATAATATTTTAATAGTGATCTTTAATGGGAATTGATATATCAGATGGAATAGAAAGTGGTAAAGTAATTGTAAAAGTTTTAGCAACGAATGATACTTCTATTACTTTATTAACTGAAGATAAATTTAATGGAAAAGTTGTTCAACCAGGAGCTACTGCTAATAGAGTTAAAGGAGAACACGGATTAGCTATGAGTATTAGTGTAGCAGATAATGAAGAAAGACATCTCTTTCTACTAGATACGGGAGGCTTATCACAAACGATAGTTAATAATAGCAAACAATTAGGAGTGAACTTAAATGAAGTTGAAAAATTCATTTTGAGCCATGGACATTTTGATCATTTTGGGGGTATATCAGAAGTCTTCCCGTTATTTAACAAAGGTACAGAAATTTATTTGAATCCTGTTTGTTTTAGTCAAAATTATATTGCGATGATGAAATCTGGGGAAGAAATTCCAGCTGACGAGTTAGGAGAATCTCTAAGAACGTTAGGCAAAGAGGGGAAATTTAGTATTAACAAAAAATTACCATTACTCAGTAAAACTATGATTACTAATCTTGTAGATCAATACGGGTTAAAACTTATTGAGACAAAAGATCCACAAAGGTTATTTAAGGGGACAGCATCAAGCGGTGAAATTGAATTATTTGATAAAAATGAAAGAACGAAAGGGGTTTACATTCAAAAAAGTAGGAAAGAATTCGACCATCATTATTTTAGAGACGAAACTTCAATTTATATAAATGTAAAGGACAAAGGATTAGTAGTCTTAACGGGATGTGGACATTGTGGAATAATAAACACGATCAAACACGGTCAAAAATTAACGGGTGTGGATAAGATATATGCCGTAATTGGTGGGTTCCACGAGGAATGGAATCCAATTGAGAAAATTGAGGAAAAAGTCAAATATCTTGAAGCTTTAAATCCTGAAATCATCTGTGGAATGCATTGTACAGGTTTTGAATTTAATAAGCTTATGTCTAGGCACTCATCACATACTTTAGGAATCGTCGGGACAGAATTCCACCTTTAAAAATAAGTTTTTACTATTAATTTAATTCTCGCTTTCTTCAAAATGTTTAAAAAACAGTCCTATTCCGATAATTTTGAATGTGTCTTGAACATTTATGTTTTGTAATGCTGAAGTTTCAATAAAAAAACTTTTTAGTTCTTTTGCTTTTGCTAATCCTTCTTCTTTAGTTACCTCTCTTTCATCTTCCTTATCGATTTTATTTCCGATGAGAACAAATGGAATATTTCCTAACTCCTTTTTCGCGTCTTCAAACCAAAAATTTATCGCTTCATCAAAAGTATCTCTTCTAGTAACATCGTAAACTATAAATGCGCAATTAGCTCCTTTGTAATATTCTCTCCTAACGCGTTTGAAAAAACTTTGTCCTGCTAAATCGCAAATTAAGAACTTTATAGTGTCATCCTTAAAACCTTGGACATAATACTGTTGTGTGGAAAGACATATACCTAATGTGGGTCTATAATCAACGATGTTTTCTTTTTTTAAAAAACGATTAACCATGGTGGTTTTTCCAACTGCTGCAGAACCGAGTATAATTAATTTAAATAATCTTTCTATCTGTTCTTCTTTCGCAAATTGATGAGTAGTCTTAACTCCATCTACGATAGGTGTTGATTCTTGAATTGAAAACTTATCTAATCCTAAAGAGAAGGAATCGTTAATGTCTAGATTTGGAATTTCTAAAGTATTGTATTTAAAATCAAAACTGTCTTCCAGTAACTGGGCAATCTTCTCGACAACCAGATATGCGATTGGAAATAATTTGTTTAAATTTGTTTCATAATCACAGACCAATAAGAGTGTTGCGTCAAATCCCGCTTCCAAGTAAATTATACGATTATCGTCAGTTTCAAACGAACCACTACCATAACGACCAGATTTGTACTCCAAACTTATTTTATCTAGTAGATTTTCAACGATACCAGTAATTGCACCATAAACATCTTCTTTTTCCTGGTTTTCTGCTATTGTACCTTCTGTCTTTCCATATTTTGCCAATAACAGCCCATCTTTTGAATAAATAAAAGCTATTATGACATCATCCTGCGATTCTACGAAATTATTTAAAAGATACTGAAGGTTTTCCCCTTTTGTTGGAGCTTTAGATTGCATTATTAAGATAAAATATGATTTATTGATTAATTTCTAGGTGTCGTATTATTTTAAGAAATTAGGGTTTCTTTTCTTTAAAAATACAACTCGTTATATTTAAATTTTTTTTATAACTTAACTATCTATTAATCTTAAACCTTAATAAAATATAACTCGAGATAATTTTAATGGACATTTCAGAATTACTTAAAAATAAGCTTGGATCAAATCAGACTGTGCTTACTGAATTTGAGTCAAAGAATTTACTAAAAGAGATTGGAATTCCCATTCCAGAACAAGAATTAGCGATTACTAAAGAAGAAACTATTGCTGTTGCTAAAAAGATAGGGTTTCCAGTAGTATTAAAACTCATGGCTGAAGATATAGTTCACAAATCTGATACTGGAGCAGTAAAATTAAAAATTAATAACGAAGTTGAAGTTGCTACTGCCTATGATGAATTAATGAAAATTCCCTCCCAAAGTGAAAAATCAATTAGTGTACAAAAAATGGCTGATGAACCAATAACCGAATTAATAATAGGAATGACTACTGATGCCCAATTTGGACCTGCTTTAATGTTTGGGATTGGAGGCATTTTAGTTGAACTGTTAGAAGATGTAAGTTTTAGAATTGCTCCAATTACAGAATACGACGCCCGAGAACAAATACACGAGATAAAGGGATTTCCAATATTAGACGGGTATAGAGGTAAACCAAAAGCGGACCTTGATGCGATCGTAAACACATTACTAAAAATTTCCGATTTAGTAATAAAACACGAAGAAATAAACGAGATGGACTTAAATCCTGTTTTTATTTACGAAAGCGGTTTGGTCTGCGTAGATGCAAGGATAATCTTAAAAAAACCTGAAACAAAATGAGAATGAAAAAAGCAGTCGCTTTTTTTTTTTATTAACCATCCAAAAATTTATCTAATTTTAGCTGGTTTTTGATTTCGTTGATTTTCTTCTTAGCTAAATTAACATATTCCTGAGAGATTTCATAACCAACATAATGTCTATTAAGTTCAATTGCTGCAAGAGCAGTCGTGCCGCTACCTATAAAGGGATCTAAAATCACATCATTTTCATAAGAATAAAACTCGATTAATCGTCGAGGGAGCTCAATTGGAAAAGGTGCAGGATGTCCAACTTTTTTAGCAGAAACAGCAGAAAAATTCCAAATTGATTTAGACCATTCGACAAAATTTGCATTCTCAATAGTATTTTTCTTTTCACCTTTTTCTAATCTATTTGTAATTTTTGAAAATATTAGAATATATTCGTGTACGTCTCTAAGACATGGATTGCTCGCAGATGCAAAAGAACCCCATGCTGTAGACACTCCTGCAGAAGCAGCTTTGTTCCAGATAATCTCGCCTCGCATATGAAAACCAATTTTATGCATGATATCGATTATATACGCATGTAGTGGGATATATGGTTTCCTACCGATGTTTGCGATATTAATAACAGCTCTACCGCCGGGTACTAGAACTCGCCATGTTTCTTCGAAAACCTCCTTAAGTAGTTCTAAATAATCTCTGAGAGTCAAATCGTCATCATAATCTTTGCTAACATTATATGGGGGAGAAGTGAT
>JAHQWJ010000075.1 GCA_029856125.1 Promethearchaeia archaeon | reverse complement strand
AAACATCATTATCGGTGGAGCTTCTGCGGGCGGAAACATGACTCTTGCAACTCTTATTAAAATTAAAGAGGAAGGTATTACTATGCCCAGAGGCGCGATAGTTCTCTCTCCCGGTATTGATTATACGCCAAACAGTAAAACAATTCTAGAGAATGCTCCTACAGATTGTGTTATGGCAGATGTGGGCGTTTTTTGGTGGATTCCCGCTTATCTAAACGGAGAAGATCCTAATAATCCTCTTGCATGCCCAATCTTTGCTGACTTTACAGGTTTCCCTTCAATTTTAGTACAAGTAAGCACAAGTGAGATGGTCTACGATCATTCTACACGATTAGTGGAACTCGCAAAAGCTGCCGGTGTTAATGCTATCCTACAAGAATGGGATGATATGCCCCACGTCTGGCAAAATTACGGTCTTTACGACCTTCCTGAAGCAAAAGAAGCTATAGATAAAATTGGTCAATTTATAAATGATTTGTTTGATTAATCAAAATGAGGACAAATGTAAGTAAATTAATCAAATGAAGAATCAAAAGAAATTTAAAATTGAATTTTCATTTTTTATTACCATACATAAGTAAATTTTATTTTCTATTAATTCTTACTTAAAATAGGTTTAGGGGTAATATTATGAAAATTGTTGTATTAAACGGAAGTCCAAAAGGCAACAAGCTAAGCTTTACAATGCAATACATTTATTATGCACAGAAAATGTTTCCGCATGTAGAATTTAACTTGATAAACATAGGACAAAAATTAAATAACATGAAAATTAAAGAAGAATCATTTCAAGAGATACTGAAAGAGATGGCTTCTGCTGATGGTATTTTATGGTGTTTTCCTGTTTATGTTTTATTAGTTCCCGCACAATTAAAGAAATTTATTGAATTATTATTTGAAAATAATGCAGGAGAAGTGTTGAAAGGGAAATTTTCAGGAGTTCTAAGCACTTCAATGAATTTTTATGATAATACCGCATTTGATTATGTGCACGCTATTATTGAGGATTTAAACATGAAATATACCGGTTTCTTTTCTAATAAATCATTTGATTTTGATAAAATAGAAAGGAGAAAGACATTCTATACATTTATTAAGAATATCTTATTTGCTATAGAAAATCAATTACCAACACCTCGAAGATTTAATCCCATCAATATTAGAAAAAATTTTGAATTCGCTCCAAATGAAGTCCTTGATGAGCACAAACTTGATAGCAACGGAAAAAAGATTATCATTATAACCGAAAATTATAGTGAAGAATCGAATCTGGGTAAGATGATAAGAAAGTTTAAAAGTTCGTTCAAAAATGAGATAGATGTATATAGTATTGATAACATTGATATGAAAGGAGGGTGTATAAGTTGTTTATCTTGTGGTTATGATAATCAATGTTTTTACAAAGATGGACATACAGATTTTGTTCGTAAGAAACTTAGAAATAATGATATAATCGTATACGCTTTGGCTCTAAAAGACAGATATTTTTCCTCTCGATTTAAACAATTCGTAGATCGAGCTTTCTTTAATGGACACACTCCCATAACAGAAGGAGTCCAGTTTTGCTATATGCTTTCTGGATCCTTGAGTCAAGTTGAAAATCTAAGACAAATCATAATAGCACATTCAGAACTTGGGGGGGGTAATCTTGTCGATATTATCACAGACGAATTTGGAGAATCAGAAGAAATTAATGATTTAATCTATAACATGGCAAAGAAAGCATTGGAATTTTCAAAATATGGTTATGTCCAGACTCCAACTTTTATGACTGTAGGTGGTTATAAAATTTTTCGGGATATGATTTATGGGTTGCCTGGTGTATTATTTCAAGCAGATTATCGGTTTTATAAAAAACGAAAAATGTTCAATTTCCCCAAAAATAAATTAAGTTATAGGATAATGCGCTTAATCTTTAAATCTAAGAAAGCTAGGGCTATTTTTAAGAAAAATATGTTTAAAATTTTTGTTCGTCCTTACGACAAATTCTTCAAAAATTTAGATGTTGAACAAGAAATAACTGAATTTGTAATTTAATACTTAGATTATTATTTTTCCTTATTAAATACTAAACTCTTTATTGTAACAGGAAAAGCCTTACGATTATCAGTTTGAAATGGTGCACCTATATCAATCCAATCTCCTGCTTCTAATTCCAATTCATCTAAGCAAAAGAGGTTATTTTTTATAGAGGTATTCTTCTTAAGGGTTAATCCAAGCATTTTTCCGCCATCCCCTCTCAAGATAACCAGAATTAATTTATTATTGGCAATGGAATTAGGTAATGCAATCTCTATGATTTTTGCTAGGGCAACAATACTAGATCCAATTAAAATATCCTTAAAGTATAATGCGAATATGTCTTCACCCTCAATTAAGCTAAAATTCTTTAGGGCGCGTGAAATTATATCTTTAAACTCATTCATTCTGTCTTCATTGTATAAATCCTTACTATCTATATTTATTGGCACGACAGGTACATTTTCCAAAGGGAGTTCTACTGATTCGTCATAATAACAGGTGGATCCCGAAACTGAAAGAGAAAATGACCCTGCTCCAATAACAGTTGCCCGAATTTTGTTTTCTGGTTCGATTAATGGCAAATTGTTTTCTTCTATGAGGTGTTTTATTTCTTCTGCAAGATATCTACCTATATCATTATAGGGATTTGAAGTTTCATTAGATTCTTTATCCTCATCCGTATCATAAATCATCTCAGCAACTCCTCCAGAAAATGAATAACTATCAATTGGGACTAAAATTTTGATATCCTCCGTCATCATTAGCAATTTAGCAACCTTACTTGTAGCAGGTCCTCTCATAACTTCAAACAACGCTTTTGCATATTTTTTTGTTATTTTTAGAACATCTTCCTCGGGGATGATATCACCTAGAGAATAACTCATTTTTAGTTCTTTCATAATCCATTCTGTGGGTTCGTCTATCCTCCAGATTTTTAAATCTTTATCGATTCCTAATAATCTCCCCCCCACATTGATGCACGAAGTGCTAAGAACATCCCCATTTGAAGCAATAGCAATGTTACTTGTACCTCCCCCTAAATCAATATTCATTAAATTCTTCTGAGTTCTTCTTGATTGCTCAACAATTCCACTTCCCATAATCCCGAGCATTGATTCAAAATTTGGACCTGCAGAGGCGCTGACAAATTTTCCTGATTCTGATGATAATCTTTTCACAATTTCCGCAGCATTTTCCTTCTTTGCAGTTTCTCCAGTAACTATAACTGCTCCCGTATCTACCATTTCAGGTGTTATATCCGCCCGTTCATATTCTTTCTTGCAGAATTCTATAACTTTTTCAATGTCTATATTAAATCTGTCAATTAGTGGAGTAAAAATTATATTTCCCTCATAGAGAATCTCTCGATTAACGAGTATGAATCGATTTGACATATTGAAAAAGCTGGTTTCTCTTTTTAAAGTAAGGCGTGAAAAAATTAGATGGGAGGTGGACGAACCAATATCTATGCCAACACTTAAGATATTAAGATATTCTGCATCAGTTTCAGCAGAGTCTGAATGACCCATTAATACTTCTGCTGGATATATCTTAATTTCTTCTAATTCCGTTTCATCTTTGTTTTCTTCCTCAATTTTAACTATTTTTATTACCATTTCTTTATCGTGATGTTTTGGTAATTCTACCTTTTCATCAGAATTATCAATTTTTTCCTTCATTTCAGGTGGAATTTCAAAACTCTCATTACAGACCGAACAAAAATATCGAAGTTCAAATGATTTATTACTTCCAGGTAAAACTGGTCCACTTCTTTTTTTTTTTGCGTTTTTATCATTAATTTGTCTTCTTATTCTATCCAAAATTGTATTATAAGTGCCAACTAATGCATCACATATTTGGTCATATTCTTTTCCGGGCTTTAAAATCGTATTTAAAGCGGGTTTAACCATCATAATATGTCTATAATAACGGGAAAGGTCAGTTACATCTTCTTTCTCATAGTTCTTGAGGAGTTTATTATGTTCTTGTATGAACTTATTCCCTAATTCCTCTGAATCTTGTCGACCGTTTTTTTCTAAGATGATTTTTACCAAAAACTCCAAATTGTCTTTCTGCGAATCCATATAGATCTCAATATTCGCGATTCTTTCGTTTATGTCCATTTTTATGCATCTAGTTAAGTTTTATTTTGATTTTTAATTTTCGGCTTCTTTTTCAAATAGATCTTTGAAGTCTATTCCCAGTCCTACAGCGATTTTAATTAATGAATCCTCCTTAAAATTTTTTGTTAATTGTTCGTCGTCTATTTCGCTTAAGGAAGCCAGCTTTTCAAGGTTGATCCCCGCTATTTCGGCAATCTCCCGTAATTCTACCAACGATTTACCCTCTAGTATATCCTTAATAACTGGTTCTTGATAAAATATATCATGAATCGATTTTTTCAAGATTTCCGATATTTTAAAGGAAATTGTCAAGGATGGATTGTATGAACCCCGCTCCAAGTAATAGATCGTCTGGCGAGAAACCCCTACAAGTTTCGCTAATTCTAGTTGGGGCATTTCTAACTCCTCCCTGAATTGCTTTATTCTTGAAGTGATTTTTTTTTTAAATTTCATGCAGTTTCACC
>JAHQWJ010000074.1 GCA_029856125.1 Promethearchaeia archaeon | reverse complement strand
GACGGCGCAGCAGGTAAAACCACGCTACTCAGAAAATTCGTAGATGGTACCTTCGACGCGTCTAGCATTGCAACAGTGGGAGTCGATTTCTTCATTAAACAAGTAATATATGAAAATGTCGGAACTTGTACGCTTCAACTTTGGGATTTGGGAGGGCAAGAACGTTTTCGACACTTATTAGAAGCCTTCATCATGGGAGCAAAAGGAGCACTTTTACTTTTTGATCTTACAAAGATGCCAAAAATCGATCACATTTTGAATTGGGTAAATATAGTTAGAATGCACGATTTAGATCTTCCGATTATACTTGTCGGAACAAAACTTGATCTGGAAGAATTCATTGCCGTTGATGATGAATCAGCAAAAAGTATAAAGAATACATTTAATATGTTTAATTACATAAAGACTTCTTCTAAAACGGGAATTAATATCGAGAAAGTCTTTGATGTAATGGTCCAAGAATTGATGAAAAAAAATAAATATTAGAATCAAAGTTAACCTACTCACTTTTTATTTTTGAACGGAACCATGAATGACGAATTGGTGATATTAGGATCTGGAGGTGGACGACACCATATCAGAACGCAATATAGAGCTACAGGGGGCATTCTTTATAAATTCAACGGAACCCAAGCCCATATTGATCCCGGACCTGGTGCTATAGTTCGAATTAATCAATATAAAGAAGACCCTACCAAAACCGAGCTTTTTATTGTTACTCACATGCATATTGATCATTTTAACGATTTATGCGCCGTTATTGAAGCATCGAGAGAACAACTCCACGATAGAAATTATAATTATCTTAAAAAAGGAACTCTAATAACAACCAAAGAAGTTTTAACTTTTGTACCAAAATACCACCAAAACATGCTAGAAATGATAATTCCCTTTACACGGGGCGATAAAGCTGATTTTAAAGGGGTTGAAATATTGGGTACTAAAGTTGTTCACTCAAAAGTTGAGGGTTTTGGAGCTAGATTCAATCTAGAGGATTATTCGATCGCATTTTCCAGCGATACAAAAGTTTTTGAAGGATTCTCGGAGCAATTTTCGGGTGTGGACATATTGGTGTTAAATTTACTGAGACCAGACTCTATCCAATGTCGACGGCATGTTTGCACAGACGAGGTTATCCCCTATTTAAATAAAATTACTCCTCCGCTAAAAGGTCTTGTTACAACACACTACGGAAGTTATATGGATAGTTATACTTCGTCTTCGAATTTTGTACCGAGCCAAATAGAAAAATTAAGAAAAAAAACTAAGATAACGAATATTCTTGGTGCTGAAGATGGTTTAAAAATCAAAATTTCTGATTTTTTATAATATTCGTACACCATTAATATATAAAGCGATTATTTTAAAAATGTACAGTTCTATTTATAATTAAGAAGGGAAATTTAACACGAAAATTTGAGCTAACATTGGATTTCGCCCTCTATTAAGCTCATTGAGTTTAATTCTCTCCCTATTTAGTAATTTTTGCTCAAATATGTCGTTCCCTTCCTTTCTCTTTACTGTTATCGCTACATGTGATTATCAAAGCTAAATTGGATTCTTCCTATTTGGATTGAGATCAATAACGAAAAAGAGGAAACTTTTCAAGAAAAAAGATGAAAAAAATGATTATTAATTTGAGATTTTAGACTTTTTGTTTTCAGAGAGAGATTGGCGATACTTTTTCTCCTTCTCTTCATGGAGTTCCATGATATGTCTTTTCTTCTCTTGCCATTCTGGCCCATCCAGGGGATAAAATCTTAATCCTAAAGCTGCTAAAACTAGAAGTAGAGCCGGAATAATACAAAATGCGAATAAAAGCCCGATTAGCGCCATGTCTGTTTGCGGTTGGATACCACCCGTAGGAACCACGAACCCAAAAGCAACAATAACTTCGAGGAATATAAAATTAGCTATGGATATAGCTGGTTTTGTTACGATTGCGTTTACACCCCCATAGATTGCCTCTCTACGCTTTCCAGTGATGAGTTCGTCGTTATCAATCGTATCACCCATTAGTACGGGATTTGCAACCATGCCCCCCGCATATCCAATTCCCACAATTAAAAAGGGAATTGCTGCTAATATAGCGTTGCCCCCAACAAAAAACAAGAAGGTGAATCCTATAGCAATTAAAAGCGCATTTATGATCATCGTCTTCTTTGGCTGCCAAACTGCAATTTTTTTTAGGTTTAGGATCATCCCCAAAACTATCCCTATTAATATAGCTAATATAACAAAGATCGGAGTTTGACCAGAAATAGTATAGTTGATGTAATAAAGGATTCCTGTTGAAAATATTGGCAGGACAATTCCAATTAGAAAAGCTGGGATCATAAATATCCAGAAAGGTTTATTTTTTAGTGTTAATCTCAAGCCTTCTATAAAACCCTCGTGCTCTTGGAGTTGAGCAAACATGTTTTCTTTGATCCCAAAGGATGTTACAAACAATACTAAGGAACACCCGAAACCAATAATTATTATCACTGGAGCGAACAACGAATGAATCCCCTCTTGTCCTGTAAGCAAGATTACCGGTATTACTAATCCAAGAACTAAATTAATAAATCCTACAACTGCACGATATACCCCTAAACTAGCGCGTTGTTTAGCGGTTACAGCAATTTCATTAGGGAGCGAAAAAAAGCATACTCCTACAATAGTAAACATTGTATCAAGTAGAAATAGCGCTGCTAGAAAGTTAATAAAAAGCCCAATTTCATTATCCAAAGGCGATATCGGAAACCAACAAAAGATGAACGCTAAACCATAGAAAATTGAACCGTAACGAATATAGGGGATTCTTCTGCCGATCTTAGTTCGCGTATTATCCACAATGTAGGACACTATTGGATCGTTTGCTGTATTCCAAATCGCAAATATCAACCAACCAATCGCTAACAAGCCCGCATCGGCACCAAGTTTGATTTGGTAAAAAAAAGTAAGATTTCCAAACACAAGTCCGTTTAACAAGTCACTTGCCAAAGTTCCAATGCTTAGATTTAATTTTATTTTCACTGGAACAGACTCTTCGGGAAGTTCGATATTTTCGTTCATAATCATTATTCGTTAAAGTGTTATTTAAAACTTCTACTTTAAACCTATGTGAAGCCTACTTGCTTTTTTACGGTTAGGTTACATAACACATAAAAATATTTTAACTTAAAATAGAAAAAGAATTATCTTATGGGAATCCAATGTCTACAAACAATACATTGAAGAATTCTTTCTAAATGAACTGATTTATTATCTAAATCTCTTTTAAGCACCCTATTAGCCATAACATTACCACATTTTTCACAAATATGCAAATTTTTGCTTTCAACCCTTTCCAATGTTAATAGCCTTTTCGAAAATAGATTTTTGAACAGTTCTTAATATCAGTGTATTTTTATTCCATCGAAAAAAATAGTTCTCAGAATAAATACGTCAATTTTGTTAAATTAATAGGTTAATTGTTAATAAATTTATTTTTAAGGAAAATTGATGAGTTTAGTAATTTAATATTGCTAAAATCAGCGAATTTTTTAATTTCATTGGATACGAACGATTATACCCTAATTTATATCGAAGTGATAGTATCTAATCATAAATGAGAATTTTGTTGGTCAATCAACTAAAGATCATTTTTACTCTCTTTATCATTTTTCAGTACTGTAATTAAGATTGCAATAAAAATTAACGCACAGCCTAACCAACCTAACCATGTCATAGTTTCATCACCAATGATGAAGGACGCAAAGATTACAGCAAATACTGGTTCCAAAGTAAAAATAACAGCAGTCTGTGTTGGTCCTTGATGTTGTTGGCTCCAGTTTTGAAAGATAAAAGTAAAAGTAATGACGCCTAAACCCATGTAAATAAATATTAACCAAAAGGGCAAACTCATAGTCAATAGATCAAATGTCTCGTTAAGCATAAACGAGCCACCAAAACTTAAAAGGCTAATTACGATTAATTGAACTGCTGAATATAAATATACATCAACAACCCGAACATATTTACCGTTCAAAACGATGAAAAACGCATACAATACAGCATGTATAAGAACTAAAAAATCACCAATTATGATATTTGACACTCCTTCTAGTAACAAAAATACCATCCCGCTAATAGAAATGATTACAGCAAGCCATACTCTCTTCTTGATGGCTTTCCTGAAACCTAACCATGTGATAAAAGGCACCATAACAGTGCTCAAACCCGTAATAAACGCAGCCTTACCAGCTGTAGTTGTTTGAATACCGAGAGTTTGAAAAACGATGGCAAAGTAATACAATAATCCCGTTAAGGTTCCAAATAAGAGAATTTTTTTATTCATTCTTTTTATTCGAATGAGATACGGAATAAATCCAATAAACGCAATTGAAAACCTGATTCCGAGGTATAAGAAAACGGGAACTTCTTGAGTGAGATTTTTAGTTATTATGAACGATGTGCCCCACAAAAGTGTGGTTAATACCAATAGAATATTTGCAGTTATTTTGGGGTTGATTTTATAATTTTTTTTGGTTTTAGTCTCCATAGAAAATGCAATTTATTGAAATTCTTGAGAAGAAAATTGTTTTATTAAAATTATTATTATTCAAAAGTCTGATACTTAAAAAAGTTTAATAGTTCTAATTAGATATATTT
>JAHQWJ010000073.1 GCA_029856125.1 Promethearchaeia archaeon | reverse complement strand
TTTAAAATCAAACAAGAGCTCGATAACAATTTAGTGTTAATGGTTTCTGGTAGAATTATTCCGAAATTTTATCCGATCTTGGTATATTTAGGGGTCGACTTAATCGATAGTTCTTACTTATTATATTTGTCTGCCGAGAATTTCTATGATACAATCGAATATTTACTTCCAATTTATAAGATTAAGTATTTTCCGTGCCCATGTACGATTTGTAAGAGGAATTTAAAGCATAGTCTAACTGACAAATATTCTTCTGAAAAAACAGAACAACTAACTCTTCACAATATTATCTCAGCATACACTTACATGAATAAAATCAAGTTGTATATGAGAATGGAAGATTTCCGGGGTTTTATTGAAAAATCCTCCTATGACGACATGAATATAATTTCTACTTTAAAAGTGCTTGATAATCAATATTTCAACATTTTGAAATATGAAACCCCTTTAACTCAAATAAATAATGTTGTTAATTGTCATAGCGCATTATCGTATAATAGACCAGATTTTCAAGAGTTTCGGGAGAGAGTAATAAAACGATTCGTGCCCGAATCATGGACAAAATTGATCATTATACTTCCATGTTCTGCTAAGAAGCCATACTCAGAATCGAGATCTCATCAAAAATTTCATGGTGTTTTAAGGAATTATCGTGATTTTTCTGATTTCCAAGAAATTATTTTAACATCCCCTTTAGGGGCTATTCCAAGACAATTAGAAGATATTTATCCGGTAAATTCATACGATATTTCTGTGACAGGGGAATGGGATAGCGAAGAGATTACAATTGCTTCAAAAATGCTCATCTCTCTTTTGGAAAAATATGACGAGAGTATACCTATATTGTGTCACGTAAAAGATCCAGGATACTTTAAAATTATTGAAAACGCTCGTTCAAAAATAAAGAATAAAATCTACTTTACTGAGGTTAAGACTAATGTTACAAGTAATGAATCTTTGCTTTCCTTAGAGGAGAAAATAAGTGAGCTTAAAGATTCATACAATAAAGATGACATTATACCTGAAAATAAAAATTTCTTGAAAACTTTAACTCGTAAGTTTTTTAAAATTATTGATTATCAATTTGGGCTTGGTACAGGCAAAAAAATATTTTACAATGGAATTAAAACGTGGAGAAACAAAAGAAGTCATCAAATAGAAATAAGCGACTTGGTAACTCGAGAAAAACTAGGAAAATTTAATGTTAATTCTGGACAAATAGAATTAAACCTTAAAGGAGCAAATAGAATGTTGCCTTTTAGCGAAAATTCGAATTTTATTGTTTTTGATGGACAAAAAATTAATGGGAATACCTTATTTCGCCCTGGGATAGTTAATTTTAGTCCAAATCTCGTTCCAAAAGATATTACAGTGATTTTTGATAAAAATAAAGAAAAAATTATTGGATTAGGAAGCTTAATAGTTGGTTCAAATTATATAAAAAATTCAAAAACAGGGAAAATTGTAAATGTCTACGAAAAAATATAGCGATAACAACCTCATCGTTGAAAAAATAAAGAAATTTAGATTAAAGGCTATTAAGCAGAAACGTAACTATGAGGATAAACAATTAGATAAACCAATAAGCTTTTGGATAAAGGAAGATCGTTTACTTAAGAAAAGGGGAAAGGAATTCACAATTATATTAAGAACTAAAGGCTGTAGTTGGGCTCTAGGTCCTGACGGTGGATGCTCTATGTGTGGATATGTCCAAGATTCTACTTTTAAAAAAATCGATCAAGCTCATATAAAAAATCAAATTGATTACGCCTTTCAAGAAAAACTCACGGAAATCAATGAGGATAAGGAAGATTTTGTATTAAAAATTTATAATTCCGGGAGTTTTTTTGATGACGATGAAATTTCTGAAAGCACTCGTTATTATATATACAAAAAGATAGCAAAGATAGCAAAGATTAAAGAACTCGTTATAGAATCTCGAGTGGATTATATTACCCAAGAAAAATTAATAAAAATGAAAAGTTCTTTAGACATATATATAGAGGTAGCAATCGGTTTGGAAACGGTTGATGACCACATTAGAAATACCTACATAAATAAGGGTTTGCTTTTTAAAGATTTTTTAGAAACGATTCGCATTTGTAAGATAAATGATATAGGCGTGAGAGCATACTTACTGTTTAAACCTCCGTTTCTAAATGAGCAATCAGCTATCGACGATTGCGTTAGTTCTATTCTCAAATTAGCAGAACTAAAGGTCAATACTATTTCAATTAATCCACTCAATATCCAAAAAAATACGCTAATTGAGTATTTATTTTATCAGAAGAGATACCGTCCTCCTTGGTTCTATTCTTTGTTTAAATGCATTGTTAAAGCGTCTCAAGAAAGAGATATTCTAAAAGAAGTGAGGATCATATCGTCTCCTTCTGGCGCAGGTTCTAAACGAGGAATTCATAATTGTTTAAAAAGAGATTGTAATGAATTTATGATAAAATCTTTAAAAAATTTCGTTTTGACTCAAGACATTAACCATTTAATAAGAAGCGATGAAGTTTATTCGTGCGATTGTCTTGTGAAATACCAACTTCAAAAACGCTATATTTAAGTTTTAAAATCAGAAGGAGCACCAAAAATTTTCCTATCGTTCTTATTAACACAAATTAACAAAGTAGTGCTCACTACTGCTAAACCATACCCTAAAATATTCCTTTTTAAATAAAGGGTATATTTAAATATTAACCACCAATTCACTATTCTAAGTTTTAAAAATAGTTAGGGTCGTTGTTTGCAGAAGTATATCAAATTAAACTTGCATTATCTCGGAAAATCTAAAAAGCATCAGATTTTTAGAGTAAAAAATAAATGGGACAAAAGCCTAGAGAAGATAACCAATAAACCTGTTTTTACTGAAGAATTTTCCGAAGTCGGTAAAATTATAGAGATATTTGGCCCAGAAGAACTACCATTCATTTCGATGAAAATTTCTCCAAAAAAGGAATTTAACCCGAATGACAATTTATATGCCAAAATGAGATAAACTATCTCTAACTTCAATTAAAAAAAAATAAAAAGGTGTAATTTATTTCAAGTTGGAATCAAAGCGATGCATTGGAAGAAAGAAGTGCGGAGATAAGTTCTGATAATTGTAGTGAATGCGGTAAAAATATTTTATTTGATCAAAATAGAGGCTTATTAGTTTGTGAAAAATGTGGATTAATTCACTCCGAAAAACACATAGATCAAGGACCAGAATGGCGCGCTTTTGATTCAGACCAAAGAAAGAAAAGAACAAGGACGGGTGCTCCTATGACATTGATGATCCATGACAAAGGTTTGAGCACTATGATTGATTGGAAGAATAGAGATATCTTTGGCAAAGAAATCTCAGCAAAAATCAGAGGCCAGATATATCGTTTAAGAAAGTGGCAGAGCCGTATCCGCGTGTCCGACGCAACCGAGAGAAATCTTACCTTTGCCTTAAGCGAGTTAGATAGAATGTCGTCAAATCTCGATCTTCAGAGAAATCTCCGCGAATGTTCAGCTAAAATATATAGAGATGCCGTTGAAGCTCACTTAATTCGGGGAAGAAGTATCGAAGGAGTTGCGGCTGCAAGTTTATATGCAGCATGCAGAATGTATAAAGTTCCACGTACTTTAAACGAAATTGCTGAAGTTGCTCGTGTAAATAAAAAAGAGATAGGCAGATCCTATAGGTTTATCTCAAAAGAGTTAGAACTTAATTTAAACCCAACTAAACCATTAGATTTTCTAACTCGATTTGTATCAGAACTTGAATTATCTAATGAGTGTCAGAAGATCGCAAAGAAGATAATTAAAATGGCTGAAATAAGAGGTCTTACCTCTGGACGTGGCCCAACTGGACTGTGTGCCGCAGCTATTTATGCCGCGAGCATATTAGTCAAAGAGCGTAGAACTCAACGTGCGATAGCTAAGACATCTCAAGTCACAGAAGTGACGGTTAGGAACCGCTTCAATGAATTAGTGGAGAACCTAGATTTGGGAATTAAAGGAAAGAAAACATAAAATTACTAATAACAAACAAAATCCTTCTCCTTTTGACTAAATAAAATTTCTCTTTGTTACTTATTTTTACAATGATATCGTGATATCACATACTTTAATGACCTTTTTTTTTCAATTTTATACTATAAATCAGTTGATTTTGATAGGTCACTTGTTATGAAACAGGAAAATAGTAGGTTAATTAATCAAATGGAAGTTAATTATTTTTTACACGCGATTAAAAAAAACTTCCCTAACTTTGTTGCGGGCGTTATTACAGATAAAAATGGATTTACAATAGGAGCAGACATCTCAAAACGACTCTGGATTCACGAGAACAAATTAGCGTTGTGGGCAATCTCGAAGAATAAAGATAATAAAGAAGTAATAAATGATCCAAACCTTGTCCAATTAAAATTCGACATAGACAAAGGGAAAAAGTTTAAACTATTTATTTTACTCGAAAAATCGAAAAGTAATAAAAACAGAGTAAAACCCTTAAAGACGTTGATTAGGTCGCAAGAGTTATTTTAATTCGTTACGCAACATAAAACTATTTAGAGTGAATTAAGTTTTTATAGATTAACTTTTATTTTTATATAAAGAAAGTGAGTAGAGTTTACTTTAAATAAATTCTTTTTAAAATAATAAAACACACTCTA
>JAHQWJ010000072.1 GCA_029856125.1 Promethearchaeia archaeon | reverse complement strand
CTGTGCCTATAACTGTTTTTACAGCGTTTTTGAAAGTTTTAGCTAAGAAGATGTCCTTTTTAGCGTTTGCTACGGTAATCACCTGTTCTAGAGTTAAATCGCCAGATTTCTGCTCAGAGCTATTTATACTTCCTTTTTCTACTCCCAATTCCTTTAAAAGGAGTGAAGCTGTACTTGGGGTTTCTACGAAAATCTCAAATTGCTTGGTTTCAGGATCGCACTCAATTCTAACTGGTACGGTTAAACCCTTAAAAAGCATGGTTTTTTCGTTAACGGCGTCCACTACGTCCTTAATGTTTGCATAGAAAATTGACTTAATTTTCATTTATGCCAGTAGGACCTACGGCAGGCCCAATAGGGGGACCACCACTAGCAGCGCCGCCTGTGACTTGAGCATGTACAACCACGCGCCCTTTTTCCTTCTCTTTACTCAATTTATTCACTCTTTTTGTTAAATTAACTATTTAAAGCCTATATTTTAAAACGCAGAACAAATTATTTGATTCAAACCAAAATTTCCAATATCTTTAATCATATCGGAACCGTAATCGTTTACGTTCTAAGTTTTGAAAAATATAGACTTAACTTAGTAAAGAGAGAAAAGAACAATGATTAAAAAATTTTATTGAAATAATTAACTCCTTCTTCTAGATGTAATCTTTTGAATAATATTATTTACATCACTTATCTCAATCCTTTCATACTCATACCCTCCCGCTGTAGGGACTAATTTCTCGACATCTTTTGCCCAGGAAAATTCTCGATCTTTTAACCTTTCGGTTGCCTTCTTCATATTTTCGTCTGACCAACCTTTTAATTTAAGTATTAATTCTGGTTTAAGTGTAATAACAGCTTTTTCTAAGAGTAATGTATTAAAATTTAAAATTTTTTGAATAGATTTAAGTTCTCTTTCTATTTTATGTCGTGTTATATTAGAAATGTCACTTCTTTTTAAATTTCCTTCTCTTCCGGCGATCATTGAATGCGATAGAAACTTTTCGGTGTTTTTTTGATACTTTTTAGGAGGTTTTTGTGGTATGAATACTAAATCTCTGATTGATTTTTCTTCCGGTTCATATTGAATATGATGAAAATTGGCGAATAACCGTGTTTTTCCATCAATTATATCCCTATTACTCCAAATGTCATAACCTTCATAAGGACTAAATCCAAGCATTATGAGAAATCTTTCTACCCTAACAGCGTGAGAGAAAAATAAATCACCGTATTTAGCCCTTCGTTGTAACTCTCTATCTTTTTTTTGTTTACTTTTATCATGGTATTTATTTCTTTTTTCTTTCTCTTTATAAAATTGAGTTAGAAGAGAAATGTGCGCTGTTTTATTTTTTAAATTAGTATTTAATCCTTCGATAAAAGATAGATATTTGATAATAAATAAATCCAAATAATGTTTACTATCCAAAAAATTGTCTTTACTTAACCGGAATAAGACTTGTTTGGGAGACCCTGAAGGTCTTATAAATTGAATATCGTTTGTAAATCCGCTAAAATCCTCGTAGAATTCTAGAGATTTTAATAAGGAAAAAAAAAAGATTTAATTATGTTTAATTTTACTTTTTCGCTTTCTGAGTAAATATATTAGCGTACCAATTGATATTACTGTGAGTAATAATACATCATAACCAGGAATCGGAGGTGTTCCATCACCATCGGTAGGTGGAGGAGATGGTCTATTTTCGCATATGTTGCTATAGATAGTGTTTCCCGCACTGTCTTCTTCTACAATACAATCTTCATTCCAAATCATTTGGTTATGTGAAATTGTATTATCATTACTATCTTGCATAAGATAAATCGCATATTGTGTATTACCATTAATGGTGTTTGTAGTAATCTCATTATCAGTGGCACTCACAAAAACAATCCCATGTTCAGAATTATTATTGAATGTATTGCCTGTAACAAATAAGTTCGTAGATTCACTCACCCATAATCCATAAACATTAAAGCTTGCTGTGTTATCCAAAATATCAATATTATCACATTGATAAATCCATATTCCACGTTCAATGTTCATATTAATGTCATTATTAAGGATGATGCTATCTATAACAGTTCCTAAATATAATGCATTATAGCAATAATTCATCGTATTATTAGAAATAAGAAGATCCCCGCCATCTTGAACAGTTATACCGCTCTGGGTATTATCGTCTAAAGCATTTTCTATAATTTTACTATGATAAAGTCCCCATCCATATACACCTGTATCACCTTGCATAATATTATTGGAGACAATAATATATTTGCTATCTTGTAAAAATACTCCATCTTCATTATTTAGCAAGTTATTATCCATAATAGTGTGGCTTTCGCTTCTATCCACGTATATTCCATAAGAAACGTGATTCTCCACTGTGTTTTCTAAGATTGTTACGTTATTACACCATAAGAAATGAAAACCCGCATAATTATTATTCGATGCATAATTATCGTAAAGTGTGTGAAAATCTGATTCTTGAAAATAAAATCCATCTTCTCCATTTAAATTGGCTGTATTTTTGGTGAAATTATTGTAATCTGCCCATGTACTAAAGCCCTTTTCGTCGTTCAAATTTGCTGTATTGCCTGTAATGTTATTATACTCACCATATATATGTATACCATGCTCATTTCCATTTGCTACATTTTTAGTAATATTGCAATAACTTCCTTCAACCCAAATTCCCATCTCCCAGTTATCATTCGCAGTATTTCCAATTACTTCACAATATCCACTATAATATAAATATAATCCACTCGCATAATGTATTCCATTATTATTAACAATGTTGTCAATAATAGAGGAGTGATTAGATTGTGATATCCTAATCCCATCACGGAAACTATATGTTACAGTATTATTGTAAAGATATGTATAAGGACTGTCATAGATCTCGATCCCTCCTCCATCTGTATCCAGACCATTATAGTTAACTGTACTAGAAAGTAGCTTATTATATGCTCCATGTTCGATATATAATCCATATCTATTATTATTGCTGATATCACATCCTGTCATCGTAATATTATAGCAATAGAATAAGGAAGTTCCATATGTACAATAAGATGTGTTAGCGTTTGATATTAGTGAGTCGTTACAGTTGATTAGAAGAATTTGACCTGCATTGATAAACATGTTAGCACCAAATCCAGTTTCGTTAACATAAAAATAAATCGGTCTTGAATTAACGGTATTGGATGAATCTATTGGTTCATTCAAGATCATGTTGTCAAATGTTGTGGATGCAACTCCAACACCACTATTCGTTAACGAGTTATCTGTAAAATTATTGTCATAACACATCGAATAGAAATAAATTCCATGTTCCTTATTATCATTCAATTCGTTGGAAGTAAAATTGCTATCTCTGACATAGGACAAATGAATTCCGTAATTATTGTTATTTAGATGATTTCCTTCAATATTATGCCCTTCAGAAGTTTCTAACTGGATTCCCATACTAGAATTAGTAATAGTATTTCCTGTAATATTATGATTATCAGCATAAGAGTAAATTCCATAACCAGTGCCATTTATGGTATTTCCAATAACTGTGTGGGAATCACCATATATTCTTATACCGCTACCTTCAAGAGTATTTCCTATTATTAGGACATCAATACTGGCAACAGAAGAATGAATTCCTCTATACGAACTATTTTTTATGAGATTTTCTGATATGGTGAGATTATCTCCGTTGGATGAATAGATCCCATTATAATTATTAAAGAGGGTATTGTTATATATCGTACCTTTTTGTACATTAACTAGTTTAATTGCTCCATGATTTGATGAATTTCCACAATTGTATATAGTACTATTTTGTAATGTAAAGTAGACATCCGAATTTCTGATATCAATACCATTATCATGTCCTTGACCATCTATAGTTATGTTCTCAATAATATAAGGAGAAGTCCAGGTCCCCAAACCGTTACACCAATCTTGACTTTCTGCCCATGTCCAGTTATGAGCTCCAACACCAGTAGCAATTCCATCAATGATAATCCGATCAACACCAAGGTCCCACCAATCAGAGCTCTCAACATTGAACTTATCAATTGCTTTACTATTTGAAGTATTTGATGTTAAATTTTCCAGTATTACAAATGAAAAAGGAGGGAGTAATGCGACAAGTAAAATTAGAAGAAGTAAAACTTTAATCTGATTTAATTTTTTAATTTTTTTCATTTTAGATTTCAACCAGAATTTATGGTTATTGTACAATTTAGTCGGAGAATATATAAATCTTTCCATTTCAGTTCACATGAGATATATGTAAAAAGAATATTCTGTTAATATCAAAACCCGAATACTATCCTAAAATCGAAGAATTTAAAGCGTATTGATTTTAATCCATTAAAAATTCTTATAAAATTCTTCGGCAAGAAATTTATGAATGTGGCGTCTAAATCCTCCTTGGTTATTACCGTAAGAGAACATCAGCCTATATTATAAATAAAAATTTAATTAAAAAAAAACCTTCTTGTTGATCTGAATTTATTTATCTAACTAACATTATTATTTATTGAAAACAATGTAAGAATTAATTGAGAACTAATTAATTCCATTTTTTAGAAAGGATTAAGGTTAAGGGCTAATAATGATAATTTGGATTCTTAATAGTGAGTCGGGTATAAAAATATTGTATAAATCATTTTTGAAAACAGATGCTGACGAGGATATTGTAT
>JAHQWJ010000071.1 GCA_029856125.1 Promethearchaeia archaeon | reverse complement strand
CTATTAGCTTTTCGGTAAAATACTTAAAATCAAAATTAGTAGCAGGATTAATACGATAATAGCTTTTCAAAAAGAGGTTAATAAGTTCAATTTTAACTAAAGGAACGGTTTTTTCAAAAATTCCAGGATTCGTATCAAGCAACGAACAGCATATCCAAGCTATATCATCTATGTGATGTCCCCCATAAGAATCTTCAAAATCTAATCCAATCATTTCGTTATCTGAGGGATTATATATAAAGTCCCTTAACCGGGTATCGCCTTTATTTAACACTTTCACATGCGAATGCTCTTTATCCTCTATTATATTATTTGTATGGAGTTTACTTAGCCAATTGGCTAATTTCTCTATACACCTCAAAAGTTCTTCCTTAGTAATAGTATCCAAACTGTCCAAATCAGCAACTTTCAATAATCTGTCGTTGATGAAGTCGCATAAATTAATTCCTTCTATCTTTTCAAGTATCAGAAATGGTTTTTTATAAAATATAATTTTAGGAACTAGAATTTTTTGCTCGTAAAGGTGCTTTAGTGTATCATACTCAGTATCAGCACTCTCATTGGTGAAGATTTTAATTACTACTTCTTTTGGTAATGACTCTGTTTTCCTATTGAAAGTCAAATGTACAACTGTATTCTTTTTACTCTGGAATTGAAATAAAATGAAATGGTTAAATTTATCAACTAACTCTGGAAAGTCTTCTCTGAGATGAATTATTAAATCTTGCCGTATTTTTAAAAGCTCCATCTTTAACTGTTAGGATATGCGGTGAGTATACAATATTGGTTTATGGAAATCTGTAAACTAAGTTATAAATATAAAATATAAAAGATAAATTTCTCTATTTCCATACTCAAAAATCTAAATTTTAGGTATTAAATTTGGAGATGTTCGTGTCAAGAATTAAATGGTTTTTATAAATTATCAGAGTAACAAATAAAAAAAATACATTTTATAGATATTATGATGAGTTCTCAACAGAAGCAATACAAACTTGGAATATTTTACGGTCCAGATCCCGATACAGTTATGTTAGCTCAAAAATTCGTTGGAAATCTAATAAATGATGATGATTTTTGTAAAGCGTGTGAATTACTCGAAAAAGATGTCAAATGCGATAAGTGTAGAGAGCATTTGGGTAATTTTTCTAGTTCAATTTACTTTTACGACCTCATAGGAGAAAATGTACCTGATTTTATTGAAGATCCTGAAGAATATTTACCGAAAACCTTACCTCAAGTAGATTTCATACTGGTTGTTGGAATTCATCAAGATTTGCTCTCCGGATTACCAGAATACTTAAAGGATAAGAATATTAAAGCGATAATTATTCCGATTGAAAATCCAAAGTGGGTCCAACCTGGTTTACAGGTGCAGGTGTTAGAAGAATTTGAAAAAATTGGAATACAAGCCGCGTTTCCAAAACCTTTTTGCGCATTAAGCACCGAATTAAACGAGTACAATAAAGTAGGATTTAATATTACAGAAGAAAGAGACAATATCATAGAATTTATTGAACACTATAAAATAGGAGAACCAATTGTATCGTTCTTGCTATCCGATGACGGTAAATCAATACAAGATACATGCGTTCTTCAATGTGCGCCGTGTGGATCATCATATTATATACTACAGCAACTTCAAGCTAAATATATTGAAAATGGAGAGTTAAGTTTAAACGAAAGAATTAGTAAAGCCCATCATGCTTATCCTTGCAATGCTTCAATGGATCAAGATACAATACTGAAAGACTCTTGTCTCCACGTCGGAGGTTACTTAATAAGAAATGCGGTTAGGAGAGAATTAGGCCTTGAAGAACAAGAAGGTCAAAAATTAGTCTATATAGTCAAATAATCTCATTTAGCTTAGAAATTTAATATAAGGTTACAATTTATAATTAATAACAAGATAAAGAGCTTGAATTTATACTCAGATTATCTTAAAATAAAAAAAAATCTTACGATTCACATAGGAATAATAAGTAAAACACTCAATTTCGCATTTTTGATTGATATAAGTCTCTTTTTATTATATAATATAAAGCTTTTTAGATACATTGTTTTTACATTACTTGGTGATTAATATCGTTACTCAGTGTACAAATACGCTTTGTTTGGACGAAGAAATGGAGGAAGAAGAAGAATCGTTTTTCGAGGAAAAATTTTGGTTTTTCATCATACCCTCCGTGATATTACTTGGAATTTCTATTTTTTTAGAATTTTTTACCGACGCAGTATTTCTAAGCCAGATCTTAGCAGTAGCTTCAGTATTACTTTCGTGTTATGGAATCGTCAAGGAAGCTATAAAAGACATATTTGCTAAAAGAATTACGGCTAGTATTCTAATGTTGGTTGCAGGAGTCGCCTCTTTTTTTATTTTACACGGTCAGGAAGGAGCAATGGCAATACTATTATATGCAATAGCAGAATTTTTAGAAGAATTAACTACAGATAAATCAAAGAATGCTATCAAAGAACTACTTGAGTTAGCTCCGGACGAAGCTTTATTAAAAACTGCAGAAGGGTATAAAATGGTTCCTACTAAAGAGATAAAAGTTGGTGACATCGTTGGAATTAAACCTGCGATGAAAGCCCCTATCGACGGGAAAATAGTAAAAGGTGAATCATACTTCAATGAGAGCGCAATAACTGGTGAATCTCTTCCTGTTTTTAAAAGTATTAGCGATGAAATATACGCAGCAAGTATTAATAGTGATAGTTTCGTTGATATAGAAGTTACAAGAGAAAGCTCAAACACAGTAGTTGCAAAAATTGCTGAAAGTATTAAACTGGCTCAACAAAATAAAAGTGATAGTGAACGATTTATAGAAAAATTTGCGAGGTATTATACGCCTATCATATTAATTAGTTCGCTTCTCGTTATGTTCATCCCAACATTATTGTTTGGTTTAGATTTTAATCAATGGTTCTATCGAGGATTAATTCTTTTAGTTGTATCTTGTCCTTGTGCTCTCACATTATCTACTCCTTTAGCAAATATAGCCGCTCTTACAAAGTTAGCAAAAGAAGGTATCCTTGTTAAGGGTAATAAATTTATTGAAAAAGCGAAAAGTATCGAAATAATCGCTTTTGATAAAACTGGGACCCTCACCGAAGGTAATTTAAAAGTCTTTGAAATTTTCGATTATGCTTTAAGTAAAGAGGAGATTATAAAAATAGCCGCCAGTTTAGAAACGCTCTCAGAACATCCTATAGGGAAGGCCATAGTTTCGCAAGCAAAACAAATGAAGTTATCTTTATACCCGGTGGAATCATTTAAGATTATAAAAGGAAAAGGTATCAAAGGAGTAATTCAAGAAAAACTATATTATGTTGGTAGTAAGAAATTTTTTGAAGACCTAAAATTTAATTTCCCAGGAGAAACTTTGAATGAAGTTGAAATGTCTGGAACAATTCCTATCCTACTAGGTCAGAACTCAACCATATTAGGTGCTATTACCATTAGGGATGTTCTAAGAATATCCGCTCCACTCTTAGTAGACGGATTAAAAAGAAGGGGTTTTAAGTCAGCGATGATTTCGGGGGATAATCAGCAAGTTTGTAATACAATCGGAGCGTGTTTAGACATAGATTCTTCTTATGGTGAATTGCTACCGGATCAAAAATTAGAGGAAATAAAAGATTTAAAGAAAAAGTATAAAGCAGTTGCCATGGTAGGTGATGGAATAAACGATGCTCCTGCCCTTGCCTCATCAGATCTTGGAATTGCAATTGGTGCTTCAGCAACAGATTTAACTTTAGAAACAGCAGATGTAATCATAATGAGCGATGATTTGAAGAAAATATTGACATTTTTTGATATTTCAAAGAAGACCAATAGAATTATAAGGCAAAACATTTGGACTTCAATTATTATAAAAGTAACTTTTGCGATTTTAACTGTTGTTGGCTTAATGACTCTGTGGCTTGCTGTTGGAATAGGCGATATGGGTGTTTCTCTACTAGTTTTAATAAATGGAATGACTATATTTAGATACAGAACGAAATTTAAAGACTCTTCCTTAGAAAACTTAGAAAGTGATGCGAAAATAATTATATGCCAATCGTGCGAAACTAAAAATATTATTCCCCAGCATCACGGACGCGATATGGTAGAAAAAGAAGGAAAACTAATATGTTGGAGAAATTTACTCGGGAGCGACGAGTTGGAACCATGTGAAGAAGAATTACCTTTGTTCTGCCCAAAATGTGAGAATAAATTAGAAGTATTATAATAATTTAATTTTAAATCGTTTTCTTAAGTTCTTTTAACTAAAAAATTAAATGCGGGAAGAGGGATTCGAACCCCCGAAGACCTTTGTCACTGGATTCTGAGTCCAGCGCCGTAGACCAGACTTGGCAATTCCCGCATTCATGCAATGATTAAATCTTATAATTTTGCCAAAATTTATAGATCAAAAATAATAATTGTATGAAATTTTTATACCTTGTAAACTTTTTACCTTCCTTTACCCTTTTATTGCTATTTTAAATAGGGAAAAATCCTAAGGTTCATATATATTGGAATTTTTTACTTCGGTAGTTGATCGAAGGTTTTTTGATTATGCCGAAAGTTAAAGTAAATGCTATGAATATTTATTATGAGATTTATGGTACTGGTCCTCCTTTACTATTGATCCTTGGTTTAGGAGCTAATATTACTTGGTGGGGAAAATATTTCATAAAAGGATTAGCAGATTATTTCAAAGTGATTG
>JAHQWJ010000070.1 GCA_029856125.1 Promethearchaeia archaeon | reverse complement strand
TAAGGAAAACAAGCACGGGGAATACAATCTATATTTTAGATGAACCAACCGTAGGATTACATGCTCACGATATAAAATTTTTATTAAAAGTACTTCAAAAATTGGTTGATAAAGGTAATACTGTAATAATAATAGAGCATAATATGGATGTAATTAAATCTGCAGATTATATCATTGATCTTGGACCCGAAGGAGGAGAGGGAGGAGGTACTATTGTCATTGAAGGAAATCCAGAATCAATTATTGATTCTAAAGAATCCTATACATCAATGTATTTAGCGAAATATATGAATAATACATCAAAATCGGCATGAAAGAGTTCTATTAATTTTTTTCTTAGTCTGATAAATTTATCTTAATTAAACTTTATTTAAAATAACACACTATTCCTCCAAATTTCTCTACGCTAATACCCGCCTCAGATTCTTGACTTACGATTTTAGTTTTAATCTCAAGATTTTTTGCGAGTTGTAAAATTCGATGTGTTTTGTTTCTATTCTTTGGATTTTTTAGATATTCTTCAGTTAGAATTATGTAATTTGGCTTAGGTAAATTAGGATTTTGTCGAATAAGTCTTAATTCATAATCGATTTCTCTCCATGTATAGAGAATCTTTGAGAACTTTTCATTTTTGTTAATTACCTCTGTCAATTCTTCTAGAATCAACAACGCCTCTTGATTTGAAGTTTCCCCCACAATGTCTTTAAAATAGTCTAGTGATTTTAGGTAATACACATCCTTTTGAGTCTTCGCCTGATTACCTATGATCTTAGAAAAAACAACCCCTTTATTCCCCTTTTTTAATAACCATGAATGATGTTTATTAATGTGATTAAGAAACTCATTTGAATATTCTTCTTTCGGTGGAGAGAGCAATATAACGCTTCTGATGCCTTCTTTAATTAAGGGTCTTAATGTGTTAATGATTTCCTCATGAAAATGAAATAAGTGCTTTTTATTTTGATTTCTTCTCTTCCTTCCACGATTTATTTTGAAGTGTAGTCTAATAGTCTCGCTGAAAACTCTCCAAAGTACAGCATCGCTATCATGCAGACCAATAAGGATTGCTACTGGATGACCGCGCCTTACACGTTTTTTTCTTTTTTTAGACATGATAAATTAGTACGATAAGCGTATCTAACAATTTAGTTATTAAAAGAGAAACCTCAATTAGTTAATTACATCTATTTATTTCTAGTTAAATCTATATCATATTATACCTTTTATAATAATGAGAATTAATTAGATTTTTACTATTATTATAAATCAAAAGTGAGTTTAATTGACAGCTGAAACCGATAATAAAATTATAAGGGCTCCTATTGCTTCGATTTTAGGGCACATTGATCATGGTAAAACTTCTTTGCTAGATTATATTCGAGGAACCGTAGTGCAACAAAGAGAAGCTGCTGGTATTACGCAACATATTGGAGCTTCTTATTTTCCCACCAAAGATATAAAAGATTTCTTAAGCAAATCAAAGCAAGAATTTGCTGATAAAGAAATTCAATTACCTGGCATATTAATTATTGATACTCCAGGACACGCCGCCTTTATGAACTTGCGTAAAAGAGGAGGCGCTGTTGCAGATATAGCGATCTTAGTTATCGATGTAACAGCCGGAAATATGCCAATTACCTGGGAATCCGTTAGAATATTACGCGAGCGCAAGGTACCATTTGTTATTGCAGCTAATAAAATCGATAGAATAACAGGGTGGAAATCTATTAAAGATGCTGATTTTTTAGATTCATATAATAAGCAAAAACCTCATGTAAGAGATTATCTCGACGAAAAATTAATACAAATAGGGGTAGATTTCTTACAAGAAGGTTTTACAGGAATAGATCGTTACGATAAAATAAAAGATTTCACTAAAAAAGTGGCAATAGTACCTACAAGCGCCAAAACAGGCGAGGGAATATCGACTTTATTGATGGTTTTGATGGGATTAGTGCAACAATTTTTAACTGAAAACTTGAAATTTAGCGAAGGTCCCGCTAAAGGCGTAGTTTTAGAAGTGAAGAAAGAAAAAGGCCAAGCAATAACTATGGATGTCTTAATTTACGATGGAGTAATTAAAAAAGGCGATGAATTCATTGTTGGTGGCTTAGATAAACCTATTAAGTCAAAAGTAAGAGCATTACTCGTGCCGAAACCTTTAGATGAGATAAGAGATCCTCGACAAAAATTTGATTCCACAGATATAGTTTCTGCGGCAGCAGGAATTAAAATTCTCGCCCCGAATATCGATAATGTTGTTGCAGGATCTCCTTTTAGAGGAATTGGTGATCCTTCACAAGAAGAAACTGTATACAACGAAATAAAATCTGAAGTAGAAAGTATTCGAATTAAAACAGACAAAGCTGGGGTAGTGTTAAAAGCAGATACTTTAGGTTCTCTTGAAGCGTTAGAAAATCACTTCACAAAGAATGGAGTTAAGATAAGTATTGCAGATGTAGGTCCGATTAAGAAAGAGGATATTATGAATGCTAATTTAGTTAAAATTCTCGATCCATATTCAGCAACCGTTTTAGGATTTAATGTGGCTATCCTACCCGATGCAAAAGAACAAGCTATTACAGATAATATAAGAATTTTCACGAATAATGTTATTTACAGACTGTTGGAAGATTATATAGAATATGCTGAGGTACGAAAAGCAGAAGAGACCGCAAAAGGATTAAGCGAATTAGTATTACCTGCTAAACTGAGAATGATTCCCGATTTTATATTTAGAAATTCAGATCCAGCCGTATTTGGAGTACATGTTGAAGCGGGTACTTTATATCCTAAAGTAACATTAATCACTGCTGACGGAAAGAAAGCGAAAAGAGTTCACCAAATTCAGGATAAAGGTAAAACTTTAGAAAAAGCCGTAAAAGATGACGAAGTAGCGATATCTATTCGCGGTATAGAGATAGGGAGAGATATCGGTAGAGACGAAACTTTGTTCGTTAATGTACCTGAATCTCATGTGAGACAGATCATGGGGAAATTCTTAGATGAATTAACCATAGATCAAAAACAAGCTTTACGAGAATATATTATCCTCCAAAGGTCGATGCAACACCCGTGGTGGGGTATGTAATGATTTCGTTCCGGCTTCCGCATTCTCCAAAATATTATTGTTCCAGGTACTAAGATTTTTCATTGGAGTCTTTTGAGGAACCCAATTAAATAGAGAATTCGCATGAAATTTAAAGTTATTTGGGTAAAAATACCTAAGTTCATAGAATTTATTTAAATTCGGAATACCTTTATATAATAATAACAATTTTTACTTCAAACAACGCTTTCAAATCCTTCGCGCATGACTGCAATAAATACTATCTTTAAAGAAGTTTTAGAAGATATCATTCCAACCCAACATGAACTCACTTTAATCAATGATATCATTAAACAACTCAAGAGATTATTAGATGAGAAAGCCCAGCAATTAAATATTTCATATACAAAAATCGAACCTCAAGGCTCAACGGGAATCAAACAAACGCAATTAAAAAACGATTTTGACATTGATTTATTTGTTGGACTGAACTATGAGCTATATAAACCAAAATACGAAGGTTTAAGCAAAAATAAATTGAAAAAAGAATCTAAGAAAGATTTTCTCAATTTGTGTAATAATTGGATAAAAAAATCGTTAACCGCAAAAGAATTTCGAAATCCACGGCTCCTTTATGCTGAACATCCTTATGTAACGATAGACTATGTCTCTGAAAATTATAAAATTAAAATTGATATCGTTCTTTTTTTCGATTTAGATTTGGATTTTATAAATAATTATGGTCCCGTGACGGCGGTCGATAGATCACCTTGGCATGGTCGATATATCAAAAATAATTTAACGGAAGAACAAAAGAATGATGTAAGAATATTAAAGCAGTTTTTTAAAGCTAATCATTGCTACGGTGACAAAAGCGCTGTCGGAAAAGTGGGATTCATTGGCTATAGTGCAGAGCTTCTCATATCCCATTACGAGACTCTGCAAAATTTGTTTTCTAATTTCAATTTACTTAAAGACAACCCTATTGATTTCCATAATAGATCTATTAATGATTTAAGAAAGATTCAACATTTTCAAAACGATTATCTCATCATTTCTGATCCTGTTGATAAGAATCGAAATGTAGCTTCTGCAATTTCAAGAAAGGCATATAAATATTGTAATCAGAGAGTCAAGGAATTTCTGGATAATCCCAATAAGAAGTTCTTTGTTATGGAAGAAATTCCGGAAATAAACATCTCTACTATGGATAGGTCTCTTGTTAATAATATTTTCATAGTCGAGCTTAAAAACGAAAACACTGAAAAGCATTATACGATTAATAGGGATAAATTATACTCCATAGGGGATAATGTAAAATCGAAGGGAGAAAAAGAAGTCTCGCACGCTGAGCGATTTGGCAAAATAGAATTTGAAGTGTATTTTGAAGCAGATCGTGAGGATTATAATATAGCTTTTTATTGTGAATATCCTGAAATTGAGAAATCTTATTTACGTCGAGGCCCTCCAATTAAAGATAAAGTCCACTTAGACAAATTTAAACAAAGGAATTCAGGTTTTTTTGAGAAAGATGGCTACTTATGGGTAAAAACTATAAGAGATTATGACACTTTCAAAGATTATTTAAAGGATTTCATCATAAACAAAATTCCAGCTAATTTAAGAATTGTAAATTTATCGAATGCTAAAGAAACAGTGACAAGATCAGGTAAAAGAAGTATCTACGTATTGGTAAATATGGTTTTACCTTTTATATAAACACTTTTTTTTT
>JAHQWJ010000069.1 GCA_029856125.1 Promethearchaeia archaeon | reverse complement strand
ACGCCTAAATCAATTACCCTCCTACTCTATATATCTTTTTTTTTATAATTAAGAATTTCTTCTAGTTAACAATTTTATTTTATTGAAATCTCAGAATAATCCTATATTCTTCGTGAAACAAGTCTTTCACGGTCAAATGTATCACCCTTACACGTTAATTTAAGAAATATTTTAAAATCTGTTTAATTTATTAAAATTATTGAAATTCTAATATGGAGTGAAAGTAGATTGAATGTATTAATAGTTTATGAAACAAAATTTGGTAATACTAAGCAAGCGGCAGAAACTGTTGCAGAGGGCATAAAAGAAGTTGAACAAATAAAAACTGAAGTAATAAATGTTAATGAGGTTGACTATGGTAGAGTTCGAGATTTTGATGCTATAATTATAGGGTCTCCTACATGGGGAGGTAATTGTACTGATACCATCAAAAATTTTGTAAATGAACTTGCTGGGCTTTCATTAAGTGGGAAATCTTACGCTGTATTTGATACTAACTCAGGTATTCCCCTTCTAAGTAAAGCAGTCAAAAAAATGGAAAAGCTGATTAGTAAAAAATTACCAAGTTTTAAAAAAATTCTTCCAGGATTACCTGTTAGAGTAAAAGGTACAAAAGGACCTATAGTTGAAGGTGAACTTCCTAAATGTCAAAATTTCGGGAAAGAAATAGCCTTAAATCTTCAAAAATAGAATCCAAAAAGATTCTAAGATCGACTGAAAAAAGTTTAAATTTTTTTTTTAAATCTCTTTTAAAATTTTCATAACAATTTTATACAATACAAAACAAACCAATTATAGCGTCTCACACATCGGCAAAAAATCTATACGACCACGCTAGAGGAAAAGATGACGATTTTCTCAAAGCTCTGGCTGAAAAGGGGGGTTATATAGGCGTGTATGCGGTTCCGGGATTTTTAACGAGCAAAGCAACAACCACTATAGATGATTGGCTTGATCACATTGATTATATAGTGAATCTTGTAGGAATTGATTACGTTGGGATTGGCTCTGATTTTTACGGCTTTTCAGTACCTGATAATTTGGCAGTTAAGATTGGAGAGTTTATGGACGCTTTAGGTTTTCGACCTGAAGATAAAGCAAGCTTTTTGACAAAAGTAGAGGGATTCGATCAATATAAGAAATTTCCTAATCTGATTAAGGGTTTAATTTCGAGAGGCTATAGCAATCAAGAAATAAAGAAAATTGCCGGTGAAAACTTCTTAAGAGTTTTTAAGAAAATTGTGGGCTAGAGGAGGTCTTAAATTTTCGATATTTGCTTCACATTCAGAAGTAGAAACGATTTAAAAAGAAAAAGGTTATTTATATTGAATAATAAATTGATAAAATCCAGAACCGACTTTGAAAATAGCATGTTTATCATTTAATTTTAAAAAATCTATGTCATCAGATTGTTTGATGTTTTCATTGTTACCCCATATTGCAACATCTCTTTCCGTGATAACACTGCTTTCGTCTTCGATCGGTATCCAAACTTCAGCATTACATCCTACGGGAATATTTATAGTAAGTTTTAATTCATTTTCTAACTTTTCCCAAGAACTAGAGATAACTCCTTTGACTGTTTTAATACTTGCACTAGCGTAATTCATAGTAGTGGGAATAAATGGTTTTATTTTCAATAATTTCCAACTTGGCTCTAATGATTTTATTCCTGCTAACGTATTGTAAAACCATGTATCAACGGTTCCTAGCATTATATGGTTATGCGAATTCATACCACCCGCCTCCAATTTTTCCCATCGTTCCCATAAGGTTGTTGCTCCCTCTTGAATCATATATCCATATCCAGGGAAGCTCTTTTGATTGATCATTTTATATATCATGTCAGGATACCCATTTTCAGTTAATACATCAAAGATATATCGCGTTCCTATAATGCCAGTATCAAAATGGTAACTATAATCTTCTTTAATAGTCGTAACTAAAGTGGAGAGAACTTTTTTTTTTTTCCCCAGTGGAACCATGTCTAAATAAAGGGGTAGAATATTTGACGTCTGGCTAATAGTTTGATCAGTTGGAGAATGTTTTTCAACATCGTAAACTCCCTTTAGAAATTTGGTATTAAAAGAATCTTTGATTTCTTTAGCTTTGTTTAAAAAATATTCATGATCTTCTTGTCTTCCAATAACTTTTGCAATCTTAGCTAAAAATTGAACATCGTGATAATAATACCAAGAAGATGTTAACTCAATCGGGGTTTTCCTTGACACAATATTGCTCGGCGGACACCAATCTCCATATTTTCCAAATTGGATTAGGTTTTCTTCTGCAATTGAAGATAAATATTTAACATATTTTTTCATTCCCTCATAATGCTCTTCAAGAATTCTAATGTCACCATAATACCAATAAATATACCATGCAATAGTTATATAAGCTGTCCCCCAGGCGGGATCTGCCGGGTAAAAACTCCAATAGGGAGGGACTACATCAGAAACACTACCATCTTCCCTTTGACATAATTTGATATCTCGTAAGTATTTCGCATAAAATTTGTTCATATTAAAATTAAAAATTGCTTCCTCTACTGTTAATTGAGCATCGCCCATCCATCCATGCCTCTCATCCCTTTGCGGACAATCAGTAGGGATGCTCATGAGATTACTCAATTGACCCCAGATAATATTGGTGTGTATTTGGTTAATTAAATTATTTGAACAAAAGAAATCTCCAACTTTAGGAACATTAGAATGGAAAAATAGGCCTTCTAAAGTATTTAAAGAAGGAACCCCCGGAAATCCTGTCATCTCTACGAACCTAAATCCGTGGTAGGTAAAATGAGGTTCAAAAGACTCTATTCCGCCTCCTTTTAAAATGTATATGTCATTTGTAGGAGCACCACGAACTGTAGCAACGTTGATATTTCCATCTTCATAAATCAATTCTGCAAATCTTAACTTTACTTCAGAACCTCTCGGACCAAATACATTTAATCTTACATAACCAGTAAAATTTTGACCAAAATCATAAATGTAAGTTCCTGGTTTAGGACTAGATAGTTCAATTGGTTTGATAGATTTGGTGATTTGAATGGGTTGCATCATTTGAGACGCTAAATTATATCCATCTACTATAACAGCTTCTTTCCAGTTTGCGTCGTTAAAATTTGGTTCGTCCCATCCTGGCATCTCTAGTCGAGCATCATAAATTTCACCATAGTAAATACCATTTTCTTGAATTGGTCCGTTTGAGATTTTCCACGAATTATCGGTGCATATAACTTCACTTGTTCCATCTTTATAATGGATATTAATCTGTAATATTAGTTTTGGATAATCGTATCCAAAGGTTTCAACACAACGTCCATTTCCTAATATAGCGCCAATTGCATTTGATTTTTTCAAACGATCAGTAATATCATATGTAGAATATAACGCTATTTTATTATAATCTGTTTGAGCCGGTTCTAAAATTCGATCTCCAACCTTTTTACCATTTAATTTGAATTCATAATAGCCTACACCACAAACATAGGCTTTTGCATAGTCTATTTCTTTTGAAATCGAAAATTCCTTTCTCAAATAAACAGCGTGAACTTCCTTTAATCGTCCCGTTAATCCTCTCTTACCAGATTTATATTGGAACTGTCTTCTTATTTTTTTATCAATAAATTCTCTTCTACTTATCCATTTCGCTTCCCAAGAAGATTCGTCAATAAATGCCGTTCCGAAGCGATTTATTTGGCTGTATTCGCTTTCTTCACCATTTTTGTCCCACCATTTCACTCGCCAGAAATATGATTTATCGCCTTCTAAAGGGTTACCCTCATATGTGGTATTAACATTTTTTTCTGAAAATACTTTACCACTTTCCCATACATCTCCTTTTTCACTTTTAGAAAAAATCTTATCAGAAGACACGATTATCTGATAAGCCCTTTGGGTTTGATTTCTCTCTTCATGTGTTAAAAGCCATGAAAACCGCGGTTTTTGAATATCGATACAAATAGGATTAAAAAGATATTCACATCTTAAATCATAAGGAGGTTTTATCATAATTTACTTTCAATTAATATTTCTTTATTTTAAATTTAGATAGTAAGGCAGCCTACTTAAAAGAAGTGCCAAAAAGAAAGGAAAATAGTATTTCTAATAAAACTCCAAATTATTTAATTTTTAATCATAAAATCAATAAAAGAAGTGGGAGCGACCGGATTTGAACCGGTGACCAACAAGTCTGGAGCCTGCCGCGTTCAGCACTATGGACCGAAAGGGCATAGTTATACCGGGCTTCGCCACGCCCCCATGTTTTAGGTAAATAAGTCGTGGCGCAAATAAATTTGTTTTAAATAACTACTAACTTATAACTTTGCAAATTACTTATTTTATTTCAGTTTTATGAAAAGACAAAATAATTTAGGATTAAAAAAAAAATTGAACTCTCATTATTCGATTTTTATACAATTTTTGAGCCACAAAATTCACAAAATCTAAGGTTTTCAACGTTTTTTAAAGATGCCCCGCAAGTTGGACAAAAATTAGGTTTTTCTGGCACATGTTCTCCTTGTTCATATACTTTATACTCAAAGGGTAATTTATCTCCTTCGTATTTGGGGAATTCAAATCCGCAATTGTCGCAATAATTGATATTTCCACCCATGTAAATGTTACAATTTGGACATTTGTTTATCAGTTTTAAACCACAATTACGACAAAATTCTGTGTATACGCTAATAGGAATATTGCAGCGGGGACAATGTTTTTTAGATTCCCCAGAATATCGGTAAACGACGAGACCAATAAATGTAATAACTAATATTGGAATTACAATCACTAGTA
>JAHQWJ010000068.1 GCA_029856125.1 Promethearchaeia archaeon | reverse complement strand
GATACATTCCAATACCTCCTTCTCGAATCGATTTCGGTAAATTAAAATACCCATAACCAATAGCTACCTCTTCAGTAAGATCAACTGAATGCATAATATCACCTCTAAAAGCAGGAATATACACATCTAAATAACCTTGCTTTTTGGATTCTTTAGCATCTAATCTAACTTTTTGGAAGCATTTAATTATTTCGGCGTTAGTTAAATTTAAACCAAGATAACTATTGATATAATCGATTTCTATTTCCCATTTATTTTGATCGAGATTTGGTGTTATTAGATCTTTTCCCCCTTCATATCTGACTTCTACGGTTTCGATCTTTGCTCCCATGTCAGATAATGTTGTAGATAAAATATTTAATGCCAGGTTAACGGCGTTCAAATCTGTTCCAGTCAAATCTAAGAATAAATTTTTCGTTTTATCTGTTACAGTAGTTAGAATGCCATTTATTATAGGAGGAAATGAAAGAACTTCGTTATTATTATCAAAAATGATAGGATAAACCTCTTTTCCTTCTAAAATCTTAGCGTATTCAATTCCTTTATCGTGAAGAAGTAGAATTTCTTCTAAATTCATAGCGTATCCATCTCCATGCAAGGGTATAAAACTTACGGAATCTGGTTTAACAGCTGTATATCGATAGGGTGGTTTTACCTTATCTAAATCGTGGACACCGATTGCGACCTTTTTTCTATCTCTACCTACTGCCCAGTGAAGGTGTTCTTGGATATTCATTAAAGTAGCAACTTCTTCTTCGTCTAAATCAATGTTTCTCACGATACCGCATACTATATAAGGTCTCACTTTCTTTACACTTGGATCTACTGTAACCACGATTTCACTTTTTTGTAAATCGAAGGTTGGTACTCCTAATTCGATTTCGTAGTATCCCTTTAATGTTCTTGCAATGCCTTCTGGACTTGAATAGTCAGGTCTGTTTGGGTTATATTCCACTTTTAGTATTTGTTCTTCTTTGTTAATATCTTCTAAATCTAAACCTATCCATTGCAGATCGTATTCCAATTCTTCGATATCTAGTTTTTTTCCTACTAATTTTTCTAACCTATCAATTTTCAATTCGAGAGTCGGTATAATTGTTTCACCTCAATTTAATATGGTTGTTGACGCAACCACTTTATTGGATTTATATATAAGTCTCTAATATCTTTTCGGTTGTAATATAACATCGCAATACGTTCAAGTCCTTGACCCCATGCTAAAACTCTTGTAGGGTTCTTAATGCCCCAAGGGGTTGTCACTTCTGGTCTGAAAATGCCTGAACCGCCCATTTCTAACCATTCTCCTATTTTATCATAATATACGGAGACTTCCATACTGGGTTCAGTGTATGGGAAAAATCCCGGTCTTGTTACAATTTTTTTAAAGCCCATCTTCCTGTAAAATTCAGATAGTAATCCTATCAAATTACTTAAGTTAACATTTTCATCAATAACGATACCCTCTATTTGCGTAAACTCGGCTAAATGAGATTTATCTAAATTTTCATTTCGGAATACTCTGTCTATACAGAATACTTTTACTGGAGTTTTATCGTTATTTTTATAAAATTGAGCTAATCTTCTCATAGTTGTTGAAGTTGTATGAGTTCTTAACACTGTTTGCTTTGCTGTGTCTTCGTCCCACTTATACCTCCAACCTAACGAACCAGAATCTCCTCCATTCTCATGTGTTGCTTTAACAGCTAGCACCCTATCTCTGTCTGGTAGCCTCGCAACTTTAGGGTTGTTTAAATAAAAAGTGTCTTGTAATTCGCGTGCAGGATGATCTTGTGGTTGGAATAATGCATCAAAGTTAAAAAACGCGCTTTCGACGATCGGACCTCTAATTTCAGTAAATCCCATTGAAATGAAGACTTCTCTAATTTCATTAATCAGATTTATAAGAGGATGCGTTCTTCCCGCCTTTAACGAAGGACCCGGTTTTGTTACATCAAAAGGTTTTAGATTGTATTTCTTCCAAGTACCAGAACTAAGCATTTCCGGAGTTATTTTGCTTACCTGTTCTAATTCCTTAATGGTAGAGATTTTGATTGATTTCCCCTTATTTGTAAGAAAAATATAGCGTTCAGTTTTTTTCTCTTTTGTAAATAATTTCCTTCTATTTAATAGATCAAATTGTATCTGTTCATTTTTTGATAATTTGGAATAATCACGTGTAGGATTTGCCTTAAATGTGTTCATAAATTTTTCAACATCAGTTTCAGGAAATTCTTCAGCTACAAGAAAAATCTTATTTTCTCCGGTAGCTTTACTTTGAGCAATCCAACAGTTTTTCCTCATATTAGAAAGACCGACGTAAAAAAGTTGTTTATCTAGCTTAGATTTGACAAGCAATTCTTTCATGTTAATCTCTTTAACATCAGATTTTTTCATTAATTTTAATAATTGATTTTCTGGTAATCCGTTTTCTAAATAATTTCGTCCTTCCTCGTTTAAAGAAATTTGATTAATTTCTTCCTCCCTGAACCCTCCTAGATCAAAATCTATGAGATCGTTAATAGCTGTCATGAGGACAATATAATCAATATTCAATTCTTTTGCAAATGATGATGCCAATTGCTCAGTTTTCTTTTTCTTTAATACTGTGAGAATTTCGATAACGGGTTTTTTTAATTTAATAGTCATATCTCTAAATCAAAATTTATTTACTATCTAATATATTTTTTCTAAATCTCTAACATTTTTAAATCTTTCGTGAAGGATATCGTTTAAAATTGCTCTTTCATGAATTAGAACAATATTTAGCAATTAAACACAGATTTAAATTAAATATAGACCTAATACTTCAAATCAAAATCCGCAGCCAAGAGAAAAACTATAATTAGTTCGTATTATTCTCTTGGCAGAATAAAAAATTTGAAATTAAATGAAACTCGAATGAAATTTTTAGTAGGTAATCTTAAACCGTTATATAAATTCAAAATCTACACTTCTCAAGTAATCATTCAATTATATATTTAGTAGTGTTACTAACTAAAAAATTTATCTACTCTAGTTCTTCTCGAATAGCCGTAGAACTTATTCTTTTATTATTTCTATCTTTTAGAAGGGGAATAACAATTAATATTAGTGGTCCTAATCCTTTTGCTTCTCTTTGTTCGTTTAATTTAATGGCGTTTGAATAAGTTTCTTGACTTACAATTAGTCCTTCGTACTCTGGATCTTGAGAATATTTAGCCATATCATCCCAATTTCTAATTTCAACAATATTCACCCTTTTAATGTCCGTGAAAGTGTTGATGAATGCTTTTAAATTATTCTTTCTAGTATCGTAATCTTCTAATTTCGAAGGGGCTATTTTGTTTTTAAGCAATTGTTGAGATGTTAAGCCGATCTCTATCGTTTTGGACAAATTCAAAGCTGTTTTTAACAAAAATTTATGGCCATCATGAAGATGATCAAAAGTTCCGCCCATTCCAATTTTATTTAAAATTAGGGAAACACCTAACTGATGAATTTAAACTTCGATTGTTTCCAGTAACTTCTTTTTGCTTTCTTCTAGTTTATCGTCTTTTTTCCGGGATTTCTTAAGTTTAACGCTATAAATCTGGTCTATTTCCACAGAATTGTTACATTTTTCGCAAGACCCCATAGACTTAAAAATGAAATCCCCATCCTCGTAATTCCTCACTTTAATCGCACCACAGGATTTACATTTTAATATGGTTAAAGTCTGTCTTATTGGGTCACTGGTATTTTTTCCTAATTGGAATAATGTGGTCCCTAAACAAATGAATCCGAAACCTACAACCATATTGAAAACTTGATCAGGCCCTCCGATATACATAAAAAGAACTCCTATAGCAATAAGTCCAATCAATAGAAGATTTTTAAGAAGGCTCTTCAAAGAACGCTTTTTATTTAAAATATCTTCATCGTCTTCTTCGTCAATCATGAATATCTTTCCATTTTCTTATTGATACCTTGTAAACTTTACTCTATAATAGAAAAGAATATAAGATTAATTAAATTTTGTTATTATGAAAACTTAATAGATTTAATATTTCAATTATATATATTATTTAAAACAGAGAAAAGTTAAAAATGATTATTCAAATAATGCAATTCGGCCAAACGGAAACAGATCCTCTCGGATTGATTTTTAATTTGTTATGGTTTGCCTTAATATTTGTTTCTATGTTTTATGGTACAAAACTCCAAGCCTGGCGCTCAGCAAGAGAGATCGAAACTGGTTTGGAAAAACTCAAAAAATGGGATGACGAGTGTAAACAGATTTTACTTTCGAATTTTAGAAAATACACTGACAAAAAAGAAACAGATAAGGATTTAATGCTCAAGCTTGAAAACTTCTTAACTTTCGTCGCTATTACACCAGTTAGTCTTGATCCTTATGGCATAATTCCAAAAATTGATCACATCATTAATGTAAGGGATGAAAGATTCAAAGATGAAATAGTAGGTATAGCTCCAAATGTTGAACCAGGAACTAAAGAAGCTCAAAATTTAGAAAATGTCCTTGAAGCTACTATGGCTGTTGATTATGTTTATCGTTTAGTCAAACACTTCTTAATATTAGGAAAAAAGTCTAAATCGTACATTGTCTTAATGCAGATTTCCATGCAGATGACTATGATTTTAGCAATGGGTAAATCGTACTACCACGCTACAAAAGCTTTTTCTGAAGGAAGCCCAATTGGAGACGCCCTTGGACCTTTAGTTGCCGGAAGTTTTGTAAGAGATGTTTCAAATAGTGACGATGTTGAAGCCATTGAAATCGCAAAGGATACAATATATCAAGAGGTTGCTTTTGAAGGTAGAACAATATATGTTGTGCGAGCCGAGGGACCTGGAGGAACTGTTGGAAAACCAGGTACTGCAATTAAAAAATTAATCGAAGAACATGGAGAATCCATATCTCGAATAATAATGATCGATGCTGGTCTTAAATTTTCTGGAGATAAAACTGGGTCAATCGCAATAGGAGTTGGTGCCGCTATTGGAGGAATTGGCGTTGAAAAGTTTTATATCGAGGAATCTTCAAGCAAAAAAGCTATTCCTATTGACGCTGTTATCTGCAGGCAATCATTAGAAAATGCGATAACAACAATGTCGCGACCAATTACCAAAAGCGTTCATCCTATTGTAGAAAATATTAAAATGGGGATTCGGAAGCGTACTGAGAAAGGAGCAAAGATTATAGTTGCTGGTATAGGAAATACCATTGGCGTAGGAGTATAATTTCTTTTTTTTTATAACTTATCTTAATAAACATCCATCTATAACTATTCTTTATCATTTCACTCAATTTTAGATTTAATTACTTTCAAATAAAAAGAAGTAATACTAATCATAATAGAAGTAAATTTTATTAATATAATAGAGAGTGTGAGATATGAAAGTATTTTCAGAGGAATGGGCTGAAGCCTATGTGAAAGCTTTAAACAATAATGCCAATTACAAAGCGGCAGCTTCTTGGTGGACGGGTGATTTCATTTTCTTGGTTGAACCTAGCGGTAATTTGGACCATAAAATAACAATGTTTATTGGATTATTTAAAGGAGACTGCACAGGCAGTAAAGTCCTAAAGGAGGGAGAAGAATTCGAAATTTTACCCCCTAATTCTGAGCCACGACCTTTAAAAGAAGGAGAAAAAATCGGCGCAGAATTTGTATTTTCAGGAATATACGATAATTGGGTAAAGGTTTTGAAACAAGAACTCGATCCAATTCAGGGTTTAATGGCAGGTAAATTTAAACTCGTAGGAAACATGGCGAAAGTCATGCGAGCAACTAAGGCCGCGCAGGAACTAGTCGTTTCTACCACTATAATAGAAGGGACTGAATTTTATTAATTCAAACTACTCTTTTTTTTTAATCTTATATATTATTAATTTTCTTATGTATTTTCTTTAGAGAATTTTTAATTTTACTAGAAGAATTAATAATTGGACTATAGTTAATTTTAATAGTTACTTTAATCTGTTTTATAAATAACAAATCTAACATAAAAAATGATGAATTTGGGCTTAACTAAAAAAGAATATTTTATAAAGGATTTGGTAATTGACGATGAATACGGTGTAATAAATTCTAATGCGACTATTCAAGAAGCAGCAAAAAAAATGAAAGAGTTAGGTGTGCCAGATTTAGTTGTAGTCGAAGAAAAGTCTGATAAAGTTCTCGGAGTCATAGCTGATTTTGATATAATTCAAAATGTTGTAGCTAAAGGAGACGATCCAAAAGAAGAAATGGTGATTTCTACTATGTATAAGATTAAACCCATGTCCCTTGATGATCCTGTGACTGAAGCTTTTGCAAGAATGCGAGATTTAAATGTCAATGTCGTACCAGTAGTAGAGAATGAGAAGCTGGTTGGAGTATGCACTATACAAGATTGCTGGAGTTATATTCCTGATGAAGATTATGACGAAGTAGGCTTAATTCCTGTATCTGATACGAGATCAGCCGAATTTTGGTTCGCAACGGTTTGCACAATTATTGCATTTGTTTTAGGAGTGATTTTTCCACTTGTTGGAATATTTGGCTTCTTTTCAGGAAACCCCGCTGATCTACTTAGCTTTTTCGGGATAGCTGAAATTGAGGGACAAATTGTCCTTTTTGGATTGTTTGAAGCAAGAGGCATTAATTTTCTAGTTCCTTTTGTGAATCTTATTAATACTAACGGAATAATTTGGTTAATTATTGTTATCTTTAGTGTTTTGATAGTTGTATTCGGCATCCTTGCGCTTTTTTCAATAATATTCTCTAGTTATTCTCGAGGACGCAACATTCAAACTGGATTTTTGGTACAATTTTTATTACCTATTTTATTTGTTGTGTTTCTAATTATTAACTGGATTCTATTAGGTGTCGCATTTGCGATCGCTGTTCCAACTCCGAATGTAACCGTTGATGGCGTAGGATTGACATTTTCAATAATATCTATGATTTTAGTGATAGCAGCTATTTATAGGGATTATTTTTTTCGTCAAAAAGAATCTGCTAACGAGGTGCCTAAATAAAAGTGCCTCGCGGTGGTGGCGGTGGTTTTAGAGGCGGAGGGTTTAGTGGGGGTGGATTTCGCGGAGGAGGCTTTCGCGGAGGCTCAGCAGCATTCCGAATGGGTGGTACAAGATCTTCAGGAACGCCCTTTGGAAGAACTGGAGCAAGGCGAGTAACCTCAAGAGCACCAAGTGGACCCTACCGTCACTCGTACTATAGACCTCGAAGGAGGTACTACGGGTATGGGTATCCGTGGTATAGACACTGGTGGTATAACCCCTGGTGGGCTGGACGGTGGTATAGACCGTGGTACTATTCCCCTGTCTATGTTGGAGGTGGAATAACGATAGCAATCGTCTTAGGACTAATATTGCTACCTCTTTTTGGAGTTGCGATGTGGTTTCCTTTTAGCAATGTAGATGCAAATGGTACTGTGAATTATCGCTCGACTGAAACCCTATACTTTAACGAATATTGGTACGAATACGAAGATATAAATGGTGGGAATGACATAACATATTCCATACAATCCTCACATAGCTTAATTAGCTTTGCTATCTGGGATCGACCTTTTGAGTCCTTACCTACTACTACGAAAGTTGGGAGCGATTCTGATCAGCTTAATCTTCTGCAAAATCAATACGAATACGTTGGATATTATTTAAAACCAGGATCAACAATAAATTACGATTTTAACGCATCAGGGCAAGTTGATTTCTTTATAGCAAGCGGCCAAGCTCTTTACGAGTGGAATCAAGGTGGTAGTCCTTCATTTTATATCGATGAAAACGATGTGTTATCAGATACTGGAGTACATAATGTGGATTCCGCGAAAGATTATTACGTTGTGTGGTACAACGAAGGAGTATCCACAGTCGTAGTTAATTTTACAATTGACTATTCTGCTGCGAATGTGATTGACTTATCAGCCGCAGATTTTTATATTGAAGGAGCGGATTCAATCCCTGAAAATACATTTACCGTTACAAGTGATGGAACGTGGTATTTCTTCGTATATTTTGACCCGATGCTTTCTCCAGAAGAATCAACTACAATTACTTTTGATGTGACCTACGATACGGGAATTACCTCTATTGATCGATGGATAGATATTCAACCTATATTAATTGTTCTCATAGTTGTTGTTGGAATCGTGATTGTTGTTGCTCTCTTGGCCAGAAGAGGACAGAAGAAATTAAAAGCAAAACCATCGTCTAAAGTAGCTCCCGCAAAATCAGCTATAAAAAAACCTAGTAAAGTAGATACTAACTGCATTCGTTGTGGAAATTCTCTCCGACCTGACGCTCACTTTTGTCCGAGTTGTGGAGGTAAAATTGAAGGAAGGAGCACTAAGGAATCAACCATAATAACTCCGATAAAGTCGAAAACATGTTCATTTTGTCGTAGTAAATTAACACAGGACGATAAATTTTGTAAATGGTGCGGAACAGAAGTAGAGCAAGCAAAACCATAATCGCTATATAAAATTCACTGCTTTCAAAAAAAAAAAACCAAAACCAAAACCAAAATTCTTAAATTTTTACTTTTTTTTCTTTACTTTAAACCAGCAATATAGAAGAAATAAACAAGAAAAAATGCTTCGATTATTTTTAAGATTATTCTTTAAATCAAAACTAAAAAAAATCTTCTCTTATATCTGTTTCACACTTATCTTCGCGTTTGTAATAGTATTTCTCGAAAAACGATTTGATATTCATCCACTTACATATGTAGCTAGTATCATTAGCTGTATATTCTCTTTACTTCTCTATTTAGAACTCAAAGAAAAAAAGATTTGTACTATAGCAGATACAAAGTTAAATCAAAAGAAATATTACGAGGAGACTGGTTTAGAAGCATCTAGAAAAAGGAAGTTAAAGACCGGTTATCGAAAATGGCTATTACTTACAATAACCGAAAATAATAACAGCATAGGAAAAACACAATCTTTTATCAGTGATATGGGTGATTATTGCATTTATTGTTATTTCAGTCTTGTTCCAATCATTATAATTACTATTTATTCTAGCATGTTCTTAACTTCTTTGCAGACATTTGTAATAATTCTGGTTGTAGTTATTTCATTAATAACACTTTGCATATTGGTAGATAGGAGATCTAGTAATATGTGGTACAAACAAATAGATTCTGAGATAAAACGAATTCTATTTGAAGAAGTAACGGGTTATAGCCCATTAGTTAAAGGTAAATATACTTTTAAATATAAAGCTTGGCTAACATTATGTGATGAGAAAATACAAACAGTTCCTTATCGTAATTAGAAAGATCTAATTTATTTAAAACGGTTAACTTATTAATTTAAGTTATTTGTCAAATTCTCCTTAGAAATTCTTTGAGTATTTTATATGAGCTCCGTAAATAGAAGTATCACTGAATTAAAAAGAAAAGAAGTATTTTTCTTTGATTTGGATGGGACACTTTATTTAGGTAATAAACTTTTTGATGGTGTGATTGAACTACTAAAAGCTCTTAAAGAGCAAGGGAAACGTTACTTTTTTCTTTCAAACAATTCAAGCAAATCAACCTCTGATTACCTTAAGAAATTAAATAAATTAAACTTGAATGCAACCCGAGAGAATGTAATACTCTCTCAACATCCTACCATCAGTTATCTAAAGCAAAATAACTATAATACTGTTTTTTTACTAGGAAATGAGTCTCTTAAAAAAGAGTTTATTGGAGAAGGGTTCATTTTAAGCGAGAGTAACCCAGAAATTATTGTTCTCGCTTTTGATCAAGAATTAACCTATAATCGGTTGACAAAGGCATCATATTTACTCCAAAAAGGTCTTCCTTATATCGCCACTCATTTGGACGATAAATGTCCTACAGAGGATGGATTTATACCTGATGCTGGAGGTATTGCCGCCCTCTTATATAAAACAACAGAAAGAATGCCAGTTGTTTTTGGAAAACCAAACAAAGAAATGCTCTTGTTTAAACTTAAAGAAATCAAAGTAAAGCCTCAAGATGCAGTGATGTTTGGAGATAGATTGTACACAGATATAAAGATGGGACTAGACGCTGGAGTTACTACTTGTTGCGTGCTTTCTGGAGAGACAACTTTAGAAATGATTAATAAAAGCAAATCAGAAAGACCTGATTTTATAATCAATGGTATCTGGGATGTTTTGGAGATTTTCTCTTAAAGAATCATCCTTCCTTATATCTCCAAACCTTTCTATATATAGATAATTTTATTTCAGAAGAGAAATTATAGTACAATATCATTATTCAACGAAAAAGCGGAATGATGTAAATAAAAAATTTATCATATTATACTAAATTGTGAATTGAATTATGACCTCTACTGATACACCCAAGTATATCTACGATTTTAGCGAAGGTAGAAAAGAGTTAAAGAACTTACTTGGAGGAAAAGGTGCAAATCTCGGAGAAATGACTCATTTGGGGTTAAATATTCCTCCGGGTTTTACTATAACCACAGAAGCTTGCTTGCTTTATTTTAAAGATCCTGAAAAAATAATGGCACAAATTAAGCCTATGGTTTTAGAACATTTGAAAAGCCTAGAAAAAGCCACGGGAAAGATTTTTGGCGATAAGAATAATCCGTTATTGTTAAGCATAAGAAGCGGGGCGCCCTTTTCAATGCCGGGCATGATGGACACCGTTTTAAATCTAGGGTTAAACGATGAATCCATTAAAGGAATGGCAAAACTGACAGGTAATACGCGATTTGCCTATGATTCTTGGAGACGATTTATTCAAATGTTTGGTGACGTTTGCATGGGGATCGGGGATGAGAAATTTGAAAGAATACTTGATAAATATAAGCGTGCGATCTCTAGAACTGCTCAAGATACAGATTTAAAAGACAAGGATTTACAAAAAGTGATTACTGATTATAAAGCCTTATACGAAAAGGAAATTGGTTCACGATTCCCACAAGATCCCTTTAAACAGCTATTTATATCAATAGAAGCAGTATTTAAATCTTGGAACAATAAGCGAGCAATTACATATCGAAAGATTTCTAATATTCCTAATTTAGGAACAGCCGTTAATATACAAGCTATGGTATTTGGAAATAAAGGAGAGAATTCCGCCACAGGAGTTGCATTTACGCGGGATCCTTCCAATGGAGATAATATAAAGTTTGGAGAATATTTAACCAATGCACAGGGAGAAGATGTAGTCGCAGGAATTCGAACCCCTAAGAAGCTTGAAGAACTTGCCAAAGAATTTCCAGAAATTTATAAAGATTTGAAGCAAACAATGGTTAAACTCGAAAACCACTATAAAGATAGGCAAGATATTGAGTTCACAATAGAAAATGGAGTCCTTTACATACTACAAACTAGAAATGGAAAACGCACGCCTTCAGCAGCAGTTAAAATCGCAGTAGATATGGTTAAAGAAGGTTTAATAACTCGGGAACAAGCAATTATGAGTATCGATCCAAATAAAATATCGAAACTTCTATTTAAAAGCATAGATGAGAATGCTATAGTGCGTGTTTTAGCAAAAGGAATTAACGCTTCACCAGGTGCTGTGTCTGGGATCGCTATATTTGATTCTGATCGCGCTGAAGAGTTGGCTAATTCTCAAGAAAAAGAGATAATTTTAGTACGACCTCAAACTAAACCTGAGGATGTTCACGGTTTATATGCATCTAGTGGCGTTTTGACTCAATTTGGAGGAAAAACATCTCATGCCGCCGTTGTTGCAAGAGGAATGGGTAAACCAGCAATTGTTGGAGCTCAAGATATTGAAATTGATGAGGAAGCTAGAGAATTTAAGGTTGCAGAGACTACTATTAAAGAAGGCAAATATATTACAATTGATGGAACAACGGGACGCGTAATAGAAGGAATAGTTCCATTAATAGAACCCGAGATAAAGGGTGAATTCTTAGAATTATTAGAAATCGCTGACGAAGTTCGAACCATGGGTGTTCGAGCAAATGCCGATACTCCTATAGACGCTAAGAAAGCGTTAGAATTCGGCGCCGAAGGTATAGGATTAACGAGAACGGAACATATGTTCATGTCACAAGAGAGATTACCTGTTGTTCAGAAGATGATAATGGCTCAAACCATGGAAGAACGTCAAGACGCATTAAATAAAATTTTGCCAATGCAAAAAGGAGATTTCTTAGAAATCTTTAAAATTATGGAAGGTAAACCAGTGACAATTCGGTTACTTGATCCCCCTTTGCATGAGTTCTTGCCCGAATTATCCACCGTTTTATTAGAGTATCAAGAATTGAAAATGACTAATTCTCTATCAAAATCTCTACTAGAAACAAGCCCTCTTGATAAAGAAATAAAAACGAAGAAGAAAGTTATCAAATTAATCCGCTCCTTATCGGAGGAAAATCCCATGATGGGTCTTAGAGGTTGCCGTCTTGGAATTGTCTGGCCAGAAATCAACGAAATGCAAGTTAAGGCTATTTTTCAAGCAGCTTGCGAACTCAAACTTCAAGGCATTGAGGTCAAACCTGAAGTAATGATCCCCCTTATTGGCATGATATCAGAACTTCAGTACGTGAAAGCTCAATTACTTGAAATAGCAGAAGAGACAATTAAAGATTACGGCGTGGATTTAAAGTACAAGTTTGGAACGATGATTGAAATTCCGAGGGCAGCTCTCACCGCAGACGAGATTGCTATGGAAGCGGAATTTTTCTCCTTTGGAACTAACGATTTAACGCAAATGACATTTGGTTTCAGTCGAGACGACGCTGAAGGTAAGTTCATTCCAGTTTATTTGAATAAGGAAATTCTTGAGCGAAATCCGTTTGAAACACTTGATCAAGATGGAGTAGGAAAATTAATGCAAATAGCTGTCAAATTGGGGAGGGAGACTAGACCCGATTTAAAAATCGGAATATGCGGGGAGCATGGTGGCGAGCCAAAAAGCGTAGAGTTCTTTCACAGGATTGGTTTAAATTATGTGTCATGTTCACCATTTAGGATACCTGTTGCGAGAATATCAGCAGCACAAGCCGTAATTAAAGAAAAAAATAAGGAATTATAAGAACTAATAACTCTTTCTTCTATTTATCTTCCTATTATTAAACATTAAACCTTACTTTGAATATAATATGACTTTAAAAAAATACAAAGAAGTCATTCATAAAGATTTTCTTAAAGATATTGATTTTATCGATAAAGCCATTAAAAAATTACACTTGCAACCTGATTCTAGGATAATTGATATTGGCACCGGGATTGGAGCTATGTCAATATTACTTGCGCTCAATAATTTGAATGTTTTAACTGGAGAACCCAAGATAAACCTAGAAAAAGATCACTCGAATAGCCAAAATCACAGCCATAACCATGGAAACTATAACAAGGCATGTCATGAGGGACATCATGAAGACACTGTGAAGGAAAATTGGGAACATTGGGGAGATTGGAAAGTGTCTGCTAAAAAACTGGGTGTATTAAATAGGATTAAATATCAACATTTCAATGTTGAAAAACTGCCCTTTGTTAGTGAGTCATTTGATGGAATATTTATGTATGATACTTTACAGCATGTTAATAATAGAGGCATTGCTCTAAAAGAATGTTTGCGGGTTTTAGCTCCTGATGGGGTAATATGTGTGATAGAATGGAGTAAAGAAACCATTGAATATGAGAATAAAACTTATGGTTATGAAATTGATTACGTAGACCCGAGGAATTACTTAAAAACTAGTAATCTATCAGTAGAAACCATCCCAGGTAAATTTGTAATCATTTATATTATACAGAAAAATTAGAATTTATGGGATGTACTTTATTCTTCATTACTATGAATTCATTTTTATAATTTCTAATTCCTATTTGTTTTAAAATTAAACTGATAACATAATTTTACGCAATTGTTCCATAAAAAATATATCTTAATGATTGATTAAGATACAATATAACTTGTAGGTGTGAAAATGACCTTAACTATAGATGAGAGAATTTCGTTATTAAAAGAAGTAGGAGAAGAAATAATAAGTGTAGACGAATTAAGACAATTACTTAAATGGAAAGACGATAATAACGAAAGAGTTTACGCATACGATGGTTTTGAACCATCGGGGAATATTCATATCGCTCAAGGTCTTTTAAGGGCGATTAATGTAAATAAGATAACTAAAGCGGGTGTTAGATTTAAGTTTCTAGTTGCAGATTGGCACGCAGCTGCGAACCATAAATTTGGTGGAGATTTAGATGTAATTAAGAAAGTTGGCGATTTTTTCATTGAAGTTTGGAAAGTCTGCAACATGGACCTAAGTAAAGTAGAATTTATTTATGCTTCAGAATTAGTGAAAGATCCTGCCTACTGGGAATTAGTTTTAAATATAGCAATCAACAGTTCTTTAAATAGAGTAAAAAGATGTACCCAAATCATGGGAAGAGACGACGGCGATGCATTAACAGCTTCTCAAATAATGTATCCTTTAATGCAGGCAGCAGATATTTTTTATCTTCCCGGTAATATTTGTCAATTGGGATTAGATCAACGTAAAGTAAATATGTTGGCGAGAGAGGTTGCACCAAAGATAAATAAACCAAAACCAATTTCACTTAGCCATCATATGTTAATGGGATTAGGAAAACCACCCGATACTAATTTGACGGGAATTGATAGAACTGTAAAACTCAAAATGTCAAAATCAGACCCAGACTCAGCTATTTTTATGTTAGATAATCCCACAGATGTAAAACGTAAGATTAATAAGGCGTATTGCCCTCCAAAAGAAATAGTTGAAAATCCTGTATTAGAATATTGCAAATATATAATATTTGAGCTCATAGATACGTTTGAAATAAAAAGACCCGATAAGTATGGAGGAAATATAGAATACAAAAACTACGAAGAGATGGCAAAAGATTACGCTAAAGGTAAGCTAAATCCCCCCGATTTAAAACCAGCAGTGATAAAATATCTAAATCAACTTCTGTTACCTATAAGGGAACATTTTGAGAAAGACGAAAAAGCTAGAGAACTTTATTCATTTGTAGAAAGAGTATATACAAAGAAAGATACGAAAAAATAACATGATTAAGTTATTAGCAATTGGCGATTCTCACTTACCTCGTAGGGCTAAAAGTGTTCCAGATCAAATTATCAAAAAGTTAGAGCAATTAGTTGAAACTGAAAAATTTGATTACACTTTTTTTACTGGCGACGTAGTAAATGCTCCAAAATTCATGAATTTTTTAAACTTAATCACAAAGAAAAATCCTTTTGTTGTAATTGGGAATATGGATTATTACGGGGGGAATCGAGATGCTCCCGTCTTTCAAAACTTAAATATTTCTATAGGAAATAATGATAATTTAATTGTAGGGTTAACTCATGGCCATCAAGTATCTCCTAGGGGAGATCATTCTCAACTTGAATTGATTGGTATCGAAAAAAGTTTTAACATTTTAATATCTGGACATACGCATAAAGAAGAGATTTTTCTTCAGAAAGATATTTTACTGTTGAATCCTGGTAGCGTTACTGGAGCATGGTCTTTTATAGCAAGCGGTAACCCTTCTTTTATTACTTTAAGTATAGTTGAAAAAACGGGAGAGATTAATGTGGTTTTACATCAGTATGATATAAGAGCTACGAAATTTGAGGATTTAAAATCCTATTTTGTTTTTGAAAACAACAAAATTCGATATAAATATTGAATTAAAAAAAAATAATAATAATTCGTAGTAATTTTTCTTATTTTGGCGCTTTAACCTTGTCTAACACAAGGACTTTCGGTAGTTTCAACAATATACCAAAATTTCTTTTTCCGTCACTGCTTTTATCATATCTTAACTTCTTAAATCCGTATTTATTCTTTTTCAACATCATATGGAGAGTTGAGTTTTCGCCGCTAGAAAACCCCATCAAATCTTCTGGAGTTGCCCTTATCTCTAAATCGTATTGTTCCAATTTTCCTTTCTCAAGGGTGTATTTTCCTTTCTTGGCGGTAAGATTAACCCATAGATAAAATTCCTCTTCAGTTTGAAGCCCCATATTTAACTTTGCTTGAAAAGTATCAAGTATTTTATTGTTCTTTGGATTTCTGCGTTTATCTAGGATTATACTTTCGATAACGCCCTTAAAAGTAAAAAATAAGTTTTCTTTTTCAGAATCTTCCATGATTTTATATTATTTTCTTTAAGACCTTAGAGGTTTTATTTTTCATTAACCGTTAATAATTTATTTAATCTAAAAAAATATAAGTATTATTAATCTATCAAAATAGAAATTTAATTTTTAAAAATATTTGATAATTAGATGGTGAATCTATAATATGTGGTTTTTCTTTTCCCCTAATATAATTTATGGACCTGATTCCCTAGATTTCATGGAGAATATTTCAGGGGATAAATGTTTTATTATTACTGATAAAGTTGTTAAAGATTTAGGCTATTTAAAAATTCTAACTGACACCCTTGATAAATCTGGAAAGCAATATGAAGTTTTTGACGATGTTGTCCCAGATCCAAGAGAAGAAGGCGTTCTAAAAGCTCGAGAACAGTGTTTAAATTATTCTCCTGATATTATTATTGCGTTAGGTGGTGGCTCAGTTATGGATACTGCTAAAGTGGTTTGGTGTCTATACGAATTTCCTGATTTTGTTCTGGATGACATTCATACATTTAGAAATGATCTATATGATATGGGCAAAAAAGCAAAGATGGTTGCGATTCCTACGACTTCTGGAACGGGAGCAGAAACAACGTTTGTAACTGTAATTTCTCGCTATGAAGATGAGATATGGAAGAAGTACTTCTATCTTCATAGAGGTCTAATACCAACCTACGCTATAGTAGACCCAATATTTCCAATTGGCATGCCTACAGAACTCACAGTTGACACAGCTTTTGATGCTCTTGCTCATGCTATCGAAGGTTTAGGAACTTTATGGAGAAATGAATTTAGTGATGCTTTAGCACTAAAAGCAATCGAATTAATCTTTAAATATTTACCTATAATTTATAAGGACGGAAAAAATCAAGAAGCGAGAAATTTTCTTCACCAGGCTGCTACTATTGCAGGGCTAGCTTTTGGAAATGGACAAGTACATATAGGACACACACTTGGGCATTCGTGGGGCTCGATGTATCATGTCCATCACGGAAAAAGTGTAGGAATTGTGTTGAAATATGTTACTCAGTTTATTTTAAATGATCCAGATAAATTTGATGCGATTGAAATTTATGCAAAACTTGCAAAACAATTAGGATGGGTTCCTTGGACCGAAGATTCTAAAAAAGCTGCTAACAAAGTTATAGAAAAATTGGTTGAGCTTCAAAAGGAAGTTAATTTTCCTTTAACTCTTAAAGAAACTGGTGTTTCAAAAGAGGACTTTGAAAAAGATTTGGATAATCTAGTTAATTTGTGTTATCAAGACGCGAGTTCTGTTCTCACTCCGAGATCAACGAGTAGTGAACAAAAGCATTTTGCTAAATTATACCAATACGCTTATGAAGGAAAAGATGTTGATTTCTAAGTTTAGATTATTTTTAATTCAATTATAACAACTATTTTTTTTTGTTTTTTTCTTAAATTGTTATTTCTACTTCAAAATTGTCGAAATGTTAAACCATAAATATTCCATTTTCTATTATTTTTTTAGATTATTTATTAATAATTTTATGAATGAATAACATATTTGGAGATTTTCATGCCAATTAGTGAAGAAGAACATAAATTTCTTAATTACTTAGAAAAACTAATAGGCTTATCTATACCAGAAGTTTCAGATCTTCAAAGTTATACTTTTGGATATACTGTTAAAGATAACCATGTAGAGGGCTTAAGTCTATTTTCCTGTGGATTAACTATTATACCCGAGAAAATTACAACTCTAACTCGTTTAAAAAAAATTCTACTGAGAGGCAACAAGTTAAAAGTTATTCCGGAAGAGCTTTGTTTTATTTCTTCGCTTGATACTTTAGACTTAAGTGAAAATAAGTTAATAAAATTACCAAAAGCGATTTATTCTCTCTCCTCATTAAAAGAATTACATTTAGAAACCAATCGTTTAACTTTATTACCGGATACTATTAGCTCATTATCTTGCCTTACTCTATTAGATCTGAGTGAAAACTCTCTGTGCAAAATTCCTGATACTATAGGAGCATTGAAAAACCTAGTATCTTTAGATTTAAGTCATAATAAGATAGACGAACTCCCAGACTCTATTAAAGAATTAAAATCTCTAAAAATGTTATATTTAGGAAGTAACAACCTTGATATTTTACCTGAAGCTATAGGATTTCTGAGTTCTTTAAAGAGATTAAATTTGAGAAACAATAAGTTAAGCAAATTACCTAACTCAATAGGTAATCTAACTTCTTTATCGTCTCTTTTCTTAAAAGGAAATAGTCTTACTTATCTACCAGATTCTATAGGGGACTTAGTAAACCTTAAATATTTAGGATTAATGTCTAATAAGCTTCCTATTCTCCCGGAGTCGATAGGATTTCTTGAATTATTAGAAAACTTAAATGTTTCTTCCAATTACCTTACTGAGCTACCAAAATCCATGAATTCACTTAAATCCCTTATTAAATTAGAGCTAATAAATAATCAATTAACTTCACTGCCTGAGCTCGAGGCCCTAAGCGCGATTAAAACAATAAAGTCGGACAGAAATATGCTTAAACAATTACCAGATTCAATTTGTAAATTAAATACTCTTGAAACATTAAAGATAGATCGTAACGAGCTTGAGAAGTTGCCCGACTCGATTGGAGATCTTTCATCATTAAAGGAGTTAGATTTATATGATAACAAATTAAAATCTCTTCCTGAATCTCTTGGGAACTTAAAATCTCTTGAAATATTAGATTTAAGTAAAAATCAATTGACAATTTTGCCAAGTTCAATAGGCTCGTTGGAAGCATTAAAAGAGTTAGATATTTCTACTAATAAATTAAGGGAATTAACACCATCCATAGGAAAGTTGCCCGTAATAAAAAACTTAGTTTTAGGATTTAATCGACTCGTAACGATACCAAATAGCATTGGTTCTTTAACATCTTTAGAAAATTTAGATTTAGGTAAAAATACAATCAGTACAATTCCCGATACGATTGGATCTTTACAATCTCTTAAAAGGCTTTATCTATATTATAATAATTTGACAGAGATTCCAGATACAATCGGGGATTTAAAAAATCTAAAATATCTTTATTTAGGTAACAACAAGCTCACAGAGATACCTGATTCTATTGGAAATCTCAAATCCTTGAAATATTTATTTTTAAGAACAAATTTCATTAACCATATACCAAAATCAATAGAATCACTTTCTTCTCTTCAGTACTTAAATATAGAGCGTAATAATCTCAAGAAGTTTCCTTCTTCACTCGAAACATTAGAAGCTCGTGAAGTTAAAATTTTTAAATAGCTTAAGCTTTTTTATTTAGGAAAATATAAATTTCGCCTTATTAATTCTAAACTTGAATTGGTAGATAAAAATCTACGATTAAATCTATAAATAGTAAAAAATTAATTTTTCATATAATAATAAGGTGCTAATTAAATGAAAGGATTTGAAGGTAAGCTTTTAATAGTTAATTTATCCAATAAAGAGATTAGTGAAGAAGAAATTGACGATACTATTGCTACTAATTTTCTTGGGGGCGCTGGATATGCTTGTAAATATTTATTTGACAAGATTGATAAAGATACTGACCCTCTTTCACCAGACAACATATTAATGTTTATGACTGGTCTTTTGTGCGGTTCAAACGCTCCTACAAGTGGTAGATTCGTAGTTTGTGCTAAATCACCCCTCACAGGAATATGGGGGGAATCGAATTGCGGAGGATTTTTCGGCCCAGAATTAAGAAAGGTAGGTTACGATGGGATTGTATTTAAAGGGTCATCGGAGAGTCCGGTATTCTTAGAAATAAGTGAGAATAAAGCGGAAATTAAGGATGCTTCGGACTTGTGGGGGAAGGGTATATTTGAGACATCCAAAATATTGAAGGAAAAATCAGGATCCCAACTAACACGCGTTGCATGTATAGGGCAAGCAGGTGAAAATCTTGTAAAATATGCTATAATTGCTTCCGAAGATAAAGCTGCTGGAAGAACAGGTATGGGAGCCGTTATGGGTTCAAAAAAATTGAAAGCAATTACAGTTAGAGGAACAAAAAGGAAATATAATGCTTTTGAACCTGAAGGTTTTAAACAAGCTACTAAACTAACAACAGACACCATTAATTCCGCTTTTGCAACACAAATGTTTGGGGATTTAGGTACATCAAGTGGGGTTGATATGTATAATGCTTCAGGCGAACTACCAATTAAATACTGGAAACAAGGAACTTGGGAAGGTGCTTTCAACATATCGGGCTCTACCGCATTCGAAACGATGTTCACGGGAAGTTATCCCTGCTATTCATGTCCTATAGGTTGTTCAAAGAGGGTGAAAATTGATGAAGGGGAATATAAAACTGATGGTGAAATAGAAGCAGCTGAATACGAAACCGTAGCTGGATTTGGATCTATGCTCTTGGTGGATAATCTCGGAGGGATTCAAAGAGCAAATTACTTATGTAATGATTACGGAATCGATACGATAAGCGGAAGTAGTACAATATCGTTTATATATGATCTTTTCGATACAGGTAGAATTAATTCTGAAGATCTGAACGGATTAGAACCAAAATGGGGTGAAATCACTCCTGCTCTCGAATTATTAAAAAAAATTGCGCTAAGGGAAGGCATTGGCGAGGTTATGGCTGAAGGTTCCGATTATGTTGGAAAAAAATTCAAGATTCCTCAAGATGATATCGCTACGGTTTACGGGATGGAAATTCCATACCACGATTTACGACGCATGTACGGCATGGCAGCTGGTTATGCTTTAGCTACTCCTCGGGGACCTTGCCATACATCGTGTGATGCTTATATGGCAATACTTGGATTACCCTTTAAAGAATTTGGAATCGAATTAAATGTCGATTGGTATCAAGATGATGAACCTATGGCAGAATTTTGCGCTCGTCTTCAAAATTATCGAGCATTATATGCGTCATTAATTATCTGTTCTTTTGCCAATCCTCCTTCTGAGATGATTTTAGAATTGGTAAATAAAGCAACTGGGTTAAAATTAGCCATGGAGGATTTTAAGCTGTTAGGGGAACGTATATACATGATTAAAAGAATGTTTAATTTAAAAATGGGACTTACAGCAGCAGATGATAGATTGCCAAAGATCGTACTTAATCCCGTTAAAGAAGGAGGCTCCGCTGGAAAAACACCAAATTTTCAAAAATTAAAAAACGCCTATTATGAATTTCGACAATTCGATAAAGAATCTGGTTATCCAAATCAAAAAAAACTTAAATCCTTAGGTTTAGATAATTTATAGTTTTTTTACTTTTTCTTTTTTTATAGTTCTGGATTAGTTTTTACTACCCTATTGCTTAGAGCTAATTATTTTTTTTACTCGCCCAATTTCACCGCTCCTCAACCGAACTTTAATTCCATGATGGTGATTAGGAGAATTTGTAAGCACATCTTTGACTATACCCTCGGTTAACTTACCAGATCGCTGGTCTTTCTTTAATACGATTAAAACTCGGATACCTAATTTGATGTCTGCTCGCTTTGTTCCCTTCAATTTAATTGCTCAAGTATTTGTAGGTTTATTTTAATAGGAAAATAGTTCCCTTCATTTTATCTTTTGCCTTTATCTCATGGCTATTTTTCGGGTTAGAAAAAGAAAAAGTTTTATAAAATTTGAATTCCATTTGAAACATTTTTTAGTGGTATGAAACATTTACTCTAAAATATATATACATATTTATGTTAGGTTAAAGTATGGACATTACTAAAGCAATGAAAATTAAATTACACGATGAATTACCGCTTGATCCAGTGTTCGAACAAGGTATTCGTAGGGCTCCAAGTCGTGGATACAACTTAAATCGTGAAGAAACAATTATTGCTCTAAAAAATGCGTTAAGATACGTTCCTGAAAGCTTACATGACCAACTTGCGCCCGAATTTTTAAGTGAGTTAACTAATAAAGGAAGAATTTACGCTTACCGTTATCGACCATCCGAACACATAAGAGCTAAGCCCATCAATGAATATAAAGGTATTCTTGAAGCACGAGCGATACAACTCATGATTGATAACAACTTAGATTTTGATGTAGCACTTTATCCCTACGAATTAGTCACATATGGAGAAAGTGGGCAAGTATGCGAGAACTGGTTACAATATAGATTAATCAAACAATACCTCGAAGTTATTAAGGACGATCAAACATTAGTTGTTATGTCTGGGCATCCTCTTGGTTTGTTTCCAAGCAAAAGAGATGCTCCAAGAGTAATTATGACCAATGGATTAATGATTGGTTTATTTGACACCCCTGAAGAATTTCAAAGAGCTTCAGCTTTAGGAGTTGCGAATTATGGACAAATGACTGCGGGAGGATGGATGTATATAGGTCCCCAAGGAATCGTTCATGGAACATATATAACTTTACTTAACGCTGGAAGACTATATTTAGGGATACCTCAAGATGAAGGTCTCAAGGGTGTTTTATATATTACCTCTGGCTTAGGTGGTATGAGTGGCGCTCAAGCTAAAGCTATAGAAATCGCAGGTGGTATCGGTATAATAGCAGAGGTTGATAAGTCTCGTATTACAACTCGATATGAACAAGGATGGGTAAGTAAAGTTTCAAAAAACCTTGAAGAAATCTTTAGTTGGGTGGAAGAATATAGAACAAAAAAAGAACCTGTTTCTATAGCTTATCAAGGTAATATAGTTGATATATGGAAATATGTAGTGGATCACGATATTAAGGTTGAGCTTGCCTCGGATCAGACGTCTTGTCACGCTCCTTACGATGGAGGTTATACTCCTTTTAGCCTAAATTTCGATGAAGGTAGAGAATTGTTGAAAACAAATCGAAAAGAATTCGAAAAACTAGTTAATGAATCATTACGTGAACAATATAGACTTATCAAAATTATGGTTAATAAGGGAACGAAATTTTGGGACTATGGTAATTCATTTCTTAAAGCTGTTTATGATGCTGGAGTTAATGAAATTGCAATAGATGGAGACCCCAAAAACGGATTCATCTTTCCATCATATGTTGAGCACATCATGGGACCATTGTGTTTTGATTATGGTTATGGTCCTTTTCGATGGGTTTGCTTAAGTTTAGAACATTCAGATTTAATAAAAACAGATCAAGTCGCTCTTTCTTGTATAGATCCAAACCGTAGAGCTCAAGATCGCGATAATTGGTATTGGATTAAAAATGCTGAAATGAATAAACTAGTAGTGGGTTCACAAGCTCGTATATTATATGCTGACATGGAAACACGCGTAAATATCGCTTTACAATTTAACGAATTAATCAGATCTGGCGAAATTGGTCCCATTATGCTCGGTAGAGACCACCATGATGTATCTGGTACTGACTCTCCCTTTAGAGAGACATCAAATATTAAAGATGGTAGTAATATTATGGCAGATATGGCTCACCATAGTTGGGCTGGAAATATCGCTCGAGGTATGACGATGTGTGTGTTATCAAATGGAGGTGGCGTTGGTACTGGAAAGGCTATTAATGGAGGATTTGGATTAGTTTTGGATGGATCCGAACGCGTTAATGAAATTATAAGAAATGCCATAGAATGGGATGTAACCTGTGGCGTAGCAAGAAGAGCTTGGGCGAGAAATGTAAATGCTTTGGACACAGCTTATAATTGGAATGTAAAGCATAAGGAGAGAGGGCAAATTACTTTACCATTCCAAATAGACGAGAGCATGGTTCGAAAAATTGTAGATTCGAAATTGAAAAAATAAATAATAAAATTGATTAAAATGAATAAAGAGTTTAAGTATGGAATTGGGCACTTAACCCCTAGTTTAGCGTTAGAGATTGCTAATGGGGAAGTAAACGGAATAATTAGTGAAGCCGTTAAATCAAGAGTTATAGAGAACTACGAAACAGTTCAAAAAATAGCTAAAGGTAAAAAATTAGTATATAGTGTTAATACTGGGTTTGGATCGCTATGTACTACCATTATTTCAAAAGAACAAACTGGTAAATTACAAGAAAATCTTTTAAAAAGTCATAGCGTGGGTATTGGAGAGCCTATTAAACAAGAGTTGTCAAAATTAATGATGATTTTGAAAATTCATGCTTTATGTAAAGGATTTTCTGGAATTTCTCTACAAGTGATCGAACGTATTAATTGGCATGTAGAAACTAATATAATTCCATTGGTTCCAGAACAAGGCTCCGTAGGAGCATCTGGAGATCTCGCTCCTTTAGCCCATTTGTTTCTACCCCTCATAGGGTTAGGTTATTTATCAAAAGATGGTAAAAATTATCACAAAGCAGCAAAGATATTAAAAGAATACGATTTATCTCCTATGAAATTGCACGCTAAAGAGGGTTTAGCACTGATTAATGGGACACAATTTATTTCTGCACATGCTGTAATGATCTCTGAAAAGTTTAGTAATTGTCTCGATAACGCCGATATTATTGGTGCGCTCAGTCTTGAAGCTTATTTAGGTTCATCTCAACCTTTTGATGAAGAATTAATTAAGTTAAGACCCCATCACGGTGCTATGCTTGTAGCCGAAAAATTTAGGAGATTTCTAAAAGATTCTAAATTTATTGAATCACATAAAGATTGTGGGAGAGTTCAAGATCCTTATTCTATACGATGCATACCACAAGTCCATGGTGCTTCTAGAGATGCTTTTTTTCACTTCAACGAGGTATTAATATGTGAATTAAATTCAGTAACTGATAATCCAATAATCTTTAACGAAGAGAAAGCAATAAGTGGTGGTAATTTCCACGGCCAACCCCTTGCGTTACCTTTAGATTATGTTGGATTGGCCGCCTCAGAAATAGGAAATATATCAGATAGAAGAACTTACCTTCTGTTAGAAGGAAAGTGGGGTTTACCTGCTTATTTGATAAAAGAATCTGGATTAAATTCGGGTTTCATGATAACTCAATATAGTACAGCAGCATTAGCTAGTGAGAATAAATCGATGTGTTTCCCGGCAAGTGCAGATAGTATTCCAACATCAATGGGACAAGAAGATCATGTAAGTATGGGATCAATTAGTGCAAGAAAGACGCTTCGAATCATTGGTAACCTCGAAAAGATTTTAGCTATCGAACTTTTATGTGCCGCTCAAGCCTTTGATTTTAGAAGGCCAATAAAATCAAGCGAAATTCTAGAAGCTTGTCATGCTTATGTTCGCCAAAAAATCCCCCATCTTAACGAGGATGTAATTTTATCTGAATATATTAATAATGCTTTAAATATTGTGAAGAGTAAAGAATTGGTTATTTTATCCAACAAAGATTAGAGAAGAGAATATCATGTCTGTAAGATCAACCCCCACACCTAAAAGAATAAAAAGAAGCGATCAAAACAATAATGATAAAATAACTCAAGTGGATTTAATTATCATTCACGCAAATGAACTGGTAACAATGGATACTGCTTTCGGTGTTCCAAGAGTGGGTAAAGACATGAAAAACCTTGCAATTATTCCTGATGGAGCTGTAGCCATTTTGCGTAATTCTATAATTTTTATAGGAACTACTCAAGAATTAATAGCCAATTTTCCTCCAAATGAAGAGACAATTATTATCGATGCAACAAATAAGTTGGTAACTCCAGGCTTTATTGATCCTCATACTCACATTATTTTTGATGGGTATAGAGAAAACGAGCTCGAAATGAAACTTGCAGGCATGACTTATCTTGAAATTTTGGAATCTGGAGGGGGAATATTAAAAACAGTTAAAGCAACAAGAAAAGCTCCGTTAACGCAATTAATTAAAAATGGGAAAACTATTCTTAATAGAATGATGGAATATGGTACGACTACAATTGAAACGAAATCTGGATATGGTTTAGATACAGAGAGTGAAATCAAGTCGTTACTAGCGGCTAAAGAACTGAATCTTGAGCATCCCATAGATATAGTCTCTACATTTCTAGGGGCTCATGCAGTTCCACCCGAATATAAAGGCAAAACAGACGAATATGTAGAACTAATAGTTTCGAAAATGATTCCAAAAATAGTAAAGGAAGAATTAGCAGAGTTCTGTGATGTCTTTTGCGAAAAGGGGATTTTTTCGACAGAACAAACTAAAAAAATATTATTAACGGCCATTAAATACGGTATGAAACCGCAGATTCACATTGACGAAATTGTTGACACTAATGGTGCGTTATTAGCCGCCGAATTAAATGCAGTGCAAGTAGGACACATGCTGAAATCAAATGATAAAGGGTTAAAAGCATTGAAAGAGACCATAACAATTGCTACGCTATTACCAGGAACTCCATTTTGTTTAATGTTGAAAGAATATGCTCCCGCAAGAAAAATGATTGAAATGGGCATTCCTGTAGCTCTTGCTACCGACTTTAATCCAAATTGTTGGACAGAATCCATGCAAATGATAATCGCATTGGCTTGTTATCACATGAAAATGTCACCCGCTGAAGCTTTATCAGCAGCCACAATCAATGCTGCTTGTGCGATTGGAAGGCAAGAAGAAATTGGTAGCTTAGAAGTTGGTAAAAAAGCAGATATAATAGTTTTCGACGTACCAAATCATAATTTTCTTCCCTACCATTTTGGTGTGAATTTAGTATCAAAGGTTATAAAAAGTGGTAAGGTTGTAGTAGATTTCAACTAATTAGTTAAATAAAATACTAGAAATCGAAATAATCTTCTAATAAATGCTTTGGTTCAAGTTTCTTAGGGTTTTCAAGTTGTAAGTAATAATCTAACGAATTAAGAACAGCTTCTAAAGGTAATACTCCTATTAACTCAGTTCCGACGATCGATACTCCATAGCGAGCAGCTTCAATTCGCACGAGCTCCATCTGACGATATAAAGGTGTCTTTTTGAAATTAATATTGCTAATACCCACTTGAACGCAATCTCTTTCTTTTAAATCCGTACCCATAGCTTTAACATTCACCAATCCTCCCGATTGCAAGTGGATCGCTTTAGCTACTTTTTTTGCTACTTTTACATTTTTAGTCCCAAGGTTGATATTAAAGCTTATAAGAGGGTACCTAGCCCCTGTAACAATCGCTCCGGCTGTCGGATGAAATTTAGAAGGTCCAAAATCTGGTTTTCTATCAGAATCTGTTTCAATACTTTCTTTCAACCCTTCATATTCCCCCTTTCTTATCTTATCAATATTTTTTCTTTCAAGAAATTTTGCCGATTCTTCGTATAAATATACTGGAACTCCCTCTTTTGCCATTTCTTCAGCAAACCGCTTCGATAATTCAATACACTCCTCAATTGAAACATTCTGAGCGGGAACAAATGGAACTACATCAATTGCGCCTATTCGAGGATGTTGACCTTTATGCTTGTTCATATCAATTAATTCTATTGCTTTTTTAGCAGCTGCTATATTTGCCATCAAGACAGCTTCTGGTGTTCCTACAAATGTAATAACAGCTCTATTATAGTCGCTGTCGTATTGAATGTCAACAATTTTAGTTTTAGGGGTATTTTTAATTTCAGAAACGATCTGTTCGACTTTTTTTCCATCTGTGCCCTCGCTATAATTAGGAACAGACTCAACAATCTTTTTGATTTTATTCTCCATGATAATTATGAATTACGATTGAATTATTGTTAATTATAAAGAATATTTTTTCAACTTATAGGTTTTATCAGTGAAAATATAGATTGTATCTTCTCCGTTACCAATTACTTTTCCATCTACACGCAATTCTATACTAACCTTATTTTCCGTAGTGCCTCGCGGAGTTTTGTCAACCGATTTACCGCCGTAAATTATTTTTTTAGCCTTTTGATGCAAGTATGTGTCTGTATTTTTGCCCATAATAATAACATCGTCGTTTTTCGTCAAATAACCATTGTTTAGAGATATGAACGCAGAGTTTTTCTTCGGATCATATTCTTCAACTACCCCTAATCTTATATATCTAAAATGCGATAAATTTGCTGGTGATTTATGTTGATGGTCTTCTTCTGTCATTCTTTTAAAGTAAAACCCCGGAGTAAACCCACGATTATAAACTTTTTTTAAATCAGTTACCCATCTACCAGCTTTTTTTTTTGAAAATGTACCATCATAGTATGCTTCAATTGCTTCACGATAAGTTTTAGTAACTATCTCGACATAGTGTGGGTGTCTCATCCTACCCTCAATTTTGAAAGCATCAACTTTTGCTTCTATTAATTCTGGGATGTAGGCTATAGTACAAAGATCTCGTGAATTCATAAATCTCACTCCATCGTAAATATATTCTGCCCCAGATTCTTCCCTTACCCACCAGCGTCTTCTACAAGGTTGTATGCAACTTCCTCGGTTAGCTGATTTCTTTTCAGTTCCGCATATATCTTGAGAAAAGTAGCATCTCCCACTAACAGAAGTGCACATTGCACCATGAATAAAGACTTCTATCTCTGCTTTATGTAAATTTCTTTTAATCTCTTTTATTTTTTCCAACGATAACTCTCTAGCAAGAATAATTCTCTCAGCACCTAGCTTCTCATAAAATCTCGCAGACAATGAATTTGAGACGTTACACTGAGTTGATATATGGAATGGCATATCAAATTCTTTTGCGATTTCTATTGCAGCAATATCATGAACTATTACAGCGTCAATATTAGATTCTTTTCCTTTTTTAATTATTGTTCTCAAAAATTCCAATTCTTTATCATAGATTAGAATATTTGTAGTTAAGTATGCTTTTAAATTATGTTCGTGGCAAAAATTAGTTGTTTTACTTAAGTCTTTCAAGGCGATATTTTCAGAACGCATCCTCATATTAAACTTTTCAATTCCAAAATAGATGGAATCAGCATATTTTGAGGCAGCTTTTATCGCCTTGAAGTTTTTAGCAGGTGCCAATAATTCAACCTTTTCCATATATAATGTTTTGATTTCTTTTCCAAAAAATTTATCTATAATTGTATTATTGAAAATGTGTAAATTCTCTTCTTCAAAATAGTTCTCCTAATAAGATCTATTATTTTATTGTCATATTATAAAAATTGAATAAATTTAAGATAAAAAGAAAATTTTGAATTTTAATTTATGAGTGAAGAAAAAAATAGTAAATTCATTGTTTGGATAAAAAAAAGAAAACGGCTAATCATTGGAATAGGAACCATTTTATTATTAATTTTTATGCTGTTTTTTGTAGATTTTTTGCAATTTATTCAAAACTTAATCACTGTGGGTTTTTTCGGGTTAATAATTTTTGTAATAACATACACTATTGCTTTTATATTGAGGGCATATAAATTAAAATTAATTTTTAAAGGTCTTAATCTAAATATCAAATATACAACCGCTTTTTTCTCTACTGGAGCTTCATTTGTTATAAATGATCTAACTCCCGGTAAATTAGGAGATTTCGCTAAAATTTTTATGATAAAAGATGAAGAAAAAATCCTTCTTAGCGAATCTGTAGCAGCGATTGCGATTGAAAGAGTATTAGATTTAATTCTACTTTTCATTATTAGCTGCTTTGCGTTAATATATCTCTATATTAGTAATTTCAGTGGAGCGATCTCTGGGCAAATTTTAGGTCAAAATATTCAATTTTATTTAGCTATTGGTGCGATAGTTATTATTGGAATATTAGTAATCCTTATTTTACTTCTATACAAAACAGAGTTCGTAATTAATATTTTAAAGAAAATATCACCAAAACTAGCTCATTATGTGGGACGATTTGTGATAAATTTTAAAGAAGGCATGAAAAAATTTAAAGATCATAGACGAGAATTAATTTACATAATCTTACTGGGTTTTCCAACTTGGATAATTGATGCGTCTATTGTTATTATCTTTTTTTACATTCTTGGATTTCAATTAAACATCCTTTTATTGATACTTGCCATCATACTTACATTTTTTAGTAAAACTTTTCCTATTACTCCTGGAGGTTGGGGAATTTCAGAAAATGTAGGAGCCGCATTTATTTTCTTCTTTTATTCTCTCACAATTACATTCCCTGAGATTTTGTCAATATTTATTATAGATCACTTATTCAGAAGTGCCTATCTCTTATTTTTTGGAGGATACTCTATTTTTCATTATAACTTTAGCTTGAAAAAGATTAAGACAATCAATAATTAATATCATTTCTATAAAAAATTAGAAATTAAGATTAGTTAAGTAAAGATGGATTACAGGGATTATATAGACGGACAAACTGGAGATCAATTTTGGTTTAGGAGTAAAAAAGATTTAATTAATATACTAATGAATAAAATTGGCCGTAAAAATCTAAAAATCTTAAATATTGGAGCCGGAACTGGTGCCGATCTTGAAATAATAAATCGATTTGGAAATATATATATTATTGATGTTAATAAAAAAGCTTTAGATTTAATCCCGTCAAATTTATATTCTGAAAAGAAATTATGCGATGCGACAGCTTTACCCTATCCTGATGATTTTTTTGATATCGTGTGTTCATTTGATGTTTTTGAACATATAAAGAATGATAAAAAAGCGGTTTTAGAAGCACATAGAGTATTAAAAAAAAGGGGGCTCCTCTTACTCATGGTTCCTGCCTTCAATTTTTTATTTAGTGCACACGATAGAGCATTACTACATTATCGAAGATATAGCAAAAAGAAATTATTTCAATTATTGAAAGTTTTCAACTACGAATATCTTAGTTATTGGAATTCAATTTTATTTCTCCCTCTTTCTATCTTAAGACTATTAAAAAAAAGAGCAAAACCAAAAACAGATTATTTTAACCTTCCCTATTTACTAGAGAAAGTCTTTTTAAATTTCTTAAAAATTGAAAATAAATTAATTACGAGAGATTATCGACTCCCATTTGGTCTTTCCTTAGTTGGAGTTTATAGAAAGTGACTTTTGTTTTTTTCTATTAATCTTTCTTTCATTAACTAATCTAAATCTCAGTATTAGTATATAACTTACCATAGATTTCTCTTTGTTAATTGAAATATAGGATTTAGGACCTTCTATCCAAATAACTGGAACCTCTTTTATTCGGTATCCCTTTTGTTGGGCTCTAATTAACATTTCAGAGTCCCAAAATGCTCTTCTTTGTAAATTCACTCCCATATCCTTTACCAAATCACGAATAACTTCATACTTAAACAATTTAAAACCACATTCGTGGTCTCTAACACGAGAACCAAAATAAAGATTTAAAAACGTATTAAAAATTTTTGATACAATAAATCGATATGGAATCCTATTTAGTTTTGCTCCTTTTTGATATCGACTTCCTACTACAATATCAAACCCTCTTTTCATTTCAGTAATCATTTGAGGGAGCGAACTCATATCAGTTGAAAGATCAGCATCCATGAAAAATATTAAGTCACCTTTTTGACCCTGTTTAACAAACATTTTAGCAAGATTTTCTCTAACTGAAGGGCCATTGCATTTTAAATGTATAACATTATCAATGCTAATAGAATCTAATATATCACCCGTTCGATCAGTGCTTCCATCATTAACAACATAAATCTTATAATCATCTGTTAATAGCTTGGAAAACTTGGGAACCATGTAACGAAGGTTTTGTTCTATAAATTCCTCTTCGTTGTAAACAGGAATGAAAATTTTAATCATAATAAAGTAATTCCGATTTAAGCAGAAATTCAAGTTTATATAGATTAATAAATTTTATAATTTAATTAAATTTTAGAATTATTTAATTTCCTTATAAATATAAACATGTTTAGTGCTAGGGTGTTTAGTTGAATTACTGTTTTACGGGATAATCATGCAAGAAAATTCAGAACAGTCAGAATTAAGCTTAATTAATCGTATTCTATCTAATAAAGCTCTTATTTTTATTTTTGCTGGAATACTTATTAGGGTTGTAATGTTAATTTTTTATTATATTATTCAAATTATAGAACCTGGGAGGAGTTGGGGCGATGTTGAAATTAATTACCAAAGTTTTGAGATTTACCCTCCTCTCGCACAAATATTTCTATTTATTTTCAAATTCTTATCATTTGGGATGCTTGAAATTTTCGCATTCTGGGCATTTTTCTTTGACTTGCTAATCATGATTGTATTTTACTATGTCTTAAAAAGCTTCGATATTCCTAAAAGGCTATATGTTTATGGCCTATTTTTTATTAATCCATTTCTCTTTTTAAATAATGTTTTTAGTTTATCTAATTGCGGTTATCATATAACAGACTCGTTTTTTTTCTTACTTTTCTTTGTGGCATTGTATTATTTTCCTAAAACTAAAAAAATTCACAAGTATTTATTCTATTCTTTCTTAGCACTCTCAGTATGCGCAAAGTATTATACTCTACCGGTAATAGGACTTCTCTTTCTGAAATTGGTATATGATAAGAACTGGGATGAATTAAAGATATTTCTTATAACAACAGTTATAATTGCATTTATCTTTTTAATATCACCCGTTTTTTATTTGGAAGGATATTTGGAATTATACGCATTTTGGAATCAGAGGGGTGAGGGTTATTTGCCGATTTATATTAGAATTATCCCTGCAGCTGTTTTAACCGTACTGTACTTGGGGTTTAGATTTAGAAAGGCAGATACATTTGAAATCGTATTTTTCTCAATATTCGTTATGGCATCTTTTATATATTTCAGTAATCCTTACATAAGATACTTTCAACCCTTCATCCTTTTTGGAATATTAAAACCTAAAGAATACTTTGACTTAAATCTAAATTTACGATTTACTAAACTCAAGATTAAAATTGATAATAATTTAGTCGTTTTTATCGTTTCAATAATTTGCGTCTTTTTGGCTATACTATTAATTATGTTCATATTAGACCCAAGTTATTTCTAATTTTTTTTAAAGTGTAAGTCTAAAACCCATAATCATAGAATAAACTGATCTAAAGAATGTGTAGCTTAAATCGCATTAATATTATTTCAATGGACATAAATAACCTTTTATAAGAAAATTTACAGTAATCATATAAAGAAAATGAAACAAGAAAACGAATTTAGGATATCAAAAGACGAGTATTTCATAAAAATTGCAGGACTTGTATCCGAGAGAAGTACTTGCATAAAGCGAAAGGTAGGTTCAGTTTTAGTTAAGGATTCTCATATTCTATCGACAGGATATAATGGCGCTCCTTCTGGATTTAATCATTGTACTCCAGAAACCTGTGTACGACAGAATTTAAAAAGTGGTGAAAAGCCAGAATTATGTCGAGGCGTTCATGCTGAAATTAATTGTATTATTCAAGCAGCTATTCATGGTACTTCAATATTAGGCAATACTATCCTTTACAGTACGCATTTTCCTTGTATGAGTTGTTTGAAATTAATTATTAACGCAGGAATTAAAAGACTTGTATATAGGGAAGGATATAATATGGAAAATAAGA
>JAHQWJ010000067.1 GCA_029856125.1 Promethearchaeia archaeon | reverse complement strand
GATCCGGAAAAATTTATTGTAATTACTTATGAAGAACAACAACCTATTTTAAAAATTTTAAGCACTCTCAATATGCCGGATGATGTTATAAATTTAGATCTCAACATATCCTTTAACCCAAATTATGTTAACTATAGCTTTAAAAGCGATAGTGGAAGTGGTAATATAAAATTTAATACACATAAAATTAATTATAGTGCATTTGAAATTAGAACCAGTTCAGGAAATGTTGATGTTCAGTTAAATAAAAGCTCGATTTATAACGATTTTAAAGTATCAACGACTTCTGGAGATATAAATTTAATTCTAGATCACTCAATTTTCTCAAAAGATTTTATATGTACATCAGATTCAGGAGATCAATGGTTTGATATTTGGAATATTCGATTTATATCTTATTCAGATTTTAACGCTTCAGGGTTATCGGGACGAGTTAACGTAAAATGGGGAAATCATTTCAATAAATCTCATAACATAAATATAAACTTAAAATCTATTAACGACGTTTTCATAAAAATGTGGTCACCTAGAGAAATTACAAGATTTGATATAAATTATGAAGCTATTAATGGAACAACGCAGTTTTCAGCGGTTACAGGTCAGTTTGAAGAAGTAGGTTTTAATCATTATAATTCCGTTAACATTAATAATTCAGGTATAGATTTTTGTAATATTAGTGCAATAACTACCTATGGGCATGTTCATGTATTTATGGTAGATTGCTTTAAATGGCAACGATTTTGTAGTCAGACTCAAGATTTCTGGCCATATGATGTTCACACATCAGGAGAATATGTAATTCCTAAGGAAGATCATACTGGTGCAACAATTGAATTTTACAATTTGAATTATATAGTTTTAAATAGCACTGAATTTTTGAATATTAGTTTTGTATTTCTTCCCGATATTAGCGAAAATGCCATCCATTTAGTTTGGGATCTAACATATACGCACTCCATGGGAATTGGAGTTGGATTAATTGAAGTATTAGCCTCAAATAAAACAGAAGGGGATATACTTAAATTCTATATTGATCTTGGATATGAGTTAGATCAAATAATACCAACGTTCTCTAATTGCAATATTACCGCATTTATTCATCCAAGTTATATTTTTTATAATTATACTACATAAATTGGTTATAGTCTCAATTACATCGTTATTTGTAAGAATATCTAAAAATTTCTTCTTAAACCTTGTTTATAACTTCGATAAATTTATCGTTTTAAAAATTGGAGAAACTATAAGTGATTCAATAGATTCTAATTTAGATGAAATAGCAAAATATGGAAGAGAGAGAGGACCAAATAAACGATTGGTTGGAGCAAAAAATGAAATAGGTATCCATTCAATTCGAGGTGGTGATATTGTTGGCGATCATACTGTACTGTATGCTGGGCCGGGTGAACGAATTGAATTAAAACATCAAGCTCATAGTAGAGAATGCTTCACCAACGGAGCAATAAAAGCAATAAAATTTATAGTAAAAGCAGAAGATAATAGAATCTACTCTACAAGTGAAGTCCTAGGTTTATAGAACTAGATTTTTTTGATAATAAATCTTTTGGAATCAGTGTAGACAAGTATTAAATATTTATTTATCATAATTTACATTATAAATAAACTTAAGGATACTGAAAAAATCAAGTTAGAAAGAAGATCTAAGAAGGTAATTTATATAGGTGGAAAAAATGGTTGAAAGATTTTGGTATAAAGTAGCAAGGACATTTGCGAAAGCTGGTGGATTCCCTTTTCCTATAACTGACGCATATATTGAATTGATGCAGGCATTATTGACTGAAGAACAGGCTAAATTTATATTAATTTTTAAAAAACCCAAACTAAACATTGATCAACTTAAAGCCAAAACGAACTTAGACGAGAAGTCATTAATTTCAATGCTAAATGAATTAACTCTTAAAGGAATAATAACCGGTATTCCTAGCAGAAGGACGGGAATAATGGTATATACATTGATAGGGCTTGTTCCTGGAATTCTTGAATCCACCTTTATGAGAGGGACCACAGGGGAAAGAGAAATAAATCTAGCTCATAAATTTGAAAAGTTGTTTGCTATAACTACTGAGATTACACAAAACAATTATGATAACATCATAAATCAATACAAAAAATTCCCACACTTCGATAGGATTGTTCCTGTTGAAGAAATGATTGACATTCAACAAGAAAATATACTGCCATATGAGGATGTGAAGAAACTTATAGAAACATTTGATTTAATTAGTATTGGCACATGTTATTGCAGACATCAAAAAGAACTTCTAAATGACCAATGTAAGAGAAATGCTCCTAAGCTAACTTGCTTTTTTTTAGGTAGGAATGCTCAATTTGCAATTGAACACGGTGCTAAGCAAATTTCTAAGAAAGATGCATTGCATATCTTAAAGGAAGCCGAAAACCATGGGCTCGTTCATAAAGCAATTCATGCAAATCTTAATCCTGAAAATGTTGAAGCTACCATTTGTAACTGCTGTAAATGCTGTTGTATAACTTTCCAATCCTATTATCGTGGAATGGCTCCAATATATTCTCTAACATCATACCTTGCGAAAGTGGATAAAGAAATTTGTATTGGCTGTAGTACATGTGTTAATATATGCCCTACAGAAGCAGCGGAATTGATAGAGCTGATATCGGTTATAAATCAGAATAAGTGTATTGGATGTGGTTTATGCGCTTATCATTGCCCTGAAAAGGCAATTAAACTCGAAAGAACAGGACCTAGAAATGTTTTTATTTCCCCTCCAAGAATAGAGCCAATTAAAAACATTAAGGTATAGGGTTTATAGTTTCATAAATAATATTACACTTTTTCATAGGAAAGAGATAAAATTATAAAAGATCAGGGCAGATCAGTCTTATCATCAACCTACTTAATGCAGATTTCATATTGCCAACTCTTCATTTAGAAGGTTTAAAGGGTATCCAGTCCTTAAAGCTTCCTTTTTTATAATTTTATCTCATAATAGAAGAAAGCAGTAAAATTTTTATTCTTTTATATGAAAAATTACTATTTTTTTTACTTCAAGTGATCTGGAATAATTTGATGTTTTAACAAATCATCAAGACTCTCTGCTTCTCTAATTTTAAAAGTTTTTCCATTATTGATTAAGATTTCAGAGGATCTGGGTCTTGAATTATATGTACTGCTCATTGTAAACCCATATGCTCCTACATCGAGAATTGCAAGAATTTCCTTCTCTTCTAACCTATTTAATTCTCTATTCTTGCCTAGTATATCACCAGACTCGCATATTGGCCCCGTGATATCATAAGTTAATGTTGGTTCTTTACCTTTCTTATTACACGCTATAATATGATGATAGGAGTTGTATAAAGTAGGTCTTAATAGCGTATTAAACCCAGCATCAACTCCCGCAAATAATTTATATCCATTGTTTTTGATCGTGTTTATTTGCGTTAAAAGAATGCTTGACTCCGCAGTTAAATACCGCCCGGGTTCAATTTTAAAAATAGGTTCTCCAATATCCTCAGAATTTATCAGATTTTTAAAGGGTTTTATTACCACGTCTTTGTAAATATTGTAATCTAAAGGTTCCTCTAATGGGCGATACGGAATACCCAGACCACCCCCAAAATCGATAAATTCAAATTTAATTTCGAGAGAATTAGCAATTTTTTTGATAATACTTATGTATTTCTCTACTGGTTTTTTGAAATCTTGAGCGTTCAGCACTCCTGAGCCAATATGTTGATGAATCCCAAACTTCTTAAAGCCTATGTCTTTTGCTTTGCTAAAAGCTTCGATCGCTTGTTCCTCTAGGATACCAAATTTAATCGTTCTTCCAGCTGTAATTGTATGAGCGTGGTGTCCAGCCCCAAACTCTGGGTTTATTCTAAAAGAAATTACAGATTTTTCCACTCCTAAGCCGTCATGAATTTTCGCTAATCTGTTTAATTGACTTACGCTGTCAAGATTTATTAGAACTTTATTTTCAACTGCGAATGTAAAATCTTCATCAGTAAACATATTTCCAGTATATATTATTTTTACAGGAGAAATACCCGCTTTAAAACATGTATATATTTCACCCATAGATGTACAATCAAAAAAAGCCCCTTCTGAATGAAGTATTTTTAAAATTGATAAATTTGAGTTTGCTTTAACAGCATAATGTATTCTATTATTCTCGTATTCTGAATTTAGTAGAATTTTTAAATTTTTATAACGTTCTCGTATCGTGTTTTCGTTAATCACATAAATAGGGGTACCATATTCTTTAGAAATGTCTAGCGTATTTTTCCCAGCAAAATAAAGTACATCGTCACGATACTCTAAAGTTTTCATGGATAACCATTTTGAATAATTCACTTTTTTTACCTCAGTTTAGCATTACAATAAACACAATTATATTATAGAATCAAAATTCAATTCTATCGATAACTCCTTTAAACACTTTAACTGCGGGACCTTCCATAAATACTGTTTTACCGTTATAAGTAATTGTCAAGTCACCCCCGTCGTTATGTACGGTTACCGGAGTGTTTGGACTGAATAATCCTAAAATAGTTCCTGCCACCACTGCAGCGCAAGTGCCAGTTCCGCACGAATTCGTCACGCCTACACCCCTCTCAAATACTCTCAGAACAGCTTCTTCTTTGGATAGCACTTTTACAAATTCCACATTAGTTTTTTTAGGAAAAATTTTATTAGATTCAATTGCAACTCCATACTTCTTTAAATTCTCATCACATACGATGTTTTTTGTAAAAATAATCGCATGGGGATTGCCCATTGACACCGCAGTGAAATTGAAAATTTTATCTAATACCACAATAGATTCGTTTACACAACGATTAACAGGGGTATCTAAATTCACGGGAATATTATCACAATCCAAAATTGGAGCCCCCATATCAATATTAAC
>JAHQWJ010000066.1 GCA_029856125.1 Promethearchaeia archaeon | reverse complement strand
CAACAATAGGAGATTTATCAGTTGATAATCAGAAAGCGGCTAAGAAAGGTATAAAAGAATTACTCAAGAGAGCGAAACTTGCTCAAGATAAGAAGAATTACTTAAAAGCTGTAGAAATTTATCAAACTGCTACTCTTTTGGCCTCAAATTGGGAGATAACGACCGAAATTCTTAAAATACAAGAAAATATTCGAAAAACTCGGATTGAAGATTTAAAGGTTAAAAAAGCTAATCTAGAAAAAGAGGCAAAAAGTGCGATTAAAGAGAAAAAATACTTAGAGGCTGCTACGAAGTACAAATATGCTTCCAAAATGGCATCTGAAATATTTAAGCTGGGAGTAACTGAAATGACAAAAGAAGTTAAAAGATTAACCAATAAAGCAAATGAATATGAGAAAATGAAATAAATTAGTTATTTTTTACTTTTTTTTTAATCTTATTTTTTTTAAAAATATTTTTTACTTATTTAGTCTGTAATTCCATTTTCGGTTATAGAAAAAACAGCTTCTCCTTCAGGTAAGTGAGGGGCATCAATCATTTTTGCTACTCGTTGTTCACCCTTTCCCTTTCTTAAGTAAACTCGAATTGTGGATCCATGTGCCACAATATTTCCACCTGCGGCTACAGTTGGATTTCCATAAAATACATCTGGTTTTGATTGAACTTGGTTTGTTACAACTACACATAAATCAGGAAAAATATCTGTTAGCCTTAGTAAATCGTGGAGATGGGTATTAATAGTCTGCTGTCTATTAGCGAGTGTTCCTCGTCCAACATATTCGCTTCTAAAATGCCCAATTAATGAATCAACGATAATGAGTTTTATATTCTTTTCTTTAATAAGATTACCGGCTTCTTTAATTAACATTATTTGATGATCTGAATTATAGGCGCGGCCAAACACTATATTTTTTAAAACTTTTTTATGGTCTAGATCATGACCTTCAGCCATCTGTATTATTCTTTCTGGCCTGAATGTTCCCTCAGTATCGATATATAAAGCATTTCCGCTTAATCCTCCATCTTCTTTAGGTAATTGGACATTAACACATAATTGATGAGCCAATTGTGTTTTTCCGGTCCTAAACTCGCCAAAAAATTCAATTACACACCCTGTTTCGATACCACCATGGAATAAATTATCAAGTTCTTGACTACTAGTAGTTATTCGTGCAATATTTTTTCTATGCTCCCAAACATCTTCAGCAGATTTGAAACCAATGTCAAGTTTATCCATTGAAGATTTGATTAACTTTGCTATTGTTTTATCTCCTAAACCTGATTCTTTTTGAATAATGGATGGAGGCGTATAAGCAATAGATTCAAGGCTACCAAAACCGGCTTTGATCAATTTTTTGAGTGTAGCTTCTCCTACACCGGGAAGTTTTTTAACGGCATCTACACAAGCAATTGCATCATCACTGTAGTTTTTCAATCCTTCATCAAAATCGTCTTCATCAACTTTCTCATCAACTTCTATAATTTCGTTTAATTCGTCATCTAAAGCCACTTCTTCTTCGGAGGTATTATCATCTTTAGATTCTAGATCAGAAATCTCTATATCATCATCAATAATATCATCATCAATAACATCATCATCAATAACATCATCATTTTTTGATTCAATCTTAGCAAAATTTAAGTGCTCCTTGTAGATTTTACCTTTAGTATGATTCCTTTTACATTCTTTGCAGAAATAAGGCTCCCCTACTAAAGGTTGGCTTTGATTATTAGTTTCGCTAGCTTTAGCCATAATTAATCACATTTCTTTTAATATTTCGTGTATTTTTTATAGTTTTTGTTTATTAAAGTATAAGTATTGCAAATCTTATTTTAAAGCGAATAGACATCGAATTTTTTAGAATTCTAATGTATTTACACATTAATAACTCAACTTCTTTTAATTCAAAGAAACGATTAGACTGAGATGAAATTATAAAATTAGTGAAATAGTATGAGAAAAGAGAATGTTTTATTCCAAAACAAAACAAACACAAAACATTTTTGTAGAAATCATTTCATTATTATTATTAATAAGCATATAATTGTAAAACTGCGAGTTAAAAATGAACTCTTATTTTGAATTTGAATATTACCCTAAGATTAATCAGAAAATTATAGAAAGACACGAGCAAATTATTATTTCTAATAGAGATAAATGGGAAAGCCCGTTTTTTACCGATACTACCTCATATTTAGATATAGCTAAAATTGAAGGTGTTGCAAAAGAATATGTAAACGAAAAAATTAAAAATGTCATAGTTTTAGGAACTGGAGGTTCAGTTCAAACATTACTCGCCTTAAAGCATTTAGCTAAAAAAAATCTCTATCATATTACGAGTTCTCGAGCTGTAGAATTAAAACATTGCCTTGATACTACAAATCCAGAAGAATCAATTGTAATCCCAATTTCAAGGGATGGAGAAACTCTCGATGTAAACTCAACTATTGGCACATTTTTGAAAAAGGATTATAGCTTTTTAGGACTTTCCTCAAAGGGTACGATGCATAATATCTTAAGCAAAATTGGTTGCCCGATTCTAGAAGTGCCAGATCTTTCCGGTCGTTTTGCGGGCTCAGTTTCAAATGTTGGGATACTTCCTTCGCTTTTACTTGGAATCAACATCAATGAGTTTTTAAAAGGGTTAAATGATGGGTATGAGAAATTTATGGGCTTCGAGGTTAATCCGGCTCTCGAATTCTCGTCTTTTCTTTATGGGTTATATTTGAAGGGATACAAAAATGTTTTTTCAATGCCATATTCAATTACCCTTGAAGGAAGTGTAGGGCTTTTTGTCCAAGAGATATCAGAGAGCACAGGGAAAAATGAGAAGGGCTTAATTGGGACTTTTCAATCGGCTCCACTTTGCCAGCACTCTGTTTTAGAGTATTTACTAGGCGGAACTAAAGGTGCAGTAATTCCTATCTTATGGACGGTAGAAAATGAATCTGAAGATTTTCTTTTATCATCTTCCATAGATTATGTGAACAATAAAACTGCTCAGACAGTTGTGAACTATCAAGCTGACGCTACTTTTCAAGCTTTGCTTGACCAAGTAGTACCGACAGCGAAAATATCTATTACCCAATCTGACGAATATTCTATAGGGATTTTAATTTCATTCATCCAATCATCGATCTATAACTTATGCTTACTATTAGACGTAAATTGGTCAAATAATCCAAAAGTAATAATAGGAAAAGAAATTGGTAACAAATACTTGAAAGAAACAATTTCTCCAGCAAAAAGGAAAGATACTAGAAGACTCCTCGCAGCATCTAAATTCCAACAGGACTTTTACAAGGATTAGTAATTTTAGTTTTCATTTTCTGTTAATGAAGGCATTATACAACACGTTAACGGCTTTTCTGCAATTTTCTCGATCAATAATAGCCGTGAAATTTAATTCAGAAGATCCTTGAGCTATTGCTTTAATATTAATTTGATTGTCACCTAAGGAAGTGAAGACTTTTCCAGCTATTCCTGGAGTGTAAAGTATTCCAGCCCCAATAACGGCAACTAATGATATTTCATGGTCAATTTTAATTTTAAACCATTCTTCTCCAAAATAATTGGAATTTCTTAATAAAAAACTTACTTTCATAGAATCTTCGTATTCAATGCCAAAAGTTATATTATTTTCAGAAGAACTCTGCGAAATAAATACGATGTTTATATTATTCTCTCCTAAAAGAGAAAAGAGTTTCGAAGCAGTACCCGACAATGGGATCATTGTATCACCCTCTATAGTGACCATTGAGAGCTTTTCCATTGATGTGATTGCTTTTATAACGTTATCATCCTGAACTATTTCTTTTGTGATCATGGTAAAATCTTCTGATTCTGGTTCGTAAAAAAACCTAACTTCTGAAGGAATCTCTCCTTTTTCATTAATATCGAGACACAAAGGGTGGAGTACCTTCGTTCCAAAAAACGCTAATTCTTTCGCTTCCTTATATGATATTCTTTTAATGAGGGAAGTCTTTTCGGCAACTCTTGGATCAGCATCTAAGAACCCTTTTACATCTTTCCAATATATAATTTTACAAAGGTAAGCACTATGTAATGCATAGGCAATTATCGCCGCCGATAAATCGCTCCCACCCCTCCCTAAAGTAGAAATTTTATTATCTTTCGTGGAACCAAAATACCCACTCACGCAAACAATTAGGTTTTTATCTGACATTAGAATGGGAATAAGTTTTTCTTTAACTAAATCTTCGGTTTCTTCGAGTAGAGGAAGAGCTCGGCCAAAATTATCGTCTGTTCTTATAATTTTATCAGAGAGCATAGGCTCTGATTTATAACCTTTAGAAGACAAATAATTGCTTAATATGAAAGTGCTTAATCTTTCTCCGTAAGACACAAATAGGTCGTATATATCAGCACTAGGGCGTATTAATTTAATAAGACTTCCCAAATGCTTTAGATCCTCAATATTTTTTTGTAAAAGTTCGAGAACCCCCCCGTATTCGCTACTATCCACATCAAATAGCTTGTTAATAAGCTGGAAGTGGCCATTGTAAATATCTTCAATAATAAGATCGCAGTCTTGTTCTTCACTACAAGATTTCTCATAGAAATTTATTAATTTATTTGTCATTCCTTTGATAGCAGAAACCACAATCAACACCCTTGTAGATTTCATATATTCTTTAACAATATTTGTAATCTGAAGATAAGATTCTTTATTTTGTAAGCAAGAGCCGCCAAACTTCATAATTACTAAAGATTTTTTACTACTTTCCATTTTCACCAGAATTCTCAATTGTTCATTTATTAGTTAGTAAAAAAATAAGACACTTATAGATGTTTCTTAATATCTGATAGTTGTTGGACATTTAAACTGGATTCATTCAGCAATTCTTCTTTAATCTTATTTTCCATATTATATCCTTCCCTATATACAAGTCTTTTAATTCCTGCGTTAATAATTAATTTCAAACAACTCATACAAGGAAAATGCGTACTGTAAAGGATAGTATTGCCTAATATTGAAGT
>JAHQWJ010000065.1 GCA_029856125.1 Promethearchaeia archaeon | reverse complement strand
AACGCTTTAGAGCCGATAAATGTTATTTTGAGCCCTGTCACGGTATTATGGTTAGGGCTACCAGCTATAACTGGCGTGTTCTTAATATATGGAATTTTAAGGAAAGAGTTAACCTTGGTTCTCTTGTCGATTTTAGCTAATTCTTTAAATATTACCCTTCTAGAATTATTAACTCCAATTCAGATGATAGTATTTTCGATGGTTTCAATGCTTTACGTACCCTGTTTTGCAACTGTTATTATTCTTGCAAAACACACTAGTTGGAAATATGCTATTCAGATATCTCTTTTAGAGATATTTATAGCCTTACTGATTGGCGGTGTTATCAATTTTGGATTTCTAATATTAACAAGCTTCTAAAACGATTATTACTAAAATCTTAATTATATTATATTTAAATTATTTTAAAAATTCTTATCCATAGCTCCAAATTTTTTTATAATCTTGAAGCAAAATGGTAAAATGTAGAATTACAACGCCATGTAGGATCCATCTTTCTTTAATCGATGAAAACGGATATATTGGTCGTGTTGATGGTGGGATCGGTCTTATGTTAGATAGACCTAATGTAATATTCGAAGCTTCTAATAATGCGGAAGAGTTTAAAATTGAAGCTCATAAATACTATCGCGAATCGATTGAAGTCATTAATGAGCAAGCCTCAAAGGTTTTCAAAGCATATAACATAAATAATAAGAACTTCCACTTCAAATTAAAGAGATACTTTCCAAACCATGTAGGATTAGGATCTAAAACCCAACTTTCATTAGCCATAGCAGTAGCAATAACTAAATTAAAAGATATTGATAACATTTCTATAGAAGAACTGACAAAACTCGTAAATAGAGGCGGAACTTCAGGAATTGGTTGGAGAGGATTTGAAAAAGGTGGTTTTATTGTTGATGCTGGTCATGAATTTGGAAAAGGTAAAGAAAAAGAAACTTTTCTCCCTTCTTCAGCTTCAAAATCCGCTAATCCAGCGCTTACTATTTTACGATACCAGATTCCTGAACACTGGAGATTTGTATTAGTAATCCCAAATGTAAAGAAAGGAGCCTATGGAGACGAAGAAGTTAGTATTTTTCAGAAACATGCTCCTATCCCAAGAGAGGAAGTGAACGAAGTATCGCACCAAATTCTAATGAAATTAGTTCCAGGAATTATTCGAAAAGATTTAGTGAGCTTTGGTGAAGGACTAAAGAGAATACAGAATATAGGGTTTAAAAAAATTGAAATCTCTCTCCAACATGAAATTGTAAAAGACGTTCTAACATTTTTTGAAGACTATGGGATTAAAGCTTACGGGATGTCTTCCTTTGGGCCTAGCGTCGTAGGAATCGTAGAATCTGACGATGAAGCAAATGACCTTTTAAAAGCCGCTCAGCGGCGTGTAAACGGATTTGGAGGACACATTTACCTATGCAAACCTAATAATCACGGAGCAAAAATAGAAATTGTAGATGAATTTTAATGTCTGATAATAAAGAAAACTCTTATTTTCCTCCTAATTTAAGTGATGGAGAAAGAGCGTGCTTTGAAATTGGTATAAAGTTAGGAGCTCTTTATCATATTTTATGTGGGATGCCAATTTCCTCGAATTCTAGTATTATTGATTCTATTGAAAAAGGTATCGAAGCGTCCATTTCATGCCAACCATATGTTAAATTTGTTAAAGTTAATATTAATCGTAAACAAATTCAGGGAGATAAGTCTTCTGAATTTGAATACGATGAAATTACCGGAAAACATATTGAAGCTAAAGTTGTTCTGGAGTTCAAATCTGTAGAAATTATAGCAAAAGTAGAATGGATTGAAGAACTCAAATACCCGTTGATGTTTATTGAGAAAATATCAAACAAAGCCTAAATCCTTAACATACTAACGTAGTCCTTAACATATTCAATTGTTTTCAAAGCGCTTGCGTTTTTTCCAAATCTTAGTATATCATTGATATTTTCTTCAATTTTAAGCTTAATCTTATTGAATAAGGCTTTATCTTTTTTTTCTTTGGCGACATACAATTTTGTAGCTAAAATGATAGTTTCCAAGGTTAGATTTTCTGCTCTATTATATAGCTTAAATGATTCTTTAAATTTTTCGTAAAAAATTGCAGATAAACTTATTTCAACTAACTCCACCTGTCCTAAACTATCTCTCTTTACGGTTTGATTTTTATTCGTTGCTACGCATGAGATAATCGCCCAGGCTTGATTTAAATATGGCAAATTAATTAAATTATCCGGTGAAATTCCTTTAAAAATTGCTTTATGCTCGTTTTTCACCTCAAATGGAAAATAACTATAATATTGTTCCGAAGTTTCAATATTGCTAGAATTATAATTACCTTTTAAAGACGCTATAGCATATAGAAAGATGTCGTCAACAAAATTTAAAATAATTAATTTAGTGCTGTCGAGATTTTTATATGTAGTCGTATTTGGGAAGGGCCAAATTTTTATAGTATTATTTTCCAACAACCTTATACCCATTGCGGCAGTGTTTGGAACTATTTTATTATTCTTTAAAGAATATGTTGTAGCTAAAACTTCATATAAATAATTCCTTTTCAGACCTATAGATGTAAGGTCTACTTGAAAATTGGTGGACATTATAAGTAAGAATATATCCAAGCTCTTTAATATTTTATAAAAATTTAATCATATTTATATCTCGAACAAGAAGCATTAAAAATTAATAAAAATAAAAAGAATTGTTGAACTTTAATTATAAGCAAAACAACTAGAGCTTGATTTTCATTGATTAAGGTATTAGGAATCGACCCTGGCTCATTAACCTGGGATTTTTTCGCTTTAAAAGGTAAGCAAGTTATCTTAGATATTTCAATTTCTACAAAAGAAGTGATAGAAGAACCTTTAAAAGCGATTTCGATCATAAAATCATTAAAAAATCTTGATTTAATCGTAGCACCAAGCGGTTTTGGATTACCGCTAAAAAATGTTAAGGATATTACCGAAAAAGATATTTTTTTAACACTTCTAAAATTTGACAAGAAGGAGAGGGAACAATTAGTAGGATTAGGGGAAGTTCTTCGCTTAATGAAAGCAGAAAATCTTCCTGGAATCATTGTTCCGGGAGTTAAACATCTACCTACAATCCCTCGATATCGGAAAATAAACAAAATCGATATGGGAACGGCAGATAAGCTTTGTACTGTCGTTACGGGAATTAGAGATCAAATAGACCGTTTAAAAATACAACCTATAAACACTAATTTCATTATGGTTGAACTTGGATTTGGTTTCACAGCAGTTTTAGCAATAGAAAACGGGCAAGTGATCGATGGGATTGGGGGTTCTAACATTATGGGTTTTAGAGCTTGCGGAAGTCTCGATGGAGAATTAGCTTATTTAATTAAAAATATTAAGAAAAACATCATATATGGAGGAGGATTGTCCTCAATTTCAGGGCATAAAGATTTAACCTTAAACCAATTTACAAAATTAGTTAATAATGACCACCAAACGAAGTTGGCTTTTCACGCTTACATATCAGACTTAATCAAGGCAATTTATGCTATATCATCCTCTTTTTCGAATAAAGATCAAATAACTGAGATTCTATTAGCTGGACGAGGTGCAGATAATCACGTTATTAAAGACGAAATTACTAACAGTTTAGAAGGTTTCTTTACCGTTGAAATGATGCAAAACTATGGTAGCATTTCAAAACACGCAGCTCAAGGAGCAGCTTTTATTGCTAATGGACTTCTTGGGGGAGAATTTGGGCCTATCGTAAATAATCTGAAAATTAAAGAAGCTAAGGGTTCAGTTTTAGACGATATATACATTTCTTTTGATAAAAACAAATTATTGAGTGATTTAAATTAAAAACATTTTAATTATAACTGGTCAAAGTAGTTATCCAATTATAGAAAAAGTTATTTCTCCTATTAAAGATCACAAGATAAAAGTATATAAAGCTCCAGTAACAATTTCTGCCTTTATTTCAGAAACCATAGTTAAGAATATAATTAAAGAAATAACTATTCAAGACTATGATTTAATTTTACTCCCTGGATTTATACAGTGGGATACTAAAAAATTAGAGGAATTAAATTCAATCGCAATAAGAAAAGGTCCAGAGTTTGCTTCAGATCTTCCTATGGTTTTGAAACACATAGATACTCTTAAACTCTCTAATTCTACTCCCGCAAATAAAATATTGGAACTCTCAAGCGAACAAGAATTTGAAGGAATTCTAAAAGAACAGTTAGAAATTGCTAAAGATAACATAGATTCCAATACATTCATTTTAAATGAAAAAACCTCCAATCTAATGATCGGGCCTAATCTTCCGCCTCCGATTATTGCCGAAATAGTTAATTGCCCAGAAAAGAATAACCAAGCAATACTTAGAAAAGTAAAACATTACATAGAATCTGGTGCTGACATAATTGATATTGGATGCGTCGCAAACAAACCATATTTGGATAGAATAAAAGAAATAATTCATCTTATCCGAAAGAATTTTGATATCTTAATCAGCATTGATTCGATGGAAAAAAGTGAAATATTGGTTGCTGTTGATGAAGGCATTGACATTATCCTAAGTTTAGATCTTGGAAATTATAAGGATTTCTTAAATATTCCCAAAAATATACCTATTGTAATATTACCAACAAATATCAAGTCCGCTTATTTCCCTAAAGAACCAGAAGTAAGAGTTAAAAATTTGTTTAAATTAACGCAAGAATTGAGACAGGAAGGGTTTAAAAAATTAATTGCCGATCCATTATTAGAAACTCCGATCGTTCCAGGAATTTGCAATTCTTTGGAAGCATATTTCTTATATAAAAAGCAAGTCTTAAAAGAAGAAAATAAGAAATTGGAATTACCTCTATTCTTTGGTATCTCAAACGTAGTAGAACTTATGGATATAGATTCAGTGGGAATAAATGGGTTGTTAGCAAGCATCGCAATTGAGTTAGATATGGGGATATTATTTACCGTTGAGCATAGCACTAAATTAATGGGTGGAGTAGCCGAACTTAAAGAGAGCGTAAAACTAAATTATATCTCAAAATTTAAAAAAACACCTCCAATAAATCACGGAATTAGCGTATTTAAAGCTAAAGGTAAGACGAGTCAAACCCTTCCAGAAATTGATACATCGAACGCAATAACTATCAAGGAATCTGTTTTTGATTACGTACCAGACAAAAATGGATACTTTAAGTTTTATGTGAATTATTATACTAAAGAAATCTACGTATTATTTTTTTCTAATGATAATAATCTCCTCAAAACATTAATAGGAAATAACGCTGAAACACTTAGCAAAAAGGTTCTTGAATTAAATTTAACCACAAACCTGCAACATATAAACTATGTGGGAAGAACTTTAGCTAAGGCGGAATTATGCCTAAACCTTGGTAAACCTTTTATCCAAGACGAATAATAATATATGAAAAAAAAAGAGAGAGTGCATTTTTTAAATGATCTCGAAGCATGTCTTTAAATCCATGCCGGGGACTAATAATGGAGTTAGTTTTGCGCCGGTCTTTGCTAAATTAGCCATATGGGTTTTCATTGCTTCCCCACTTTCATATTTTTCGTAGAATAAGATTTTGTTTTTGTTATCCTTGCCTTTAACGGTGTGAGGGATATATTCTAAAGTTCCTTGTTCAGACGCTTTTACTTGTAAAGCCATTTCTTTTAAAACTTCTTTTGCTTCTTCCATTTTTCCTTCTTTTACTTCAACTATCGCTATGATTGTTACCATTTTCATTTTACCTCGTCATCTAATTTTAAATTAAGTACTTAAGTAAAAAATCCATATAAGTAAAAGTATCCTAAATTAAATATACCTCAAAATCTATCTTAAATAAATATAAGAAAATAGAAGGAAAGAAATCATGATTCCAAAAAAGATGGACATTTATCTTCGCGAGCACCTTCCGGAAGTTACTCTAAAAAATAGACTTAAAAAAGATAACGGGAGATGTTATTTAGAATTTACCAATGCTGACGAGCATCTTTTATCAAGGTTGGGAATAGTAAGCGATAGACTCGGCCCTCAACTTGTAGCCTGTATATGGGATGAGCGCTCACAATTAGAAATTGGTGGGTATTTAGTAGTCGATAACCTTTCTATGGGAAAGCCATCTATGGGAGGAATTCGAATGTTACCAGACATAACCCCTGCTGACATACATAATTTAGCGCGAGGCATGACCCTAAAAAACGCAGCAGCTAATCTTCCTTATGGGGGTGGAAAATCTGGTATTGTGGCTGAGTGGACTATCTCTCATGAAGAACACGACAAAATTGTTAGTGGTTTTGCCCGTTTGATACGAAAATATAAAGATATTTATGTTCCAGGTCCGGATGTTGGAACTAAAGATGCTGACATGAAATTAGTTGCTATAGAAAATGGATTGGATAGCGCCGTATCTAAACCAGCTGATATGGGTGGTAATCGAATAGATGAACTAGGGGCTGCAGCTGGAGGAGTTGTGATTGCTTTGCAAACTTTGCTAAAAATTCTGCCACGATTGAGAGTTCTACCTCAATTTGCTAATTTAGAAATACCAGAAGAGAATGATCTTACGGTAATCATTCAAGGTTTTGGAGCTGTTGGAGCACATGCTTCACGTATACTAAAAGAACGAATCTCTGAAGCTAAAGTAATAGGTATAAGTGATTTAGAAGGTTATTTATATAATGAAAATGGGCTTCCAATTGAAGAACTTTTCGGTTTGTGGAAAAATTTTGGCTTAGTTACTAATACCTATTTTAATGATAAGATTGCACCCGAGGGATATAAACACCCGGCCAAATTTTCTACAAACGCTAATAACTTGCTCCTTGAGAACGCTTTCTGTATGGTGCCTGCTGCTCCAATATTTAATTACTTAGGCGTACGTTCTTCTGATAAGGCATCTATGTTAGTCGATCGAATGGGAAAATGGTCCGTAATTATTGAAGGGGCAAATACATACTCTCCAGATCCAAATAGAAAGGCAGCTAGAACTCGTATGGAACAAATAGTGTATGGGGAGAAAGGCGTAATGATAGCTAACGATTATTTAGTTAATTCGGGGGGAGTAATCTTTGCTGCTCAAGAACATATTATCAGTACACCTGAAAACCTTCAAATACCGGAAGAAATGTTAGGAAATAGGGAAGCAGTTGAAAAATGGCTAAAGAGCCACGAAGGTGACTTCACTGAACTATCGAGACAACGCCTAATAGCCGGAGAGGAATATAGAGAAAATGTTATTCACCATAACATGATTGAGCTAGTTGATTTATTAGCAGCTAACCCAGACATGCTACCTTGTACAGCTGCTCAGCGCGTTAGCATCCAAAGACTTTCCGCAAAAGAAAGCCAAAGAACTGCTAAAGATATACTGGTTTCGATTCCAACTATAGATGTGCATAGTAGCATACAAGATGCTGCAAAGTTAATGATAGATAAAAATAGTGGTATAGTTGCCGTTCTCTCTGAAGGTAAACTTATAGGAGTTGCAACTGATTGGGATATAACAGAAGCAGTTTCCTCTAATAGTTGTGATGTTAAACTTGATAGAATTATGACTAAGGATGTTATTACAGCCTCTCCAGACTATACGATGTTGGACATTGTACGTGAATTAGAGCAATATCAAATTTCTGCTATGCCAGTTGTTAAGGACGGAAAGGTTTTAGGAAAAGTAAGTTCAGATTTAATTACACAACGTTATGTTTTAAGTCTTTTACAAGATCACAGAGTTTAGTAAAATTTTAAGATTTTATATATTGTATCTCTCTGTGCTGGGCGTTTTCCTGCAGCTTTAATAATTTCAATTATTTCCTCTGGAGATAAATATTCTCCAAATTCCGCACCTGCACTTTTTGATATATTTTCTTCCATTAGTGTCCCAGAAAAATCGTTTACTCCGTAATTAAGAGAAACTTGAGCAAATTTCGGACCCAATTTTACCCAAGAACATTGAATATTATCAATGTAATTATTAAAAAAAATTCGTGCTACAGAAAATAATTTTAAATCTGCCATTCCATAACTGGGTTTTAAAGGGTATTTTGATAACTTAGATAAAAGTGGTTTTTCACTAACGAATGATAAAGGAACAAATTCGGTAAAACCTGACGTTTCTTTCTGAATATTTCTCAACACTTCAAGATGTTCTATTCTATCATGTAAGTCTTCAATGTGCCCATACATCATAGTTGAAGTTGTAGGAATGCCTAAATTATGGGCAGATTTTATCACATCAATCCATTGAGATGTTGTAATTTTATTTGGGCATATAACTCTTCTAATTTCATCTACCAAAATTTCAGCAGCAGTTCCCGGCATAGAATCTAAACCGGCTTTTTTTAAATCTTCTAAGACATTTTTAATAGAAGTTTCGTATATTTTTGACATATGAAATACTTCTTGGGGAGAAAAAGCGTGTGTATGCATGTTTGAATCAATATTTTTTACATTTTTCAGAATATCTAAGTAATAATCAAAATTAAGTTCTGGATTTATCCCTCCTTGGATACAAACTTCTGTACATCCGGTATTTTTTGCGTCAATAACATCTTCTCTTATTTCTTCAAGAGTTTTTAAGAAACTCTCTTTTTCTTTACTTGTAACGCTAAATGAGCAGAATTTACAACCTTGATAACAAATATTTGTAAAATTTATATTACGATTAATGACAAAGGTCACGAGATTATTTTTTTTCTCAAAACAAATTTGATCAGCTACTTTTTGTAAACGTGCAAAATCTTTACCCGTTAGTTTTAGAAGGGTTAAAGCTTCTTCGGGGCTAATTTCAACTGAATCTTCAGCTTTTCTAAGAATTTGTTTTACTTCCGACATTGTGGTTAATATTCTTTATCGTTTTTTTAATTTTTTCTGAACAAAAACCCTTTTTATTCACATATTTCTTATATATAGGAAGTCTTTCCATAAGTTTATATCCATTACTTTCACATATCTTATCTAAGAAGTCAATTTTAGGCCACGCGTGTTTCGGGTTAATATAATCTAAAGTAAAAGGAGATATACCTCCAAAATCATCAATTCCCATTTTTAAGGCTTCTTTCTCGTAATTTTGGATTAGATTAGGTGGAACTTGGATAGCAATGTCATTTCCAAGTATAAATTTTGCAATTCCTGCAGTTTTGAGCGTTTCTTCAATAGATATAGGCTTATTAGGGCGATAATGAATCCCTATTTTTTCTGTAAAATTTTGTATTATTACTTCTTGGATATGACCATATTTATGATGGAGTTCTTTAATTAATAGAAGATCTTTTACGCGATCTTGAAATTTCTCCCCGATCCCTAATAATAGACCTGTTGTGAAAGGAATTTTTAATTTTCCTGCGTTTGTAATGTGCTTAATTCGGTTTTCTGGTGTTTTACCGGGCGAATTTTCGTGAACTCCTCCAAGGTTAGAAAGAGATTCGCAAGTACTTTCAATCATTAATCCCATGCTAGCGTTAAATTCCTTTAAGCTTTTTAATTGAGCAAACGAGAGCACACCTATATTAGTATGAGGTAAAAGATTTACATCTAACAAAGATTCACCTAAATTTCTAACAAATTGGAAGAAATCACGATAATTTCTTTTGTTCAATTCTTCTTGAACTACTTTGAAATTATCAGGAGCTTCGCCAGACATTAATAAAGCTTCAGTACATCCATACCTTACTGCAGTCTGAATTAATTCGTTAATTTTATCCTTCTTAATTAACACAATATTTTGTTCATTATTTTCTTTAGGTATAGTTTGGTTATAGAAGCAATATCCACATTGATTCTGACAATAATTTGATAGGGAAAGTGTAAAGTTCTTCGAAAATGTGATTATGTTTTGTTCTTCTCTTGGTAATTCCTTCTTAATGTTTTTAATTTTTTCTTTTAACTTTTTAATTGTTAAATGTTCCAGTTCTTCTACTTTCTGTGAAAGATTCATCATTTTTCTTTTTTATAGTTAAGAGTTACATAGTTATTTCTACTACTCACATCAGATAAATAATATCTTGGACTCTCAAGCATCTTTGCATAACCATCTCCTTCCACTAAACTCACGGCATTTTTACCTCCAACCATCCAAGGCGCAATTGCTAATCTAATCTCATCTACTAAATTATTTTTAATAAAACTCCAATTTAAATTACCTCCGCCCTCTAAAAGAATCCTTTTTATTCCCTTATTATGCAAAATGGGCATTAATTCAACTACATCAACTCTACGCCCTTTACCTGACTTTATAATTTCAACTTTTTTGGATTCGAATTCTTTAATCTTCTCGATAGGAGCATTTTCAGTCGTTACTATAATAGTGGGGTAAATATCAGGTTTATAAGTTACCACATTTGATCCAATTGGTATTGAAAGATTGCTATCTAATACAACGCGATAATAACCTTTGTGCTCGTAATATTTAATGTGTAGTTTTGGGTTATCCAATATAATTGAACCTTTACCAACCATAATTGCATCTACTTCAGTTCGAAGTTTATGAACCAATTTCCAATCTTCTTCATCTGAAATATCTGGATCACCCGTTTTAGAAGCAATTTTTCCATCAATTGTCATCGCAGCACTCAAAATTACGTAAGGGCGTTCAATTCCTTTCAAATTCAACCTCACCTTTAATATATGTCTTCTTTATGTTTTCTGATTTTGTTCTTTGAACAATGATATTATAAATATTTTCTTTATCAATCTTATATGTATAGTAGTTTGGATCAGAAAGATTCAATAAAGAGAAATCTGCATACTTGCCCTCTGAAATTGACCCGAACTCTTTATGCAATCCCATGTTTTTAGCTGCATTAACACTAACCATTTTTAGTAATTCTTTTGATGATAAATGACTATCTTCCTTACCGGTTGCTAATACACGGGAAATTCTATACAAATAACGCATCTCTTCGAATAAATCAATATTGTTTGCCATTACATTATCAGTACCAAGACTTATAGGGATTCCCAACTTAGTAATCTCGCTTATCGGTGGAAATCCACTTCCAAAATAACCGTTACATCTAGGACATAAGACCAAAGATATATTATTCTCCTTAATTCTTTTTAAATCTTCTATTGTGTACTGCGTTCCATGTATAATGACATCTATTAATTTGTCATCTATTATTTTATTAAACAGGAACTCATCCCTCGAGAGCTCAGCATCATGACACGCAATAGTTTTCTCTAAATTTTGTTCTTTCAATAAAACTAAATTTTCTTTATGTTTAGGAGGAAGTTGATCATAACTCGCAAAACCTAATCCATCAGCGTTTTTCAGAACGGATTTCGCATCTTCCGAATTGTTATATCTTCCCAAAATACGATAATTAATTGGAGAATTATCTAAAGCCTCTTTTAAAAGATTTATACCCGTTAATCCATTTTCTCTAAAATCTACAAACGAAGTTATACCATTCGCTAGCATTTCTGAAGCTGCTTCTCTTATTCCTTGCGTTTTAATCTCTTTTGAGATACTTCCTAACAATTTGTGCTTTAACCCATCTGGAGGAGCAACAACTTCTAATAAATCTTTATTAAAACCCTGTTCTTTAGCAAAACTATCGCAAATATGAATATGGGAATTTATTAGCCCTGGAATCATAATGTAATTTGGTTGATTCGAGTAAGTAATATCATCTCGAATATTATCATAAACAAGTTTAGCGATCTTTCCATTTTTATCTATTTCTATCGAAACATTCGTTTTTAGTTCCAATTCGTCTCCAATCAAACCATAATCGCTGTAAATGATCGTTCTAGGCATAAGACGCTCAGAAGTTTTTTCTTTTTTAATTTAAAAATTTTACAATTAAGATATTACGATGTTTCTAGATCTTTAGAAGTTCCAATGCCTCTGATCTGCTCGTAGGGTTTGTTTTAAATATTCCTTTTATAGCCGAGGTAACCATTATTGGGTTAGATTGTTTTACACCTCTCATTATCTCACACAAGTGAGTTCCTTTGACTATAACCATTACTCCTCTTGGTTTTAAAATGCAGTTCATTAAATAATTAGCAATATCATCGGTCATTTTTTCTTGAACATTTAACCTATGTGTAAAATAATTAACTACTCTAACGAATTTTGATATACCTAAAAGAAATTCTCCAGGCATATATACAATATCAACTGTACCATAAAAGGGTAAGATGTGGTGTTCACACATGCTATAAAATTGAATACCTCTCGATACAATAATTTCACTATATTGCGCTTTAAAAATTTTTATATCCTTATCTAAATCTTGTTGATAACCTTCAAATATTTCGTTATAAGCGTTAGCTACTCGTTTTGGAGTTTCTTTCGTTGCTGGTCGTAAATGATCATTTCCCTCAATTTCTTTAATAAGATGTGTTATAAGTTCTTGTACTCTTTCGTTATTCATTTTTCTCGCATATCCTCTTTTTTAATTATTATTTCTATAAATTTAGGAAACTATAAATAAATACTAGAAATCGATAAAAATCGCTTTTAAAGAATAAAAAAAACTCTTGAGAGTATAATTCCTAAATCTACAAGATCTATCTTTATGACTACGCTTTTTTCTTTAAAAATTGTTTATAGATTATCACATAATTTTTTATGCTTATTACTCTTGGATTACGCCTAAAACTAGATGGAATAGATGCACTACAGCGTGAACAAAGGTTTGAAGTTCGCATCCAATCTTTAAATTCGTCAGCGTGAGAAGGATACCTACAATTCGGACACACAACTACTCCTCGTCCTCTATCTTCAGGAAGTTTTGGTAATTTAAAACAAAAGATGCACTTAAAATCCTCTAATGATAAATATGATGCTCTTGGTTTAAACTTATTAATATCTCGAATTTTTGGAGTCGGTTTGACTCTAGTGGTACGAGTTACATTTGATGTTTTAGATCTATTAGTTTGCTTACGAGATGTGGGTGTTGCCCTTGATGATTGAGTTCTTGATCTTGTTGTGCGCGTAGTTGTTCTAGTAGATGGAGTTGGGTTAGTTACCCTCGTTGTCCGTACACGTTGTCTCTGTGTTGTAGGTGTGGTTAAATTATTAATCGTTCTAGTACGGTTTGCAATGTAATCACGAGTTATTGCTGGTAATGATGAGCGTGTATTAGTAAACCCAAAAATTATAACTATTAAAATCGTAGCTATTAATAGCAGTAAGAGATTAAGATCCAATGGAATACTCTCAATACCACTATAGAAACTTATCCAATAGGCTAAAATAAAAATTAGAACTGAAAATGATAGGATATATCCCAACGCTCTAGCTTTTACTGCTTTTGTTCCAAAATATATTACATTGTATTTCTTAAAACAACGATATAAAGAGTAAGAACCAAATAATACGTAAGGAAAGGCAAAAATTAGGCTCCATAAACTAAAATATACTCCTCCAAGAAGGTTTTCTCCTAAAATGCCAGTATAAAATCCCCATATAGAATAAAAAATTCCAATACCTAATGGAACGATGACAAAAAATGCAGTATTATGCGGTGAATTAAACTCACGGTGACGTTTTATGTTTCCAAATATCTTTAATGTAAAAATTAACCATAACCCAATTAATAACCAAGTCGCAAAATTAGAAAAAGAATAGGAGAGTAACCCATGGATTGCACCAATTATTAGAAAAATAGTAAATATTATTGGTGTAGTTTTATTTCTTGCCATGGTTTGATATCACCTAAGATGTTTTTTATCTTTTTATTCATCATATTCTAAATATACTGGTTTGCCATCAATTATTGGGTTCATGAATTCTAAAATTTCGGGTAACATCATCACATCTAAATGCCCCTTAATATCAAAAGGCACTGAGAACCATTTCCTGGTCTTAAAATTTGCACGATAAATTTCAAAACCAAACGATTTCCCGTTAATTTGATATGGATCGATGACGAGTGCTACAGCTTTATTCCACAATTTTTGATATCTTGCTTGAGTTCCTAAATCTTCTCTTGACATGAAGCATCCATAAGAAGGATGAGAATGATACCAACCACATATAAACAGTCCCTTTTTTTTAATATCTCTGTAAGCTCTAACATAATTCTTATAATCCTTTATTTCAGCATAGACCGCTGTTCCATGTCCCATTGGATAAGCATCTTCCAGATTTAGGATTCCTTTAGAACTATCAAAGTTCCCTGCTAGTAAACCTATTACTTCCACCCAATCATCTCTATGTATTTTAGAATTAGCATATTTTAATGAATGACTCGCGATTTTAAGAATTGCTGTTGAAGTGATAGCTATTTTAGCTTTAGTTCTGTCATTGCTAGCTGTAGTTTTTACTGGTTCCATCGGGATGGGTTCAAGTTTTGCTTTGAATTCTTTTGAATGAACTATAGGTTTCGCCTTGATAATTTCTGTTGTTAATTCTTCTTGTAATTCTTCTAATTGTAATTCTGTGTATACTTCTTCAAGTAATTCTTTTTTAATTTTCTCTTTAATTCTTTGTTTTATAGCATCTCTGATAGAATCGCTATTCTTTTCATCGAAATTCATTCTAGGTTCACCATTTATCCTTGGCATACTTCTTTACTAAAGTTTTTACTTTTTTATCAAAAAATTTCGGATTTTTCATCATTTCTATAGCTGCTTTTTTATTAAACACATCAGTTGGATTAACATATTTTCCATGAGTGTTTAACATAGCAATAATTGATTGAACGACTGTAACTGCTGTTTTTGAAGGACTCCATCCCCCTTTTTTTCCAACTAGAGATGGATCTACTAAAGCTAAGCAAATATTTCTTTGTCCTTTATACTCACTTGGTTTTGGCCAAAAATTTGGATGCCATATAGGAGTATGCAATCGGACAAAAGGAGGTTGTTTAGGATATTGAACTGGAAACTTCATTTCTAATTTAAACAATCCCCCAGCATAGGCAGTACCTTTAGGACCTTTAATCAATAAAGCTAAGTGATCGATGCTCTTCTTTTTTGGATTAAATGGCTTCAATTGAATAATAGTACCCTGCTTTAGCAACTTTTTTAGTCCCGCAAAATCTCGGGAAACTCGACTACTTCTTATACTCATATTCTTAACCCCGTTTTTTTATTATTATATTTTAAAATTATATTTTTGATTAAATTTTTATTTAATTTTTAAGGTTACGTAAATTTCTCCACCTTTAAACCCCGCAACAGTTAGAAATTCGTAATTCCTTAAACCGTTTTGAGTTGGATTTTGCTCTAAATCTAAAACAATAATATCATTAAAATCCAATAGAGTTATTATCGGTTCAAATTCAGAATCCAATTCAAATCCATTTCTTTCTAGTGTTTTAATTATATTTACGCAAGGTGAAATATCTCTCATTTTAATGGAAACTCGTCTTGCACTTTTACCACATTGAGAACATTCTGGATTTCTCTTCTTTTCAATGTGGTGTAATTTCATAGTCACTGCATTAAATATAATGTAATTTTTGATGGGCTCACCTAAACCCTTGTGACCTTTTTCCCAATGAAGGATTTTAACCACTTCGTGAGATTGTAATGCTGAAATAGTTGCGTTAATCGTAATGATCCCTGGATCGTGGCGATCAATAATTTTTACGACATCATCTTCAGTATATTCAGGTAAGAAATTGTGTTTTACTACGTATTCATTTGCAACTTTTTGAATAAATTTGATATCCTCGATATTTTTAGGATTCGGATCTTTGTCAAATTTCTCTTTAAAGGCCATATCTCCTTTAAAAACACAATGAATTCTTTTTCGAGGGATTCCAACTACTGTACAAGCTGCCATATCATCATTCTTGATGTCTGGTAATGGATTACATTCATAACATGCATTTTGATATGGAAATATCGTATATATGTGACCATAATAACCAGAAACCCCCCCATCTACCAAAGGTTTTTTAAATCTAATGCATTGAGCGTTTAAGTTCAACCTTGCATTCATCGAATCAAGACCTCCAATTACAACATCTGAAGCGTGATAGAGTGCTGGATTTAATCTTTCTAAGGATGTATGATACCCTTTAACAATAATATTGGGGTTAATTTCAGTCAATTTTCTAGCAGCAATAAATGCTTTAGGTTCTCCTAACTTTGCTCCAGCAAAGAGAATTTGACGGTTCAGATTAGAATGTTCAATTATATCAATATCAACAAGATCTATATGACCTACACCTAACATAGCCAAATTTTTAGCAATTTCACATCCCAAACCCCCTACACCCGCTATTAACACTCTTGAATTCTTAACTAATTTTTGGGACCATCCTTCTAAACGAAATTGGCGATCGTATAAGTCTCTCTCTTCCTCTGACATTCCTTTTGCAAAAAAATCTGAATCTTTACCCATTATTATCACCATTAATATTAATCAAAAAAATAAAAAAATTGAAGGGCTTAGTGCCCTTATTATATATTATATTTTATGAAAAGAATTATTTAAAAGTATCCAGCTTTTATTTACCAGCTGTACTCGCTGGGATTAAAAGAATGTCGTCGCCATTATTAACACTATAGTCTTTTAACTGGCTATTCTCATCCATTGTTACTCCTCCGGATGAAATATGAAAATCGTCTGGATCAAGTCCAAATAGATTTCCTAGCGTTTGTTTGATATCACTTACTTCATTAGCGTCGTTTACAGTCAATTTTTCCTTCTTTTCACCAGGACCAATAGTTGACATGAAATATAATGTCAATTTCTTGCCTGTTGAGGGTACTTTGCTTGATGGGGTTTTAGAGTTAACTGGCTCTAATTCCTCATCAAAATCTTCTTCAAAACTCATTCAAATCACTCCTTTATTTTTTTAATTTAAGTTTTTTTTTAAAACTTAATAATTTGATGATGTACTTACATTAAATAACCCATTGGTATGATTTTGAAGTTTTTTGAATTTTGGTTAAAATGTAAGTATTTGCATTAAAAAACCTAATATCTTATATTTATAAATTAAATGAATGTCTATCAATATATATAATTTGGAAAATATCGTTTTAGAGCGAAGATTTGATTATAGAAATCAAATAATTCAACCCTTTAAAATAAATTGCTTATGAACACTCCGGATAACCTTCAATCTATTGTTTGTAATCTGATAAAGGAATATCTAAAAAAGAAACCTTTCTTTTCGATAGAAGATATTGTCGTGTTCATCGCTAATAGAGTGAGATCGAATCCTAATTTAAATAGGAACAGCATTGAACTCATTATTAAAAATCTCATAAAAAAAAGAATTCTTATCCCTGGAACTAAATTAATGAAAAATAACATCATTGAGCATCCAATAAGAAATGAAATCTATAATTATGTAAGAAAAAATCCATCGAACATTAATGATATAATGAAAGCAATCAATATTGGAAGCAACCAAGCTCTTTGGCATTTATCCTGTTTAGAAAAATTTAGATTTACACGATCAAAAAAAATCGATAATCAAAGAATGATTTTTGAATACGAATCTAATTCCGATCTAGATGAGTGGTATTACTATTTAAAACAAGATATCGTACGAGATATTATCAACCTTCTGAAAAAAGAACATAATGCCTTTAAAATCACGGAAATAGCTGCAAATTTAAAAAGAAATTACAATACTGTAAAGAAATATCTTGAAATATTAAGAAATCTCAAAATAATAAAAATTGAAAAAAATAAAAAAAGAGTTCTATATCGATTAGACCTAGAGAAATATGAAAATATTAGGAAGTCAATTATTGATGGGTAATTATAAAAATTACGAATTTATACCAATTGAATTTATAAAATTAGATAATAATTAGAAAATTAGATAATACTTTAATCAAAAAATCATGAAGAAAAAATACAGAGTTTTAAATATTATTACTCTTTATGTTGTTTTCGCTTTAATCTATTTGATTTTCTTCCTATTACAAATAGAGAGTTTACCTTTATTTCTTTTTCTAACTATTGGAAGCGTTGCTGTATTATCTACAGGCACGATTTATACCGTTGTTCAATCTAAAAGCAGCCCAGGAAAGAGGATAAAAAAAGAAAAATATTATCAAAACCCAAAATCTGTCAAAAGGATATCACGCGATCTGGTTGAGGATTACATCGAAGCTATGCCATTAATAGATCAATACGCTGATACTGATGAATCCTTTGAAAACATAGAGTCAATCGATGATTATATTTTTACATTTTTCACTCAGGAAGTATTAGATAAAATCGATTTGTTAGGGTTTTCAAAAATGGATAAAATCTTTTTTATCAGAGAGATGTTGTATTTTGATGCTGATGAGAGAAAGCAACTTATTGATGATATTTGGAAAAATAAAGATTTAACTGATGAACAGATAACATACCACCCTCCATTAACCACAATTGGAATGGATGATAAAGTTCGGGTTTATGTAAGATCGTTAGTCGAACCGGGGGAGAGAACTAAAATCATCATTATTGAAACCTCCGAATTCATAGATATAATCAAGGAACAAGTAGGAATTCTATTTGATTATGGTTTAGAAGATTTTCTCCTTTCCACAGGTGGTATAATATTAGATGAAACTAAGCAAATAAAGGACTATTTTATTGATGATGATGACGAAATTGCTTTGATTCCATCGAGAAAAAAATAAAATCCAAAATTTCCTCTCCATTAATTATCCAATGTACGATATAAAAAAAAAGAAAAATGTGATAGAGCACTACTTATTTAAAATTTTAAGAGCCTTATTCACGATTCTCTCTGTATTTGGGAGTGCTTGCAATTCTAAATCTATAGAATAAGGTATGGTATTTTCGGTACAAACACGACCATATTTAAAAGATAAACACTCTTCTAAAAGCAGAGCCGAAATTTCACCAGAAAGTCCGAATTGCATATAATCTTCATCAACAACTATTAAAACTCCAGTTTTTTCAACGGATTTTTTTATATTTTCTAAATCCAGTGGTATTACAGTTCTTAAATCCAAGACTTCGGCAGATATTCCTTTCCTTTCTAAGATTTTAGCAGCTTCCATGCATCGATGTACGCTCACTCCAAGACTCACTAACGTAATATCGTTTCCTTCTTTCATGCGATTGAGTAATCCTAAAGGAATTGGATTCCATTTATCTGGTACCTCTCCTTCTGCTCCTTGTTCTGGCACTTCAAAAGAAACAGTGGTTCTCCCTCCTATAGCCATATTTTCCATCCAAAAATCAGATAATAATTTATGTTCGAAATAAATTACAGGATTATCTTCGTAGATAGAAGAGAGCATTAATCCACCTGCATCTGCAGGATTTGATGGAACAACAATTGATAATCCTGGTATGTGAGCTAACCAACCCCATAAACTCTGTTCGTGCTGTCCAGCATCGCCATACCCACCACCACACGCGGTTCTGATAACGAGAGGAACATTCCATTTATCACCCGAAAAGAATGCAATTTTCGCTGCATGATTGAGAATAGCGTCCATTGTAACAGCAAGAAAATCAGCAAGCATAACTTCCGCAATAGGTCGTAAACCAGCCATAGCAGCGGTAACTGCAGCACCAACAAATCCACTCTCGCTTATAGGCGTGTATTTCACTCTTTCCTTACCGAATCGGGCAAAAAGATTTAATCGTATAGTGTGCACATCTTCTCCCATAATAATAATATTATCATCCTCTTCCATAGCTTGTGCGAGCGCGCTTTCAATGGCTTGATCAAAGTTCATTTTAGTCATTTTTCATCCCTCCTTTAGAAATTTCTAATGCTTTATTAACTATTTGTTCAATATCTTTGGCTACTTCTTCCTCTATCTGTTTAAGGCGATCCGCTTCGTCTTTTAACTTCTTTTTAATAAAAACTATTGGATCTCCCTTTTTTTTAGTTTGTCCTCCAATTTTGCGCAAAAGCAAAAGCACTTCATCTAAACTTTCTCCAGCATATTGTTTGAGAGAATCCGCAGTTTCAGCCATCAAGGCAGGGTCTCGATTATTCCTGAGTAGCAAATCTCCAAGAAGATGACCCTCCAAATGCGTACAAGTTGCGTGAATAAATTGAGGGCTACTACTATTACGTATCTTTGATACTGCTTCGTTTGCCACTTTCCAAACTGCTTCTATGTCTGTTCCATTGACACTATATCCTTCAATTCCGAAACCTTTAGCTCTATCAAGCATCGTACCTCCAAAACTATTATTCGCAGTCGTCGTAATTGCCCAATTATTATCACAGCAGACAAAAAGAACGGGCAAGTTCCAAACTGACGCTAAATTCATAGATTCAAGCATCATCCCCTGATTTATTGCTCCTTCTCCGAAGAACGCAACGGCAATTTTTTTTTGTTTTTTATAACTTAAAGCTAGTGCAAAACCGGTTGCTGCTGGCCCTGACGAGCCTACGATTCCTGATGCTGCCATTAAATGTTCTTTTGAAAAGAGATGCATATGACCACCTTGTCCTTTGCAGAGGCCTTTAGGATGACCAAAAAATTCTAGTAATAATAAAACGGGATCTACCCCCCTCATTAAGAATTGGGAGGTTCCTCTATGAGTAACCGCCACAGCATCACCGGCCTCTAATTGTGAAACGACTCCCGCTACAATTGCTTCCTCCCCGATTCCAAGGTGCATTTCACCCGTAATCAATCCTTCTTCCCATAGTTTCATCACAGCATTCTCAAAAAGACGACTACGCAACATCATTTTATAAAGTTTCCATATATCGAATTCAACCATAATATTCACTTCAAATAATATATTATTTAATATAATAAAATGTAATTCTTTAATTTAGTAAAACATAAATTGAGGTTCTTTTTAATTGTGATTTTCTTAAATATATTCAACCAGCAATGCTAGCTGGAATTAATAAAATGTCATCTCCGTCAACTACATCGTAATCATTTAACTGGTTATTCTCATCCATAGTTACACCTCCAGAACTAAGGTAAAAATCAGATGGGTCTAAAGCAAATAAATTTGCTACAGTTTCTTTGATGTCTCCAACTTTATTCCCTGTGAATACAAGCAATTTTTGTTTTTTCTCCCCTGGGCCTATAGTGGATAGAAAAAAAACTGAGATCTTTTTTCCTTCAGAAGAGGTTTTGTGTTCTGGGGTCTTGGCTCTAAAATCTTTCGTAGGGTGCTTTGTAGAGCGCTCGTCATAATCTTCCTCCAAGTTTTCATCAAAATCCTCATCAAATTCTTCGTCAAACCCATCTTCATCCATTAGATTAACACCATAAATAGAGATTACTTAATTTTATATTTCTTTTAAAAAATAATGAAATTTATGTTATATAAATAGACTTCACAAAACAAAAGAATTTCTCAAATTGAAATTACAAACACTTTAGAATTTGAGTCAATATAATATTATTAATAATTTACGTAAGGTTAAGAACCGCCATGAAAGATAAGCCTATTCCAAAGTATCAAATTCGAGAAAAAACGCCAGAAGAGCAACTAGATACCATCCCTAATGCGAAATTACTCAAAAAAATTAAGGAAGAAAGAATTAAATTAAATAGAGAAAAAACTGAATGGGAGCGAATTATCAATAAAATTGATGGCTATCAAGATAACATTCAAGATTTAGAAAAAAAAAGAAAAGAAAAAGAACTTCAAGTAAGGGGCCTTCAAAACCAACACGAACAATTAAAAGACAAATTAGACAATATGAGAAACGAAATAAAAGAAAGTAAAAATAATCTCTATGAAAAAGAAAGGGAGTTAGATCAGAAAAATGCTGACCTAGAGCGATATCAAGAGAGATTAGAAGGATTAAGAGACGAATTAGAAAGTGAGAAGAAATACATAAAAAGAGAAAAAGAAAAAGCAACAGAAAGAATTAAAGAAATTAAAACCAAGTTGCCCGGAATGGAACGGAGAGAGAGTGCGTTAGAGAGAACAATTGAAAAGTTGGAAAACAATTTAATGGATTTAAGAAACGAATCTAAGAGTTTAACGAGAGAAAGAGATAATTTAAGCAAAGAAATCAATAGTTTGAGAAGAGAGATAGTAGATGAAAAAAATCGAATTGTTGACGAGAAGAGGCGATTAAAAGATGAAAAAGAAAAGGTTCGCTATAAGAAAAAGGATTTAGGTCTTCAAGCTCGTGATATTGAGAAAAAAAAAGAGAAATTGGGAAAATTTAAAGAGAATGTAGATCACGATGTAAGAGATTTAGAAAGAAAGAAAAAAGGGCAAGAAACAAGATTAAAAGAATTAGATAGGAAAGTACCTAAAGCTGAAAATACTTATTTTTCACTAGAACACAAAATTCGCAATTTAGAAAATAAATTGAAAAGTTTAAAAGATGAAATAAAAAAATTGGAAAAGGAAAAATTGAAAATAGAGGATGCAAAATTTTCAATTAGAAAGGAGAGGCAAAGATTAGATAGTGATAAAGAGAGATTTCTTAAAGAAAAAAGAGATTTTGAAAAAGAATTAAAAAAGACAAAAGAAATACCAAAATATAAAATCAAATCAAAAACGCCTTCGAGATATTAGCCAGTAAAGTTGGGGGAATTATGAAGATTCCAAAAGGAATTGAAGGGGATTACCTTGAAACAAAAGAAAACCACCTATTTTTCGATATAAAAGGTTATCACCACCCTCAAGACCGAAAAATTTGTTTTTTAAGATTTTATCCAGATCAAAATGGGGAAAGAATAAAGGAAGGAAAAAGATATAAAAAAGTCTATTCCCTGGATGAACGATATTTGAAAGTGAGGGAGGAATACCCACAATATCTATTTTTTTCGAACCAGCTTGATTTAGAACTTCAAGGCGTTAAAATCGGAGATATTAAAAAAATATACACCCCAAGGGATTATTACGATGCCCTCACAATGAAGAACCAATTAGAAGATTGCGAATTGGCTTTAGTACAATTGTGTGAATTGTTTAACAAGAAATGTTTAGTGCCTGAAAACTCAATAGGAATATCTGGGTCACCCATGGTCGGACTAAATAAAGAGAAGTCTGATTTAGATATTTTAATATACGGTACTCGCGAAAGTTTAGAATTTCAAGATAATTTAAAAAAAACCTTCGGCGTATCAAAGAGTTTAAGGAAATATAATATGCAAGAATATAGAACTCACTACGATTGGAGATTTGGAGGATCTAGCTTTAGCTTTGAGAATTTTCTTAAAAGTGAAAAAAGAAAGCTGCATCAAGGAAAATTCAATGGAACCGATTTTTTTATTCGGTACATCAAAAGCCCGGAGGATTGGAAAGGAAATTTTTACGATTACAAATTCAAGAATTTAGGAAGGATTGAAATAAAAGCAAAGATTGTAGATTCAACCGATTCCATTTTTACTCCCTGCTCTTATAAAATTAAAGGTATAGAAATCGTGGATAAAAACTTCATACTAAATAGAATAAACTTAAAAGACATTACTGAAATCAACTCATTTCGCGGTAGATTTTGTGAACACGCTAAGGATGGAGAAATCGTGTTAGCTAAAGGAAAACTAGAAGAAGTAATTTTCAAAGGAAGCGAAAAACATTTAAGAATTTTACTTACAGATCAAACTCAAGATATTTTTTGCGTAATATAGCTTTAACTATCTTACTAAACATAAAGAAACGCTTTTTTTCCGAAAACAAAAAAAATAATAGGTATACACAATTTAATTAGTTCATAACTATCTGATTTAGAATATGATTGAACGATACAAAAAATCAGTTGATTTAGACCCGAAAGACGCTGACGCGTGGATTAACCTCGGGGATGCCTATTACGACGAAAAAATTTTTGATGAGGCAATAAAAGCATATAAGAAATCAATTGAACTTAATCCTTTTTTCTCGGAAGTATGGAATAATTTAGGTCTAACGTTCAGTATGATAAATCAGTTCGGAGAAGCTATAGAATGCTATCAAGAAGCGCTTAAAATCGAACCTGACGACGCAATTTCTTACTATAACATGGGATTTGCATATGAGGATTTAGAAGATTACGATAATGCCTTAAAATTTTACAAGATCGCACTAGAATATGAACCAAGCTATACAGATGTGTGGAATAACATTGCTTTAATTTATAGAGAAAACGATCAATATGACAAGGCAATAAATTGCTACAAAAAAGCGATAAAAATCAACCCAGATGAGCAGATGTTATACATCAATCTAGCTATCATCTATTACGATATCCAGAACTTCGATGAAGCAATAAAGTTTTATAAGAAAGCTATTGATATAAATCCCAACAATGCTGAATTATGGTTTGATTTAGGTGATGTTGCATATGAACAAAACGATTATGAATTAGCAATAAACTGTTATAAAAAAGCAACTGAGCTTAACCCTCAATTCATTGAAGCATGGAATAATTTGGGGTTATCCTACACTTTTACTGAAAAATTTGAAAATTCTATCAAGTGCTATGAAGAAGCACTAAGTTTGCAGTCTGACGACCCTATACTTTATGAAAATTTAGCGTTTAGCTGTAGTGCTTTAAATGATTTTGATAATGCAATTATGTATTATCAAAACACTATTAGAATCGATCCTGAGAATATCAACGCGCTTAAGAAATTAGGCCGAATTTATTGCGATGTGAGAAAAAATTATAAAGAAGCAATAAACATATTTAATCAGATCGTCGCTCTGGATCCATCTGAATTAGATTTTTGGGAATCCGCTGTATTTTGTCATGAAAAACTAGGGAATTTTGAAAAAGCTAAAGAATGGAATGAATTGGGATCCAAATTAAAAGCAAATGATTATTAATCAATTCTAGTTTTAAATTTACTAATGGATTCATTTAATGCTGACTTACACATCCACTCACCTCATTCAATTGCAGTATCTAAAAAACTTAATTTAGATACAATGGTCGAAACCGGTAAGAAAAAAGGGCTTCATATCCTTGGAACAGGAGATGTGTTGCAACCGGATTGGTTAAAGTATTTAGAAAAGAATTTGAAAAAAGACGACAATGGGACATTCTCGTATAAGGATCTCTTTTTCATTTTACAAACCGAAATAGAAGATCAAGATAGTATTCACGAAGTGGTTTTTTTTCCTGATTTTTCAACCGTAAGAGAAGTCCAAAAAAAATTTAAACCGTATTCAAAAAATATTTTGGGTGAATGGGGGGGTCGCCCAAGGGTAAATTTACCTCCTGCAGAACTAGTTGACATCATCACAGATTTTGGAGCTATGATAGGTCCTGCTCATGCTTTTACTCCATTTAGAGCAATTTTTCGCCAAAATAAGTACGCAACTCTCGAACAATGCTATCAGGATGCCGTTAAAAAAGTGAAATTTTTAGAATTAGGACTTTCAGCTAATACAGATTTAGCTGATAAATTAGATTCTCTTAAAAACATATCTTTTCTGAGCAATAGCGATGCACATTCTGAAAGTCCTCGCTCTTTAGGAAGAGAATTTAACAAAATTAGGATGGAAAACCCTTCGTTTTATGAACTAGCACTAGCCTTAGAAAGAAAAAATCAACGCAAGATTGAACTAAATGTAGGACTTCACCCGAAGCTAGGAAAATATTATAACATGTTCTGCAACAAATGTAGAAGAAGAATAATGTTCGGTAAATCAGAAAAAACTAAAGATACACTTTTTAATGAATATACTATTTCAGAAGAATTCATAAAAATAGTGTCAGAAAATCCCTTAAATGCGAGAAAAGCATATATTAACAACGTATCCAAGGGGAAAATTGTGTGTCCTGCTTGTAAAGAAAAAATTAACAAAAACATCAAAATAAAGTTAGGAGTCAGTGAAAGAATAGATGTTATTTCTACTTCAGCCGAAACAATACATCCAAATCATAGGCCTCCATACGTCAATGCAGTTCCTTTAATGGATATAATTCGAGCGGTTAAAAAAATTAAGAGCACTAATAGTGTTACAGTTTTAAAATCATATGATAAAATGGTAAATGAACTAGGCACCGAATTTGATATTTTAATTGATAAAGAAATTGAAGAAATCAAAAAATTTGACGAGAATATTGCCACGGTTATCGAAGCAATAAGAAATAATAAAGTTGAATACACTCCTGGTGGAGGAGGAACTTATGGGCAAATTCAACTCGAAATATAACTTTCCAAAGTTTAATTTTACTTCTTGTTAAAAAGAAAAGCAAACTGTTTTCCATAATAAACTGGAATTTTTTCTTAATAGACTGGAAATTTTTGCAGAAATAAATTGGAATATATATGAATGTTTTTAATTGAAATACTCGTTCATATTGGATTGTAATGCGCTAGCCTTTCTCTGTTAAATTTTGATAGTGAATCCCATCAGGAAATTGTAAAAATCCCCTCAGAAAATCCACCATCTATAGAAAAAAGCAAAATAGATACTAACGATGAGTCAAAATTAATTAAAATTATTGTATTTCTTTAATTTTCTGGTTTTGATCCATCATCATAGGATCCTCCAGATATACCACTACCATTAGCCCCATCATTACTATTATCAGCAGCTTCTTCAAGAAGGTCACCAGCACTTAAATTATTCATATTTTCTTTTGAATTGGTTTTTGAAATTTTCCTTCTAAATATCCTAAATTTCATTAATAATCACTTTAATTTTTAATTACAATATAAATAAAAATTTATAATTTTTAAAAAATTCTATAATTTTTATATTAAACTCTATTTTCATCAAATTAATTGTTTATATAATATCGCTAGTTACTTTTAAAATTTAATTTAGAGTTTGAGAAAAAAGAGAATGTTCCGTATTTATGTGTGCGATTTCTCTATGATTGCGATCTGGTGATGTATGTTAAATCTGCTATATTTCAAATTCTAAATTAAGATCTAAAAGTTCTCCGCACTTAGAGCAAGTTAAAAAATCGAATATCTTAAGTGCAACAACTTGAAGTTCCACATCTTTTCTTGAGAATTTATTCTTAAACTTTTTTTGATAATCTCCGGAGGGACAGCTAATAATCGCTCGAACATTAATTATGTCCTCCATTTCTGGACTATCAAAAGTTTGTTCAGTTGCATTCTTATTCATTTCAATTTCCGTTTTAATCAACCCCGAGCATATAACACATAAATTACAACCTTTTAAATTTATTCACTTCAAGATTTATCCTTTTTATCACGCAACCAAGCGGAAATTTGACGTATTTCAAATATATTACCCAAATAACACCTATATTAATAATATAAATTTTGATATGTATTATTAGCGTATTATATAGCTAATTACTCCATATTATGGTAATGATTAATGAAAAACGACGAATTTGATCTAAGCGATATTGTAAAATCGAGAGAATCTGTTAGATCCCGATTTAGAGAAATTGCCAACCACAATATAAATTCTACCAAATCTTCAAATCTAGATGACGACACTTATCTAGCAGATCTGCTAAAAGTTTTAAAAATTAAGTCTTTAGTTATTGGGGTCGGTGGAGCTGGGAATAACACCGTATCAAGAATGCTCGATATTGACTCTGATTGGATCGAGACTCTCACTATTAATACGGATGCTCACGATTTATATTACTCAAATTCTAACAAAAAACTTTTAATTGGAAAAGAAATTTGCAACGGATTAGGGTCTGGTAACGATCCCAGCATTGGTAGTGCGGCTGCTGAAGAAGATGTAGATCGTCTTTCTCAAGCGTTAAATGCTGACGTAGTTTTCCTTACTTTTGGCTTGGGTGGTGGCACCGGCACTGGAGCAGCACCTATTATTGCTAGGGAAGCGAAAAAAAATAATGCCACGGTTGTGTCGTTTTGTTCAGTTCCTTTTAGATCTGAAGGAGTCGAACGAAGTTTAATAGCAAGAAAAGGTCTTGAGGAACTCATGAAATATACTGATACTTTAATCCCTATTCCAAACGATAACCTTCTCCGTTTTAACCAAAAACTTCCCGTTCTAGCTGGTTTTAAAATAATGGATGAAGTATTAATTCGATCCATTAAAGAAATAATAAATCTGATAAATAACTGTGGTTTGATTAATATCGATTACGCAGATGTTAGAAAAGTGCTAGAAAAAAAGGGAAATTATCCTTCTGGGCTAATCGGTATTACAGAATCTTTAGGAGAAGAATTTGATTTAATAAAAAAGGCTAAACTAGCAATACACAATCCTCTTTTAGAACCGGACACAAAAAAAGTTGATAAATGCATAGTTTCCGTTTCTGGCGATCATCAATTATCATTATCTAAGATAGACAAGATTATCTCAACAATTTCCAGCGAAATCCCAGATACAGCGTCTCTTAAATTCGGAACATCCTTAAATCCAGCCCTAGGCTCTAAAATTAGGATTATGGCGTTAGGTCGAGGCCCAATTTCGCCATATGTTCAAGCGGCAATAGATGGAACTGAATTTCCACACTCTAACATTAACCAACTTTAATGATATTCAATATAATATCAGTATTTAATAATCAATTTTCATCCTTCCATAACCTTTTTTTAAAAAAACTCTTATAACTAATAGCAATAGCATTAAGGTGAATCTATCATAGGAAATAAAATGCCAGAAGCTGATTTAAAAAAAGCAATTCAAGATTTTTTAAATAAAAGAAAAATACTCGTACTTTGTACTTGCTCGGACAATACACCTCGCGCAACACCTATGGATTTTTATATGGATAAGAAATCTACTGATTTCAATATATATGTAGGACCTGCTCCTGGGAGAAAGGTAAAAAATATTGAAGAAAATCCTAATATCAGTGTTGGAATATATACACCAATGGACACTGGTAAAATACAGGGCATGCAAATTACAGCATCCAGGAAAGAAAGACTGATCCTTTTAAGGGAAGGGGATAAAGGCTTTGACGAAGCTCAAAAAATAGTGCGTGGAAGGAGAAAACTCCTCTTGAAGATCATTCCAGAGAAGATCGAGCTTCTCGATTACGATTTCGTAAAAGATGGATATTCTCGACTTCAAATTTTAGATCTATAAGGTTTAAACCAAACTAAAAAAAAGAAATATGTATTATTTTTAAAGATCTATTTCCCTAATGTATATTTAATGGCATCTTCTGCATTCATAAGTATCTCAATTTTAAAAGTATATCCCTCTATAGAAGCATAAAAGCCAAATCTTTTAGATAAAGCTGCCATACTTTCGATTATTTTATCATCTGGACACTCGTATACTGCGTATGTTTTATATTTTTCATCAGTTATTTGTGGGACCCAATGTTCTACTTTTTTCAAGAAGTCAGGGTATGCAGGCTTGTCAGTTGACATATATACTTTCAATAACTCGTTTGCCTTATGAGGAGGGTATTTTGCAACCATCATAATTTTTACCATATTATTTTCACCTTTCTAAATATTTTCTAATCTTGGATTCGAAATGTTAAGAAATATTATGATCGTTTTCTATTAAAACCTTAACAATTCCGTCAAAAAATAACATATTCAAATTGGTCTTGAAAAAAACTTTGCGGTTATATTATACCTACTTTCAAATTTGACGTCCTAAATTTTGAGAAAAAGATTTTAGGAAAACATTAATTGTATAAATTAATAATATCAGATGATCATCAATACTTCGCTTTTGATTAACATGTTATCCGACGAAGATAGAACGCAATTAAAAGGCGCTACTAACGATAAGGAGCTCAAAAAAATATTTAAATTAATCGCATCAAAGAATCCCGACGAATTTTTTCCAACCGAGGAACTGAAAGATTTAGGTTACACTAGGAGGCAATGTGAATGTTGTGGCGCTTATTTCTGGACAACCATCCATGATAGAAAGGTTTGTGGAGATCCTGTTTGTTCTGGGGGGTTTCAAGTCACCGTTAATAATCCTGCAAAAGTGAAACTCTCCTATATTGGTGTATGGAAAAAGATTGTTGAGATACTAGAGCCTCGGGGATATGTCCCTATTAAAAGGTACCCGTGCGTAGCAAGATGGAACCCTACTTCAGAATTCACTATCGCTTCAATCTCTGCTTTTCAACCTTATGTTATTACTGGTGAAGTTGAACCACCTGCAAAAAAATTAATAATACCTCAGTTCTGTTTAAGATTTAACGATATTGAAAATGTAGGATTGACTGGTTCACATAACACAGGTTTTATAATGATAGGACAACATGTTTTCGTGCCACCTGAAGAGTGGGATCAAGGAGAACTCTTTTTAGATATTCATGCTTTTATCCACGAAGGTGTAGGTTTACCAAAGGAAGAAATCACGATTCACGAAGACAGTTGGGCAGGGGGTGGGTCTTTTGGTTGCAGTCTTGAATTTTTTAGTAGAGGTGTTGAATTGTTCAATCAAGTGTATACCATGTTTGAGCAAACTCCAGATGGTCCTCGAGAACTGAGTTTAAAAGTGTTAGATATGGGGTTAGGTCAAGAGCGTGTAGCATGGTTCTCCCAAGGAACCCCAAACATTTACGAAGCAACATTTCCGCAAGTAATCTCTAAATTAAAAGATATAACCAAAGTTAAAACACATTTTGAGTTATATAACGATTTTTCACGATATTCGGCTTATTTAAACATTGATGAAGTAGACGACATGGATGCTGCCTGGGAGAAAGTAGGAATTGAGCTTAAAATAGATGTAAATGAGTTAAAACAAAAAATTTTACCTATGACAGCGATATATTCTATTGCTGATCACGCTAGAACTTTACTATTTGCAATTAACGATGGAAAACTCCCTTCTAATGTAGGTGGAGGATATAATCTTAGAGTTATTTTAAGACGTGCTCTAAACTTTATCGATAAATTTGGGTGGGACATTGAAATTTCCGATGTATGCATTTGGCATGCGAAAGAACTAGAGGAATTATTTCCGGAAGTTTCTGGACGGTTAGATGAAATAAAGAAGATTTTAAGCGTTGAAAAAGAAAAGTATTATACTACAAAACGAAAAGCGAGTAAAATGTTAGAAAAACTACTTGCTGAAGGAGATATTTCGACCGAAACATTGATAGAAATTTATGATTCTAGAGGAATAAATCCAGAGATGGTTAAAGACGCTGCGACCAAATTTGGTAAAAAAATCAAAATTCCTGACAATTTTTATAGTCTAGTAGTTGAAAGACACGAAAATAGAGAAAAAATCGACGCTACATTAAACGAAATCAAAATAGATTTAAGTAATGTTTTAGAAACCAAACCTCTTTACTATTACGATTATACTGAAACATCTAATGATGCTAGAGTTTTAAAACTAGTTGGAAACAATGTAATCCTTGATCAATCAGTTGCTTATCCTACTTCAGGTGGTCAATTACACGATATTGGAACAATAGAAGGTCAAAAATTCAATAGTGTGATTAAACAGGGTAACCATGTTATTCATGTTTTATCTGAAAAACCTAAATTCAAAGAAGGAGAGATGGTAAAAGTTGAAGTTGATAAAAACTGGCGTATTCAACTTTCTCAACATCATACTGCAACTCATATTGTAAATGCTGCTACTCGCTTTGTATTAGGAGCCCACATTAATCAAGCTGGAGCTAAGAAGACTATGAAACATTCCAATTTGGATATTACTCATTACGAACAAATTTCTCGAGAAAATCTTTTAAAAATAGAAAAAAAAGCAAATGAAATAGTTGATAAAGCAATTGATATGAACCTATTTTTTTTACCCCGCTCTGAAGCTGAACAAAAATATGGTATGGCAATTTACCAAGGGGGTGCTGTTCCTGGAAAAAACATTAGAATCGTTGAGATTCCGGGTGTAGATGTAGAAGCTTGTGGTGGTACGCACTTGAATAATACTTCAGAGACCGGAAGAATTAAAATAATTAAAACTCAAAAAATTCAGGATGGTATCGTGAGATTGACATTTACTGCAGGATCTGCCACTAAAGAACTTGAAGCCGAAGAATCTCTAAGCTTAACCCAATTACAATCATTATTGGAAATTCCCCAGAATAAAATTGTAGGTCGAGTTGAAGAATTACTAAACAAGTGGAAAAACTTGAACAAAGCATTACAGAATGGAAAACTTGATGAAACGGATATGGTGTTGAATTCAAGTAATATAAGTGAAGTGGAAATCTTAACGGAATTATCTCGAATTCTAAATACTAAAAAAGAAGATATTTACTCGAAAGTAAAAAAATTATATGACGAATGGAACGGTGCTAAGGCAAAATTAAAAGAAGTGGAAAACTTACTTGACGAAAAATTCGTCGAAACTCTTATAAAATCAGCTTTTTCATTATACGATTCTAAAATGATTCTTAGATCCTTCGAAAATCTTTCTCCAAACGATCTTAAGAACCTAAGCGTGAAAGTTCTCCGTAAATCTGAAGATTTAAGCACAATTTTTATCAATAAAGACAAGAAAGGCATTACTATAATTGGAATGGTAGGAAAAGGACTTTTAAAAAGATCCAACTTTAACATGGGAAATTTTGTTAAGACCATCGCTTCGAGATATAAAGGTAAGGGTGGTGGCAAGGTTGATTATGGACAAGTGTTTATTGGGGATAAGGAATTAAAGGTTGACGATCTGGTAAATCATATTAAAGAGAAATTAATAAAGAGTTAAACTATCCACACGATCCAATAGAAATTTTTAATAATGCAATATATATTTTTTCATAATATCATGCAAAATTTACTTTCTTCTAACTTCTACTTATATTTTCTATCTATATAGATTCTATATACTACGTCGAAATCGTTTAAATCGAGCAATAATCTTATTTTAATTAAGATGAAAAAGAAAATATGAGATTAAATATGTTTGAAGTAATATCAGAAGATTTAACAGAAAAAAAGGTAGATTATTTAAAACTCAGCAGAAATCTAACAGAAACACCGCTTGAGAAATCTATTGACAATATGATAGACCGGCTTAATCTCGATATTGTTAAAATCTTAAAATATAATAGAATATAATGGTGAAAATTAACATGAAATTAGTATATCAAGAATTTATATGCCCTGAATGCGGCCAAATTAGGTGGCTAAAGGTTAAAAATATGTGCGTAGATTGTAAAGATAAATTGTTTTTGGATAAAATATCTCAATCTAGAAAAGAGCAACATGTTTTTAATGAGCAATTATGTGCATAAGAAATGGACAAATTATGGTCTTTTAAACTCATTTTGAGAGTTATTTTTTTTGTAGCGACTTATTAGTAAAATTTTTCTAAGTGAAAATTAACATTCTTTATTGTAGGTTAAAATTTAATATGTATTAAAACACCTAATATACATAATATTTCGTACAAGAGTGGATGTTCTCAAATGGTTAATCTCATACAAATAAGCGATTTACATTATGGTTCTGAGTTTGTACCTGAATATATGGAAAATGTTATCAAATATATTGAATATAATTCTCCTGATGCTGTAATATGCACTGGAGATCTAATACATAAAGGAAGAATAACTCAATTTAAAGGGATTTTACCCTATATAAATAGAATTCGAGAAGCTACAAGATTCTTAGCGGTGCCTGGGAATCACGACGTAAAGAATAGTGGAATAATCTTTTTCGAAAGACTTATTGGTCCAAGAAGATCAAGATTAATCCTAGAAGATAAGGACACTCTAATCGTCGGTATTTGCAGCGCTAGAGACGATATAAGTCATGGAGAATGCGGAGATGAACAATTGGATTGGGTCGGTCGCCAATTTAACAAAAACCTCGAAAATAGAATAATGGCATTGCACCATCACTTAATCCCCGTACCTCTTTCTGGACAAAAATTCACAACCGTAAGAGACGCTGGAGAAATTCTCGAATTTACCCAACTATTTGAGTTAGATTTGGTTTTAATGGGACATAGACACGTTCCACACGCTTACGTAATCGGACCAACAACATTCCTCTACTGTGGCACATCTACTTCCAATAAAGTTAGAGCAGACGATAGTCCTAGCTTCAATCACATTATTTTGAATGAAGGTGATCTTGAAGTATATATGGTAAATTCTACAAACCTCGAAAGGCATCTGCTTTTAGAACGAAAGTTAGGGCGTACAAAATTTGTAAGGCCGCGTCGAACGCGTATAGAACATCTATTGAGCTCAGTTGTGTGGGATGATTAATAATGCCAAAACCTATAACTCCACTAGTAGCTGTTGACGCTGTTATAAAATACCCTGAAAATCACATAATTTTAATTCGTAGGAAAAATCCACCATTTAAAGGGGAATTAGCT
>JAHQWJ010000064.1 GCA_029856125.1 Promethearchaeia archaeon | reverse complement strand
CAAAATTCTGTGTATACGCTAATAGGAATATTGCAGCGGGGACAATGTTTTTTAGATTCCCCAGAATATCGGTAAACGACGAGACCAATAAATGTAATAACTAATATTGGAATTACAATCACTAGTAGAATAACCACTTCAACAAAAAATAGCCCTATTATGAGGAAACAAACGACCAAGAAAACAACTAAACCAATCACTGCTGAGAAACTTTTTTTGTTGTAATCTCGAACGCTCATTTGGGAAAATTTGCTCTACAAGTAAATCGATTCTATAACTAGTAAAGGCTTTATCATTTTAATATAATTCTTTTTCATTTTGTGGTGTTTTACAATAAGGGCAAATCAATGTATCACTAGCAATCTTTTCTCCACAAGCGAAACATAAATATTCACTATCCCCAAATTGGATTTTTTTTTCAACTACTTCTAGCTCTTTTTCTGTATTTTCTGGTGTTTTATTATCTGGCATGGTAAATTCAAGGTTAAATTACTAATATCTAAATTCTTTTGTAATAATGAAGCATAGCAAAGTCTATAAAAAACACGGAGTCCAATTTTTATCTAAGCTCCTAATCAATCCAGAATATGACAAAATTTAAGAGCTATTCATTATTTTAGAGAAGTATAATAGATACTTTTAAGTTCTATCACTAAAAAAATAATTATTATAAGAGATTTATAAAAAATGCCCGGATCTCATGGTAGTTTAACAAAAGCGGGGAAAGTTAAACAGCAAACACCCAAAATACGAAGAACTGGAGTTAATTCGAGAAAGAAAAAACCACCTCGGATGAGATATCGTTTTCTATACGAGTCGCGAATACTGAAAGGTAAATACGGGGGACAAAAAGATTCTCTCGGTGCTAAACGCGCAAGTTATAAACGATAAGGATTTTTTAAATAATTACGCTATAACTCCAATTTTTTTAAGCTGATTTATTAAAACCTGGCTTTGCTGGTAATAATGTGTAGAACTATTACTGTCTTTAGCTAATATATCATAATAATCACACATCAATAAATTCCAACGTATTGCTCTGCGAATGCCTGAAATTTCTTTTAAATTAAGCGAGAGTTTTTTTTCAAGATTTTTCATTAGATAAAGTGCTCTCTTTGAATCTACTCTATGATGTATGTAAAACTCAGCTAATTCTAAAACCAAATCATGGAGTATTGGGCCGAATTCTTTATCATCAAAATCAATTCCGACTGATTCTATTCCAGCTCTCAAAAGTTTTTGGGCTTGAGAAAGATTACCTTTAGATTTGTAATTTTTTGCTCGCATGAGATGGTAATTAAGCTTCACTTTAATTGAGTTATTACCTAACTGGAGGGCCTTTCTAAAATCCATTTTAACATTTGCTAATTTATTTTGCTCTAAATGAATTAAACCTGTATATAAATAAGCCATTCCGAGAAATTCGTCCTTATTAATAGATAATTCCTCGTTTTCCAGGAATTTTACGATGATGTTGAAATGTTCCATTGCTTTATCGTATTCTTCCGTCTCAAAAAGCCTTTTTCCTAAATAATAGTGAATTTTAATGATATAGTCAATCGGAACCTCTCCTGACTTAGCTACTCCTAAGGCACTTCGCAAATAATTTACAGCTATATCTTCCTGATTGAGTAATGAAGCAATCTCTCTCAATTTTAATAATATTGAAACAACTACTTTTTTTTGGCGATTTTTATTAAATATTTTTAAAGAATTATTTAGGAGCTGAGTAGCCTCATCAAATCGATAATTTTTAATTAGAACTTCGGCGTCAATATAGGAATTTATTGATTTAATAACCTCAAAATTAGTTGGTGGTGTATTAAAAAGGTCGTTATGGATATGATATAATTCTCCCTTAGACAGTGTGCTTTCGTAATGTAAAGCCGAAAAGGGAAAATTATTCATACCTGATTCAAAATCGTTCGAATCTAATTCTTTTTTTGGATTAAATTTGATAAAATCGTTTTGATTGATTTTTGCTAAATTAATTATTTCTATTATCGAGTTTAACATCATACGCGAAAACTTAATCCAATTCTCCACATAAGTTTCAAGACGAAACTCAGCGTCGTCAAATAAAGAACTTACAATGTAGGGCGTATAGGAATCAAATGATGATCTAATATAGAACTTATTGTATTCTAAATCTTTAAAAAATGTAAAATACCCTTTTTCAAAAATAAAGAACTCGTCAAAAGGTTCATCGTTAGAAAAAAATAACGATTCTGATGATCGGAGCTTTGGTACTCCTTCTTCTAATTCCCAGGGTAAGTTGAATGTTGGTTTTAACCTAACATTGTCTAAAATTCTTACTATTTTATCAGCATATTTTTTATCGTAATTCAAGAACTCATCGCGTTTATTCATAAGTGATACTCGTATACGGTTTAACCATCTACTATCGTTTTCTTCAGCGATTGTTTCTGGAATTGTTTTATTCAATAATTCAAGGAGGAGGACTTCCTTACCTTTGATGGGAAAGTTATGTTCCAATGAAATCTGAAGAGCTAAATCTCTTAACATTTTCACGATGAATATAATTACCTTGTCTGTATTTTGATTTAAATCCCACAATTTAAAAGCAAGGCTAATTCGAAAACTTACTACTTCAAACGGAAAATTAAGCCGTAAAGGCAACGATACTGGAAATTTAATTGTAAACAATATTAATTTATCCTTTTTTACACTGTATCTAAAATAATTTTCTATGGAACCGTCTATCTTGAATCCATTCTTCTCGATTGCCTGTTTTAAATTTTCTAGTTCACTTGACGAAAAAGGTCGAAACGACATAAATTGATGACGAAAGTTATTGCTTTAATAAACAAATAAAAGTTCCGATTATTAATTTTTATTATATCCCTATATTAACATTATAAATAGTTAGATTTACTTGATCTTCTTGAGAAGAAATTAAAATTTTGATCTGATTAGGATGGATATCGCAAAATTCAACCAAGAACTAAGCTACAAAATTAATAAAGCAAATGGCTTAGAAAAGCACAACAAAGTTCAAGAAGCTGTGGATTTGTGGTTAGAAATATGCGATATGACTTTAAGAGTCTCAAAAACGCCAAATCTCGAATTTTCTTACAAATCAATGCTTATTGATAAGACTAAACAAATGATAAACCACATCAAAAACCTTAAACAAAAACTCATAAGTCAGAGAAGAGTAACTCAACGTACAGAGAAGAAACCAATTCAACAAAGTGCATATTCAGAAATAAAAACAGAACAAACCCAAAACGAGACCACAGTCAAATCTGTGTCTAATTCAGTATCCGAAAATTCGAATGAATCTGAGACATTTACTACACAGGAAGATATTAAAGAAGTGAAAGCTGTGAAAAATAGTGATATTGAAAGTCTACCCATTGGATTCACGGAAATTGAAACGACTGAAGAGTTTAAAATTATAACTCCTCACGATAAAGATCATATTAAAAAGATCCAAAGCCAAGATCACAGCTTGGACTTTTCTAAACGGGAAAAGAAGGATTTACCGCTACCAAAAAGAATTGAGCCAGATACACCCATCGATGCGTCAAATATTACTTGTTTCGCCTGTGGGAGCGAAATTTCGTCTAAATCTAGTAAATGCCCCACTTGTGGTACTGAATTAAAATAGAGTAGGTTTACATTGTTAGAAGTTATAAAATTTTCCCGCATCGCTTAAATTAAAAACACCAAATCTCTCAGATCTCTTTCTCTTCAAGGTAATCCACCCCATTCTTGTGTCCTTAAGAGTTAATTGAGTTTTATAAAGAGCCATTATATCGTATATTTGATCACGATATTCTGCTACGCGAATTTTTACTTGTTTTTCCATAGGAGCCTTCATTATATTGTAAATTGCATATACATAGAATTCAGTTTTTACTAAGTTCAGTTCTATAGCCGCCTCTTTAGCAATGGTATGTGTTGCTTGATGATCTGGATGGTTATTATTGTCACTGGGTATCACTATCCGATCTGCATCGTAGATAATCGCTTTAGCAAGAGTTATCCCTCTGCTGATTTGATTAAAAGCGTCTTGATCGTGGAATTCAAACAAGTGAACAGCGTCATTCGGAAAACCAAAAGCTTTAGCAACTAATTTAGCTTCTTTAAGTCCAATTTCACCAACTTGATCATCGCTTAAATTGATATATTCCTGTGCTTCTTCTATTATAATTTGATCGTTCTTTTTTCCCCATGTGATTAAAGCGCGATTGTCTGTTACATAAACTATATGGACATCATGACCTTCTTTCATCCATTTTAATATTGCTCCTGCACACGAAAATATCTCGTCGTCTGGGTGGGGAGCAAATACAAAGATCTTCACAATTTACTCTTAATATCGGTTATTTTGCCTTCTATTATTTTTAATTTCTTCGTATTTTTCAATTGCTCGTTCTCGCCACACGGTATTCCATTTTTTGAATCCAGATTTAACGTACTTTTCTCTTCTATAGAAGTCGTACGAGACCCAATTAAAAAGAACAAAATATCTCTTTGCACCGCTTTTAATTGTTAAATTTCTTGACCTAACACCTAAATCGTTCCGTAAGTGATCCACTAATCTCATTTCAACTGCATCTTGAAGTTTTCCCTCAATAATAGCATCTTCGTATAAAATGCCTTCTTCAATGAAATACGCTCTTACCTCATCAAATATATTTCCTCGGCATAGCAGAACTTTTTCTTTGTCTTTATCGAAGTTTAACTCCTTTAAACCCTCTTTTACTAAATCAACAGTTTTCTTAACTGGCATTTTATTCTTCCAGTTTTCTCCTTTAAACAGATCAACAGGAAGAGTTTTAAAAATAGTTTTTTCAGATTTTTTTCGATAAAAACCAATAAACGCATCCCCAACCAAATCTCCAGTTCCGCTATCATCTATTTCAATCGTCATTGTTCCGTATTCAAAACTTTTTATAAAAAATAGTGATTATATTAGGATATTAAGAATAATTTAAAATTCCTTTGAACATTAAGAGATTCCTAGTTAATAATAATAAATAGTTCTAAGATAGTGAAAAATGGAAGTTGAAATTTTAGTCATCGGGAACGAAATTCTTATTGGAAAAACTCAAGATACTAATTCAA
>JAHQWJ010000062.1 GCA_029856125.1 Promethearchaeia archaeon | reverse complement strand
CTATTTTGGCAATTTTAACAAGCCAAGGAATAATTCCAGGAATAGCTATTTTTGGTAGTTTAGCCGTTAGCGGTACTGGTTTATTGGGATTAATACTGGGGATACTTGGATATAATGAGACCGACCATAAATGGAAATCTATTACTGCGATAGTTATCTATATCGTAGGCACAATATTGTATTTAATATTTGGATATTCCGTAATGTACGACGCTATATGGGGTATGTTTTCGGATTTCCTCCCTTATTAATGTACTAATTTAGTGGGAGTGTGTTCCGGAGTTTTTACTTCCCATTTTTATTATATTCTCTTTTTTAGATAAACATTCAGTCTTATAAGGCATGTTTCGAACATTCAACAAATGAATATAAACGACAAAAACTTAAATAATGGATTTACTCAATTTTATAATAACTTGCACGAATAAGGAAAAAAGCTATTATTTTTTTAATGAGTGAGAAACTTGTCAAAATTAGGTTTTATTATTAGTCTGATTATGGGTTTTTGGTTTGCTGGTGTATATATTATTTTATTTGTTATCCGGTTTGATAGCATTGGAGATTCATACATAGACGCGTATAAGATAAAAATAGCAATTAGTATGATAACCGGTTTAGTAGCTATAGTTGGAGCTGGTGTTGGATTCAAAAGAGTAGGCGTCGGAAGTATCGTGTGTTTTGTTGCGGGCTTATCACTATTCATATCTGCCTGGGTATTATACTCTCCTTGGAATTCTAACTTTATATTTGCTCTATTGACTTTCTATGGTCTTGCTAGTGGAGCTCCCCCAGAAATACTTCTATTAATTGGTGGTATTGTCTGTTTAATAGAGTGGCGAAATGTCCGTAAAGATATAAAATCTTAGATGAATCAATAATATTCTTACCAATTTAGTAAAAATTGTTTTATATCTGAGAAAGGTACACGAAATAAAAACTGTATTTCGAAATTGCGAGGTGGGGGTGTGTTCCGGAGTTTTTACTCCACATTTTATTTCATTCTTAATCTTCTTAAAGCCGCAATTATTAGGGTAATGTCATTACCTTAGGTTCTCGAACGATTACATTTTCATCGCAACGGCTAAGATTCGCTTTGTATCGTTGATTGTAGGGAGGTATCTCTTAGCTTCCATGATGTAAGCAAAAGCGCCATCTCTTCCCATGTCTTTGATTAACAATTTTTTTGATTCTAAAGTTTTCTGATAAACTTCGCTCTGGCGTTTTTTCCATTCTGGGGTTTCACTATAGCTTTTTATACTAAAACCTGTATCTCGAAGGTAAGAACGATAATCATTAGTAATATTCGAATTTTTGTTTTCCCACGTAGTAAATACGAAATAAGCTTCTGATCGTAAAATCCTTGCTACTTCTTTAAATATTGCGGGGGGATCTGGGATAAACGAAATGACATCAATACTTATCGCTCCATCAAAGCTGTTTGTAGGAAAATTTAGAGAATACATATTTTCTACTTGAAATTTAGTTGTACCTTTTATTTTGAAATCCCGTGAACGGTCTTGAGCTTGTTTTATGGCATTTTCTGAAAAATCAATTCCTACGTAATTTGCTCCCGTTTCCCGTGCTATCCACAATCCTGGTCCACCTCTGCCACACCCTAGATCAATAAATGATTTGGCGCTTCCAATATTAAGGTTTTTAGCAATAGTTTTCATGTCAGTAATTGTAACGAAGCTATCTGGATTAATTTCTTCTGGGTAATCATCTCCATAAACTTCTCGGAAGATATCTCTATAGGATTCGCTTCTTTCTTTTTTATAAGCTTGTTCAAATAAGACTTTTCGATTGTCTAAAACTTTCTCGCCTTTCTTTTCACTCATCAAACATTAAACCTACGATTTTTATGGTATTATCTTTTTATCAAATTCTGGTAGGTCATCTGGCGGCCATCCTCTGGGAGTTTTATATTTTTTTACATACCTATGATCGCACATTGGAGCTCCGAATCCAATAGCTTGAGTACGAGAGAATCCAAATCCTAAAATATTTGCTTCTGAGAAGTCATATAAACAAAAAAAGGGAGTATATTTTTCAGCATCTAATCTCTTTAAAACTTTATGAATTCCACATTTATGAAAATTAAAACCCCACTCAAAAGTTTTCCCATCACCTTCAACGTAATCCGCAACCCAATCATCGGGATAGTTCCTTAATTTTGATGTCTCACATAACTTTTTCGCATAATCAATATAAGCAGATTCAAAGGGATATTGGGCGGGATCTTTTCCGATTTTTTCCAAACTTTTTTTTCTGATAGTATTTTGTAGATCGCTGAATTTATAATAAAATTCCCCTATCTCTCGATGTGTATATCCTTCTCTTTCTAGGATTCGAAACATTGCGAGGCTAGATATACCTCCGACAAGGAGGTTGGTAAAAGAATTTTTTACTCCGCCAATATAAGGTATTTCCGGAATTAGTTTCTCATATTCTGCTTTCATTAAATCGAACATTTCATTGATTTTAGCCTCGTCATACTTTTTTTTAAGGATACTTCGTGCGATTTTAATGTGGTTAGAAAAGTTTTTCATCAACTTTGGTTTTCTTCTAATATAATAATCTTTTACAACTTTAACAGCCATAATTAAATTTTTCACCAAATTTAAGCTACTAAATGGATTAAGACTACATCAAATATTGAATCTTTCACTTTTAAAATTGTTTATTCTGGTTATACAAGCCTAATTCTTGCTAAAAGATTATTTTCTATATCATCTGATTTTTAAAATAACCCGATTATCTACGTGCTGGAAAAGTAAATTGAGAGTCTATTTTCAATGAAAATTTAGTGAATCTAAGTCGATAATTAACAGGAACTCTTCTTAAACAAGTGGAATTTTTATAACCTACGAAGATAGTCAGGTCGACGCATGTTTGGGTTTTTAATTCCGTTTTCAATTACTTTAAGAAATTGTTTTTTATCTCTGCTTAACTCTCCTTTCAAATTTAAATAATTTGAAGCGTGATTTGTGTTAAATATACACTTCTGCAAATCATCTGCTGTGTATTCTATCATCATATATAATTCTTCTAAAATTTGAGTACTAGAACAGGGTTGGAATTCTCCTGTTGATTTTTGTGTCCATAACTCAGTTCCTGGAGTAATACCTAACGTTAAAGGTGATATATACCAATTAATTGGTGTTGGTGGAGCCATTCTATTAATCAATTTAGCAGATTCAATTGCGTGTTTTCTACTTTTTTCAGGATCGTTTCCTGCAAGTCCTAATAGAAAAATACCAGACCAAGATATTCCTGCTTTATAACATTTTTGAGCTGCAAGAGTTAACTCATCTTGTGTAGTTCCTTTTTTACACGCTTTTAGAACCTCATCATCTCCACTTTCAACGCCCACGTAAACCATCGTAAATCCGCTATCTGCTATTCTTTTTAAATCTTCGTCGGATTTTTTTATGATATCTTTAGCATGGGCATATGCACTAACTTTTTTGAGATTAGGATGAATTGTATAACAATATTCGGTTAATTCAATAAGAATCTCAGGTTTAACAACAAAAGCATTTCCATCTTCGAAAAATACTTTACGTACGCGATTTCCATAGGTAGCACCCGCGATTTTAATATCCTTTTTGATCTCTTCGATATCTTTACGAATAGAAAAAGTTTTTGATCTATACATGGCGCAGAATGTGCATTTACGCGTGCATCCATTCGTTATTGCAATCAATAAAGCATCCCACTCAGAAGGAGGTCTAAATACGGGATCTACTAAATTTCCAACTACTTGATTCATGGTTTTTTCTATTTATACGATAATTTTTAAACTTAGCTTCACTTAGCTTTTTTTAATTTAATTGGAAGTTTATATTAAAAATAGTGAATTACTGAAAAAGTTATCAATTACATCTTCTAATTGATCTACACATTTACTAATTTTTTAAATCAATAATCTTACTATGTTAAATCAATAATCCTAATACGTTAAATAAAAAGTGGTTATTATAATTCCTCAAGATTAAATTACAGCTTCAATTAAACCTTATGTCTTAGGTATATTGCCTGCAATCTAAAGGCTTGATAAATATGGCCGATTGTGTGATGGATAATAAATCCAAACCAATCTTCGTATGTCATTTCTCTCCCAAAAGGGGATGTAAACGTATTGTTAAGGTCTTCTTCAGAATATTTAGTCCTTACTTCTACATAGGCTTCAATTGCTTTACTAAATATTTCTAATAACTGTTCGTGTAAAGGTGCGGTGGATTCACGATCTAACTTAATTGATATCTCTTTAGCATCTGCATTAGGATTGGCCGTTTTTTTCATTGCCATATATAACGTGCTGGCAGAATGTACGAATAAATCGAGAGCGGTTTTCTCGCGTTTAAACAACGGTGTTTTCATGGATTCCTCAAAATGATTATCTTTTCGCTTTTCAAACAAAGTTTTAGCATAGTCATATAGAAACTTAAGAGATTTGATACTTTCTGGCATAATTTTTAATATGGAATGTTAGGTAAATAAATTTTTTGGTAGAACTGAATATAGCATATAAGTGACAAATAAATCTTAAATATCAGATTAACCGTTTAATTCTTGGCGAAATTAATTATCATTTTTTGCCGAATTACGTTATGAGGTGAATCTATTGGAAGATTCTTTAATATTTCATGAAAAAGAAAAGGAGACTAAAGAAAAAACGTTTAAGATTGTGTTTACAGGTTTGGATGGAGCAGGTAAAACGAGTATAATTTTAGCTCTAAAGAGGGAATTCTCACAAATTGCTTTAATTGAACCCACGAGGGGTGCACAAAGGAGTAATTTTAAATTGTTGGGAAGGGAAATCACCGAGTGGGATTTAGGGGGTCAAAAGAGATATCTTATTTCTTACCTAGATAACCCGAACAAATATTTTGATGAGACAGAAGTTGCGATTTATGTTATTGACATATTAGATGGTCCTCGTATTAAAGAATCTCTGAGTTATTTATATGATGTCGTTGATAAATTTAAAGAATTGAAAATTGAGCCTCAGATCGTCATTTTATTTCATAAATTTGATCCTAAATTAATTCATAGAGTTGAAAAGCAAATAAAATCTGAAATACTTGCTTTAAATAAAGAAATTATTAAGAGAGTAGATTACGAAAAGCTTCAATTCTTTACAACGTCAATATATAATCCTTATACAATCATGAATGCGATGTCTAAAGTTCTACTTAATTTATATCCAAAATCAGAGTTGTTACAAAAAACTATTGATGAATTTACGAGAAAACTAAATTGTGATGGGTTACTCATTACCGATAACAATTCGATTATTTTAGGTTCCTGCTTCAAAGATGATGAGTCAAAAAAACTTTTGAGTAGCACAATTGCGTATTTTTTGACACTTAACGACGTTTTTGAAGATATGGGAATAGAACAACAAGAAGATCAAATAGTTGTCAGAAAAATGGGAAAATATTTCTTGTTCAAACCGGTCACCTTAAAAAAAACCCCTTTACCATACTATATGCTTGCATTAAAAAGTCGCGATCCGCTTGGGCTCTATTTTATGAACAAAGATTTTAATGCATTTGTGAATATGTTCAACGATATTGTTAATAGTTAGTCTTACTTCTTTAGGAGCCTAATTTCTTGGCCCTTATGAGAGATCTATGATTATATCATTATTATTCTTAAATTTATAAAAGATATGAAAAAAAAGATTAAAATTGAAAAATTGTATTTCAATACGCCTAATGCGTATTCTTAGGGCATTAAATATATCTTTGGCTTATATTTGTTTGAAAAACTTGTTCTTGCCGATCGGAACTGCTGCTTCCTCCTCTTTTTGAAACGATATAGAACTGGACTAACGAATTTTCGTGGACTAGGGTGTTTCCTCTCCATTTTTTATCCTTCGACTCAAATTCGACCACTTCACCAAGTCCTATCCCTTTTCTTTCGGAAAAATTCAACTTTAACTTTTGTAATGCTTTTATCAGGTGCTTATCGTATTGGTCTGCCACCTCTTTATACGATTTATCTTTAAATCTCAGCGATTCGATGGCAAAAGCTTTAAGGATGTCGTTGTTCATTGTTTCCCATACTTTAGGATTTGCGTAAAACTCTATACCAATAAATTCACCATTGATAAAGGTAGCTATTCCGCATTGGTTCTCTTGGTTTTTAAAAGAATTTACTATCTCGTCTGTTTCTTTATCTATATTTTCTGTCATTTCAAGATAGCTTTGAGATGGGGCAATATTATTGCTATAGTTCATTTCAGTTCTATAAGCTTGGATTTCGTTCCAAACTGACCCCTGACCTGCCGACGATATAGCTGCGTAGGCGACGTTAGGATGTAATCTTGTATTAGAAGATTTAAACCCTTTTCCTTCTCGATAATTCCATCTCGATTGTTCGACGCACTTAGCTGGAACGGTATATTTTTGTTCCATAGGACTTTTATTTCCGTCAGATAAGTTTTGTTTTCCTCCAGCAGCCAATAGGATTGGTTCCCATATTGTTCTATCTTGTTTTCCGCCATGGACTGTTACACCGAAAGGGATCAACACTTGTTTATCGCTATTATTAATTACCTCTAATTGACTGACGGTATCTGTTTCGTTTATACTTATTAAGCCGAGGTCTTCAGCTTCTTTAACGCTAATAAAATCTAAGGTTTTACCCTTATAGATGATTGGGATAACTGTCATATTACCGTGAGATTGAGCTTTTCCAAGTTCTAAAATTTCTAAAGGATTCTCAAATAACATTTCTACTATTTGAACACTTACATTTTTCATAATTTACTTTCCTCCTTTTTTTTTTTATTAACACTTTCTTCTTTATGCTCTTCTTCCACCATTACTTCTTCGTAAAGGGGGGCTACAAATTGGTTTACGATGTCCTTACCGTTTCTTGTAAGTTCGACCCCATAAGAGATTTTTAACTTTCCTTCATTGGTAACTTTGTCAATTATTGCACCTTTCAATTTTGAGGCTTCCTCTTGGGATACTTCCATTTTCTGCGTTTTGATTATTCCTCCTCTCTTTAAGGCGCTTATGTGATAATTAATGTTTTGACGATCAACTTCTAATTTATTCGCTAAGTCTATTGGTCTTTGGGAGCTTGTAGATAACTCTCTTACTATATCTACCCTCGTAGGATTTCGAAACACAAGACCGACCTTCTCGAAAATTGGTTTTTTTTTTTCTTTTTTTTCAGGCATAAAGCGATCACATTTTTTTTACTGTAAAAATTATTTTTACTATAAAAACAATTATTACATTTCCTATTTAAATGTATGTGTTGAAATTAGTTATTCATGAGGAATAATTGAAAACAATTAGGCAAAAAGAAAGAGGTGTAGGCGTTCTTGGCAAGATCATTAATTATTAGTTAAAAGAGTAGGTTAAATTTTGATGCTAATCTTCTCTTGAGTTATCAATTTCGAAGGATTTAAATTATTTCTTGGGGAAACTAAGGTTGTATTATGTAACTGTTCTTGATTTGCATCTATTCTAAAATTTGGTCCTTTTAAAAATAGATTCAACATTTTTAACTCGTTTAATGTTAAATTTAACGATTGTAGAAACTTTGGGTGACGATAGCTTTCCCAATTGATATTATACATAATACTATTGTTGTGATCTATTTAAGTTATAAACACAATGACTATGAGAGTTTTCTATTATTTTTACCGAAAAGAACATAATTATCTCATTTCGAATAATTTAACTTAATTCAAACTTTTTCTAGCGCAGTTAGTTACCCTTAAACATATCAATATTGTAATTTTATTTTTTTAGATACAATCCATAATAATAAACGAAATTTTGTGTGAAAATGGAAAGCGACAACATAATTGACCTATTCTTACACCCTAAGTCCGTAGCTATTATTGGTGCGTCAAAAAAATTAACAAAAGGCGGATTTCGGATTGCTACCAACCTTATTACAAACAATTTCAGAGGTAAAGTTCATTTTATAAACCCAAATGCGGAAGGAAAGCTCTACGATATAGAATTTAAAAAGAGTATTTTAGATGTCGAAGACGAGGTTGACATTGCAATATTTTACGTTCCAAATCGACTAATTCCAGACATCTTAAAGGATTGTGTGGAAAAAGGAGTAAAAGGAGCGATAATTGAAGCATCGGGTTTCGAAGAAGTAGGCGAAAAAGGTCTCGAATTAAAAGAAAAAATACTTGAGATAACAGACAATTTCACTAAATTAAGGGTCGTTGGTCCTAATTGTATGGGTCTTAGCACCATCGATGGAGACAGCGATAGTGACGAAAAAGAAGGATTTTTTTCTGGATTTGGTGTTTTTTCTACCTATAAGAGAGGTAATATTGCGCTAATAAGTCAATCTGGGATGTTAAATGGCGGGTATTTGATGCACATAATGACGAAATATCCGAATTTAGGATTTCGATATTCTTGTTCGATCGGGAACAAAATGGATTTGAGCGAAATTGAGTTTCTGGAATATATGATGGAGGACGATACTGTAAATGTTATAGCCATATACTTAGAATCGTTTAAAAATTCAAGAAAATTTATTGAACTATGCAAAAAAGCTAGGTCTATGCCAAATAAGACTATTATTTTGCTTAGAGGTGGAGTTACGCCTCAAGGCCAAAAAGCAACTAGAAGCCACACTGGTTCTTTGGCAGAAAATTCAAATCTAATTGACGGGATCGTAAAACAATCAGGAGTAATCTATGCTAACAATTTTTACGAGTTATTTCAATATGCGCGCACCTTCTCGTTAATGTACTTGTCTGGTAAAACCCTTCCTAAAAAAGGTAACGCCTCATTTGTGGCAGGATCTGGTGGTGCCGGAACGATTACAGCGGATCTCACGTTTAAATATGGTATAAAATTTCCTGTTCTTAGTGAGAAAACGTACTCTGCCCTCGTTGAAGTGTTTCCCGAGTGGATGCCTCCAAACACCTTTGCTTTTGTAGACATATGGCCAGCAATGGAAAAAGCGATGATGAATAACGTAAAACCCGAGGTAGTAACGTCTCGTGTGTATGAAGCTTTATTGAAAGATCCCAACGTTGAAGGTATTTTCAACATGATGTTTTGTTCTCGACAGTTTAGAGCTATGAATAATGTGGACAATATCATAACCCACGCAAAACAAGCTTCAAAACCAATATTCTTTTGGTTAATTGGTGAGGCAAAGGAAGTAGGGAGAATCTCCCAAAAACTAGCTAAACTTAACCTACCTAATTTTCCCAGCTTAGAAGAGATGGTTAAAAACTTTAGTGTTTTAGTACAAAAATCAAAGAATATGGATTTGTCTTAACTTTCGTGAGGAAAACAAAATTCTAAGTTCACGAATAAAAAAAAAAGGCAACTCCGTTCAAATGCTATCAATTTAAATGACGGAGATAGGTAATCTATAAGCTTATTTTATATTTTTGTAGCTTCCAAGCTCCGTATCCTTGAATCAAAAAACAGATTAAAAAGGAATATTGAGATATTTTTTGCATAGAAGCTTGTATAATAAGCCCATCTAAAGTGATAGATTTTGGTATGCTAATCAAGACAATCGTGTAAGTAATTCCAACGATTAGTAAGCCAATGTAAACGAACGCATATCGGTTAGGATAATCCTTGTTGTAAAGAACTGCGATAGTGAAAAAGATAATTCCTAAAACGCCGGTAAGATTGAACAAATTGGCGAAAATTAAATGAGTATTTGCAAATATATCCCATGGAGTAAGTATCGTACCGATCAGAAAAATTATTGAACTAAGACAAACTAACGAGCCAACTCTTACTATTAGATATAACTTTCTATCACCCTTGAAAAACGAAGTTATTGCAAAAGCGAAAGGTATAAACGAGATACTTAGAATTAAGGCAGTAATCGTAAATATTACGAAAGAAATATTGTTCGGAGCACCTGAAAGTGCGATGATTCGACCTAAATCGCTAAAAAAATTACCCCAAAAATAGTACCCTGGACTAAAAGGATTGATAAGGGTTCCCCCGGCGTAAAACAGCATAGCTACTGCGGTCAAAATAATATATTGAGCGGGACCGAATATTATGAACAGTGAAGCAAATATTTTCCAATTTTTATATATTTTCATTAACACCACCAAATGGTTTAACTACTTATATTTCTAATTTAATCTTTTTAAAGCTCGAAAATTATTCAAAAATTCTAATAAAAATCAAGAAAAAAAATTTAGTTATAAAAAAGCATTTAGGGATACTTCTCTTTAGATAGTAAAAAACACAGTCATCTCGCATATTTAGGTTTCGTTATGAATCCTATAAACATAAGCAAGTTTACTCCTATATCGATAATTTCAGCGATTGTGCCATAATAAAGATTAGTAGATGTGAGAATCGTCCTGATTAAACTTGAAGCTATAAAGCAGATAAACGCAATTCCAATTATTAACCCGTTTGCTTGAGAGAGTCGTTTATTTTTGTACATAAATAAAAACATAAACGCAATGCCAACATAAGTAGCAATTGTTATGAATGGAAAAACTAGAATAAGGAAATCTAAGGTTGGAGCTAAAATTATTACCGATATGGTTATCAACACAAAGATTAGAATAATCCTTATCCTCAGCTTATTGAATTGCTTCTTCTTCATCTCTTTATTCATGTTCATATTAACGTATACGAGAATCGCATCTAAACCAATATACAATATTGGCATTAAATTTGCGATTATAATAAAAAACCTAATTTTTACCAACAATAAAATGAATCCCGTTTCAAACGCGCCTGAAACTATTGCAGGATTATAGAAAATATCGTAAACTTTTGCCCAGGTTAACATTCCAAAAAACGATCCAAATAAAAAGTAAGCATCTGAAATATAAACGGCTTCCTGTCTTAACCACTTACGAAAGAGAAAGAATGACATAATGCCCAAAATTAAAATTCTACTCGTTATCGCAATTAAACCAATCTCGTTTTCAAATATAGTGGCAGCCAAAATTGGACCATAGAATGAAAACAACAATACGAACACAGCGACTAAAGCAAGATTTACTGTAAGAATGCTGTATAGAAATTTTTTCCTTTTAACTTCCATCTTCAAATCACATTTTCAATGTATTTTAAAATAACAATTTAATCTAAACTATTTTGTAAATTGATTTTATAAACCCTTTTCTTTTTTAATTAATTTAAAACTTAATTTTAAGAACAAGAATTTGCATTATTTATGAAACAAGAAGTTTTTTCTATGCAAAAAACTATTCTGTAATTCAAATACTCGTTTAGGATCTAATTTTTTATGGTATATTTCAAGATTAATGGTTTAGGATATAATTGCGGACAAACTAAGGATAATTGCCCACAGAAAGCGCAATCTTGTAGTGAATGTATTAAAAGGCGATTAATGGATTTAGGTTTCGAATTTGACGCAACAGCAGAGGTTATTAAAATTGATTCTGTCGATAAACAGCTTAAATTAGAAAGAGAAACCATTTGGAAGAAATTTTTGGATGTTTTAAATATCAAACATATTCTCTTAATGGATAAGGGTTCAGGGCTAACTTTATTAAATTACGCAGTCTCAGGTGTCGATATTGATGAGAATTTACTGAGCGGATTTATTCAAGCTAACATAACTTTTTCAGAATCTAGCGAAGTATCGAATAAAAACGTCGTCCCTTCGTTCGAGTATCAATTCTACGAATTTCAGTATAAGAAGTTTAATATTTTACTCAAAGATGGAGATATTATCAGAGTTTGTTTAATTCTAGATCATAAAGCATCCATTAAACTAAGAAATCAAGTGTTTCAGTTCTTAGAAAGTTTTGAACCACAATTTAAAGAGGAACTTATAAAGTTTCAAGAGAAAGGTGTTCATTTTGGTTTTCAAGATAAGATCGATTACATCGTTGAGTTTTTTAACATTTACCTTATGTTTCCAATGACGTTAGCTCGCTCGATACCCCCATATGAATTAGATAAAGTAAAAGGAAATTTAGTTCAGAAGGCTATATACAACCTCGCAAAAGAAATGCTAACCATAAAAACCTTTTTTTTCATAAATAACATGCTCATCAGACTAAAAAATATTGCTGATATTGAGGATGAAGTTATTCTTTATGAAATTTATCAGCTACTAGAGCGTAAAATCATATCTCCAACGTCTATAGAAACAATTGCAAATACCATCGAATCAGGTCAGACCGCAGATCACGATAAAATGATAAAATCGAGTTTAATTTCACCAATCATTAATAATAATATTGATTTGGAGGATTTAAAAGAACAGTTAAAAACTATGGACGAATTTTCAGCACGTAGATGGATAAAAGAGACTAAGAAAAAAGCTCGAGCTGCAGCAAAAGATTCTAAATTTCAGATAACCTTAAATGAATACAATAGAGCATTATTAATTGCTAAAGAACTAAACTTTAAAGGTGAGATAGCGAAGATATCACTTAAGATTTTTAACATCGAGAGTAAATCCAAATACATCGAGCTTGATTTTAATCTAGAAAAAGCAGAAACCGCTGAGAAAGACGGCGATGTTTTCAATAGCATCAATTATTATCAGCATGCGTTAAAAATTCTCGACGAATTCAAAGTGTACAGTGTCGCGGATCCCAGAATAAAAAAATTAAAAAAAAAAATCCAAAAACTCAGAGAAGAAATATAAATTTGCTTTTCGGAAAGAAGAGTTCTTATTTAATTTCTTTTCAAATACTCCTAACAGATTTTAGATCGCTTTTTAGGAATATATAATGCAAAAAGTACAAGTTATTCGACTTTTTTGTAAATCTCTATAGAGCGTTTGAGAGTAGGAAAATTTTTTTACATGCAAATATTACACAATTTAGTTTCGTAAGTTATGTTTTTAATTATTATTTGCACAATTACCATTGATTAAGATGAAAACAGTAAAAGTTATTGTGTCTGGAGATGGAGGAGTAGGAAAAACCTCGTTTTTAGACCGACTCGTCCACGATTGCTTTTACGACGATAGTAAATTAACCCGAGGTGTTGATTTTTATTCGAAAAACATCACGGTCAATGGGATTGAATTAAATTTTATAATGTGGGACTTTGCTGGTCAAACTCAGTTTAAAACGCTTCTAAATGGTTTTGTTGACGGTTCTATCGCAGCCGTTATCCTTTTTGATCTAACTCGGATTAATACCATTGAAAACGTATACGATTGGATAAAAACATTAGAACCTTTTGGAAATCTTCCTATATTATTAATAGGAACAAAAAGAGATCTTATTTCACCATCTGATACCCAAGCGATAGACAATTACATCCTTGATATTGTAAATGAGAACGAAAATATTATTTCTTACCTTAAAATATCTTCAAAGACTGGAGAAAACATAAAAAACGCTTTTGAAATTTTAATTGGAAGTCTATGCCTTTAATTAGAAGTAAAACCATTTCTATTCTCTAAATTTTCTCAACCCATCCAAATTCGTCACCAATATCTAAACGCTGAATGCCAGTGAGCATTTCGTAAGCTTTTCGAGTAATTTCTCCCGGTTCCCCTTCGCTAAAAATTCGCTTTTTTTCCTCGAGAACAACCGATTTAATTGGAGTAATAACAGCAGCAGTCCCCGAGCAAAAAGCTTCGGTGCACGATACTTCAAAAAGCTCTTTGTAAGAAATATCTCTTTCTTCTGTTAGCATTCCAATTTTTTTTGAAGCTAGCTCTAAAATCGATTTTCGTGTGATTCCGGGTAAAATTGTGCCAGCAGTTTTCGGCGTTACTAAGACTCCGTCAATCACAGCAAAGAAGTTCGCAGCTCCGACCTCATCGATATATTCTTTATGAACCGCATCCAAAAAAATAACCTGCGCAAAACCTCTTTCCTTAGCTTCTTTGCCGGGTAGCATAGAACCTGCGTAATTACAACACGTTTTGCTCGAGCCCGTTCCTCCTGGGGCCGCCCTTGTGTATTTCTTCGTGATTTCTAAATCTATACCTGTAAATCCTTCCGGAAAATAGGGTCCTACTGGGACGGTAAACATTATCATTTTATACTCATTAGCAGGTTTTACTCCGACTGTAGGACCTGTTCCAATCATTATAGGGCGAATGTAAAGAGCTCCACCACTATCATAGGGTGGTATATAATCCTCATTAGCCTTTACTACTTTTTTTACGGCAGAAACAAATTTATCTACATTATAATTGGGTATGAGCATTCTACTAGCACTATCGTTGAATCTCTTTGCGTTCTCCTCTGGTCTAAAGAGAACATGATCGCCCTTTTTAGTCTTTAATGCTTTCATCCCTTCGAAAATTCCTTGTCCATAGTTTAATATGCACGCTGCAGGTGAAATCTCGAAGTTACCAAACGGTACTAACGTACCCTCGTCCCATCTACCGTCTTTGTAGTTTGAAACAAACATAGTTTTCGTTTCAATAAATTCGAACCCTAGAGCGTAGTAATCTATATCTTTAGCATCCATAATAATCTTATCTTAGTTAATTTTATTAGAATTATTTAATGATTTGTTTCCTAAAAAATCTTATTGATAAAACTTAATCATCTTTATTTGTTGGTTTACGCGTAAAAATCAAAAAAATCAATAAAAATAAATAAATTAATTGAGATTTATAATTTAATTTTACATAATATTTTCGAGATAAAAGTAATTTTATAATTAATAATGACAACTAATCCTCACCAATCTAAGGAATTTAAACTTGTTATTGCGGGACTAGATAATGCCGGTAAAACGAGCGCTTTGATAGCTCTTAGGCAGAAATACAACTTTTATGAGCGAGTTAAAAACCTAAAACCAACGATAAAAATCGATTACAGTTCTTTTAAATTCCTCAACACCTATCGAATTAATCTTTGGGATATGGGTGGACAAAAGAAGTTCAGAAAAATCTATGTAACCAATCCAGTATATTTTTTTGAAACAGATTACATTTACTACCTAATTGACATTCAAGATGAGCTTAAATTTGAAGATTCGGTAGAATATCTCCACGAGTTATTAGATATTTATAGAAATCTTAATTACGAAAACGAAGTAATAGTATGTTTCAATAAATTCGATCCAAAGTTCAAAAACGACGAAGATTATATAGATCGGGCCAAAATGATAAAAAACCTGATATTGTCGCAAAATCACGATATCAAATTTAAATTCTTTAACACCTCTTATTACGATATATCCTCGATCTCTCAAGCATTTTCTTACTCTCTTAATACAGTGTTACGTTTAAAAGAAATTGACGCCGTTCTAAACAGATTCGTTAATTATTATAAGTGTAGTTATGCAATACTATATACTGACACGGGTCTTATAATCTCTGATCATTACATGGATACCATGGATACCCGGGAGTTCGAAGAGAAAATAAGTAATAAAATTAACGAAGATCTTGAGTTTTTTCAAAGGATAAAAGACGAAAAAGTAGAAATAATCGACCGAACGGCATTTTCTGACGCTAAAACTTATTACGTACGAAAATTTTTAATAGAAATTGAGAACGTAGAAAATATCTTCTATGTAGGGATAATCGCTCTCCATAATAAATTCAGCGAAATAAAGAACGAATTAAACGATTTTCAGAGCTTATTGCTAAGAAACTTAGCCTAAAAAGGATAGATAATAGAAATCGTGACATTCGTTTTCGATAAAGAAAATGAGCGTTAGGTAAGTTACAACAGCTTTTATATCCCTAACTTTCGCAACTCATTGAACAAATTAAAGCAATATATTAAAGATCTGTAAGGGTGAAAATTAATTTTGCTACCGAGAATTTTAGGTCTATTTAAACAAACAAAACATTTTTCTGAGGTATAGCGTTACTTCATGTATGGCCTTACAAAAAATGACTGCTCAAAAAATAATTGAGAAGAAAAAAAACGGAGAAAAAATAGTTACTATCACTTCTTACGACTATTCGTTTGCGAAGATCGTTGACGAATGTGGAATTGATTTAATTCTCGTAGGTGATTCTCTTTCTATGGTAATTCTTGGATACAAAAATACATTAGCAGTTACAATGGACGATATGATTCACCATACAAAAGCAGTGTCTAGTGGAGTTTCAAATGCAATGATAGTTGGGGATATGCCATTTTTATCGTATAAAATCAATATCAACGAAGCCGTTAGGAATGCAGGAAGATTCATTCAGGAAGGTGGAGCTGAAGCCGTGAAAGTTGAGGGGGGCACAAAAATTTGTCCCACAATAGAGGCTATGATTGATGCTGATATTCAAGTCATGGGGCACATAGGACTTACACCTCAGGCTGTATATGAGTTTGGAGGATTTTTAGTTCAAGGGAAAACGATAGAAGCCGCAAAAAAGCTGATTTTAGACGCAAAAAATCTGGAAAAATCAGGGGTGTTTTCAATCGTCCTGGAAAGTATTCCTTGGCAAATAGCTAAATTAATTACTAAATCGATTGACATTCCAACCATAGGAATTGGAGCCGGTTCTTACTGTGACGGCCAAATTTTAGTTATTAACGATATGTTAGGGCTTTTTACCGACTTCAAACCTAAATTTCTTAAATATTTTGGAGATGTGGGAAAATCCGTCCGAAATGCATTATTTAGCTATAAAAGCGAAGTAGAAAAAGGATTATATCCAGATAGGGAGCACTCGTATGAATTTCCACAAGAAAGCTTAGAAAAACTTAACGATTGGTTTGAAAATGTAGATATCGAAGAAGAGTTTAACAACAGAAAAGTGTAATACAATGATTTCCCGTTAATCTAAAAAGTCCCCCTTAAAATCGTTTTTTAAAGGGGACTTAAAAAATTATACGTATTTAATTGGTAAAGGTTTCTAAAATTCTTTTAAAAAGTGCCGTACAACAGCAGTTGCCAACACATAAACTAGAAAATCTGATGTAAAATATCCAAAAGTATAATTAAATAAATTTTTATTAATAATAATAATAGAACAACTTAGATTATTATTAAAAATTCTAATACAAAAACTGAATAAAGTAATGGAAGAATTGAAATGGTTGAAGAATATGATTACCTTTTTAAATCAATCGTGGTAGGAGATGGTGGTGTCGGTAAAACCGCACTTACACTCCGATTCTCGAAAGGGTTCTTTACTGAAGATTATAAGATGACAATCGGTGTTGATTTTCATGTAAAAACGATCTCGATTGATACTTTTGAAGGACCGATCAAATGTAAGCTCCAACTCTGGGATACCGGCGGCCAAGAACGATTTAGCTCAATCAGACCAATGTATTATAGAGGATCGCTCGGTACAATCCTCGTCTTTGATCTTACGAACTCTGCAAGTTTTGAACATTTACCACAGTGGATTGAAGAAGTTAGGGCTAACATAAAAGTTGATATACCTGTATTACTTGTTGGCAATAAAAGCGATTTAACTGACATTAGAGCTGTTTCAGTTGAAGAAATTAACAATTTTACGAGAGATTTCAACTTGTATTATATGGAGACTTCTGCTAAAACGGGTGACGGTGTCGGAGATTGCTTTCACATTCTCGCTTGTTTGATGATAGGACAAGGGGTTCCTGACCAATTAATCTCTAACGAAACCGTTTACGCTCCAGGAGAAATTATCAAAGGAAGCGAACCCATCGAAAAGACAATTGTTCAACCTACAATACCTAAAACTGAGTATTTAGCACCACCTGTTCCGGAACCCGAACCTGAACTTGAATATGAAGCTCCACCAGTACCCGAACCGAAAATAACATACTCTAAAGAACCCACACCCATTTTTGAACCAGAACCCGAACTTGAATATGAAGCTCCACCAGTACCCGAACCTACTCCCGTTTCTCAACCTCACCCTAATCCAGAAATTTTTACGCCCGAACCAACAGACATAGAATTTAAAACGCCCGATCAGATTATGGCTGAGAAATCTCAACCGTCAGAACAAGCAACTACAACAAACGATAAAGAAACATATAAGCCAAAAACTATTCCTTTTACATCAAATGTTCCAATCCCTGCACCTACACCCAAAGAATTTCAACTACCTAAAACAGAAAATCCCCCGGAGAGCACCTCTTTCCAAACTCCATTTCGCGTCACGAAAAGAGAAGAGGCACCTAAACCATTACCTGCTTCTATGACATTTGAACCAACCCCCCAACCAAAACAAGAAGTAGACGACGAGCCAGTTTCCCAACCTGCATCTTCGGAGTCGTTAGTCGATTATATGCCGCAAACAATAATACCTAAAAAAGAACAAAAAAGATTAGCTAAAGAGAAAAAGAAACAAGATAAAGAAAAGTCTAAAATCGAAAAAGAAAAGAAAATTTCTGAACAACGAGCGAAACAAGGGGAATTATTTGAAGGGATGAAGACATCAAAAAAAAGTAAAAAGGAAAAAAAATCTTCTGTTGAAGGTGTGACACCCGAACAGACATCGTCTCAAGTATCACCGAGTTCCAAACCAAGTTCATTGTTCCAGACTTTAACTCAAAGAACGGAAGGAATTCCAGAGGAAAGTAGCGCGTCTTTTATTCCTTTTACCGCTACAATAAAGGGTGACAAAGAAGAGAAATCTAAATTGCGAATAATTCCTAACGTAGCAGACATAGATAGAAATTTCACATCATTCACAGCAATTACATCCTCTCAATCAGTTCAAGAAGAAAACCAAAAAGAGAAGAAAAATGATCTCCTAATTTGCGAACAATGCGGAACAACATTATCTTCCGATTACGCTTACTGTAATAAATGTGGTAGTAAACTCTAAGAACGAGAACCAAACTAAAAAACTAAATTTAATAATATTCTCTAAAGGTTTTTACCGCAAATGGGGCACGTACTCCACATTTTTTTGATTTTTGAATTACAAAAAGGACAGAATTTCAACTCTGGATCTATCTGAGTTTGAAGAGTTCCAAAAATCGTTTTAGTATCGTCAACATGATATTTTTTTGGCTGAGGGGGTGGTACATCGATTTGTTTGCTTACATGAAGTTCAGAGAGTTGGATTGAATCGTTAAAAATTATTTTATCCAATTCGTCCTCAAGCTCGACCTTGGAATTTTCGATACTTTCTGCTTTTCCAACGGATTGATTCGTTACCTTGAAAGGTTTATATTCTGAGGAATGAGGAATACTTTCTGTGGATTGATCCTCTTCGTTTTCTAAATTTTCCACAGGTAAGCCAACTTTGTAATGAAAGTACTTACCGTCGTTATTTTCAACGATTTTTTCTCCGTGTGCTAAGAACACTTCAATGTAATAAATAACAACAGCACCCAACGGAACTTCAACTATTTCGGCAATAAAATAATCTAACTTGTTTTCCATCCTCAAGCTATACCACGACACACCCTGATCAGCGCTAAAAATTAATTGTACTCTTTCAAAAGCGTCGTCAAAATCTTCTTCCGTTATTTTTACGACAATTTTAATCGTTTTTCTCGGTACTTCCTTTTTTCCGACACTCAAGGCTGCCTTATTAGAGTCCCAAGCGGCACCGCATTTAGGACAATTAGTAAACCAATTAGGGTATTCGTAATTACAACTGGTACATGTTTTCGTATAATACCTCGTTGTTTTTATTCCAATCTTTTTTTTTTTATCTTTTGCCATTCTCTAACTCATTTCTAAAGGATTTTAACCCTACTTAAATTTAAAATGTTATTTTACTATTGTTTGACTTATGATATATAATTGACGTATATTATAAAATTCTCTATCATTACTTTTTATAATTTTAGTTTTTTTACGATTTTTTCTAAATCAGAACTAAATTCGATTAAATGCTCTCTTTTTACGTGAGGCATAATCACCACTCTCACTAAATTGAAATCCAGAAATTTTCCTAACATCCATTTGCTGTCACGTAAAGATTTTTCAACTTCACATATACTTTTTCCACTTTCGGTGGTGATTCCTACTACGTTCATAACTGGGTCAACCGCTAATTTTACACCATCAATTTCTGATATTCTTTGGGCTAGGAACTTTGTATTTTCCATACATTTTTTCACAATCTCCTTAAAACCATTAATCCCTAAAAGCTTTAAAATTGCCCAAAACGCTATAATCGGACTTCCTGGTCTAGTACCTACAATGTGAAAATGCTGAAAATTTCCACCTGCTAAATAGGGAATTTCAAATCCTGTTTTTTTTAAAATCGAAGCGTCTCTAATGAAATATCCACCTGAAGGTATAATTCCTAAACCCATTTTGTGAGGATCTGCTGTAATTGAATCCACGCTTTTCACTGAAAAATCCCAAGCTGGAATAGGATACCCTAACTCCTTTAAAAAAGGTAACACAAATCCACCAAAGGCAGCATCTACGTGAAAAAATATGTCTCGTCCTCCAATAAGTTTCCCTATTTCTTCAATAGGATCAATTAAACCTAAGGATGTTGTACCCGCAACTCCAACAACAGCGCATGTGTTATCATTAACGAGAGATTCTAAATGATTTAAATCTAATTGAAAATTATTAAGAAGATTTACCTTTTTCAACTTAATATTTAATAAATCTGCTGCTTTATCAAAGGATATATGAGCAGAGCACGGGAGTACAACCTCTGGTTTCTTAATATGAGGTCGTAAATTTCTAGCAATCCGCATTGCTATTAAATTTGCCTCTGATCCCCCAGTTGTAAACGTACCATAAATACTACTGTTACCAAATAATTCACCAATTTCGCGTATAACTTCATCTTCTAATTCAGCGGTGCCTAAAAATAATCCCGGATCTCCCAAATTTTTTGATATATACTTATTATGTATTTCTTTAGCGATGTTTAAAGGTTCTGAGCACATAGAACCTAAAATTGAGCCGGAATCGTAGGATAAATCCTTTTTTAGCTTTTTTTCAAGTAGCTCAAGGATTTTTTGTTTCTCTATACCTTCTTTCTGCATTTTATATCGTTATAAAACAATTTTTATTAAATATTTTTACTATCTATATCTAAAAAATAAAAAGCTGAAAAGAATTAAAATTTTTCAAAATATGATACGATAAATGAGATGAGGTTTAAATAAAATAATTTAATTTACTTGAACCTATTAGAATCTCTTATTGTATATTTTTTCATTACGGCTTCTAATTCGTAGCTAATGTCAATTTTATAGGAATTAGCGAGACAAATTAGAGCAAATATGACATCTGCGAGCTCCTCGCCCAAATTGGCTGAAATTTTATCAGGTTTTTTAGGTTTAAACCCTTCTAAATGATTTATTTCTTTTGCGAGTTCCCCAATTTCTTCTACAATTGCACTAAGCATAGAAAGAGGAGGCCAATATCCTCCGTGATGAGCGATCCAATTATCTATTTTCTTTTGAAATTCTTTTAGTGATACATCTTTACTCATAATTAGAATAACGTTTAAAAGTATATAAAAAAAACAAAATAAATTATTTAATAAGATGTTCTCGTTTTCTCGCTTTCCATTCGGCTTTTTTACCAGGGTTATATCTATCTACTTCGCTATAATACCCCGTAACTCTAGAGTATACTTTTACATCGGTGGAATGGCATTGAGGACATGTGAAACTACCACCCCTGAACATTTTCCTACAGTGAGGACAATAGGTAAAATCTGGTGTATAAGCAAAGTAAGCAGTATTTGTATTAAGACAAATGTTTTTTGTAAGCTCCCAAAGGCCTAAAACATCCGGTTTTTGCTCTCCAAGCCATATATGGGTTATAACGCCACCTTCGACAATAGGATGGTAATCTGCCTGCAATTTAATTCTTTTTGATAATGGGATATCAGCGTCGTAGCGGATATGATCTGAATTTGTGTAATAAGCAGATATCCCACTCGATTGAGGTATGGCTTTTTTGGGGAAATGCTTTAAATCTAACCTAGCAAAACGATTACTCGACGATTCGGAGGGCTGTTCCCATAAAGAATATAAAATTCCGTCTCTTTCTGTCATGGAGTTACACTTAGCGACCATATATTCTAATATTCTCCTCCCAAAATCGTATGCGGTAGTATTTTCGTGCAGCTCAAAACCTATAAGACTTTTTACCGCTTCGTTTAGACCCGTGAAGCCTATGGAGAGGTTTTGGTTTTTTAAGTTAAAAATCGGCCGACCATTAATTTCTCCACTACATAAAGGCAAGTGGCCCGATTTTAGACGTTTTTCCATTAATTTCCATTTTTTACGCAAAATTCTAGCCGAAAGTTCCATGTTTTCTTCTAAAACCCTTAAGTAATCGCCTTCATCCTTAGAAATATAAGCATAGCGAGGTAAATTTAGACTAACGCTTTGCAGTGAGCCGATGGATACGTAATTTTCCCATACATTAGCAGTTTTTCTCTCTTCAGGGTCTAACACGCACTTCTCTATAATTTGGTTTCCGCTAAGAAATTTCCGACAACATTGGCTATGAATTTCGTCTGGCATCCACTCAGGGCACATATTAAGAAAATAAGGAGTACCCATTTTGACGACTTCTTCCATTAATTTTATGTACGACGGTTCAAATTCTTTAAGCCACGCTTTTTTGATTTTCACCTCGTGTTTTGGGAACGCAAATAGCTTTCCGTTGCAGTCTCCATGGATATACACATCTGTAAGGGCGTCAAAAAGTGTAAGGCATTCGTTCTTATAATCTCCATACCGTCCATTAAGCTTTCCATGTGGGCCAACCGCAGGTATGTCTAATAAACCTTCAGGTACGGTCGGAGTACACGAAATAGATGTGAAAGGTACTTGACCACCTCTTGCTGCAAAAATTTGGTTAGTTTCAAATATCAAACATTGCATCGATTGCTCGATTTCTCTTTGTGAGACTCCTTTTGCATAGGGGGCAAGAAACGTCGTTATATAATCATACCCCTGACCACCACTAAATTCACCCTGAATCGTCCCTAACCACTTTGCCAAGTGAGTTACTGCCACTCTCAAACTACCAGCGGGACCAGACTTGCTACAATGCACCCAACTATTAACAGGAGGAAGCCCGTGTTCGAGAATCATGCGAGGATCCCATTCCATGCAAAATGGGCGCAAATCAAAATACCTTAGCATGTGGACGTGTAAATTGCCATACAAGTGAGCGTGAGCCTCCTTTGAGTCTAATATTCTTAAAAGGGCATACTCCTCAGAGATTCTATTGGCAGCCCAATGGTGAATGGATTCAGGATTCATGTCTTGATTAGCATTTTCGTTAACGCCCTTTTCTAATATAGCTTCGTAATCCATTAGTGGCATTCCTATTCGCGTATATAACTTCCTTTCGTCTTCGTAGTGCTGTTCAGATAAAATTGAACATACAATCTCTCTTATATGTGGACCTGAGAGAAAACTAATGCTGGAAGATATTATCCTTCTAACCACTAATTCAGTAATTTGATCTGCAGATTTTTGATCTAAACCGGTTTCTTTCATAATACTTTGTTTAATCTTTAATGGGTCAAAAGGCACGACATCGCCTTCCGTTCGTGATACGTTTGGTAGTAAATTTTTTAGAAATCCCCTTTCAAGACCTTTTTCTTCTTTCCTTGCATCAGATTCTGGAGTCAATATCATAATAATCATTATTTTTTTTTAGTTTAGTATTCCTAAATAAAGTGATAAAGGTATATGATTAGATTTAAAGTCTAAAATTTTTGTCGGCGCTCTGAACCGAAACAATACCCTTAACGAATATTTCTTATCGTTTATACTTTGCCTCTTTTGATATAAAAATGTATTTTTTTTTCCGTTATAAAGTTACTCTATTAATATTTTACTCAAAACTTAAATACCCAGCAAGAACATTCACAGAACAATCTCTATTCCTTTCGAAAATTTCATTCGGGTAATTATTATCCTCGATATTTCACGCAATCTATTAAAATAGTCGTCTTTCCCGATTTTGTAATTTTTAATTGATCTCTACTAGATTTAATAACGATTAACTACGATTACAAATACAGAAAAAGTCGAAGTAATCAAAAATAAAATGTGTTTAATATGAGCAAAAAACCAGTAAGTAAAAATTCTGTTAATGCTATTGAAATGCTACCTGGAATTTACAGGAAAACTTTAGTGTATAATAACAACATGATGCTATGTTATTTTTCGTTAGATAAAAATTCGTACGTACCTTTACACTCTCATAAAGAGCATCAAATAGGTTACGTGATAACAGGAAAGTTACAATTCGAAACTGAAAAAGGAAATTTTGTCGTAGGAGCCGGCGATAGTTACGTTTTTGAATCAAATGAAAAACATGGAGCTACAATCTTAGAAAATTCAGAGGTTATAGATGTATTTAGTCCTTCAAGAGATGATTATAAGTAGTCATTCAATCAATAGTAATAGGGATCTACCATTGGTAAGCAGCAACAACTAGAATCGCGATCACGCAAAACAGAAATTCGCCCTTCAACCAATCAACAAACAATTTCTTTTTTTGATCTCTATTTTTTTTAATTCTAGTTGCGAGAGCAAAACTTATTGCAGTATTAGTTCCCGTGAAAATGATCACGCTAAAATTTGATGCGTTTAGCTCCAATTCAATAAACCCAAACATAAAGTCAAAAACCAAAAACGCTCCGAGATATACAAGTAAGATTAGTAAAAAAATCCACCCCGAAAAATAAATAATTTTTTCAAATATTAGATCTTCTTGTGATAAGCCTCCATCTAATCTAGTTGATTTTTTCTTTACTTTTGACATGATGTTTATACCATAGTAGTTATAAAAAATGGAATGGTTTATGATTCTTAATACTTTTTTTTTTCCAAAGGTATGTGTTGCGAATTTTATGGTTTGTTTTTTAGATATATAATAGCTTTAGCAATATCTCCGTCACTATCAATTAACGCCGCATTAGCCTCTTTTTTATCCACCTTTGCTTGAGCGGCTACTAGCATGATATCATTTTCGGTAATAACAGGTTTAGAAATGCTCTCTTCCGTTGGTTCAACACTCTCTACTTCTTCTCTATCTTCAATTGTAAATTCTCCTGAGGCATATTCTTCTGCATCGCCAATGATTTGATACATCTCCTGACCCATCTGTTTCATTAAGATTACCTCTGGCTGATCGATCACCAAGGTTTTATCATGACTTTCGATTATAACTCGCGTTGCATCGATCTGATCCATGTTAATCCCTTGTTGCTGCATTCGGCGACGCATTTGTCTGGAAGCAAATTGCTGACCCTCTCTCTTCTTAGTTGCTTGGGGGCGAGTTGGTTTGCTTTTTTCTTTTTTTTGCATTTCTTTTGGCAATTTTACCATTATTTTCAACATCTCCAAATGTTATATCTTATACTAATATAATTAAGATAAAAATTTAGATTTACCTATTCCTTTCCTTATTTTTAGTGCAATTCCTGTTTGAAAACTCTTAACGTATGGGACTGGAATCACTAATCTACCAATTGCTAATAAATCGTTGCTTTGATCAACTACGATGACCTCATCGTTGGGTCTTAATGTAATATCGATATCAACTATGTGCTTACAAAAGACATTTCGACCTTTTCTAATGAATTCTGAGATTTCACTCATAACAACTGCCCTATGTTTAGGTGAGGGAGTGCTATTGATTATTCTTTCTGCTGAAAAAAGACTAAGTGTGAAAAATCCATTCGTAGGTCTTAAATTAAGCAATAAATTATTCTCGCGGTAAATATGTTTTATTTTTCCTGTGTTTCTGGAAAAAATAAAATGAATCTCGCTTTCGTCTTCGAACAAAATATCAGTTATCGCTTGCCCAAATTGGTAATCGCAAATAGCTTTAACTTTTCTTAAAGCCAAAATGAATTTAATATCCATATTGATTGACTTACAAAAGATTTAATGAAAAATAAAGTTGGCGGTAATAAATATGTTTGGCTAAATATAGCTAGGTGTATAGCCTCGACTGAACCGCATTGTCTCTCATCTTACTCATAACTTTATTTACCGCTTCTATAAAATCGTCCTTCACGATTACTTCTTTGTTTTTTCTAATCGCGAACATTCCAGCTTCAGTACAAATAGCTTTAATATCTGCTCCAGTAGCACCTTCAGTTAAATTGACTAAATTCTTAAATTTAACCTCACCTTCAATGTTTAGATTTCTTGAGTGTATATTAAAAATCGATTCTCTTGCTTTCTCATCAGGCACGGGAAAATCGATCATGCGATCAAACCTTCCTGGTCTTAATAAAGCGGGATCTAAGATATCAATTCGATTTGTAGCGCCAATTATTTTGATATCTCCGCGTTCTCCAAATCCGTCTAACTCGCTTAATAGTTGCATTAATGTTCGCTGTACTTCCCGATCCCCAGATGTTGCGATCTTTAATCTCTGAGACCCGATGGCGTCTAATTCGTCTATAAATAAAATTGTCGGGGCTTTCTGTTTCGCTAAATTAAAAATTTCTCTTACTAAACGAGCACCTTCTCCTATAAATTTTTGTACTAGTTCCGAACCTATAATTCTAATGAATGTTGCCTCTGTTTCGTGTGCAACGGCTTTTGCTACTAGAGTTTTGCCAGTTCCCGGTGGACCGTAAAGTAAAACTCCTTTAGGGGGATCAATTCCTACCTTTTTAAACAGCTCTGGTTTTAATAGCGGTAACTCAACGGTTTCACGAACTTCCAAAATTTGATCGTCCAGTCCGCCTACGTCCTCGTACGATATATCTGGGATTTCATCAATAACTTCCATTCCTTTAACAAAGGGGTCTAATTTTGTTGGTAAGATTTCCATAATAGCAAATGTTCTCTGATTTAATGCTACTCTCATCCCAGGAGTTAAATTCTCGTTTTTTACTTTCCTACTCGGGTTGACGACAAAGCTAGGGCCGGTAGAACTTTTCACGATTACTTTCCCGGAATCTTCTAGCATATCTATTACAGTAGCTGATACTAAAGGTGGTTCTCTTAACCTATCTATCTCATTTCGTAAACTGCTTAACTCCTGTTCTAACCTTAAGCGCTCAGCATCTAGTAACTGTTTTTCAGTTTCTAAATTTCTTAGCCTTTTTTCTAGATGTCTGGTATAGGTAATTAAATATTCTTCATCTTTTGTTTCTTCCTTTTTTTTTCTGCTCTCTGTGGCCTTTGTCAAGTAATTAAATCCCCATCTTTAACATAATTATTTTGAAAGTATTACCTAAAATAATAATAACAATGTAGTCATTTAAACTTAAGGTAATACGCTAATATCAGAAAGAACATGAGTTTTAAAAAATTTTTGGATTATAAATTATAACGAGCTTTGTCTAAAAATCAAAAAATATAAGAGTTCTTTTTCCCAATCATAATATGTAGTTCCGTTCCTTGAAAACTAATGAATGTAATGTAGGTTTATGTCGAAAAAAATGTCGAATCAATTTGAGAAGGAATGCCCTATTTGCGGTGGAAAAATATGGGGGCGCGGGCAAAAAGTCTTAATAGAAGGAGCGAAAATCACTGTATGTCAAAGTTGTGCCCAGTACGGTGTTAAAATCAAAAAAGTTTCTAGAACTAACGACATGGTCAAACAAAACTATGCTAAACCTAATTTCCCTACCAAGAAAAAAGCGTATAATAGACAAATTGACGATGGTTTAGAAATAGTGACTGACTATGTTACTAGGATCAGAAAAGCTCGCAACTCTCGTGGATTAAATCAAGATCAATTTGCTCAAAAATTAAATGAAAAACCATCATTACTTCGGAGAATCGAAGCAGGAAAAGTTGAACCCACTATTAAATTAGCCAAGAAAATTGAACAAGTGTATGAAATTACTTTAGTCAAAAAAGTAGACGAAATTGATCCTAGTACCACGCAGAATAAGTATATGAAGAAATCTAGTAGTTCTTCTTTAGGGGATATTGCTATTGTGAAGAGAAGAAAGAAGTGATAATCTAACAATATTAAATTTTTAGAAATCAGAAGTAAATTGTTAAATATCTTAAGCTTAGCATACCGTTTTATGATGGATAGATTAAATCTAGGGTTCTAAGAAAAATCTAACTCTATCTAATTAACTGATAAATCAAGGTGTTCAATTAAAACAATTTTTTCTTTTAGAAATTGAATCACTTCTTGATTATCTTGAGCTTCTAATGGACCACTACAATCAGGGCATTTAAAATTTAATTCAAAAGCCGAGTCAAAGTTATATTTTAAGGTCGAATCTTGACAATTCTTACATACAAAAAAGTAATTAGTTTCCTCGAACTTTAACCGTTCCCTTAGTTTTGTCTCAACCAGTCTCTTTTTATCATTTAGAATTTCATCGAATAAGTCAAATTCATGCCACCAATAATATATAAACCAGCCCGTAGATTTATCTCGTATTCTCCTAAATTGAGCTAATTTCCCACTATACAACTTGTAGAGCGTTTTACGAACCGTATTTAATTTTAAAACTTCAACACCGTTTTCTTCAAAAACTATTTCAGGATTTAACTCTTTTATGCGTGCTTTAATATTTTCCGTTATTCCCTCATCTGTGATATCTTCTTCTTCAGAATTCAATAATTCTATACCGACCTCGATAGCGATGTCTCCAGCTATAACGAATAAAAAGGTCCTTAATAATGGGCTTAAATCCTTCATTTTGTTCTATCTCCTATGATTTCACTATTTATTACAAATTTTAGTCCATTATAAAAGTTAAATTTTATGAATTGTATTAAAAAGAACCAAAAGGTTCATTTCATTATACTACAAGAGAATACTGTTTTTCGATAAGGTCGCCGTCAACATCAAGTGACCGAATCATCTTGCCTTTCCTTATTGCCATGATCCTTAACAATCGAGTATCTTTTATGTTTGCTGGAATCTCGATTTGGTTTATGGTATAATTGTTAAGTATTGTAATTGATTTCCAATTATTCGGAAGTTCTGATTTAAAATCAGGGGCTGCTAAATCTATTAGCATTTCGAGATTAGCGTCTGTATTATTGATCACTCCAGTGCAAAACTGTATTCTTTTGCTTACATCGTCTTCTTCTACCTTTTTTTTCGACGGCTGAGGTATATTTTTTTTCGTCGTAACTTTGCAAGTTGCATTTCTGTTATACGATAAAAGTAAATAGCAATTTTCTCGAAATACATCAATAATTTGGAGCAACAAATCCTTATTTATTTCATCGACAATTTCTGCTTTATAATTTTTTGTTTTACCTGTGGATTTTTTCAAAACCCAGTTTAAACCCAATTCTGATATAACATTTGCTATATCGCTACTACTTATCAATTTTCCATTAATCTCGAAATTCTCCTGAGAATTAGAAATTGATGTAGTAACTGCTTCTAAAATTAAATCTTCGTATTCATGAGCACCTTTCATAGTAATTTTTGCTTTAGTTTTGGAGATTTTTAAAGCAGGGCCAATAAACACTCCCTTAGAATACCGGTAAAAATGACGATGGATGTTTAAGTGTTGCTCAAAAGGATTTTCTAAAATGGGTTTTTTAACTAATTCGCTCAAAAAATGCATTTTTAAATGAACCATTTATTTTTTTGTTAATATAGATCTATTATGATAATATATCTTTAAATTTTAATTTATACAATAAGTAGTGAATAAAATCAAAGCAGTAGACAACATAACTACAAGCATTATTAAATATTTACAGACAAATTTAAAAGGCGAAATTATTAGCATCTTTGGTATTGGTAGTTATTTTGATAAAAATCTTCCATCCGATTGGAGAAATACTGATATTGATGTAATTGTAATAGTATCTACTTTGGATAAAATTACGAAACTCGATTGGACTGATGTTCGTTACGAAGTTAGAAAATTTGATAACCATAACGTATGGATAGGATATAACACTATTCAAGGGCTAAAAACAAAAAAGCTTTTCGTTCAGGAATCCTTCGCAAATTATGAATGGAGCCTAATAGATTTAAAATTTAAAGAAAATTCTCAGCTTTTATACGGAAAAGATATTAGAGAGCAAATTCCAGATCCTTTTAGTTTTGATTTTGATTATAACGATATTTTAGCTAGATGCCTTTATCATTTGGATAGAAGTCTAAAAGAGAGCAAAATTAGGGAGGATTCTACAAAAGCTATGATAGAATTTACGAAAGCGGTATTTAAATTTGGATTCTATATATGCCTTTTCTTCAACAAAAGATACTATCTTACTTCAGTTCATAGCGTTTCGTTACAACTTAGTAAATTGTTATTAGATAATAATATACAAAAAATCATGCTTAATTTCATGAGTGAATCCATAAGTTATAGGAGAACAAATAAATTTTCTAAAAAATTCGAAATCCTAAGAAAAAATTATGTGTTATTTACACTTTCTCTACTCAGAAGTGGAATTCTTCACAGAAAGTATGAATTTCAAGAGTTGCTGACATTTCTCAAAAATAAGTTTAATGGCATGCCTTACCTTATTAGTTACCTTAAGAAAGCAAAAAATGTATTTTATTCTACTAAACCAGAATAATTATCTTTTTATCTTCCCTTTTTTAATAAGTTTAAATTCAGATTGATAAACTTAAAAAAAAATAAATTATAAGATCTTATTCAACCTACAAAAATAAAATACGATTTTTAATGTTACTTATATTACTGCAAGTCGGCGGATTTCAAGTTCCCTCGTTACCAATATGGATATTAGCGTGGATTTTTCTCATATTTGGATTAGTAGCTTTGACTACTTTAGTGGTTTATACAAGATACGGCAGAGAAATATCCATTAAACTCTCTATTATTTCAATCAGTATTTCTGCGGTATTGTTGGGTTTTTCTTTCCACTTCTTCCTAATTACGTTTGGGATATAATTCTGCTTGATGCAATTGCGGATTGTCCTTCTTTTAATACAAAAAGGCTTAAATCTTGTTAAGAGTTAGTTGCTATCTCTTAAAAATCAATATTTTATTTAATAAATATTTATAAAAGAAGGAGAATATGTTTTTCTTAATTTAAAAATAAACATACTCAAATATTTAATTGGAGCGTAAAAATGTTATTTCAACTAGACAGTACTTTAATGTTTATTCTTTGGTTAATTTTAGCAACTGTCATTGTCGCATTAATCCTATACATATCGGTATTACTTATAGCATCAAAAACTAAAGCTTCTGATAAAAAATTTGTAATAGTAATCTTAGCTTTTATCTTTGTTTTGATAATTCCAATAATTCTGGGAGCTATCAATCAAGTGCTCGGAGTAATAGGTAACTTAGTAGCTTTTAGTGGTTCAAACTATTTAACTCAGTTAACACCAATCATCGGATTTCTAATAATTTTAGTTTTAACTAAATTTTTCATCAGTATACCTTGGGATCAGTCTGTGTGGATATCCCTATTGACACTGTTTTTCCTGTTTCTACTCTATACTATGATACCAGAGCTTTATAATTTCTTAGGGTTTGGACTTTAATTATCTTATTTTTTTTTTTAAATTTTAGCTATACAATAGTAATTAAAGCTTCTTTTTTCAACCAATAAAATAGAGTATAAAAAAGATGATTTACTTAAATTTTTTCTTTCAACTTGAGCCTAGGAGCTAATCCAAGAGACATCATTTCTTGGAGAAGTAGTTTGAAGGCATAAGAGCATACAACCTTAGATATAACAGTCCCTTCCCCACACACAGGACAATATCTCTTATCTCTGTTTCTATCGTAAACAGCAAGAAGCCCACACTTCTCGCAAACTAAGACAACAGTTCTATCGGATTCATCAAGAAGCCTCTCCTTTAGCAATAAAGCAGATCCGTGCCCTACTAAACAATCTCTTTCCATTTCGCCAAATCTTAACCCACCTTCTCTTGCCCTACCTTCTGTTGGTTGTCTTGTTAAGATTTGAACGGGTCCTCTCGCCCTAGCGTGGAGTTTGTCTGCAACAAGGTGATATAATTTCTGATAATAAATCGGGGTGCAGTAGATCCCAGCTTCATATTTTTTACCCGTAATACCGTTATACATTACTTCTCTACCGTTAAATTCAAATCCCGCTTCAACCAATTGTTCTTGGAGTTTTGTGATATCTTTCCATTCGAAAGCAGTTGCGTCACCTAATTTACCGGTTGAACATGCTATTTTACCACTAATACCTTCAAAAAGTTGTCCAAGCGTCATTCGTGAAGGCATTGCGTGAGGATTTACAATAATATCTGGAATCACACCACTAGATGTGAAGGGCATATCTTCAGCTGGTTGAACTAATCCAAGTACTCCTTTCTGTCCATGTCTGGAAGAAAATTTATCTCCTAACTCCGGAATGCGCAAATCTCTGACTTTAATTTTTACCAGTTTGTTTCCATCAACGGTTTCAGAAATTATAACCGTGTCAACAATGCCTTTTTCGTTATGGCGCATGTTTTTTGATGTTTCCCGTCTGTTAGGCTGCATCAATTCAAATTCTTCGTAGGATTTAATGAACCGGGGAGGTGAAGTTCTCCCGATAAGGACATCACCGCCATTAACTGTAGTTTCAGGTTCTATAATGCCATCTTCTTCAGATAGTAATCTATACGATTCAGCAGATTTAAAACCTCTTACGCCTCTCTCTGGTATCTCAAATTTATCTAATTCTCCTCCCGGATATTTTCTTTCTTCGGCGTCGTAAGTTCTAAAGAAATGACTCCGAGCTAATCCCCGCTCGATAGAGGCTTTGTTAATTACTATAGCGTCTTCAATGTTGTATCCCTCAAAACTCATCATCCCGATTATAAAATTTTGTCCAGCAGGTCTACGATTTATGCCTATTATTTTCATTGGACTAGTTATAACGAGCGGTGTTTGTGGGTAATGAAGCGTATGGCCCCGCGTATCAAGCCGAAGATGCATGTTTGCCGTGAATAGCCCTAAAGCTTGTTTAACCATTCCTGCTTCGTAAGTATTTCGGGGAGACTGGTTGTGTTCTGGAAATGGAATAATAGACGCGCAAATTCCTAATATAGCAGCCGGGGAGATTTCTAAATGCGTGTGTTCGGCGGTAATATCTTCTTCAAACATCGCAATATAGGCGTTCTCTTCTTCTTCTGCGTCTAAATATTCTATAACGCCTTTCTGAATTAAGTCTGACCAATTATACTTACCTTGCTTAATTTTTTCAATATCTTCCTTTGTAATCAGCAATTCATTATTTTTTATGATAAATAGGGGTCGCGTGGCTCGTCCAGCGTCACAATTAATTTGCACCTCTTTAGAATCGTGATAATATCCAATATTAACGTGTACACCAATTTCACTTTTCCGCCTCTTTTCTCGAAGTTGGTTTGTGAATGGATTATATTTTTGATGAATCCCAACCAGTTTTCCGTTTAGAAAAATGTTTACTTTTTCTCCTTTTATGCTTTTTACTTCACTTATTGGAATTACTCCGAGATCAAACAGTATATTTTCTATAATTCTTTCGTCAGCACCAACGGAAATTATTGAAGCAAGCCCAAGATTTTTAACTAGCCCACAATTTGGTCCTTCTGGCGTTTCTGCAGGACAAATTTTCCCCCACTGCGTAGGATGCAAATCTCTCGCCTCAAAATGGGGTTGACTTCTGCTTAATGGAGAGATAACTCTCCTTAAATGGCTTAAAGTTCCTACATGATTTGTTCGGTTTAATAATTGACTAACTCCAGCTTTTCCTCCAACCCAGTTACCCGTTGCTAAGGCGTGCCTAATTCTTTCAGTAATTACGTCTGCTCTCACAGCAGTTTTAATATTAGGCGCTCTTCCTCGTACCGCGGTACGTTCTAATTGATATTTAATATCTTTTACTAGGTTTAGAAACGCAACTCTAAAAAGAGAAGTGAACAATTCTCCAGCTAATTTCAACCTTTTGTTAGCGTAATGGTCTTTATCATCAGCTTCTCGAAGCCCTAAGTTAAGTTCCATAACTTTTTGAGCCATTTGTCCCAAGTAATATGCTTTTTTGATACGGTCCTCTTCGGCATTTCCAATGTGAGGTAAAAGATACCGATCCAAAACTTGAAGCGCTCTCCGAATACGGTAGTCTTTTGTTTGGCCAATTGCGACTCTCTTTCCAATGTAGTCTAATGAATTTTGTTGGGATTTTTCAGAGTCTTTTAAAACCTGGATTTCGGAAGCAACATCTATAACTGGAATTAATTCTTTTTGGATATCTTCATTTTCCGAGATGGCTTCAAAAATTTCTCTATCCGAGTGTAATCCTAAAGCACGCATTAATATCGCAAGTGGAATCTTCCCAGGAACCGAAGGAAAAGAAACTCTTAAATTACCATCTTTTTTTCTCTCAATGGTTACTGGTGCTCGAAATCCACTTCTCGTCGAAAAAACCTTTGCTTGGTGCGTGGCGCTCGAGCTTCGACTTGCCTCTTCGGCCAAAATTCTATTAGGGGCTAAATCTTCTTGAGTCACCAGTACGCGCTCTGTTCCATTTATGATAAAATATCCTCCTGGATCAAGTGGATCTTCTCCTCGATTAACTAATTCTTGTTCAGTCAAATTTTCCAAAGGGCATCGACAACTCTTTAGCATTATAGGAATCTTACCAATGTAAATATCTAAAGTTTCTTCTGCTTCCTCCCTTTGAGTTCGTTCGTCTATAGTTATAGGAGTCATTTCTAGGATAATATCTGCCGCATAACTTAACTCTCGTATCCTAGCCTCAATGGGCGTGATTTCCATAGTAGCACCATCTGCCTCTCTAACTTTTGGTATTCCTACCTTGATCTTCCCGAAAGTGATTTTGAATCCTGGGATATCTGGTATAACCTCGCCAGATTCACTAACGATGCCTTGCATTTCGTCTTCAATAAAACTATTGTAAGAATCGAGGTGCTGGCGAACTAAACCTTTTTCGTCAAATAAGCTTTTTAATACGACCCACTTGTCGTTATTGGATATTTTTTCAGAACTCAATTTTGATTAACCTGTTAAAATATTAGTTTTAAATAAAAAGTTTTTTTAAACTTTTTCTTTCCTGACATATCGATAATAATTTATCTTTTTTACTGTTGTATGAGAATCTCTAACAATCTTTATGATGTCCCCTTCTTTTGCGCCAATTGCCATTGAAACCGGGTCGTTATCAAACATTTGGGGTAAATCAGACATAGTGATTTGGTATTTTTCTAATAAATTCTGTGATTCTTCTTTCGTTAAAAGGTAATGTTTTGGAACTAGTTCATGAAGCAGAACATCTATTTTTCTTTTCTTTGTCAAAAAAAAATCCTCTTTCCTCGCGAATTGTTTCAAAAAATATTCTATTTCTAAAAAATTTTTCTATTTTTACTATTATTCTCTTAAATTTTTACAAATGCTAACCGTGATATCGGTGTTTTTAAAGATGAAAATTTCAATACTTCGTCTAAATTGACACTAAACTGAAAATCCAATATCCAGATCTTTTAAAAGTCACGCTTATATTTTCATATAAATCTGAAAGATTTTGGATTAAATAATTGTAAATATAATTTGCTCCCAATTTTTTTTTTATTACAAATTGAAATTGTCCATTTCTTTTCAGAAACAATGGTATATCTTTGCACAATGCAAGAAATTCTTTTCTGCCATTTCTTAGTGGAGGGTTCATATAGATGGCGTCAAATTTGATGTTTTTGTCTTGTAAAGGTTTAAAATAACTACCATGCAAAACTATTACTTTACCTGATCTTTCGGATACATTATATTTTATGTTCTCCTTAGTGCACCAGAGTGCTCTTTTATTTGTATCAATTAAATAAACAGAGCTTTGCGGACTCAAGTACGCTAGAACTATTCCTATAGCCCCATAACCACATCCTAAATCAAGTAAGTTACCCCCTTTTTTAGGGATAGTCATATGTTCAATAAACACTTTTGTACCCAAGTCCAATTTTTTGTAGGAAAAAATCCCCGTAATTGTTTTAAATAAGTACAAATGGCGACATAAGCTAACTGGAACTGTAAAGACTTTAACTCTAACATCAGGAAATTGTGACGAATAATGTTGGTTTTTTCTCTCCATGGCCGTCAATCTTTTCCTATTTGGTTTTAATTTCGTTCCACCTTGGATAGACACCTCGTTCCATAAAAATTTTATTCGTATTAGCAATAATTCCTGATTTTGCTTTGTAGATTTTCATGGCTTCCATTTTAGATGTGCCAAAACCTATTAATTCTTTTTTGAGTGTCATATAGACAATTTGCATGTCAGGTTGAATTCTCGCATCAATATAACACACTCCAGCAGAAGCTAAGTCTGCTCCGTGGCATAACGCATCAACAGCAGTATCTCTTACGTAAATTTTGGGAATATGTGATACGATCTTCTCCATAGGAAAAACTATTTTCCTTAAATAAGAATCGTCATCTTCGTTTCTGTAAATGGTGTAAGCATCTTTTAGATTTTGCAGAGTTATTAAACTCTCGTCTTCTCTGAAATGACCTACCCTCGTTCGCCTTAACTCCAACATATGAGCTCCCGAGCATAAAGCTTCACCGATATCAAAACAAAGTTTTCGAATGTACGTACCCGCTTCACATCCAACTTTAAACAAGATGTGGTTATTATTTATTTCTAGGACTTTCGAGTAGTAAATCTCTCTTACTCTTAATCTTCTCACAACTGAGGATTTAATTGGAGGAGTTTGATAAATTTTACCCGTAAAAATTTTGAACGCTTTTTCAATTTTTTTTACATTTTCTGGTCCATGTAATAGCATAACTCCTACGTATTCTTTCCCAGCATACAATAAAGCCGATAGAACCCTGGTAGCTTTTCCAAGTGCACATGGTAATACTCCAGTAACTTTTGGATCTAAGGTCCCCCCATGTCCTGCGTTATCAATTTCTATAATTTTACGAGCCCACGAAACTACTTCATGACTTGTGGGACCACTTGGTTTATCTAAATTTATAACACCATATTTTAATAAGTCCTCTATCTTTCTTTTGTAAGGTTCACATCCATAATCTTCATTAGTAACATCTTGGGATTTTACGAGTAATTGTTCTGATTCATCAGAAGGTAATCTAAATTCTGAATTTTGCATACGGATTAACTGTAAAGGGATAATATTACAAATAGTAATTCTTGGTGAAATTAATGTTTATCGATTGTTGGATTCAAACTAGAAAATGAAAAACGAACACATATTTTTGATTTAAATTTTATTGTAGTACGGATTTATAGAGAATTGCGGGCCATGTGGGAATTTCGCATTTGTACTACACGAACAAACATATCGAACCCACGACCTTCAGGTTAAAAGCCTGCTGCGCTACCTGCCTGCGCTAATGGCCCAATTCTTAAGACTAGCATCGAGATAAAATATAAAACTTGAAAAAATGCTATTAAAAGAAAATGCAATAGAGTAAATCTATAATAATTTATAACTTTTTCTGTAATCATCTATGTAGTACCTTCCGTGAATGATTCCCCTATGTTAAGCTACTTGAAATGTTCATAGCCTTGATTTTTTAATACACACCTTTTACCCTTCTTTAAAAAATAGATATTCTCGTCAGAAATTGCTTTTCCCACTTTAAATAACCTCCCTCCTTTAGATTTAACTAACCTTTGAGCTTTAACAAAATCGTTGGATTCAATTGCAAATAGATGAATGAATTCCTCTCCCCCTTCAAAAATCAATTTTTCTAACGATATAGAAAATTCTTTTGAGTATTCCATAGCTTTTTCGTGAATTAAATTATCATCGAAATCAATTTCAAAGCCCAAATTAGGATTAGATAAAGTTAGGTCTTTCAAAGTTTTTGATAAGCCATCAGAAGAGTCTATACTAGCCGTAGCTAAATTATTATTTGCCAATATATACGCTTCTTTTCCCAAATCGTTTGGTTCCAAAACACTATTTATTGCCACGCGATATTTAGAGAAATCTTTAACATTCGCACCTTTGTGTAAGAGAATATCAAAACCAACACCAGTTAAACCAAATTTGTTGTTTATTGCTAGCACATCCCCTGGTTTTATACCTTTCCGATAGATTATCTCCTTAGGATTTTTAAAACCAAACACAGTTGGACTTATGATAATCTCTTTTGAAGTGTTAAGATCGCCACCCAGATAGTTAAGATTCCATTTTTTCGAGTAGTCGACAATACCCTCTATTAATCGTTTAAAACTTACTATCGGTAAATCATTAGGAAGCCCTAACGAAACTATTATACCTTCTGGTTTTACACCCTTAACGACGAGGTCGCTAAGATTCATGAGAACAGACTTAAGTCCCATTTGATAGAAATTCATTTGTTTTGGAGCATCAGTTGTAGCGTTAAACATGTCTGAGTTAAGAACAAGACATTTTCCTTCTTTTTCGTATTTATATTTAAAAAAAAAAGAATCGTCTCTTCGTAACCTTTTGCCTGTTTTGCCATAAATTACCTCATCTATCAAATCTATTAGTCTAGATTCACCGTAAAAACTAATAATTTCGTTTTGTTTCATTAGTAAAATTTTATAGTTTTCTAAAATTTATAATTTTTATAATAATTCGTTTGCCTTTGTGGCTTAGTCGTAGAGCAACTGATTCGTAAAATGTTCGATTCGAATCATCAGTAGATCGGGGGTTCAACTCCCCCCAAAGGCTCTTCTTAAAAGTCTTGAGTTTCAATAAATTTTTTAATTATTTGTAAAGCAAGCATTTTGAAGGCATCATTTACATTTTCTCCTGTTTTAGCAGAGGTTTCGACATAAGTCAATGTCAATTTTTGTGCTAATGTCTCTCCTTCGTCGCGAGACACTACTCTATTAGACTCTAGGTCTATTTTATTTCCCACTAAAATGAGTACAATATTAGGGGACGCTTTTTTAATCTCACGGTACCAATTTTTATCAATATTTTCGAAACTAGATCGATTAGTTACGTCGTAGACTAGAAGACCCGCTTCGGCGTTAGCTAAATACGACTGTCTAACGCGTTTAAACTGAGCTTGACCTGCTAAATCCCATATTACAAACCTTACCTTGCTTTTAAGTTCTTTAAACGTACATTCCTTCTTCATAATAGAAGTCCCAATAGTAGATTTATAATCGGTCTCAAACTTATTTTCAACATACCTATGCACCATACTCGTTTTACCTACTGCTCCGTCACCTCCTAGAATTAACTTAAAGGCATATTCTCCCGATTTGATATTAACCTTTTGAAGTTTTTCCAGTTTTCGCTGAACATTGTTAGCACCACTGTCTGCAACTAATTTAGGTATTACGGGGCTTACAGTTCTACCGTCAAAAATCCTCGCGATCTTTTCAGCAGCTAAATAAGCATAAGGGAAAACAGAATCAACACCTGCTATAGCCTCCAGAACAGTAACTAAAACTGCTTCTGGCCCAGATTCGCAAAATATGAACCTATAATCTTCTGTATCGAAGGTTCCCGTTCCAAAGGATCCTGAACTAAATTCTTCCGTAATTCTAGTTAAAACTGGTTCTACTAAAGCACTTAATCCACTAATTATTTCTTCGCTAAGCGATTTTTCCAAATCCCCTACTAAAGAATCCATGATCAATCCGTCTCTATTTACTACAAGGGCAGCAACTAAATTGTCACCCAGACTTTGCTTGTACCACTCTAATAACGCTGCTAATTTTTTTGTATCGACCGACAATCTCTTATAACATCTTTTTTTAGGAATTAAATAGCACTATGATATTAATATGTAAATATTCTTGCATAAAAATTTATTTAATATAAAAAAGTAGGAAGTAACTAGTTAGACGATTGCATCAACAATTAAACGCCGGGAAGGTCACTCACCCTTAAAAATTGGTTTTCTCTTCTCTAAGAACGCATTAATGCCTTCTTGAAAATCTTTAGTCCCAGCACAAATTTTTATTTTTTCAGATTCATTTTCTAAATGCGATATAAGATCGTTTTTGTAGGAATTATTTAAAAGATCTTTTATATTTTGATAAGCGATTGTAGGACCTTGGCTTACTTTTAACGCAATTTTCTTTACTTCACTTAAGAAATCTTTTTCATCTGAAATAGTCATCGATACCAACCCAAAATTCTTAGCTTCCTTTGCTGTTATTGTTCGATTTAAGAGAATCATTTCTGTTGCAAGGGATAACCCTACTAATTTTGGCAAGTAATAAGATGTTGAAGAATCAGGTGACAATCCAATCCCTGCGAAGGCAGCTCCAAAATTTGCACTATCGCGGCAGATTCTTATATCACAACTACAAGCGTATCCAAGAGACGCACCAAAACATGGACCATTTATCGCCGCTAAAGACGGCACTCGCAAATCCTTCAATAATTTTATTCCTTCGTGGAGTTTATCTGCTAGTTTACCCATATACTCTTGGGGGTCTTTAGCTTCTTTAAATTCTTTTATATCGCCCCCTACGGAAAAAATTTTCCCCATTCCCGTGATAATAAGGCATTTTAACGATTTTAAAGATTTCAAATCATTCATAGCTAAGCAGAATTCACTTACTAGGTTAAAATTAAAAGCATTTCTTGATTTTGGTCTGTTAAAATAAAGGGTTACGATCCCATTGGATTCGTTTAACTCAACTTTAATTTTTTCGTACTTAAACATATAAATCAGTTCTAAAATAATACTTAAATGATAAAAGAATCTAAACAAATAAAATTTTTAACTTTTCATTAATTTAATTCGATTAAAATAAGTTTTATTTGTAGTTTAATCTTTAAAGAATTAAAACATTTTTTACTCGTAATATCAAGCAGGAGTTGCCAAGCCTGGTCAACGGTGCTAGACCGAGGCTCTAGTCTCATAGGAGTTCGAGGGTTCGAATCCCTCCTCCTGCATCAATATTAATTATAAGAGTAATTAAAAAAAAAAGATTTTTTAGTTTAATTATAGACTTAGTTTTAAGATAATTTCAGAAAGTAAAAAGTGTAAATTTGAACGGCTGTTTAGATATTTGTCACGATACCAAATTCTTAAAAAAAGTCGGCTAGCTTTTGTTGCTTAATCTTGGGATTATTTGTTAGACTTTCAACATATTCTTTTATTAGTTCCATCCGTTGTATAGTATAATCGTCCAAATCAAAATCTCTGCTAAGTTTTAAAGCTTTGGGAATATATTTTTCAATTCCACCGCGATTAACGGTCAATATAACATTACCTCCACATTTTGTACATTTTCCCGCATTAGAGAGAGGTGGGCGTCTATATTTCTCGTTACATTTCACGCACCTGAAAGTCTGTAAAGCATATTTTCTTAGGTTTCCCATTATATCGGGATTAAAGTGTGTTGTCAAAATCTTCTCAGCAACCTTTTTATCGTTGACGGCTTTTATAATTTTAGCTAGGTGCAGTTGCGCATCTATTTTATCTTCCATACTTGCATAGGTCTTATATGCTGTAGTTATAGGACCGTTGTTAATATCGTTAGTTGGTATGTTGAAACCCAGGTTTTCGTATTGCGCTGATGTTCCTAACCGGTTTTTCACTAAACCCATTTTCTTTTCTATCTCAAATGGCATAAAATATTCCTGTGTTGCCTCATAAAACTCGAGGGGATACTTAAACAATGTGTCGATATTATGAGCTTCACTATCGATTTCATTAGGGTCTAATAAAGAGGATATCACTAAGGTAGCGTCCATTCTACCTCCTATTTTGTTTGGTAAATAATACCTCGAGAAATTTAAAAGTGGATCTAAAAGAAGCATAATTCCATCTTCATCTCCATCGCAGTTTCTACGTTTCGCTGCGTGCCAAAAGGGGTGGGCGTAAATCGATCGTGCGGGCGAAAAACCAATGATTCTACCTATAATTCCCGCGCTTGTATGAGGAGCAAGTCCTACAACTAAATGACCAATTAAATCTTCTCTCTTAGTGATACTGTAAAATTTGTCTAGATTATAAAACAATTCTAATTCGTCGTCTATAAAGTTAGCAAGTTTTATAAAGTACTTAGCACAATCGTCTGAAAGGATGACATCCTGTACTTGAAGCTCTAAGATCTGATTTTCGTTATTTAATTCGTTAGTTTTATAGTCAAATTCATATCCCAATTCAATTAACCTACTCACAGGTGTGGCAATTTCTTTAGGTTTGAAATGAGTTAATGGAATATCTGTAGCGTCGTATCGAATTTCTGCGGTTTTATACACCAATAACCCATTTTTGGCTCTAAGAATTCCCTTCAGTAGCGGTTCTGGTACTTTAAATTTATTTGTCAATCCTAGAATTCCTTTAAATTTGTCCGGGAGAGACATATTTAATGAGCTGAGTATTGTTTTTGAATAGTTTTGTATATTAAAAGAAGCTTCCTTAGAGAAGGCTAATAAACCTCCGCATTGCTGGCACTTATTTTCGTTTTTAGTGTAATATTTATTACATTTTAGGCACATTTTCTGAAATTCAGTATGAGATCCGCATTTAGGGCATAGGTTAAATGGAGTAATTGAGGAACATTTCGGACATTTTTTTCTACATATATCAATTTTTATTCTTCCCAGCTCAATCGCCTTCCGTACCAATCTTGTATTCCCAACTTTTACACTGAGAGGAAATAAGCTTTGAACGCCTTTCATGCTTTTTCTTTCAGACTTCTCAGGGCGTCCCATGCGAGTTCCCATAAAATAAGGAGCTTTATTTCTAATTTTGATGGGAGAAATGCTCGAAAAATAATCGAAGACATTGTCTTCTTTTTTCATATCAATAAATTCCTTATGGTTTAAATTGAATATAGTTTCGTATATTTCTACTGTTGCATCATCAAGAATTAAGCAATTTTCATCAACTATATGAGGAATAAAAGCTCTTTCTAGAATTTCTTTTATAGAAGTTCTATTTTTTAAATTTATTTTCTTAGTCTTATCATCAAAGCCAGTAGTCAAAGCTTCTCTTAAAGTACTTAAATCACTTACGGAAATGTTTCCCCAATAATCGGTGTATTTAGGATGCAAGGGTACAGCAAATTTTTTTGCTAAATTGATAGCTTCCTTTGCCGAGGGAATGTTATTAAAGGGATCCTCGATAAATTTATGTGATTCGTTGTTTGATCCTAGTTCTGTTTTTAATGCTTCCTCTAACTCTAAAGCCCACCATTCTTCAACATACCCAGATGGGACCAGTTTGTGGTTATTTTCAGAAAACTCCCCAAATCCAAAGAGAATATCTCCCAGAAAAAGAATTTCTTTGATGTCTGGAAAGAGTTCTTTTCCTTTTTTTGCGCTCGAAACCCTTACTACGCTCCCATTTTTGAGTTTTACTATCGGTGGTTCTATCGAGTCCACAGGACAAATACTTGTGCTTTTTCCAGGTCTTTCAATTCTCAATTGTGTTCCAATTGCTATAAAACTGTCCAAAATAGTCATAGTTGCAGGATGCAATCCTGCCGCAGCTAATCCGGTATTACGTGATCTTCCATAACGCATTCTGTGTCCACCAATTTTGGAAGGATGGCTAAAAACCGGCCTACCAGCGATAATATCAGAAACATATTTAGAGTTAGGTATGATTTTATTAGTAGACTTGCTCTCTAAACCATCCCTTTTGTTTTCTTTCTCTTCCTTTTGTGCGATATCTTTTAGTTTTCCTAGCCAATCCCAACCTTCTAATTTCATATTTTGAGCAATCTTAAGAAGTTTTGGAGCTTTAAGCAATATCCCATCGTTTAATACTAAACAAGCACCTCCTCGAATTTTATTCGTTTTGATTCTAGGTAATTCCCTAAACGCTGATACTTCTTCGTCTTCAGTAGAGTCTCCGTTTATCTCAACAGGTAGATGTTCTACGGCGTATCGAATTTCATCGTTAGATGAGGGATATTGCAAGTGAACTCTCCGATCGTATAATTTTACTTCTTCAACGAATCTTCCTATCTCACCCTCAGTTGCTTCATATTTTGGAATATTTGATCGTTTCCTAACATAATCCGCAATCAGAACGCATAAAGCGGCTGTTGTACCTCCAGCAGCCCTAATCGGACCTGCAAAATATAAAGATAAATATTTATTGTTGTGCCGATCTTCTCGTATTAATATTTTTGATATGCCTTCAAGAGGGGCACTAACGACACCCATAGTTTTTATAGCAAGACCTACCCGGATAGCCCTTTCAACCCTTTCCTCTAAAGAGTCAATTTTTACGATTTTTTGGTTGAGAATGTCAGAAACTACTTGAAACACAATCTCATCATCGTTTTTTCCTTGATTTTTTAAAACTCTTATCACATCCGCGACGCCCTTTGGTCCTACAAGTTTTTCTACTCTTCCAGCTAAATCTTTCGCTTGAGGAGATTCTACAAACATTTCGGGATCAAGTCCTTTTTGGCGTGCCTTTTCTGCAATTTCGTAGCATCTATCAACATCTCTTTGCAACAGAGAAAAGTAGTCTTCCACTTTTTTACTCATTTCTACCATAATAGTGTCCGCACATTGATAAGATAATTAATCCTATTGTTGAAAATTAGGTTACATAATGTTAAATTTCTTGGTTCAAAATAAAATATTTTATTAATAGGTTAGTTGAATCGAACTATTTGAATTTGAGGAGATTTAAAGTTTTTGATAAAAGTATGAGAATTAGCATGCCCTCCTAATAATTATAAACATTGTTTATTCTTTAATAATAAACAATTTATCTTTATCTTTTAATAAACATAATAATTCAATCACGGGAGAATCAAATTTGGAAACCAAAATCACAGAGCAGAAAAAGGTTATTCTAAATAGACTAATAAATTCGGGTATAAATATATCTCCTACGATGCTAGACAATGTTATGAACATAAATAATCCGTTGAAGAACTTAAATCTCCTTATTAGGGAAACAAGTTTTATTCCCTCGTTTAAGAGCCACTTAACGGAAACTGTAATAAAAGACATTTCAGACGAAAAACTTCAAAGAGTGCTGAAACGCAACATATCTAAAACCAATTCTCTGCTATTACATGAAAAAACCAACAAAATATCCGAATATTCCAATCTTCAACAAGAAGCAGTTACGAGCTCCTTAATGGATAAAAATCTCCCATCAGAATTTCCACCCATTAATGAAAAATCTAAAACAGAATACAAAAGCCAAGAAACTTCTAACACAAATATCTTGCCCAAGCAAATTACCAAAATGAAAAACACGAAAAAAACTCCAAGATTCGAATCCACCAAATCTATTTTTACATTTAAACCTATTGCTAAAGAATATAAATCTAACTACGAAATTATTCAAGATCCTACCAATAAATTATTTACTGACGGAAAGTACGATGATTTTTACGAATTAACGCTTGACAAATTTAATAAGCTTAAGAACCTCATCAGAAAAAGACCGGAAGTAAGTTCGACTACTAATATCAATAACATATTTAGGATTTCTAATAGTATTGAAATATCGACATTAGGTTTAGTAGATAAAATTCATAAAACAAAAAAGGGGAATTTTCTTTTTACATTGGAGGACTTAACAGGCAAAATTAGCGTACTGATTCAAAATAATTCGGAGAACTTAGATTCCGTCAAAATTATAGAAAGAACTCTTAACGATCAGATGGTGTTCGTTAAGGGTTTGTATAATCCTGGTGAACATGGGAGAAAAGGAATAATTTTTGCCTCCTACATCTCAAAAATAGATATTCCGACAAATTTTCAGCCTAACCTATCACCCGATCCTCTCTCAATCGCTTTAATTTCCGATATTCACATTGGAAGTAAAGAGTTTGAAGAAGGCTTATTTACTAAATTTATTAATTTTTTAAACGGTAAAAGTAAAAATAAACTCCTGAGAGAAAAGGCTGGGAAGATAAAGTACTTAGTCATCAATGGCGATCTAATTGATGGAATAGGAATATATCCCAACCAACAAGAAGATCTCGTCATTTCAGACATTTATAAACAATTTAAAAAAGCTTCAGATCTTCTTTTAGAAATTCCGGACTATATTAAAATATTTTTTGTATCTGGAAATCACGAACCAGTAAGAAACGCAATACCTCGACCCGCAGTACCAAAGAAATATTGCGAAGATTTAGTTGACATGGGAATCAAATGTCTGGGCAACCCTTCTTTAATTAAAACTCATAATGTCAACACACTTATATATCATGGAGAGAGTATGCACGATATTAATAGATTAATTCACGATTTAGACATAAATAAACCGATCGAGACCATGAAAGAATTTCTAATATGTAGACATCTTGCTCCAATATTTGGGGGAAAAACGCAAATTGCTCCTATAGACACTGATCATCTAATAGTAGAAAAGATCCCTGATATCTTTCATACCGGACACATACATATAAACGGGATAGGAAAATACAGGAATGTAACTCTCGTAAATTCGGGATGTTTTCAAGCTCAAACTGACTTTATGAAAAGCTTTGGGATAGTACCTACTCCAGGTATAGTACCAGTAATTGAATTGGATTCTTTAGATTTTTTATCACTCGATTTTAAAAAAATTAATTAAATTCTTCTACTTTTAATTGTATTAGGTGCTTTAAGTGAATTTTGCGATTCCACGTGGCAATACCTCAGAGATGGTTTTACATATTTGGAAAATTATAGAACTTCCTAGTATACAACAAGATGATTTCTTGCACGTAATTTCTTTTGAACTGTTTCTGTTTTCTCCTAAAGAGGCAAAAGAATTCATAAATACAGCCATTCATGAAGATTATTTAATACTAGAAGGCGATGAGCGAATTAAATTATCCAAATCTTTAGCTCTTAAGTTAAACAAATGGCATGAGAAAAGGAAAACGCACATTTCAGAAAAGATAAAAGATGTCAACGATTTCAACGAGTTCAGCAATGAATCTAAAAATAAAGATGTAAATAAGTTCAAAATTTTATTAAAAGCTTTACTTGATAAAGGAACTATAAATAGAGCAGTAGCAGAGTCTGATAGCGCATACAAATTTAGATCTATCGATCCTAAACAAAAAATAATTAAAGCTGAAGTTCAAGGTTCTCAAAAGATTCCGTATAACATTGATATAAACATAAGTGAAAAAGTGATAAAACATAATTGCCTTGATTTTCAGACTAAAAGAGCAGAAAATAAGAAATTCTGTAAACACTTAGCGAAATTATTTCTCCTATTAAAAATAAAAAACGCGGATTTAGCATCGTACTTTCTTGAGAGTATTACCAAAGATATTAATAATTGGAAGTTCCTATCTTAAATTAGCTTTTTAAATACTACATTCTTTATCTTAACTTTATCGGTTTGGAGTATTATCGGTTTATAATCTAGTAATCGATATTCTTTTACTTTATTAATCTGAGACAAAATTCGTTCTATTAGGTTAAACTCGATGTCAAGTTTTACAATTTTCGTTCGACCATAATGACCCATCGATTTTGTTGTAGCAGTTATTAATCCTGACAACGCTAATTCATTAATGTAATCACTAATCCTTCTGTGCGTCAATTGTTTCACATTTGGAATGATTTGTGCTAATTCTGAATGAGCTTCATAAATATCTCCTGAAGTAATTATGTGTTCTTTGGTATTTTTTGACAATAAAAAGATGGCCGTCAACGTTAGTTTTGCTTGAAGAGGCATCGAAAAGATATATTCAACAATGTAATCTTTATCAATATCTTTTTGAGCTTTTTCTACATGATTTTCCAATATTTTTTTAGTTTGGTTTCGTTCTGCAATTTCTCCCGCCTTTCTTAACAACTGAAGAGCTTTTCTCGCATCACCATTTTCTTTTGCTGCTAGACCTGCACAAAGCTTTATAACTCCGTCGTCAATAACGCCTTCCTTAAAAGCTATTTCAGCTCTTAGTTTTAGAATGTCGTAGAGTTGGTTAGCGTTATATGGTTTAAAGACAATTGGTTCTTCTTCCTCAAGATTAGAGTTAACTCTCGCATCGAGGAATTCCGTGAATTTTAGCTTATTAGATATGCCGATAACACTCGTTCTACAGTGATCTAAGCTCTCATTTAACCTTGTTAAGTTATACAAGATTTCATTTCCTCCTTTTTTTTCAATCAGAATATCTATTTCATCTAATACAAGAAAACAGATACTATCTTTGATATATTGGTCTAATAAACCTAATAACTTCTTGAGAATTACATCTTTAGGTAAGCCCGTTGATGGAATTATTTCTTTACCAACTATCGTATTGTAGATATGAGCTAAGATTCTATAAGGTGTAGATACTACTGTACAATTAATATATACCCACCAAGGAGGTTTGGTAGAGTGTTGGGCAAGTTTTTGTGAAATATACCTTACAGTAGCCGTTTTACCCGTACCAGTCATCCCATAACACAAGAAATTAGGAGGAACGTCACCTTTTAAGGCACAAGCAGTTATACCAGCTATCTTCTCGATCTCCGAATTTCTGTGAGGTAAAACGTCAGGGATAAACGATGGTTCGAGAGCTTCTCGATTTTTAAAAAGCTTCGGTCCTTTTAAGTAGTTCTGATAAAATTTATCGATATTGAATGAATACATTCCTTTTTCATTATGATTAGTCAACACTCATTTCCACCATGTAAATATTTTCCACTTGAAATAATACCAATAGTTGTTATTTCGATTCCGCGCTATTTAAATTTATTTATTAATCGAAAAAGTAAGAATAATATATTAAAGCTTTAATATGCTAATTTTTTGATTTGCAGCGATTAAATCGATAGTTTATAATATTATTGTCGGAACTTTAAAAGATAATTATTTAGGAAGCAATATTATTAAGGGTTTAGTATAATTAGTTATATTTGCCAAAATTTAATTTTAATTAAAAATTAGTGAATACATTCATTAATATTACTGGAAAATTTATGTCTAGAAATAATAAGGGAGATATCGATAAAAAAAACGTAAGATTCGCTATAATATTGACAATTACGTTTATCAGTTTGCTTTTTTTTAACTTTCTGATTATCTCTATCATCTTTACATGGGCTGATTGGTTAGCGATATTAATTTTTAGTGTACTTTTTATCGTCCCCGCATATTTTTCAAACGCAGGAATGGTTATTGTCGGAGGCGGCAAACCGTTAGATAAAAGTAAACTTTGGCGAGACGGTCGTAGAATTTTAGGAGATCACAAAACAATATCCGGATTTGTCAAGGGACCTTTATACATAGGGATACCCTTAAGTAGTGCATTATTCTTGCTGTTTTTTATTTTATGGCCCGCAATACAACAGATTCCAATTGAGGGTGCTTCTCTTGGAGTTTACAATTTATATTCTGAATTGTTTTATTATCAGTATTATTTTGTTGGAGGTTCATTTCCAATAGGAATAGTTATTATACTTTTGAGGATTGTCTTTTGTTCCTATGGTGCAGCTATTGGAGATTTAGCTGGATCTTTTCTGAAAAGAAGGGTCAATATTAAAAGTGGAGCGCCTTTTTGGATCGTAGATCAATTAGATTTTGCGATAGGAGCTCTGATTTTTGCTTTAATTCCAGCTATTTTTTTTCCTGGATTATACTTGATCCCAGATCTAAACATTGTTATATTTCTTCTCATTTTAACACCTTCTGTAAGCCTTATATCTAATACTATAGCGTATCTAATAAAATTAAAAGATGTGCCTTGGTAATTATATTTTAACTACATCACACTTAATTCTGACTTGAAATGCTTCGCTATTAACAAAAATAACATATCTTTCGAAAATCTCGTTAACTGCTTTAATGTAATTACCGTTACCTCCTATAGCTATTCCTCGTTCCTCGTACGAAAGAAAACCTACCATTATATTCGTTTTTCCGGTATAAACATTTCTTTCGATTCTAACTGTATGAATATAAGGATCTGGAAAAAACCCATAAACTAAGTTAACTAGTACGTCCTCTTCCCGTACAATCACGATTTTCCTATGCGCAAATTTCTTCCTAAGATAGGGTAGTTTGGACTTTGCATTGAAATAATTTTCATTTTTTAGGAAAAAAAATACAAATTCCTTTACTATAATCACATTTTGGGGGGGGCTTTTGGTAGTTTCATGAAAAAAGTGAAAAAGCAAAAGTTCTTCATTTGAAAAAATCTTTTTTATAATTAACTTTTGATAAAAAAGCAGATTAGTGATAAATGAGTTAGAAACTGTACTCAACATATAATTACATTTTCAAACCTATTATTTTAAACTCCTAGAAAAAATAAATTGAACAACAAAGATTTAATTTTAAAAGAGCCTATTTATAGTAAATCTATATTGAAAATAATTAAGTTTCACATGAAAAAAGCAGGATTTGAGTTTAGAGATCATACTGCCGATGTTCAGGTAAGAAGTTGGGGATCATCATTAAAAGAAGCCTTTTCGCAAACAGCTTATAGTTTAATGTCGACCATAACCCCAAACTTAAAAAAAATAACTCCTATAGTCGAAAGAGAAATAATCGTTGAGGCTGAGGATAAAGAAGCCCTATTATTTGATTTTCTTTCTGAATTTTTATATATTTTTGATGTTGATGAGCTTGTTTTTAATCAAATCTGTGTCCATTCAATTGAAAAATTTAACGATAATTATAAGTTGCGTGCTACTCTAAAAGGTGAAAAGTTCGACTTAGGTAAGCACGAAATAGGAATCGAAGTTAAGGCCATAACTTATTCTTTCTTAAATATAGAAGAAAAACACGAAAGCACCATAATAGATATAGTATTTGATATTTAACTTCGAAATATTTTTTGGATAACGATATCATTTAAAATTTTATCATGAAATAATAAAAAAAAAATTTCTTTTTTTAGAAGATTCAATTTGAAACATAAGAAGAAGTAATTATTTATCCTTTTACAACGCCAATTGGAACTAATCTTACAATTTTTTCTACAATGCCGAGATCTTGGCTCACTTGGACAACCTGATCTATGTCTTTATATGCTCCAGGAGCTTCTTCCGCAATTATTTTAGGAGAGGCGGCTTTTACGGTAATTCCTTTATTCCTTAGATCTTCCTTTATTTTAGTGCCCCAATATTGTTTCGTTGCTTTAGATCTTGACATCACACGCCCAGATCCATGAGCTGTCGAACCAAAAGAGAGATCCATTGCTTTTGGTCTCCCAACACATAAGTACGAAGCAGTTCCCATAGTTCCAGGAATTAAAACTGGTTGACCTATACTTTTATAATCACGGGGTATATCTGGATGCTCTGGGGGGAAGGCTCTAGTTGCGCCTTTTCTGTGGATGTTTAATTTCATTTTTTTCCCATCAACATCATGTTCTTCTATCTTTAAGATATTATGACAAACACCATAAATCAATTTAAAATCCAGATCGTCTAAACTCCTTTTAAAATGATTTTGGAAAGATTCTCTTAGCCAATGCGTTATTAACTGGCGATTAGTAAACCCAAAATTTGCAGCGCAAGCCATGTTTTTCAAGTATTGTATTGCCTCCGGAGTATCGGCTGGTACACAAGCTAACTCGCGGTCTGGTACTTTTATCTTGTATTTTCTCATTGCTTGCTCGACATTTCTAAGCGAATCCGTGCACACTTGATGACCAAGAGCCCGGGAACCAGTATGAACCATGATTGCTATTTGATCTTTATTAATGATTCCCAATTTCTTTGCCACTGACTCGTTATAAATCTCATCAACCTTTTGTATTTCGAGAAAATGGTTACCGCTCCCTAAAGAGCCGAGTTGTTTTATTCCTCTTTGCTTTGCTTTTTGAGATACTAATTTTGAATCAGCGTTTTTCAAAAAACCGTTTTCTTCGCAATGCTCTAAATCCTCTTTTATAGCATAATCATTATCTAATGCCCAATTTAAGCCATTATCTAAAACCTCATCTAATTGAGAGGAATTGATGCTTAATTTTCCTTTACTTCCTAATCCGGATGGTATATTCTTAAAAATAGTGTCTAGTAATTTAGGAATTGAACTTTCAATATCTTTAAGGTGAAGATTTGTTCTTAGAATTCTCACACCACAGTTTATATCGTATCCTACACCACCTGGGGAAATCATTCCAGAATAAGCGTCTGTTCCTGCTACACCCCCAATACAAAACCCATAACCTTGGTGTGCATCAGAGAGAACAATAGCATGTTTTTGTATACCGGGGAGACAAGCTACATTACAAATTTGATCCAAAGTTCTATCGTTTTTAATTTTTTCTAAAATGTAATCGTTAGCATAAATATGGACAGGTACTCTCATTTGAAATTTTGCGATCTTTCCTTCTACTCGAGCCATTAAAGTTTTTTGAGGGATTTCGTAGATGTTTTCATCTATTTTATTCACATTCATACTAATTAGATTAGTGATATTTTTTTCATAAATTTTATGTTTACCAATTTTAATAGGACAAGCATATTTAATTTAATAAAAATAGTAAAATTAGCCAAATCAGATTCAAGAAATTAGAAAATGTGGGTTATATATAGGCTATATGAAAAAATTTACGTTATTTTATTTCAATAAACTTGAGCAAGCCAAGATCGTCTAAATCATCGATCATTACATCAATCTCTGCCTTTGGAACGCCAGCCTCCTCTGCTATATCTGCTACAGTGTGAAAACCATCTGCTAAATGAGCAATCTTATACTGTTCCTTGTTTAAAAAACCCTGAATGATTACTTGGGAAGGAAGACGTTTTGAAGTCCATGTGGGCTTCTGGTCTTGAACTTTCCGTAAATCTTCCTCCGAAAGCACCATGCCCTTTTTAGTTAGAAGTTTCTGAGATTTTACAAAGTCTTTTTCATAGATTTTTAAAATAGGAATCTTTATTTGAATTTCTGCCACATGACCGTTTTTTAACATGTCATCCATAACATTTTCAAATCCTGTGAACAACCTAACATCTCCTGACCAATCCTTCATTAGGTTTCCATACTTATTCAGAAATTTGTCGATAATATCACTTAAAATTTTGTGCGTTATTTTGGCATCGTCATTCTTGTCAGCTGCTGCTGTGCACAATATTCCTTCCTTAAAAACAAGAAGGAGATAAAATATTTGCATATCAATGATTTTTAATTCACCCGATCCTTTCGAGAACTCCACTGAAAAATCTTTTAATGCCGTTAAAAAACCAGATACTAAATCTTGATTAAACTCTATTGTCCCATACTTCCTATGGATTAAACAAATGCCCGTATAATTTGATATCAGGTAAACATTGTGAAGGATTACAATCCACTCCTTATAATAAAATTATATTTTTTTTTATTAATAATATAAGTTCTCCTATTTATAATTTCATTTAAGTAAAAATAGCATTTCCTACATTAAATATCATAGAAGCAATCTAAAATTAAAATCTATTTTTTCTCCCTTATACAAAAATAATTTATAAATGATTTCCTATTAGCTTAATTCTTTTTGTTTATGAATTGTTAATATCGCAATTAGATTGAAATTGATTTGTACATTATTAGAATCAGATATCATACCTAAGGGAAAAAGATGGATTATTACACATTTTTCGTAACTGTACCTAATTTTGAAGAAGGTAAAAAAATTGCTAACTTATTAATAGAAAATAAATTAGCAGCCTGCGTAAATATCATACCTAATTTACTTTCCATATATTGGTGGGAAGGAAAAATAGAAAGAGATAACGAGTTACTTCTAATAATTAAAACCACTGAAAAAAATTGCGATTTAATAATTCAAAAAATCGGAGAAGTTCACAGTTATTCAAACCCCGAATGTGTTGCTTTCAAAATCGAGAAAGGACCTGAGAAATATTTGGATTGGATTGAAGAAGTTGTAGATTAAAATAAGTGCTGCGTTGTAAATATTATGACATTTGACATCTTTCAAGTTGATTGGATTACAGTTGATATTATCATAATCATATTGTTAATCCTGCTTTTAATCTGTGTAAAGATATTTAAAGAAATTTATAGATGGAGATTTTTTTTTTCAAATGTTTCTACGATTAGGGAAGTTGATAACCTGCTGGATATTAACAATCAGTTTTCGTCTATATCTATAAAAAAGTGCAATCTGACTACTTCTAGCGTTTTTCAGCAAGAAGATTTAATAAAACCGACAATAATCTTAATAAAAAGGTATCGAAAACTAATGATGTTGAAAGCGCTCACAGAAGCATTTTGTACGTCTGGATATAACGTAATAAGCTTACGGCTTAAAATATCAAATAAAAACTTGACGGAACGATTGATATCTGATATTGAAAAAGAGTTGCAACAAACTTTTCCTACTATTATAATGTTTTACAATCAAGATCTTAACTTGTTAAGTCAGAATTATAAGGTTATTGATTTTACCAAAAAAGTTTTACCTTTGAATCTTCTTTTGAAAGACTACCATTGTAGCAACATAATTTTGATTAACCCACGCTTAAATTCTTACAATCTGAAAGTATATTTAACTTTACTAACTGATTCAAACACAAAATCTAAATTAGTTACGATACTTAGTGAGAAATTAAATCCATTTTTTAAAAACAAGAAAGTAAAAAAGATACTACATAATAAAGAAATATTTAAATACACCAAATATACTATTATCAAAAAAACTAAAAGCACATTCAAGTATTACGAAACATTACTTTTAAGCGTAATAATTGGATATATTGAGAAACAGTAAAAAAGATAGAAGCGATTAAATTCTAATGAAAGGACATAAAATTCTAAGAGATCATTTTAATAAGGTTACATACTCTGAAAACCATTTACAACTATTACAACAAAAAAGAGAACGAACTAAAACGCTGTTGGAGATGTTCGCTAAAGAAGGTTTGAATCTATATGTATATGGTAGTATTGCCCGAGGCGACATCCATAACGATAGCGATATCGACATGGTTTTAACCCAATCAATCGCTCCATATCAAATAGAAATAATACTCGACAAGAACGGTTTTAATAATTACTTCCGAGAAATCATTATGGCAACTCCCGCTGACACATTGAAACTCTACATTTACTTAGATGAGTTAGAGAGCATAACAATTCCAATATCTAAGTTCAATAAAAAATCAAGCGAATTTTACGATTTTGGAGGAAAAATTAATCTAAACCAAGTAAAAAATAGTATTAGAGTCCCTGGAATCGATAAAAGGTTAGTTTTAATTCAACCAATTTCTTATGGTCATGAAGAATATTCGATTATTGGAAATGAAAATTTAGCTGCAAAGCAGTTGAATGTTAGTATTGATTTGATTAATGAAAGAAAAAGAGTTCTTTTAAAGAGAGAAAAATTTGGAAAAACAGGCGTATTTCTAAAGAGATCAATTGAAATGAACGAGACTACCGAAGATGTGTTAAAAAAATTAGCCAATGAAAAATCAATTGTGAGAAAAAAACTGTTACAAAGATGAGAAATCCAGTAATTTTAGAATCTAAGGCACAGACATTTTACGTAAAAAAAGAAGGAATTCCTAAAGGATGTCAACAATGTTTAAAGGGTACTAAAGCAGTGTTATTTCTTAATGGAATCTGTCAGAATCCAAAACATTGCTGGTGGTATTGTCCGATTTCTGAAAAACGAAAAGGTAAGAAAGATACCTATATAAATGAGATTCAAATATCTTCTAAAGAACAAATACTCCTCGAACTTAAAGCTATTAATGCGAAAGGAATGAGTATTACGGGCGGAGACCCATTATATGAACCCAACTTAAAAAAAACGCTTGAATATATCAAATTCATCAAAGAAATTAAAGGAAAAAAGTTTCATATCCACCTTTATACCAACGGTCTTAATTTTAGCAAAGAAATTGCGACAAAGCTCGCTCGAGCAGGGTTAGACGAAATTAGATTCAACCCATCAAAAGAAAATTGGAACGTGATTAAATACGCATTAAACAAGGGTATGTCTGTAGGTGCTGAAGTACCTGTGATTCCAGAAGAGGAATATATAGATAATTTGAAAAAATTCATTTTTTATTTGAACAAAATAGGCGCAGATTTTATCAATTTGAATGAATTTGAGTATAGTTTACCAAATAGTCAAAACCTTAAAGACCGAAATTTTAAGTTGGAAGCAGGTACAATAGCATCTGTAAAGAATAGTAAAGAATGTGCAATGAAGCTCATGCGTGATATCGTTCCAAAAGTTCCAATAAAAATTCATTTTTGCACGATTATAGCTAAGGATTATTGGCAATTGAGAGAAAGGTACTTAAGACGCGCAAAAACTATTAAATTACAATACGAAGAAATCACGAGAGAGGGGTTGCTATTATACGCTCTAATTGAAGGCGAGGAGAAGAAAATTGATGAGTTTTGTAATCTTTTATTAAATAAACTAAAAATCCCTCAAAACTTCTTTTCTTGCGAAGCTACTACTATTAAATTACCCATAAAGTTTGCGATGGAAGAAATTTTTATGGATTTACTAATTCAGCATAAATTACAAGGATTTGTAATAGAAATGACACCGTTTCGAGAAGATAAATATCAACAAATAACGGAAAAAACACCTATCATGTTATTCAAAGAAGAGATGGGACTAAATGATTATTGATACAGTCACTCTTAAGGATTTAGATGAAATATACAATTTAGAAAGAAAATCTTTTAAGAAGGACTCATTTTCTAAAGAATTAATTCTTAATTTGATAATGAAGAACACATATTTTTTTAAGCTCATCGATGACGAATTATCGAATAATATTATAGGGTTCATCATTATTATTCAAGATCGAGATAAGAGAGTAAACTTGATTAACTTTTTAATCAGAAAAGGGGAAAGAAAAAGAGGTTATGGGAGTTTTCTCTTAAGATACACCCTGAATAAAGTAAAAACATCGGATGAGATAAAAACAATTGTATTGAATGTGAACTCTAAAAATAAAGCTGCTATAAGCTTGTATCAAAAATTTAATTTTCGAATCGCACAAAGAATAGAAAATTATTATCGGGACAAACAAAGCGCTTACTTAATGATATTGAACATTTGATCATTTTCTAAAAACCAAGACTTATAAATAAATTCTATCATAAATTGTGTATAGAACGCATTGATAATGTGCTCATAAAAGGAAACTAAACTAAAAGGTTTGAGTTATTATGTCGTTAGGAAACGAATTGAAAGACGAAATTAAAAAAGGTGTTGCTCTCCAAAAGGTTGACGAGGAAGACATGAAAAAACGCGAAGAAGAGAAAAAGAAACGAATGGAAGAATTAGAAAAAGTTAAACAAGCCTTAGGAGCAACAGATTAAATTTTAGGTGTTTTTGTATTTTTATATTTTTTTTCTTTATTCTTAGTTAACTCACAATTCCCCAAGCAAGATGCAATTTAAGTGTGTTAAACTTAATTGTTAGGATTAATTATAAAAATTTAGGAATTTTGAGTTTGAAGTGCCCAATGAAAATTCTGGATATTGATAAGAAGGAGGAAACCATTTCATTAAGAATCGAAGATTTAAACGATCTATGGACGCTTTATAATACCATTGCCAAAAACGACCATGTTACTTCACGAACAAACCGTAGAATCGTTTTAAAAGAAGGTTCTAAAGGAGAAAGAAAACAGATGAAATTGAAACTTAACGTCGATTCTATCGCATTCCACGAGTTTTCAAACCGACTAAGAGTGAAAGGAACCATCTTAGAAGGCCCAGAAGATTTTGTTTCGTATGGGACATATCATACATTTAATATAGAACCAGGACAAAAATTAACAATTGAAAAACCTAAGTGGTTAAAAAGCGAGATTAAGCGCCTCGGGAAATCACCCCGATTTCAAACTGATTTTGTCATGCTAATAGTAGCGATCGAATCTGGGTTGGCAACAATCGCTCTCATTACAAATTACAGTCATAATAGAATAGCTACGGTAAAAAAAAATATCCCGGGCAAAAGATACGAACAATCACATCGAAATAAAGCGTACGAAGAATTTTATAGTGATATTAGCAGTATAATTAAAGAAAAAACAGAACGCGTAGACTTAAAAATCATAATATTATGTGGTCCAGGGAGTACAAAGGATCACTTAAAACAATTTATTAAAGAAAAAGCCCAAATAACGAAGTTACCGAAAATCGTGAGCATTCAAGCTGGCTCCGGAACTGAAAGTGCTATCCTAGAAATTCTTAAATCAAAAGAACTCAAACTCCTACAGAAAAACGTTAAAATTTTCCTTGAAACTGAGAAAATTGAGGAAATTTTTCAGTTATTTAGCACCAATTCAGATTTAATTGCAATTGGGTTCGATGAAATCTCGAATGCTATTGAAAAAAGAGCAGTAAAAGAGCTTTTTTGTGCAGATATTCTTATAAGGGGTGCATCAAAAAAACAGAAATTAAGAATAGAACAATTATTAAACGGTGTAGAATCTCTGGGTGGAGAAATTCATATTTTAAGCAGCGAACACCCAACAGGGAAACAAATAATTGATTTGGGATCTATTGTTGCTATTTTAAGATTTAAAATTTAAGAACTATAAAAGCTTACTATTTATTCTACCATGAACGATAAAATGCAATATGTTAATAAACCCTCAAAAATCCCTCTAATGGGAGTAGATTTTTTAGGGATCATTGATAGAGGGACAAATGTAATCGAACTTAAACCAATTACTCTTTGCAATCTCAAATGCAAGTACTGTTTTGTAAGTTCTGGTAATTACAACACTAACTTTATCGTAGATTCAAACTACTTAATTGAAAAAGTTTTAGATATTGTCAGAATAAAAGGTGACTATGATCTCGAACTTCATCTTTCTCCTTATGGAGAGATATTACTTTACAAAGAACTTGAAAATCTTTTAAAAAGACTCTCAGAGATCAAAGGAATCTCAATTAGATCAATGCAATCTAATGGTTTGTTACTTTCGAAACCAGTTATTAAAAAATTAAAAAAATCTAAACTCACTCGAATTAATATAAGCTTAAATAGTCTAAAAGAGGAGACGGATTGTTATCTATGCAATTGTACTCAATATGATGTCGACAAGCTTATTAGTAATATTTATACGCTGATGGATTCCAACATACAAGTATTAATCGCACCAGTATGGTTTCCCGGAGAAAACGACAAGGATATTGAAGAAATTATAGAATTTGTTCTTAACGTAAGGAATGAGGGATATTCAAAGAGTCAATTACAAATAGGTATCCAGAAATATTTAATTTACAAGACTGGTAGAGCCCTAAAAAAAATACAACCAAAATCTTGGGATTATTTTTATTTATATTTGTCCCGGTTGGAAAAAAAATTCAAGATTAAATTAAAACTTGGACCTAACGATTTTGGAATTCATAAAAGAAAACGCATATCAACCTTGAATCTTCAGAAAGACGACTTAATTAAAGTAAAAATAGTATCGAGGGGAAGGTGGGAAAACGAGTGTATCGGTAAAATCAATGATTCGCTTGGAATAAAGGTATTATTGAAAAAACCAATAGTTTTTTCGGATAATCTAATTGGAAAAGTTATTGAAGCTAAGGTAATAAAAGCAAATTATAAAGATAATATACTTACTGCCTTATTTCCTCATAAAATGTAACTTAAAAAAAAAACTAAAAATTATAATTACGAATTTATATTAGAATAGTATCGCAATTTAACATTAATCAATATTTTTACGGTTTGATTGTAATGAGTCCAATTATAACGCATGAAGATGAACTTACATTATCAAGTTTAGAAAAAGAATTAATGACCCAAATAAGGAAACTAGCAAAAGCCCAGAGTACATTAATTGATTCTCAAAAAAAATACGCCGAAAATTTAAAAAAAGCAACATTAACTCGAGAAATGGTAAATAGAACATTTAGAGACGTATTGAAACACATGCAGACTCTAGTACGAGAGAAGAGATCAAATATTAAAGACGAAGAAGTGAAATTATTCCAAGATATTATCCACAAAAACGATGAATATATAGAAGTAAATAACAAATATATTGATTCGATTAAAGATATCGCAGTAAAAAAGGAGTACTTAGTCGAAAAAAAATACGAATTTGCTTCGGCTTTAAGCGAAGTAGCAAATAAAAGAAGCATAGTCATCAAAAAAGCATTATCTGTTGAGAAAAAAAAAAACGATTTAATCGAAGGAGAAAAAATGAAACTCTTAGAGTCTGGATTAAATGATTCACAAAGAGATTTTGATCGTGCTCGAGATATTTTATTAAAAAAAATAGACCAATTTTTGCAAGTTAAGAACGAAGTAGATGATCTCTGGGTTAATTTGAAAAATAGCGTTGACAAAGCAAGCTAACTTTAAACTTTTTTTATTTTATTTTTGAATTCAATATCAACTATGAACTTAACTTTATTAAATAGTTCAAATATATAATTATTAGAAAAATACTTGGATAAATAGCTATTATTAAATTAGAGAGAATAAAATGGCAGAAGAATTCGCAAATTTCATGCAAGAAACAAAAAAGGCTCCATTAGAAGAAAAACTAAACGCATTTGGAGACATTGTTGAAAGAATGATGTCTGTAATTCTAAAAATACCCGATTTAGTAGATCAGTCTTTAGCTTCTGTAAATCAAAAAATATCCACATTGGAATCACGATTTAATACGTTTAACAATGAAGTATCATCACTACGGACCAAAGGCGGTGGGGCATCCCCAGTAATCGCTTCACCTTCTTCTCCAAGCAGCGCACCACCACCTTCTGGAGGTCCACCCGGAGGTCCACCACCACCACCCGGAGGTCCACCCGGAGGTCCACCACCCGGAGGCCCAGGAGCTGCGCGTCCAGCTAGCCCTGTGAGCTTAAGAGGTGCGATAATGGGTGAATTAAAGCAGCTTTTTTCTAAGAGAAATCAATCGGGATAGTTAATTTAGAAATTATTTTTCTAAAATAAATTCACTCAAACCTTCGCGATTGAAGAAATGTTCTCTGCATCATTTAAATGTGTTTTAACTTGAAGACGATTCAGTTTCAGTCGTTTACTTTTAAGTATTAACCTAAGAGTTTTTAAAATCAATTAAAATTAAAACTAAAAAAAAAATATAATACTATAAGAAGCATTCTATTTTGATTTGATTTCTTTGGTGTAATAATTATCGTTAATGGATCAAAAGTAAAAAGAGTAAAGGTCGCTCACGATCTACAAAGACAAATCCTAGAAATTACATCCCTCGTTAGGGTTTTAAATAATTATTATTATCAAAAAGCAAAGATAGAAAAGAAACTAAAACCTCTTACATTAAAAAGATTTAACGATGAGTTAAAAAATATAGAAAGTGACGGAGATTGGCTTCATACCGTTCCGATCGCTAGAAATTCGTCAAGCGGCGATTTAAACACCAATAAAGATTCTTTTAGATTTCCTGATAGCATAATCCTATTTGAGGCGTGGATGAATTTAGGTTTTGGAGCGCTCTTTCCTAGAATAGCGATCCATTACAAATTTCCTGGATTTTTAAAAGGAGAAAAAACGAGGAATGTTTTTCAATTCATGTATTCAACTTCTAGAGGATTCGGATTCCCCATATATTTTGGTCCAGAATTCTATGGGTATATATTAACTATAGGTAAATTATTAGAACCTTTGTTTAAATGGAGCCATACTATCTGTCACAGAGCAAACCAAGCGATTTTTCTTGTAGGGAAAAAATATAGAATTAAAAGGCATCACCCTGGAGAATTTGAATCTGTAATAATATCAGAGTATAAAAACAACCTTTATAAAGGAATTGACACCCTTTTACACGGTTATTACACGCAAGACCCAAAAACACTTGGTGTGTTTCCAAGTTTAGAAAATGCACTTGATAACGTAACATTTTCTTATTCTGTTGGAGATCACGCTATGTCTGTTGAAAGCGAAAAATCAAAGAAAATAATTAGCGTACCATTAATTACGCATGAAACTATAGTTCGTAAATACAACGTGAATTTTTACGACTATTTAAATAATTTAATAGCAACAGAAAAGTTGATAAAAAGAAAGATCATCCACTTTAAACAGCAAAAAAAAGAGTTTATTGGTAATTTAAAGAGAACCGATAGAATTAAATTTAGGATTGATCAATCAAAATCATTTTCAGTTCCAAGTTTGAAAATATCTCAAAAATTTTCTAAAATTCAAGAATGTTCCCTTCATATTCGACTTATGGAAATAATTACGAAGATGCTATGGACAACTCCCCTTTATACCCATACTATTCATAAAACTATCGACGATGAATTAAATCTTCAAAAACAGAAACGAAATGGTATTAAGACTGATTTTAGCAAAATATCGATAGATTCAATTTTTTTACTCTATATAAAGAAATTTGAAGAAATAAACTCGTTTTCTTTCAAAGAAATGGAAGTCATCAATGAACTGGTTAAACTTAGAGATAATATGGGGACTATGTGGCTTTATTTTAAGGAGAAACATTTCAATTATGCTTTAAAAAAATTAAACGATCTTTCTACTTTATCGTTGAATGATTATAGTTATAGAAAAGTTGTAAACGAATACATCAACAACCTTATTCCAATTTTTTCAATTTATGAAATTTTTAATAGAGTTCTTTCAGAGTCAGTTTATCCCGAATCAGTTCCTCAAACAAAACGGTTGGGGGGATATTTTGCTAGTCTATTAACTTCAAGGTTTAACCCCCTCGGAATAAATCTAATGAATCTTTTTAATAAATTAGCGTTTAATAACTGGAGCTATCTAATAATAAACCGAAAATTAAATCAGAAACAGTTTTTCAAATTGATAGTGAAACTCCCTATATGGAAAAATATTCCTAAAACTATTAAAAAGGTAATACTGAGCTCAGAATTTTAATTGTTCAGGTGGGAGTCGATTTTAACGAGATTAGAATTCAAGAAAGCCTGGATCGTCAAAAATATCTTCGATTTTTTTTTCCCTCTTCATGTCACTCTCGTCGTGCTCTGTAAACAAAGACTCGTCATCTGTTTTAATTCCTTTCTCTAACTCAAGAGAGTCTAGTTGAAGTAATGCATCCTTTCCTAACCTTTTATATTCTTCCGCTCTAATTTTCCATTTATTAACTACATCAAGGTTGACATTATCTTCATCTTCTAAGGCCTCTGCAGCTTTAGCTTTGCAAATATCCGATAAAATAGAATAAACTAGAACTAATTCCCCCCATTCATTTTTCTTTTTAAGTTTCTCTATGCGTTTTTCTAGTCTCTGAAGTTCCTGATCAGCGTAATGAATATCGATAAAATCTCCAAAGGCATCAACCGGTTCTGATATAGAATTAATTAAAACATCCTTTGTTAAGCCACAATGACCACACTTCACTGTGGCAATTAAGCTTTTCCGAATATTCTTAACCTTGACAGATTTTTCACCGCAATCCATATTAAATGGGGTATCCATTTAGTTATTTGGGCACGTGAAAATCTTTGGAACTCGCTTAACTCTTTTATATGATTGTTGTTTACGTTTCCTTCTTCCCATTATTCAAACACTAATTATTGTATATACTAAATAAGAAAAACATAACAAAAAAGTTTTGTTACAATAATTTATACTTTTGTTTTAATGAGTTTTTTATTCGGATTAATATCGTTGAAATTTATTTTTCGGTTAGTTAACTTATTTTCTATATTATTGTAATAAACCTTTTTATTTAGAAGAAAAAAGAGTTCTAAGAATTTTAGAAACAATTTAGAGCCGATTTTTAGTATAAAACGGAAAATTTTTTAGGAATGATACCTTATCTCAATTACTCTTTTTCACTGAATTGTCTTAGTAGTTAAAAAAAAATGAGTGGATTTTAGGCATGGAACATACGAATTTGTCACTAGAATATGATAAGAGCTTGATAGAAAGGGTTTTGGACGATCTTAATATGAGATACATTATTATGTTTTTATATATTATCAGAAATGACTTGTTTAAAGACTTAAAGGATTCAAAAATTATAGAATCCTATGAGAAAGTCATTATCTTAGACGAAATATTTAAAAATAACGTACTTAACTTGTGGGAAGAAAATTTTATCGATATAGCGATCGATTTAGGCTTGTTTAAAAATATTCGTAGTATTAGAGAATTTAATCATAAAGATGGGGATTTTATAATACGATTAGGAGAAGAAACAATTACCATCGAGAACGACAAAATATCGGTCCCAGACCATACTCTTTTCTTAATGATAAATAAAAAATTTAAGTTTCTTACCAGAAGAAATTATAATTTAGCTTTGATTAAATTAAAAGGAGTAAAATGTCAGAATAGTAACCATATTCATCCATTTATATCTCAAATTGGAGAAAACGATTACACAATATCCGATGATGTATACTACATATTAGATCAATTTGGCAATGTTTATCAGGCAATTAAAATTGAGATCACAATTGAAGGGGTTCACCAGAAATATTTAGATATAAAAGAAAAAATTAACGAGTATATAGATATCTTTGAACCAAAATTAAGGAGTAAACCCGTGTTAAAAAAAATTTTTGAAGCGATTAAGGGTGAGAAAGATGTCTTTAAATATCTGAGGGATGAAAAAATTGAACTTCCTGAGAAGTTCAACTTTGATGAAGATACAGAAAGGAATGAAATTGGTAACGATTGGCATTTCAGAGTGATGACAATACTGAACGCTAGGTTTAGGATGGAACAACTCGACGAGAAAATATTAGAAACCAAAAAATATTATTCTGGAAAAGATAAAAAGTTTAGTTATCTTGAATTTATTGAAAAAGTTTCATTTAACGAAGATAACATAGTAAATAAAATTCAAAATGTTCTACTTAAATTTAGAGAGGATTTAATAAAAATTAATAAAGAACTTGAAGTATTAACGAAGAAAGAATTAAAATTATTAAATTTAGATTATGAACGGTATTTAATTACAAGAAGTGATGATTAAATTTGAAGTGTTCAGCGTGTAACATCGAAATGGAGCCTTTGGTTTCTGGAATTTACCAATGCCCTCAATGTCGAAAAATTGTAAAGCAAAAAGACGAAAAAGCTGAACTTGAAGATATAAAAAAGGTAGAAAAAGGAGAATTTCTAGAAGGAGAATATTTTCATAATACTGCAAGTATAAATAAAAAATACGAAGTGTGCGAACAAGGTATTATAATAAGCAAAACTGAAACTCGTTTGTTTGCTGCGTTAATCTGTCATAGTGCTTATTTAAAAGACGAAAAATACGTGAGACTCTCATGGTGGAAAAGTTTTCAGCATGCTGGCATGTTTAAAATCTATGAAAAACAGGTATTAAATAACCTTATAGTCACATTAGAAAAAATTAATAATAATTTTGACGATATTTGGACTTGGGGCGGAAAATATGTAAAGCAGGAACCTAAAACCAAAGATGCTCTAGAGAAGGAAAAATACTTAGATTTAATCAAATTTAGAATTTTAGAACATCGAACTTGCCCAAAATGTCAAAAAAAAATGTCAAAAAAGAAATCTCATTACGAATGCCAACATTGTGGTGAAATAGTTATACTGGAAGGGTATAATCAACCAATTTTTAACATACAATCTTCAGAGTTGGATTTACGTTTTCAAACTAATTTCCCAATCAATTATTACCTGCCAGTAAGCGGTATAACTGTGAAATGGTTAATGGGGGAGTGGAAAGCACTAGCAGTTATTCACGCTAAAGATAATCCTAATAAGCGATGGCTAAGATTTTATTGGTGGATGCGAGACTTAAGCAGTCTATTAAAGTACGGACAGAGAGAAATAGGTGAAGGAATCCAAATGGGCTGGAAAGCCCAAAGGGGGGTAGCGTCTCCTAATATCTATGATAAAAAACTTGTAACGCCATTAATCAATGCATTAAAGAGAATAAAACAAGAGTTAAATTGGTGAAACTGAAAAAAACCATACCATTAAGGTGAACAAAATGGAAAGAAATCAAGAAAGCACTTGGCACGAACTGCTTCAAGACTTTGAGATGGGCTTAGAGAAGGCTATTGATGAGCTCGAAAAACGAGACGTGGAAAACATACCTGGTGCAAAAGAAGCTTTAAAACAAAGGTTAAAGAATATGAGGCTTCATTTTCCTAAAAATAATGGTGAAATTTTCTTAAAATCCATTGACGATAAAATTCAAAACGCGTTTTTCCCTAACACAAACGATTTTTCTGAAGCATTTCAAAAGATAATAAAATCTCGTACTCACGAACAGGATTTCATCATAAACGAGCTGTTAAACGGATTCGTGGCATCAAAAGCTAAAGCTGTTGCTACGGGAACTCAAGGACCTGTAATTGATAGAATGGTTGAAGCTTTTAGTAAAAGAAATGACTTTCATATCGTTGATTATCAATTTTATGCGATGTTTGGCGACCCAAATAAACCTCGACATTATATTAAAAGTCAACTTGAAGAGTTGGTTAAATTATTTGGTCTCGTGTCAAAAGAATTAATTATAGAAAAAGATGTTAGAAAAAGTGAAGAAAAAATATTCACTTTTTACACTTTTCCGGAAAAGATTATTAAAATACTTGAAGAGAAATATTTGATACTAGACGAAAAATTAGGATATACGTACGTTTCTGAAGCATTTGATAGAAACGTATTTATATGTATGTTCTTAGCGAATGTGGCCACTAATAGGGATGATTTAGATAAGATTGGTGGATCTTATACATTGAACGGTATTTCGGCCATTTTTGCATTAATACTGCTGTTAAGTTTTTTACCTAAATTATCTGTAGATGAAACAAACCCCATCCTTAACGATCCTAATTACAATGCAGATACTATGAGTGTAATTCCTAAATCTTGGATGATGAGACAAGTTTTAGAACCGTTGTTCGAACCTTTAATTAAAATCATTGCTTACAGATTAGGGGGCGGGCTATGGTTGTCTAAAATAATTGATTCAGATATAAATAAAAAAATCCATAATCAAATACGATTTTTGATTAAAGATGTTAATAAATGGGTCCTTGGTCAACTTGTAAGAGTAGAAATACCAATTTTCGTAGAAATTTCGAATATTTTCACAGAAATCTTAGTGGGTTACGACGAAAGTTAATAACAATGATAAAATGAGTGAGAATTATGAGTTATAAAAAAAAAACGACAAGGAATGTTAGACCTGGGAGAAAAAGGGAGAAGTGGACCGATATCTTACCGAGGTACCTTACGTTTTTAACTCATATGCGTCCAATACTAAGAGAAACGAGAAGAATAATAATTGATTTGGATGCGGACCTTCTTTTAGATACAGAAATTCTAGATAAAATCCGAGAAGAAGAAGAAAAACGAAATTTTAGAAAAGTGAGAGCTTTATCAGAATTTTCCGCAATGTACAGGTCAAATATATATGAAATTATTAAAGATTTCTTAGTTAAATATCGGAATCAAATACCTATTCTTGATATTAAAGATTATATTATTGAATTCTTATACGAATCAGTCGGGGCTCTGAATGTTTTGTTACACATCACAAATCCAGACGAAACAAATTTAGAAAACACCATTTTATATGTTTTAGTTAAGTTCATTGAAGAACGGCTCCTCCCGAGAGGTAGAAATTTAAGCATTATCTATAGTAAATTATTAGGTTATTCTTCAGATTTGTACGATTGTCAAAGACATATGCTCCAACCACATACTTATTACCGAGAAAAATTAGAATCCTCTGATTTATTTGAAATTCCGGGAATTTCCCCTAAAGTTTATAATATCATTAATAATATAACATCACTCTTTAATTTGGATCCAAATTTCGGAGAATTCCCTGAAAGAGAAAATCAAGAACTGCCTATGATATTAAAATCTGAAGTATTCGAACCATATATTGATTCTATAGCAAATGCAGAAGAAGAGGCTATCGAGAAAATTTCTGAACGATTTGGATTGCGAATAATAGACGGAATTTTTATTGTTCCAAGCGAGGACTTAGTAGATTTACTAACAGAAAATAATTTTTTCCGAAAAAATTCACAATCTGATGGAAAAGTACGATTAATACCTCAACTAAGCAATGAAAGCTTGTTTCTCTATTATTTAGCTTTCTCTTCCCAGAGAAGAGGTTTTTTATCGAGGGAATTAATAAATTGGATTTCAATGAATTTTGCTTTTTTGATTTATATGGGTATATTGAAGTGGAAATTGTCAGACCAAAACATTTTCTATCCTATCTTTAAGGATTTACAAACAAATGAGAAGATTTTACCTTATTTGATGAAGCTTCTCTGTTTTCCCAACTATCTAGGTATTGATAAAATGAAAATACGGGATTCTCCGCAATACAGAAAAGAAATTTTTAACTTTATTGGGTCTCAAATCGATAACCTTAAAGATTTTATCTTAGAAATAGCAGAATTTTGTAAAAAGTTTGATAAAGAAAGAAAAAATAACTAAATTAGAATAAAAAGAGATGAGAAAAATGAGTAATTCTAAAGAAGATGGAGACAAGGAGATAACTTTTACCGAAGATGTCATTAAAAATAGGTTAGGCAAATATGGCGCGGTGTATTTTCCTTCCACAATACAAGAATCAATCGATGATATTCTAGGTAATGAGAATAAAAAAGAAATTTTACACGACTTCTTTAAAGCTTTGAAGAAATACTATGAATTTAGTAAACGATTAAAGGGAGCAAAACTCAACCCTAGTTTGACTGTTCTCTTGTATGGCCCTCCAGGAACAGGTAAAACCTCTCTTACAAGAGGGTTTGCAAAACATTATGATATTCCCTTATGCGTAGTAGAAACTGATAGGTTAGTTTCTCCTTTGTTAGGAGATACTATAAAACAAATTAGGAATGTTGTGGATCTTGCGGCAGAAATAGCAAAGGAACGAGGTAATTTTATCCTATTCTTTGATGAAATAGATTCTATAGGCTCCGAAAGGTCAAACATTCATGAAGTAGGTGAGATCAAACGAGCCGTTATTTCATTTTTACAAGTAATTGATAGAATAAATTATGAAGGAGTACCCTTAGCAATATTTGGGGCGACAAATCATCAAAATCAATTAGATTCAGCAATTTGGAGGCGGTTTACATTTCACTTTAGTTTTGAATTCCCAGATTATCATCTGAGAAGAAAAATAATAGAATCCTTCCTCGCTAAAGTTAAAATTGCGAAAATTGGTGTTGATGACTCAATTTATTCAAATTTAACAGAAGAATACGAGATGATTAAAAAGATACATAGTAATCTTACGCATAAACTAGGATTTGAAATTTCCGAATTTAGTGATACTCTACTTTGGGATGAAATCAATAAAAATAATAAAAACAAGGGATTGTTAGAGCTTACAATAGGATTTTCAGGCTCAGATATTGAAAGAGGAACAAAAGTTTCACTCTTAAAAGCTATTAACACAGAACGTTTAACTTACGATTTATTTTACAATTCTCTAAAATTAGTGGGAGGGACCGCTATGCATGTTGAAAGACAAGATAATTTAAGCGATTCAAAGAAATTTTTTTTAAACTCTTCGAGAACTAAGCAGGAAAAACGCAATATGAAAGGACCTCCAGAGATATAATATATTTTTTTTAATTACTAAATAAAAAATTTAATTTAATTGATAAAATGGAAACAGAACTATTTAACCTTGAAAAGATAAAGGAGTTAACCGCTCCCATTAAAAATTTACAAGGAAAGGTCAACCAAGTATCAAATATAGTAAAAAATTTAGAATCTGAGCACCAGATAGCTTCATTTTACGACGGAAACGATTTATTTTTAAAAGATTTCACACAATTAACTAAATTAGTAGAGAGAATCAACGAAAATTTAAAGACTGTCTCAAAGCACAACATTAACAAATTTTTAAAGTTAAAAAGCTATTTGATTAATAAATACAAGAAATCAATTAACGATAAACTGAAAATCATTGATTTGGACAATGACTCTCTTACACAGATTGGCCTATCTTTTATTGAAAATAAAAAAATTAGTAAAATAATTGAAAGAATTACCCACATTCCTTCTGTTAGCGTTAAACAATGGCTTGATTTAATAGATTCCTTAAATCAGAACACCCTTTTTCTAAAATCTGTTGACAATCTGAGAGAACACTATAAAATAAATTTACAGAACAAATTAAAAAAGGAACTGGCTAAAATACCCCGTAATGTAGAACCTTTCATAATCGAAGATTTTAAAAAACAGTTTCATATTACACCCGAGATAACTTATATTAAATTCACTCAATCGCTTGAACATAAACTATCTGAAGAAGAATTAAAATCGAAGAAAGAACTCTTGGTAAAAAACATAAAAAGACAAGAAATTGAAGAATTAAAAAAACAACAAGAAGAGCAAACAGAATCTTATGATAGTTATTTAAAATTATCAAATAAAGAATTTAAAAGAATATTGCGAAAACAGAAGCGTGAAAAATTGACTGACATTAGTGATACGGAAAACGAGAAAACACTTGAAATAACAGAAGAAATCTCTCAAAAAATTGAGATGTTTAAAAAACAAATGGATAAAAGATCAGATGAACATCATGTTTCTCTCGATGATTCCAGTGTAGACCCAATAGAATTAATTAGAGAAAGAAAAAGAAAAAGAAAAAAAGAATATGACACGTTTAAGGATCATTTTGAAAGTGATTAAATATTAAAGCGGAGTGATTCTACTCATTAATAAAAATAGGACTGAGATTAAAGTAGGGGAAAATAAGATTTTTATTGAAGATCGATTCACTCTAATACAAGGAAAATTTAAGCTTAATCAATTCCACGAATATCATAGTGACGATTATCTTCAGATTCAAGAAAATCTGGATTTAATTCCAGTAGAGAAAATTATTAATGTAATTTCAAACGAATCAAATAATTTATCTGACTTAACAAATTTTACGAAAATACTCGACCTCCTGTCAGGTTATAGTAAGATCGTTGAAAATAATCTAGAAATCTACTTAAAATTTAGTAAAAATATGGAAATTTTGTATACCCTCTTTAAGTTAATTTATTTCTCAGCAAAAAAGAAACTCCTGTCTAAAGAGTTAGAATTATCAAAAATTCGTAAATCTTCAAGCGATATCTTAGCGATTGCAGATTTAATGAAAAGTTTGACCGAATCTATAAATAGTAATAAGGTGAAATTGTCCTACATCAAAGAAGATTATTTTCAACGTAAAAATCAAATTGATAAAATCAAGAAAGATCTGACAACTTGTAAAACCCTAATTCAAGAACAATCTCAAATTAAAAAAAATTGCTTTGATCAAATTAATAAAATTACTAGACAATTAGAAGGATCAAAAACAGAAAATGAAGATAATTCTTTTCTAAGGTTTGGTATTGAAACAAATTTAACGAATTCAGAGAAGATTAGAGCCCTTCAAAAAAAAGCAAAAGAAACTCAATATGAAAGTAACCAGATTAGGTTAAGAGCAAAACAATCACAAGCAGAATTCGAAGAGCTATTACCAAATTATGAAATTTACAGAAATGATTATGAGGAAATTTTAGAAACCATAAACAAAGAAGAGAAAAGATTGAGACAAGCTCAAAACGATTATGGAAAGGAACTTAGTAAAAATGAAGAAATTCAATTTGGAAAGACTGAAGAGTTACTTTCACAACCTATTAGACCATATTTAGAGATTGAACATGAAATAAGAGATGTTGAATCTGAACTGGATAATTTATCGTTTCCCCCCAATCTAAATAAGAAAAACTTTCTAAGTAATATGCCCACAATGATAGAGAAGTTTAAAGAAATTGACGGTACCCTTAGAAATAACTATGAAAAAATAAATATTAACGTAAATGAAGAAGAAATCGAAGAATTTTTTGAACAGTTTCATATTTTTGAGAATCTTATTAAAAACATTGAAAATATTACGAATAAGTTTCTAAAAACAATTCAACTCCAAGTACAATTTAACCTCGTTACAAACCAAATGAACACTGCTTTCCTGATAAAGACGGATTTCACAAGAAAATCAAAAATTAATGTAAATTTTGAGAATTTAACCACTCCTGAAAAAATTTTTTTCATTATTAGTTTTTTTATCTCGTTTAAAGTTTTGTTAAATTCAAAAAATATTATTTTTTCAAATTTATTTATTCTCCCCGTATATAATACTAAAGGTGGTTCAATTTATAGAACCATCAGGAAAATTATACCCTTGTTTAAAACTGACGAAAATTTATCTGATGTGAGTATTATATTGCTTATGTCAAACTTAGAGTTGAAAAAAGATATCGATAATTTTAAAATTATAGAAGTAAATGAGAGATGATGAGAGATCAAATGGAACCTGAAAACCTTGAAGAAATAGTGAAAAATATTGCTAAAATTATTCTAACAAGCCCCCAAAAAATGATTAGAGAAAAAGATCTCCTGATTTTAACTAAGAACTTGGATTTTGAACAGGTGATAAGCGCTGTTTATTCAAGTTTAAGGAATGTAGGGTTTGAATTTATTAAATCGAAGTTCTTAGATCAAAATTATTACATTTTAACTTCTGAAGGGAAAGATGATAGAGTTACTCCATCGCAATACGGAACTCTCGTTCTAATCCTCGCCCTTAGCAAAGAATTGGATGATAATTTAGACCTGAATGACCTAAAAGATATTTTTAAAGAAGTATGGAATACTGATATGAAATTTTTAATCGAAAACGATTATTTAAGGAAAATCGAAGATCTAAATATATTAAAAATAACGCCATTGGGAAAAGCGCTATTAAAAAATATAATTAAAGATATTGAATTAAAAAGCTTATTGGAAGCCTTTAAAAGAAAAAAAGAAACAGCATAAGTAAAAAAAAAGATTTACTTATTCCTTGTCTAAATCGATTTTAAATTGGTCGTAAATTTTTTTTACGCGATCGGCAGAAGGGCCAGTACCTCTCACACCGTCTTCATTTACGATAATTTTCCCATTTAAAATAGAAATGATGTTTTGATCTTCAATGTAATTTACATGCCCTTTTGAAAAAATTGTTGCAATTCTGTCTGCTAATGCGGCCATAGGAAACGGTTCTTCTTCAACAGTTACATAATGATAATATGTATTTCTAATCATTAGTTTTGGGAAAACCTTACCTTTTTCATTTTTAACATTTGTAAGAATAAGATTACTGTCCTCTGAAACTCCTTTGAGTTGTCCTACGAAGAATTTATCATTTTCAAGATAAACTTTAACAATTTTATCAATCAATAAACCTAATTCGGTATTATATTGCCTTAGACTGATATTTCAACACCTTCAATAAAAAATATTTTTTGTTTTATTATTATACTTTTTTTTAATAATTAACCAATCTATTATCAATCTCTATTAATTAATTGGAGAATAATTCTTTTATTAATTCGGGTATGTTTTCTTCTGTAATTGCACTGGTTGTAAATATTTTTATATTCGGATTTATTTCTAATGCATCGCTAATCATATCTTCAATATTTACATCTATCACATCGATCAGATCAACTTTGTTAATAATAGCTACATCTGAAAATTTAAACAACATCGGATGCTTTCGAATAACCCATGGCCCTTCTGTAATAGACACAACGACTATTCTTTTATCAGTGCCTAAAATAAAATCTGAAGGACATATAAGATTTCCTACATTTTCTATAAAAATTACATCGTATTCACTTAAATCCGAATTCTTTATCACTTGAGAAATGTGATAAGAATTTAAAGCACATTCCCTACCGGTGTTTATCTGGATGGTTTTTACACCATGTTTTTCAATACGATCAGCATCAATTCTCGTAGTTACATCTCCGTTTATTACTAAGACTCTTTTATTTTTAGAAATCCTCTTAGAAATAGACTCTAAAAGCGCTGTTTTTCCAGCTCCTATAGCCCCAACGACATCAAAAGAACGAATATTATACTTTATGAGCATCTCTTTATTTTGAGCTGCTAAGTTATCGTTATTTTCAATTAAATCCTCATTTAACTCAATTATTTTTGATAACTCTTCTTCTGGCATTAATAAAACTCAATTAATAGATAAATCAATAATGATAAAAAAAATAGCGTTTATTCGTTGATATTTTTTTCGGATTTGAGTTATAACAATATCATAAATAACTATCGATTTTTCAATTTATAATTATAAACGAGATATGAAGCGAGGATTCCCCCCAAATCAGGAAGATAAATTAATAGGGCTGGAGGATAGTCAATAGCAAACAGTATACCGGGAATTAACTTTATTAATATTAAGACGATTATAATGGTTTTCCCTTTCATTCTTATCGGCATAAAAAAAATTAAAAATGTCATTTGCCGGTTCCAATTTATAAATATCATGAAACATATAACACCCAATAAAGCACCTGAGGCCAGACCATAGGGAATTATTATTCCAAACCCAGGAGGTATTAAGAATATCTCCAATATAATCCATAATATAAAGTAAACCAAACCAGAGAATAATGCGCAAGTTAAATACAAGCGCAATAAGAATTTTGTTCCAAAAGCCTTTTCAATATTTTTAATAATCATGTAGAAAAAAAGTATGAGGATAAATAGAAAAAATAATCCAAACAAATCAGAAATATAACTCACAAATACTGATGTAACAAAAGTCCATAACCAAAAATTTAAAAAACTAAACCTACTTAAGGTTAAAAACAATGGATACCATATACTCGCAATAGATAAAACAATTATCACTATAATTAAGATTTTCGTTCCTTTATTTTGATTAGGTTCAAAATTATAACTTTTATATAGCTTAGTGGTTTTCTGCTTCTGCTTATCTTGTCTTTTCATATATTTCTTGAAATTCCTTGAAGTTCTACGCGATGAACCACTTTTTGATGGCGTTTCTCCTAAGCCTGAAAATGTATTCTGGACATGTTTTAGTTCGAAAGTACATTGATGATTTTCAGGTAAGCGATGCTCTTTACAATAAGCTCCTCCGCAATACTTGCACTTAAATGGTAAGAAGTTTATTTTTTCACCACAATGTTCGCAAAATGTCATGAAATATTCCTTATAATTTACAAATTTTCTAAAAATTATATTGTATAAGTTTGATTTTTCTTTCTTACATTTTTAAAATTTCGATCCTTGATAATTTTTCTTATTAATTTCTTTACGATTCTTTAAACACTATTCAAAGGTAAGAAAATTAGATGTATAGTCCTACTGGTGAATTAATAAGAAGTAGGGACAATATTAACATAAGACCTAACGAACTTATTAAGCCGACATAGATTTTTTTATTCCATTTCCATATATTTTGGCCATCTAATATTCCGATAGGAATCATATTAAAAGCTCCAAGCATGAAATTGAAGTAGGATGCATAACCAATGAAAAAATTTAGAGGATAGAATGTATTAGGTATAAGTAGTGATATAATTAATAAAATCGAACCATAAATCAAATTAACTATTGGTCCTGCTGCTTTACACAATCCCGTTTTCCTGTTTATCTTATCTAATCCTAATACTACGACTGCTCCAGGGAGAGCTAGCATTGGAAATGTGCTTGATGAACTTATTAAACTAATTAAGCCCATAACAAGGCTTAAAGTCGTTATAAGCATCCCAAATGTAAGTAAACGAAATTTTGTTTGAAGACCAAAATGTATTGCTACTTGACGATGCCCAAATTCGTGGAAAAGAAATGCAGTCATATAAAAACCAGCTAGCATAAATAGAGCCCATATATAACCCGACTCGATAATCTGATTATAGAATGAAATTAATCCAATCAGGAAAATTAAAGTACATCCAATTATAAAATGAAGTAATTCAGATTTATGCGCCAATAATATTCCTTTAAAATCAATGCCTGATTCAGGATCAAAAGCGTTTTCCGGCACTGCTTGCTCTTGACGATACCATGTATAAGTTCCATCTGTTGTTCCTCGCGTGATGGTTTCTGTTAAACTACTTTGTTCTGTAAATGTCGGAGCTGTTTGTGATGGAGCTGCATACTGAGGAGTCAAGTGTGGTGCCGCATGAGGAGTAAAATTCAAGCTCTCTATGACAATATTGCATTCGTGATCAATAGAATTTTGATGTAAGTAGCAATAAGATTGACCACATTTAGAACATTTAAACAATTCGGGGTTCTCGGTTCCACAATGATAACATATCGGCATTTTATGGGTTCATTTTTTTTAATTTTTTAAGAAGAACTTATATATCTTATAAAGTTCAAACTTAATAAATTCTAACAGATTGTTTAATTCAGTGATTTCTCCAACATTTTTAATTACCATAAAATAATTAAATAACAATTTACCTACTTATTTATATAAAGTAACTAAAAATAGTTGATTATAACGGGGAAAAAAACAGTCTTTTGCCCAACATGCGAACAGAATGTCATTCTTAGAAGGAAGAATTTTGAACATATGTATCACGAAATTCTTTGCTTCTCCGTCATCTTAACGATGGGATTAGGCTTTATACTTTATTTAATCTTGAAATACAGCAAAACAAAAGATAGATGTCCAAATTGCGAAACACAATTCGATCTCAACAATCTTTCAGATAAAAAATTTCTTGAAAAAGATGTTACTAATTAGTATTTACTGAACTTTCATTTCGTTTTTGCATCGTGGGCAAATACGATCTTTTTCAGATAATTCCTTTTTCATTATTATCTTTTTATATTTACATTTTGGTTTAGAGCAGATAAGAACAAATTTTGTTAAATTTATTGATTCAATTTCACTTTTCTTCTTTATTGGCTGAGTTTTAGGTTTTTTTGTTGATCTTACCTCTTCTTTTTTCTCAGTTTTTTTTTCAGATACTTCTGTTTTTATCCACTTATCTAATCCCAATTTTGTGTCACCAAATCATCTTTAACTGTTTAATTCTTTCAATATAAAAATAAAGTAATTGTTCATAAAATATAGCTCTCAGTAATTAATATAAAAAGAATAAAAAAAAATGTAACTGATCGACACTCAAAATTAATACACTTGAACTTTTCCTTCAATCAAACGCTTCCGTAAGTCAATAAAATACTCCTTGCTTAACATCTCTTCAGAAACTTCTTGAGCTATCTTATTAATGCTCGCAAAGTTCACATTTTCAGCAGGGATCAGTTCTATCGAATTCACCCACGGATCAGTAATAGGGCGTCCAATCTGGGAAAGTAATTTTACATGTGCTTCCAAAATATCCCCTTCTCCTCTTTTATAGATTTCTCTACTCAATTCTGTGCCTAGAATGTTATACAGCTTACCTACATGGTTTATCGGGTTTTTTCCACACACTGCTTCCAAACTCATCGGTCTACAAGGAGTAATTAATCCATTCGATCGATTACCTCTTCCTACTTCACCATCATCTCCAGCTTCAGCTGAAGTTCCAGTTATTGTAAGATAAAGAATTCCTTTTTCGACATTATCTCCCACATTTACTTGGCAAGTGACTTCGCGTTCGGGGATGATTTTAGCCGCCAAGTCTAAAACAGCGTCTTTAATTTGATTTGTGTAACTAATATATTCATCGGTGTCATTGATGTATTTGCTAACCATAGCAGCTGCTACAGTAATTCCTACTTTATTACCGAGTCTTTCCGTCATAACTTTAATGTCTTCTCCCGAAGCTTTACATGTATTTTTGAATTTATCTGAGTTGAGTAAATATTCAGCTTCTAACGTTATCTTTTCTACATCTGAATAGGGTGCATAACCCACTCCAAAGCTCGTATCATTTGAAAGTGGTATGTCGTCTGTGTGGTGGGAGTCATCAAAAACTCCAGTTAAGTCTATAGATCCAGGTCGGACGGCATAATCGAATTGAATGTCTCTATTAAGGTCAAGATTTCTAAAAATTTCAGCAAGAACTTTTCTTTGGGTGTCAATACAAATAGTCGCAACTGGTATGTACTCTAATTTACTTTCAGTTCCACACTTAGTGAGGATTTGATTTATTGCTCTTCCCACTATTAAAAAATATTGTGGTTGAATTATTAAGCCTCCACCAAATTCTGGTTTAGCAGTCCCTCCAACTAATGCTGCTTTATCAACATTATGATGATAAACCCTTTCGTAATTTTCTAAATAGTACACACAAAGTGCTCTCGAGCACGCATCGGCTACTGCGTCACACACACTATCGGGGTGCCCCACGCCTTTCCGCTCGCATATTTCCGGAAATTCACTTTTTTCGATCGGTAAAAAATTCGCTTGTGTAATTTTCAACATTTTAAATAAACTCCATGTGAATTATATAAATAGTTATTTTAATTATGTGTCTTAAAAATTAATGGCATTTATAAATAATTATTGATAATAATATGCATGTTTTGCATGAAATATGCTCATAAATTATAATAATTAAGCTTTACGGATTTTAAAATGGAAGTATTACCCGATCCTTTGGAAATTAAAACGTTACGAAAGAGTTTAAACATTAGTCAAAAAGAGTTGGGAGAGAAATTAAACATTTCTCAGTCTACAATATCAAGAATAGAAAATGGGACGATGGATCCCCCCTACTCCAAGTTTAAACAAATTTATGAATTCTTAGAAAATGAAAGAATATCGCGTAAACGATCCATAAAACATGCCGTAGACATTCTTACTCCCGAAATTATATTCATAAATCCACATTCAACTGTGAAAGAAGCCGTAGAGCTGATGACAAAATACAATATATCACAAATCCCAATTATTGAGAGTAATCATAATTATGGAAGTATTACAGCTAAAAAAATTCAGGGGTACATAACAGACGATCCCATTATTCTAAACCTAAAAGTAACGGACATTAAGGAACTGCCATTTCCAGAAGTAGAAAAAAATTGGAACGTAAAAGATATTTCAAATTTATTGATAAATTATCCGGCAGTGTTGGTAAAAGAGGATAAAAAATTCATTGGTATAATTACAGACTCTAATTTTCTTAAACTTACGAGTAAATAAAAAAACATATATGTATAAACCGGAGTTTAAGAGTTTAATTTTCGAATAAGTAAATCATACCAAAATCTTATATCACAATAAAAAAATTTTATTAACCTATTTAGCTTTCTTAGATTTGGGAATAAATGAATAGTACTATAATTGAAAAAATTGACGATTTGTTAAAGAGCGCAAGTTTTGAGACGTTTAGGATAGATAATTTTTGCAATAAAAAAAGTAAATTTTGTTTTGATTTACTCGTCAAGAAGAACGATATTATATTTAGCGTGAAAGTTTTTACGAACATCGATAATGTAAGCGCTGAAATTGTTAACGATATTAAATCATTGTCGATATTGCTAAAATCTAAACCATTATTAATAGGTATTAAAAATCGGTACAATGAATTAGAAGACAATACTATATATATTAGAGACGAGCTACCATTCATTACTTTAGCGACTTTAGAAAACATAATTGAAAACGATTTATATCCCTACATTCTGGCGAGAAGAGGAGGTGGTATAATGTTTTTAAACGGGAATGTTATGAAATTCATTAGAGAAAAGCAGGAGATATCACGAAAAGAATTATCAGAGTTACTTGGAGTAACAAAACGTACCGTATGTGCTTACGAAAATGAAAGCATGCGACCTTCTGAAAAAGTCGCTAAAAAACTATCAAATATCCTAGAAAATAAAGATCTCTTTAGGAAAATTAACCTTTTTGAATGGAATTTCAAATTTGAGATTGATTGGAAAGAACCTCGGGAGTGCGTTGCTCGTAATCCTTTTGAAACCCACCTTCAAGCAGTTTTAGACGACATTGGAATTTGTTCTTATTGGTATAAAAATAGCCCAATTCCGTTTAAATTATCCTTATATTCCAAAGTTTCTGACGATAATAAGGAAAGAAATGTGTATCCTCTTTTTTCGGGCGTTTCAGAAGAGGATAAAAAGATTAACGAACTTAGTCTTAATTGCTTAAATAAGTTCAACAAATTATTTCATATAAATTCTCTCTTTATCGTAAATAACGACATCAAAATACCAGATTCGTTAAGAAAAATTAAAGTTCCTATCGTTAAAATTAGAAATTTAGAAAAAATAGATGACGAAGAGGAATTTATTGACCTCGTCCAAGAATCAGGAATTTAACCAAGGCGTTATTTGTGGTATTGACGAGGCAGGGAGAGGCCCCGTATTAGGACCAATGGTAATTTGTGGCGTGTGTTTTTTCGAAGCTGAGTTAACATTGCTTGACGATATTGGAGTTAAGGATTCAAAGAAATTATCGCCCAAAAAACGGTCTGAGCTAGCTAAAATAATAAAGAAAAAATGTAACAATTATAAAACTATCATCATTTCGGCTCAAGAAATCGACGCGAGAGAAAAAAAAAGAATTACTTTGAATAGACTTGAAGAAATTAAGATGGCAGAAATTATCGAAGCGTTAAAGCCCAATATTATTTATGTTGACGCTGCAGATGTGAACGAGGCAAGGTTTGGGAAATCTATCCAAAAACTTCTTAAATATTCGCCTACTAAAATAATATCTAAGCATAAAGCAGATGATTTATACCCGATCGTCTCAGCTAGCTCAATAATTGCAAAAGATACGAGAGATAGCATTATTGAAGAATTAAAAAAGAATTACGGGGATTTTGGATCAGGGTATCCCTCCGATACGCGATCTATAGAATTTCTGAGAGAATGGATAATAGAAAAGAAAAAAGCCCCACTGATCGCTAGAAAATCTTGGGAAACAACGAAAAAAATAATCAGCGAGGAAATATCTAACACAAAAATAACTGATTTTGTAAAATGAGATTTACAATTATATCTATTATGATTCCTCTGTTTTAAATCATTTTTGAACAGTTAAAATAATGTGATTTGCAGCGTACTTATGAATGTTTATGCTATCAATTATTTCATAACCCGCTTTTTCTATAATTTTTTTTTCTTGAATATAAATTTTTTCAGACTTTTCTACGCTGTCAATTGATTGAGATTTTATTGCGAGAATTAAAAATCCCTTATTTTTTAGATAATAATTGCAGTTTTCGATGGCTATTTGTGCTTGATTAGGTTGAGCGATGTCTTGATAGACTAGATCGATAGGAGTAAAAATAGATTTAGCATAACTTTCTGGAAAATTAGCGTTAGCTAATAATGGGACAATATTCTTTCTTTCATAGGTGTTTTGAATTAATTGTCTCATACTACGTTCAGCAAATTCGACTCCGTAAATAACTCCGTTGTAAACAATGTCCGAAAGATGAGAAATTGTAGTTCCAGAAGATGCTCCTAAATACAAGCAACTTAAATCTTTCGTCAAGAATTCTAACGAAGGCTTTTCCAATATCATCGCAGCTAATTTACTTCTAAAAGGATCCCATTCTCGATATTCCTCTCCTTTAAAAGTAATTAGCCTCTCCCCATATACTTTATTGCCTGGAATTAGGTTTTTAGAATAAAGTTTTGGATTCTGTGGTAACCCCGAGATATAGACATTGGAAAATTTTGGGTGGGTTCTTAAATTAATGTTGCTCAATTTAGCTTTACCTCCTTTTTTTTTTACTTGTTTGTTTTTTATTCGATCTAATCTTAGTTTTGGGCTCACTTCTTTTTAGAGGAGGTTTAGGATATTTCTCCTCAATTTCTTGAATTTTTTCGTTTATCGCTTTTGAAAGCACATCGGCTACGAACTCTCCTCCAAAATAATCTACTTTTGCTGAAATACCAATTTTTCCAGATATCACTCGAGATATCTTCCCTCTATTCCATGGCTTACTTCCCCGTATTAGGTTCCACTGAAAAATTAATCCGTGCTTTGGGCGTTTTTCGCCGGTTTTAAGGAACCTATATAAAGCTTTCTCAGCCCCCAATAGTTGAATTCTTGAAGCTGGCATGAATGCTAATTTTTTTAAACTTCCCGCTTTTGCTATTAATTTCGCTCCAATTAAGCCTCCAACTAAAGCAAAAAGATTTGGAGCAATTTGTTCCATTACTAAATCTAAATATTTCTCTAATTCATGTGTAAAGTCATCCAAAGATAAAATTTCGTTAGCGTATTTTTTAATTATGCTAAGATCAATATCCGCTCCCATTGATTGGGATGCTAAATTCTGCAGCATTTTAATTCTTGCTTCTTTAAAACCAAACTCTTGATCGAGCTTATTATAGGTGAAATTATCACGATTTCCTAAAACTGAAATGAGTTTTGCTATAAGGACATTATCTTCTATTATTTTATCAACTAGTTCTGGAAAATGTAAACCATACCATTCTCTCATGCGGCTTGAGAATAAACTTATTGATTTTTTAAGAATATCCAAAGTTTCTATGATTTGAACAACTTCTACATCTCCCTTACTTCCAAATTGACTAATTTGTTCTTTAATCAGTTGTTCTTCAACTTTCTTAAAGAAAAAGAGAATCTCGTCTCGTGTTTTCGTGATACCTATTTTTTTCAATTGCTCACTCAAATTGAAGCGAAAATTTTTAAATTCTAAAGATAATTTTTCAAAAGAAGTGTTATATCCTAAATCTTGCAGTGTTATGTCTTTTAGTTTTCTATTATCAAACACAAAATCATCAAAACCAGAATTATTTAATTCACTCATAAAGTCTAAATACCCTTCTGAGAGAGTATCTTTATTTAATGAATTATAAAAATTTACTGATTTTTGAATGTCGTCTAAGAAATCTCTATAATTAAGGAAATTTCCTCCATCATCAATAGCAAATATCCCTATTAAAGAATCAATAATATAACATCTCATTATCCTATACACTTGCTTTAGTAAAATTTCTCAAATAATAATAATAATCATTTCTTACATAATAATAGTAATGCTTGAACTAAATCTTTCTGAGTTAAAATTAAACTCTCCTTTAATTTTAGCCTCCGGCATTTTAGGTGTTTCTTACTCTAGTATGAAAAGGTTAATTGACGCAGGATTTGGCGCAATTACTACTAAATCAATTGGTCCTGTCCGAAGAAAGGGATATAAGAACCCTTCAATCATTGAATTACATAATGGCTCGTTTTTAAATAGTGTAGGTCTTGGAAATCCTGGAATAGATAGTTTTATTACAGAAATTAAAGAGATTAAAAAATTCGGTTTCCCTTTAATTGTAAGCGTTTTCGGGGATACAACGGATTCTTACATTGATGTTGCCTCAAAAGCAGAAAAAGCAGGGGCCAACGCTATTGAAATTAACATCTCTTGTCCGCATGCTGAAGTATCAAGCATAGGTATTGATAAAAATCTAACTTATTCAGTTGTTAAAGCTATAAAAGAGAAAATAAGTGTCCCTCTGTTTGTTAAACTAAACCCAAATGTAACCAATATGGGCGAAATTGCTATAGCAGCACAGAAAGGGGGTGCCGATGGAGTAGTCGCAATTAATACTCTTGCTGCTATGAAGATTGATATTAACGTAAAAAGACCTGTTTTATCGCATGGAAGTGGAGGTCTTTCAGGAAATGCAATTCATCCCATAGCTGTGAAAAAAATCTACGATCTATATAAAATTTTAAAAATCCCTATAATTGGATGCGGAGGGGTATCTACTTATGAAGATGCGATTGAATTTTTCTTGGCAGGAGCTTCTGCTGTTCAAATTGGAACTGCTCTCTATCAAGGATATGGGATTATCTCCGAAATAAATCAGGGATTAAAAAAATATCTTAAAGAAAACGAATACAATTCAATCTCTGAAATTAAGGGTTTAGCACATAATTACAAAACGCAAGAGGTACCCGATTTTGACTAAAAACATGCTTAAAACAGTAAAAATAACTAAAATCATCGACGAGTGCCATGGAGTCAAAACTATTATATTTAAAAAACAAGACATGATAAAACCTAAACCGGGACAGTTCCTAATGATTTGGTTACCTGGTGTGGATGAAATTCCAATGTCAATATCGTCTTATTCCGATAATGATGAGTGGGCGATAACTGTTCAAAATGTTGGAGAATGTACTAATTCAATTCACCAACTTAAAATAGGCGATTATATTGGAGTTAGAGGTCCAATCGGTAATTACTTTACCATTCCTCAACAAAAGAATAAGAATCTTTTTTTGATCGGGGGAGGAATAGGGGTAGCTCCACTTAAATTTCTCGCTTCAGAACTAAAAAGACTGAAGCATAATTTTAAGTTAATTATTGGTGCAAAGTTAAAAAAACAACTCGTGTTCAAGAACGACATGAATTATCACGATCAAGAAGGGTTTGAAGTTCATTTCTGCACTGATGATGGTAGTTACGGGGAAAAGGGTTTTACTACAGAAATCTTTAAAAGCCTTATTAAAAGCATGAGCAGAGAGGAGTTACAAAATACCGTAGTTTTTACCTGTGGTCCTGAAATTATGATGCATAAATTGCTCCACATATGTCTTGAGAATAAAATTGAACTTCAAGCAAGTCTTGAAAGAATTATGAGGTGTGGTTGCGGATTGTGTGGTCTATGCGTTATAGATCCCCTTGGATTATTAGTTTGTAATGATGGACCCATTTTTACTTCAGCAGTTTTAGAAAAAATGGAAGATTTTGGAAAATATAAGAGAGATTTTTCTGGGAAAAAAATCTCAATATAGAAAATTTTTGATTTAAACCAACGAAATCTAACATTAGAAGAATATATTGTTATTTGATCCAAAAAATACAAAATTTTTTTTCATTTACCACATAATATTCTATATAGAATGAATGAGCTCACAAATTCTGAAATAGAACATAAAATCTCCAGAGAGATTATCGAATATTTACTGAAAAATCCAAATACTCCTCGCCATAAAATTACAAACCTTAAAGGAAAATTTGGAAAGAAATATAAGTACCATAAAGTTATAAAGAACGCTCAAATCCTGCATCATGCTACTGAAGAAGAATTACGTGTTATTACACAACTCTTAAAGAGGAGGATAACAAGGACTATTTCAGGCGTGTCTGTCATTGCAATAATGACAAAACCTCTTCCTTGTCCGGGAAAATGTGTTTATTGTCCAGGACAAGATTCCCAACCTGATCAAAAAGTAGCTCAATCGTATACTGGTCATGAACCGGCTGCGATGAGATCTATACATAATAATTATGATCCTTATGAGCAAGTGCTCAGTAGGATCAGAGATTTAGAAGCGATTGGCCATATCGTAGATAAGATTGAATTAGTTTGTATGGGAGGAACCTTCTTATCTACTCCTATTGATTATCAAGAAGAATTTATTAAAGGAGCATACGAAGGAGTAATTGGGGGCAAAGTTATTTCGTTAGAAGCAGCCAAAAAACTAGCGGAGAATTCAAAAAGAAGACTGATAGGGTTGACAATTGAAACTCGGCCTGACTATTGTACAGAGCCTTATGTAGACATGATGCTGAAATATGGAGCAACTAGAGTAGAAATTGGAATACAAACTGTGTTGGACGATGTGTATAAAAAAGTAAATAGAGGGCATACAACCCAAGACAGTATTGATGCTATAAGGATTGCAAAAGACGCTGGATTGAAAATAAATGCTCATATGATGCCTAACCTACCCGGTTCTAACTACTCTAAGGATATAGAAATGTTTGATGTTCTTTTTTCTTCTCCCGATTACCGCCCAGATATGTTGAAAATTTACCCTTGCGTGGTAATTAAAGGGACTATCTTATACGATTGGTGGAAAGAAGGCGAATTTACACCATATTCATTAGATGAATTGATTGAATTAATATCAAATGTAAAACAAAAAATTCCTTCTTATGTGAGAATACAGAGAATTATGAGAGATATACCTGCGTTTTTAATTGAAGCCGGATGTAAAAAAAGTAATTTAAGACAATTAATACACAAAAGATTAGAAGAACATAATTCTAAATGTAATTGCATAAGATGTCGAGAATATGGAATTGCTAAAAAATCTAAAATTTTTGATGAAAATCTATTTGAAGATATTAAATTATATCGTCACGATTATGAAGCTTCTAATGGACAAGAAATATTTCTATCTTACGAAAATAAAAAGGAAGATTATCTCGTAGCATACTTGAGATTAAGAAGACCTTCAGAATACGCTCATAGACCAGAGTTGAATGATGGAAAAACAATGGTAGTAAGGGAAGTTAAAGTCGTAGGCGAATTAGTTCCTAAAGATCAAAAACCACTTAGGAATACGCAACTTCAACATCGCGGATTTGGTAAACAACTAATGGAAAACGCTGAAAAAATTGCTCTTGAAGATTTCAACTCTAAAAAATTAGCGGTAATAAGTGGTATAGGTGTGAGGGACTGGTTTTATGAACTTGGTTATTACCTTGATGGGTATTATGTCTCAAAAAATTTAACTGGTTAACACAACCCTCTTGAACTTAAGTCTTACTATAGCAAATATGCAATTTATCGGAAATATAAGGACAATAAAAATAAGTCTAATTTCCTATCTAAATGAACTAAATTTTAGATTTTCCATACAATATATTAAAATTATAAAATGAATTAAACAGTTCATAGTAGAACGATATAAATCTCAAATGATCTAATATGTACGATTTTGATTATGAAGAATTAGGAATGAAGTGCGGTTTGGAAATCCATCAACAACTGAATACTAAGAAGAAACTATTTTGTAGATGCCCAAGTAAACTTCTGGGTAAAAAACCCCCTGATTTTACCCTAAAACGATTAATGAGACCAGTTTTAGGTGAGATGGGAACCTTTGATAAAGCAATGCTTACTGAATATGAGAAGAACATAAATATAGAATACGAATGTTATAATGATGAGATTTGTACCTATGAATTAGACGAAACTCCTCCTTTTTTATGTAATAGTGAGGCGAGAAAAATCGCTTTAAAAATTGCTTTGCTTTTAAATTCCAATATTATCGAAGAAATGCATGTCTGCAGGAAGAATTATCTCGATGGAAGCGTCCCTTCTGGGTTTCAAAGAACAATGATCCTTGGAACAGACGGTTTTGTTACGTTAAAAACTGGAAAGAAAGTGAGAATAGAGATTTTAAGCTTAGAAGAAGATTCAGCAAGGAAAATAAAAACTTTTGATAGAACTAATTATTTCCGCTTAGATAGGTTGGGAATTCCTTTAGTTGAGATCACAACTAAGCCCGATATAAATAATCCTGAGGAATGTAGAGACTGTGCTGAGCGTTTAGGATTATTATTATGGTCTACAAATGTGAAGAAAGTACTCGGTTCAATTCGACAAGATATCAATGTCAGTATAAAAAAAGGGACGAGAATTGAAATTAAAGGCGTTCAGAAGTTAGATTGGATAAAACCCCTTATAAATCACGAGATATCGCGTCAAATTGGACTTCTGAATGTTAAAGAAGAATTAGAAAGAAGAAAATTAACTGAACGAGATGTACATAATAAACATTCAGATTTGACAGAATCTTTCTCAGATACCAGTTCTAATTTCGCGTCTAAAGAAATATCCTCCGGTAAGAAGCTTTACGGTATAAATTTAACAGGATTTAAAGACATTTTTGGAAAACTCTTAATTACAGATTATCGATTTGGAACAGAAGTAAGTAGTAAAGTTAAATCTTTAACTGGATTAAATGGAATAATTCATTCTGATGAAGATCTTACAAAATATAATTTTTCCGATAAGGATGTTAAAATAATAAAATCTAAGCTTAATTCAAAGGAAAATGATTGTTTCATTTTAGTTTTAGGAACAGAAGAAGAAGTTTCTAAAGCAATGACCACTGTAGTTGAAAGAGTGAAGCAAGCATTCAAAGGAGTTCCTCCAGAAACTAGGAGAGCTTTAGAAAATGGCAATACTGAATTTTTAAGAGAATTACATGGTGGTGCAAGGTTGTATCCTGACACAGACTCAAGGGCAATTATGAACGATATTAACGATATTAACGAGATTAAAGAAAATTTACCCGATTATCCGTGGAATGTAATAGAAGAATATGCTAACTCTTATCATATAGAAGAATCATCGGTAAAACAGTTGTTTTTCACTGGAAAATTAAATCTCTTCAAAAAATTAATCAAAATTTATTCAGATAATCCATCTATAATAATAAACAAGATTCTAAATACTACTACAGCTCTTCGACGTGAAGGCAAAGATATCGGTAATATTAAGGAATCTGATTTCGAAGAGATTTTCATGTATTTAAAAAATAAAGAGATTAGTAAAGAAGCGATAGAAGAAATTATGATAATGAAAGCTGATCTTCCCGAACTTACAATTATCGAAATAAAAGAACGATTAAAGCTTGAAAGTATAAGTTTGGAAGAATTATCAAAAATAATCGATGATGTAATAGATACCAACATCGAAATTGTTAAACAAAAAGGTATGAGGGCAATTGGACCTCTCATGGGAGAAGTGATGAAAAAAGTGAGGGGGAAAATCGATGGAGCAATAATTTCAAGAGAAATGAAGAATAAATTAAGTTTAAAATTAAAGGAGTTGAAGTAAATGAGTGATTCGTTAAAAGGATACAAAGAAAAAGCAAGAGAATACCTAGAAAAGAATAATATTCAAATTTGGGATGTCGTCGAATTAAAAACAAAAAAAACCACTTTACAAGGGATAATTTTACCTAGAAATGAGTATTCTGCTCCTAATTTTATTGAAATTAAGTTAAAAAACAATTATAATTTAGGTATTAATTTAAACGATGTAATAGAGATTAAAAAAACTGGTAAAAAAGAGGCAATCTATAAAATTCCAGAAAAAAAATTCCCAAAAAATAAAAATTTACCAAACATCAAACTTCTGGGTACAGGAGGAACAGTGGCATCAAGGCTAGATTATACTACCGGTGCGGTTATCCCCTCTTTCACTCCTGGAGAATTGTTTAGTTCTGTCCCAGAACTAGCAGAGATATGTAACCTTGAATGTGAGACTGCTTTTGAGATTTTATCGGAAAACATGAAACCAGAATATTGGCAAGAACTAGCAGAAAAGGTTAAAAGCGCAGCAGATGCTGGAATCGACGGAATATTAATAGGACACGGAACCGACACAATGAGCTTTACAAGTGCTGCTTTAGCTTTCATGCTTGAGAATTTGTCTATTCCTGTAGTGATTACAGGAAGTCAAAGAAGCTCTGATCGACCATCCTCTGATGCCGCTCTTAATTTGATCAACGCTGCTGTTGTAGCAAGTTCAGATATTTCGGAAGTTTTGGTCACAATGTTAGGATCCTCTTCACATGATTATGGGTTAATCCATAGGGGTACACTCGTCAGAAAAATGCATTCATCAGTAAGAGAGGCATTCCGTACTATTGATCAAGTTCCATTAGGCATGATCAAAAACAGAAAAATTAAGATGTTTAGTTCAGATTATAAGAAGAGATCAAATCGAGAAATTATATTAAAGACAAAATTTGAGAAGAAGATCGCATTAGTCTACTCTTACCCTGGCATGGAAAGTGAATTAATTGATTTTTATATCGATAATGGCTATAAAGGGATAGTATTTGCAGGGACAGGACTTGGTCACACTAGCACATATATTTATGAATCTATTAAAAGAGCAATCCAAGAAGGAATTACTATATTAATGACCACTCAAACCTTACATGGGTTCGTTGGAATGGATGTATATTCCACTGGTAGAGAATTACAAAATCTTGGTGTTATTCCTGGAAAGAATATTTTACCAGAAGTCGGTTACGTTAAACTTGGTTGGGTTCTTGGCCAAACACAAGATCCAAATGAAATTAAAAATCTACTATTAACAAATATCGCTGGAGAGTTTATAGATCGGGAACTACCAATCGCTTTTAATTACAACATTGATAGACTATTAAAGAGTAAAACCTTTGTAAAAAAACAATAATTTTTTCTCACAAATCTATAATTGCTATGCAAAATAATAAAAAATTTAAACTTTTATTAATTAGATATTACTAATTCGATATAGTAAGTGATCTTTATGGGAAAGCGTATATTAGCTCAAAGAAAAGGATACGGCCATTTATGGGCTCGATCTCCAAGTCATCGACATGTAGGAAAGGTAAAATATCGTCCCTTCAAGAAAAATGAAAAATTGTTAAAATTTAAAGTGATTGATTTCCTCCACGCTCCAGGTAGAGGAGCCCCAGTAGCTAGAATTAGGTACGAAGATGGGGAAAAAAGTTTATGGTTACCTCCAGAAGGAATATATGAAGGACAAGAATTTTTCCAATCAAAAACGGGATACGGGCAAGAAGTATCAGTCGGAAATATCCTACCAATTAAAAAAATGCCAATAGGAACGCTTGTATTTAACATCGAAGGTACTCCACAAGATGGAGGTAAATTCGCAAGAGCATCCGGAGTTTCTGCTATCGTTCGAAACAAATCTGGAAAAAATATTGAAGTACTATTTCGGTCAAAAAAAACAAAATGGTTTAATGAAAATTGCCTTTGCACCGTAGGAGTAGTTGCAGGTGGAGGTAGAATAGATAAACCTTTTCTGAAAGCAGGAAACGCACACCACGCTTACCGCTCTAAAGCAAAAAAATGGCCGGTCGTACGAGGAGTTACTATGAATGCCGCAAGTCATCCTTATGGCGGGGGCGCAAAGCAGTCACCTCATAAACCAACAACAACTTCTAGAAATGCTCCTCCAGGTCGAAAGGTTGGTCAAATCGCCGCTAGGCGCACAGGTCATCAGAATTAAAATCTATTTTTAATACTTCTCTTTCTACAATAGAGCCATTGGGATATTTTTACTGGAATATTTGCTTTTTAATAACAATTTAAAAAAAGAATAATAATTGATCATAGATTATTTCAATTATAGAGATTATAAAAGAGTTAAGTAGCTATGGATCATAAATTTATCAATCCCGTTGAAACCCGTTACCGAACTGAAATAGCCGACATTTTTACAGAAGATAAAAAATTAGCCAACTGGTTAAAAGTTGAAGCTGTATTAGCTAAAGCTCACGCTAAACTAGGGAACATTCCTCAAGAAGCAGCAGATGAGATATCTAAAAAAGCTAATTTAGATTATGTAAAATTAAATCGTGTAAAAGAAATAGATAGAGAAATACATCATGATTTAATGGCTATGGTTAAAGCTTTATCTGAACAATGTGAGGGAGACGCCGGAAAATATACACATTTAGGAGCAACTAGTTATGATATTGAAGACACAGCAACAGCACTTCAATTAAAAGAAGCGATCTCGCATATTATAAAATCTTTAAAGAAACTAATTATAGCCTTAATCAAAGTAATTGATGATAAGAAAAACCTCGTTTGTATAGGAAGAACTCACGGACAGCATGCTATTCCTACAACATATGGGATGAGATTTGGTGTATGGGCATATGAAATAGATAGACATATAGATAGATTAAAAGAAACGCTTAATCGGATCGCGTTCGGTAAAATGTCTGGGGCAGTGGGAACGATGGCAAGCTTTGGAGAGAAAGGTATTGAAATACAAAATATAGTAACGAAAGAGCTTGATTTACATCCGGCATTAATAGCAAACCAAATAATTCAAAGAGATCGTCACGCTGAGGTGATTTTTATAACAACATTGATAGGGCAATCTCTTGCTAAGTTTTCAAGGCAAATTAGAGTACTTCAAAGGAATGAAATAGCTGAAATGTTTGAACCTTTTAAGAAGAGTCAAGTTGGTAGTTCAACAATGCCCCACAAAAGAAACCCTCATAAATCTGAGAGGATTTGTAGTTTAGCCCGATTGTTGAAGTCTAATGTAATTCCCGCTTTAGATAATATAATTTTAGAAGATGAGAGAGATTTAACGAATTCTGCTAATGAAAGAATAATTTTCTCAGAGAATTTCATACTTTTAGATTTTATGATAAATCAATTAACTGATATTGTCCTAGGGGTCGAATTTGACGAATTTAAAATAGAAGAAAATTTAAATCTTACTAAAGGAGCGAGTCTTTCCGAAAAAGTTATGGTTAATCTGGTTAAAAAAGGTATCGGTAGGCAAGAAGGACACGAAATTTTAAGGAAGGCAGCTATTAAAGCAAAAAAAGAAAATATATTAATTAAAGAAATTCTGTATAAAAATCAAAAAATTCAAGAAGTCCTTTCTAAAAACGAGATCGATGATTTATTAGATCCTCACAAATACATAGGGAAGGCTCTTGAACAAACAGAAAATATTCTAAATGTTCTTAAAAATAAATACGCGTTATAAAAATGTCTGATCATAAAGATATTTATTCTCAATTAGGTGTTTCTTCTAAAAAAGAAGACGTCCATAAAGCAATACAGAATATTGATAAAGGATTATATCCCGGATCTTTTTGTAAAATCGTTCAAGATGTGAGGAGAAGGGATGATTATTGTTCAGTTTTTCATTCCGATGGAGCGGGAACTAAATCTAGCCTCGCTTATATGTATTATAAAGAGCTTGAAGATATATCCGTCTTTAAAGGAATTGTACAAGACGCAATTGTCATGAATATTGACGATATGCTTTGTGTTGGGGCGACAGGAGATTATTTCATTTCGAATAATATCGGTCGAAATAGCAGGTATATTGATGGCGAGATTATTAGTACCATAATCCAAGAATATTATTCCTATAGTAAGAAGTTGTCTGACTTGGGTTTAAATACTCTAATTTGTGGTGGTGAAACTGCTGATGTAGGAGATGTCGTAAAAACTCTTATAATCGACGCATCAGCGTTTACTAGTTTGAAGAAAAAAGATGTCATCGATTTAAGCAAAATTTCCAATAACGATGTAATCATCGGTTTAGCTAGCTCAGGAAAAGCAACATATGAAGAAGAATTTAATAGCGGGATCGGTAGTAACGGATTAACGCTTGCTCGACACGGAGTTCTATCGCACGAATATTACGTGAAATATCCTGAGTGTTATGACCAATCTCTTGAAGAACAATTTGTATTTTTCGGAAATCACTTACTTTCCGACAAGATTAAAGGGTCGAGTCTAACAATAGGAAAAGCGCTTTTATCTCCAACTAGAACTTATGCCCCAATAATTTTAGATATATTAAGAACCCATCGGAAAGAAATTCACGGAATAATCCACAACACGGGAGGAGGTCAAACAAAAATTTTGAATTACGGTAAAGGAATTAAATACACCAAAAACAATTTGTTTCAAATTCCAAAAATATTTGAAATTATTCAAAGTTCTTCGGAAACTCAATGGAAAGAGATGTTTCAAGTGTTTAATATGGGTCATCGGATGGAAATTTATTGTGATGAAACTACAGCTCAAGATATAATCAAAATCAGCAAAAAATACAATGTAGACTCGAAAATTATTGGATACTGCCAAAATTCACCTTCAAAACACCAGAACTTGCTAGAAATAAAATCTGAATTTGGCTCCTTCAAATATGATCAAAAAGACATAATTTAGGGGTGAAATGGTTAATATTTTCGATGTAATTTGTATTGGGGCAGCACTTGTTGACATAATAGCTCAAGTAGTAAGGCATCCCTTAGATGATGACGAAGTATTTGTATCAGATTTATCAATATTATCTGGTGGGGCTGCGGCGAATACTGCTTATGCTTGCGCAAAAATTGGCTTATCGACGGCGTTTATCGGTAAACTAGGGGAAAAAGATACATTCGGCGAGAAAATAATTAACGATTTTAAAGAAGTCTCTGTAGATACAAGATTAATTAAGTATTCTCGAGATCACAAAACAGGATCTGCATATGTGGCTTTAAATCAAAAAGGGGAAAGAAGAATATACGCATATAGTGGTGCTGCTAATTATCTCTCAAAAAAAGACATATCAGAAAAAGAACTTAAAAATGCAAAAATAATCTTTTTAAGCAGTTTGAGAAACCTTGAACCGCTGCAAATTGCAGCGGAGATAGGTAAAAGTATCAATATCCCTGTGATTTTAAATCCTGGCATGTTAATCGTCGATCTAGGGTTCACAAAGTTAAAGAAGTTATTGGGAAAGATTGATGTGCTGATTATTTCCCAGAGGGAATATCGTACCCTTTTAAACATAAAAGAAAGCGACTTAAATGAAGAATCTATTATCAAATATTCAAGAATATTATTATCCTTGGGTATCCGGGTAATTGTAGTTACTCTTGGTGATAAAGGATCATTTTTCCTTACTAAAAAAGGAAACGGACTAATACCTTCTCTTGAATTGAGTAATGTTATCGATACTACCGGGGCAGGTGATGCATTTTCTGCTGGTTTTATGTATGGGTTGGTTCAAAGTATGATTTTTGATGTTGAACACCTTAAAACCTATTTAAAAACTGGTAACTACTTAGCTGGAAACTGTATTCAAAAAATTGGAGCAAGAAATGGTATTCCAAATAGAGATCATCTAAAATTTTTTTGGAATAGCAACAAATAAAAAAATTTATAATATTTCGATTAAACTATCCTTTATTAATTACACTTGTTATTTGGGTAAATCATGAGAAGACCAAGAACTCCTTTAAAAACAATTATGAGACAGAGATTTTATTTTCTTTTTGAAGCGTTAATAATATTCTTAGGAATTTTTGTATTTATGTTAATTCCAACCTTTATACTACCTTTCCTTTTTGATGTAAATGCTATAGACGATGCAACATATGAGCGATTATATAACATAATGAGAGCTGCTATTATGGTCGTTGTTATACCCATATTCCTTTATCTATCAAATTTTATAATGGAAAAACAGAGAAAATCATTGATTTTAGATGAAGACATTAGCCCTTCAAGAAATTTTCTTAATTTATTTAAAATTACAAGAAAAAATTTTAAATTTCAGCTCTTATACGGTATTTTATTGCTTTTTTTAATTTTTATACCATTAGATTTTTTTATTTATCTTATACCTGAAATGCTTTCTTTTTCTTCCACGGCAATAGAACCCGCAGCACAATATTCTTTAAATTCCTATTTTAACGAGAATTACTCAATTTTTCTTATATCAATCATTATAATACCTCTATGCGTTTCGATTTATGAAGAATCATTAACAAGAGGCTTTTTAACTAATAGAGGAAGTGATTACTTTAATAAAATGTCTGCGGTGATCATGACTTCCTTTTTCTTTGGTATGGGACACTTTGCTTATATACTTAGCCCGTCGTCAGCCGGATTGCCAATAATTTATCCGATTATTTGGTTTTTACAAACTTTCTTAGTAGGAATTGTTCTTTCTATGATCGTTTTAAGAAGACGTTGGATATTTCCCGTAATTTTTGCCCATACTTTTAACAACATTATAACATCTCATACGATTTGGCACTATTTACACGGCATTGATTTTTCGTATATGGCTGTTTATATTTACATTCCTTTATTGATAATAGGATTAGTACTTTTTATTTGGCAATTTTCTCGAATTAAAGAGAGTTTATCAATCGGTTGGAAAGAGTTTACAAGTTATTTTACCCGTGATGAAAGTATCGGAGAAAATTCGTTAGAAACTGTTGTTAGAATTATGATGGATTTTATATTTGGCTTAATAATTTTTTTGGTTGGAATGATAATTTTATAGCGAGTGTTAAAAAAGAAATGGCTAAATTTGGAATCATTTCTGACACGCATTTTACAACTAATGATAAAAACAAATTATATTATATATTATTGAATCAATTAAAAGAAACTTTCGAAGATGTTGATGAAATAATTCATGCTGGAGATGTTTGTGTACCGTTTTTTCTTAACGATTTGGAAAACATAGCTCCAGTCCGATGCGTACGAGGAGAGTCAGATAAAATACCTGGATTAGAGACTTTTATAAACTTTGAAGTTGGTGAATACACCCTCGGAATAGTACACAAGAAACCTGAGAATACGGAAGTTTTTATTAAGGAGAATAATATCCATATTCTTATTTTTGGGCATACCCATCAACCACTTATTAAGGGAACACCCTACAATACGTTATTAATCAATCCGGGGAGCCCAACTAAACCTATAGCCCCACTTCCTAAAAAAGGTTTTGAAAAACCTATTGCGAGACCAAGCGTTATTACCCTGAAGATCGATAATGATAATATTCTATCGACTTTTCTTATAAATCTGAATTTAAGATAAAGTAAAATTAAATATTAAATAGTTCATAATATATTGTAATAAGGTTTTTTTGTTAGTAATAGTATAAAAGAATATAATGGAGTATTAACTGTGGTTAGCCGACTTGAACTTGTACTTAAAGAATTAAATGAAAATGGAAATTTTAGAGCGTCATTGTTCTCTACTTCAACAGGATTAGTTTTAGCTTCCCAAAAAGCAGAGGATGTTGATGAACGGGTTGTTGCAGCCATGAGCTCCTTATTGAGCGATGCGGCATATAAAGCTTCTGAGGAAATGAATTTGTCTCTTCTATCGAGTATGAAGATTAAATATATTGGAGATTATATTGTATGTAGAAATATTATTATGCCTGATCAAAAAACGCAATTTATATTAGCAGTTTTATCTAATAGTCCCGAATCATACGAAATTGAATCCTATTACGATCAATTATTAGATTGGGCCGTTTCAAATGCAACTCCCGATTTGGAAAAACTGTCTACAATTTAAATAAACCGAATCTTTTCGCTCTATATTATTATTGAATTAGAAAATTCAATCTATTCACTTCATATAATCAGAGATGTTATGAAATTGGATTTTGAGCTATGGAATCATAAAAGTTCAATACTTCTCTACTAATCACCTCTTCAAAATTTTGATAAAAATGATCTGCCCCTTCTATAATCTTGAATTTTTTTGGCTCTGAATAATAATTAAAGTGTTTCATAAAATTTTCATAAGGGGCTACTGTATCCATATCCCCTTGAATGAACAATTTTGGTCTTTTCGATTGAGATAACTCTTTATATTGGACGCTCATAAAGTCCCAAGGAAAAGAAATTGCACAATATCCAATTATTTTTTCGGAATAATTGATAGTAGAGCACCCTATAGCTGCACCGTAGGAATACCCGCATATAAAAACTCTATCAAAATGTAAACTCTGCGTTAAATGGTCAACACAAGCCTTAACATCGCTTAATTCGCCCTTACCGCTTGTATGATCCCCTGTCGAATTACCCGCCCCTCTAAAATTGAAGCGTATGCAGGATATATCCTTTTTAACGAACGAATTGAAAACACCCGATACAACGTTATTATACATGTCCCCGCCATACTTTCCCTTTCTTGGGATTTAAACCCAAAGAAATTGAGGATGTGGATGGCACATTAATGCAACGCAACTAGGTGTTTCATTTTCTATCTGAAAAACTTCAGCTTCCAGTTTTACTTCATTATTAAGAATAAACAATTTTTCAACGCTATGCATAATTTTAATTAGTATTTAATCTATAATAATAATACTATCAAAATTCTTTAGTGAAAATGAGTTATAATCGTATTTTAATCAAAGAAAAACTAAAAAAGTTCTTAATTGAAGACAACTCTTTCATCGATGTTAGTTCAAACGCCATTCCCAAAGAGTCTGTATCCTCAGCCACAATTATCGCAAAAAGTGATGGATATTTATCTGGTTTAGAAGAGTTGGGTATATTATATCAACTCTTAAATGTTAAAGTTATCAGAAACAAAGAAGATGGAGATCAAATCCATAATGGTGATATCTTCGCGAAAATAGACGGAGAATCCAGAAATATATTGCTTGGTGAGCGAGTAGGTCTAAATCTTATGAGTCACATGAGTGCAATAACTTCAACTACCCGAAAATTTGTAAAAATAATTGAGGATTCTGGAAAAAATGTGAAAATAGCTTGTACACGAAAAACTCTTCCAGGGTTAAGGTTGTTCGAAAAGAAAGCCGTAGAATTGGGTGGAGGAGATACTCATCGTTTTAGTTTGGACGATATGGTGCTTTTAAAATCACCTCATTTAAAATTTTATAAAGGGGACATCGTAAAACTTCTCAAAGACGTAAAGTCTCGAGTTAGTTTCACAAAAAAAATAGAAATTGAGATTGAAAATGTAAGCGATGTCCTAATTGCCGTAAAAAACAAAGCAGATATAATTATGCTGGATAACATGAATCCAGATAAAGTACAGGACGCCATAAACTTATTAAAACAAGAGAAATTACGTAATCAAGTTATTATAGAAGTTTCTGGGAACATTACTCAAGAAAATATTTTTGACTATCTAATTTCAGAGCCCGACGTGATAAGTACGAGCGTTCTTACTCAAAAGCCTACGGAATTCGTAGATTATTCACTTCGATTTGATTAAAGGTATAACAGTTAATCTAATATTATTTCGTGAATTGAACTAATCACATCCTTAATTTTTGCGATAGAATGGTAAAGATCCTTAATAAATCCGAATTCTCCTACTACTAAAACCGTTTCGATTTTTTTTTCAGCAATTCTCCAATCGCTTACAGCCTTTATTATCGTGTGAAATTTATAAAAAAGCTCAGAAATTTCATCAGCTATAGGTTCCTTAACAGGATATACTAGGTTAATTGTCATGATTCTGTATCCTTCTAAATTCTCGAATTTCTCATGATTTTCTATGAATTTTAATATTGAATCTCTTAAAGCTTCGCTTTTAGAACTAAACCCGCTCTGTTTTCGAACTTTTTCAAACCTCTCTAGTAAGTCTTCGCTAACTTGGAGGGAAATAATTTTCATTATATGGATTATAAAAATGGTTCTTAAATAAGTGTAGTAATAATAGCCAAACTATTTCATAATAACTTATGAATATAGTCGATACTGTTTTCTAAACCCTCATTAGAGGATAACTCAATAATTAAAGCCCCTTTATACTGATAATTTCTTATAGTTTCTAAAATCCCTTTAAAGTTAACTTTCCCAGAACCAAGGCTCGGATGAGTATCTGACTCGGTTGTAAAGTTTTCGACGAGGTGTACATTTTTAATAATTTTGTGATACCTTTCCCAAAGCAAATCCACATCTCCATTATTGGTATAGAAGTGGCTGGTATCATATGTGAGGAATAAATCTTTTCTATTAATTGACTTTAAATTTTCCTCGATATTATCTTGATTTAACATTATATGTGTATTTTTAGGCATGTTTTCTAAGCAAATCGATATATCAAGATTTTTTGTCATGTCTAATATACTATTAATTGCTTTAGCTAATTGGATTCTATTATAATCCCTAAGAGATTCCAACAAAAAATTAGCCAATCCTGGATGTATAGTTAATATTTTGGCTTTTAATTCCTGGCAAAATTGAGCAGTTTCAAAATACGCGTCTATTGAGGCTTGAGATATTCCTTTATTGTGAGAGCATAAGTTAATATCTATAAAAGGTCCATGTACTTGCTTTACCATTGAATACGATTTAAAAAGATCAAGATACGCTTGTTTCATCTCCCCTATAAACATATCCTGTGGATCCACAACAATTTCTACAACATCAATCCCATTTTTTTCCGCAAATTTAAAGCATTCTTCTGTAGAATGGTAAAGCATACTAGAAATATTAGGAAATTTGTTTTTAAACGCATTTTCCATGATGTTCCCTAGTGAACTAATACCTAACTTCATTCAATCCCGCCTCATTTTTTGTTTAACTCTTAGTCTTTTTGGATAGCAGGCAAATAGGCTATTGAACATTTTTTCATGTTCTTCAAGATTTTCTTGAGGGATGATTCGAGGTTCTCCAATTTGTAATGCTCCCCAATACACTTTAGCTAATTTTTCAAGGATCACAGAAAATCGAACTGCATGATCTAGCGATTTACCACATATTATAGCTCCATGATTAGCTAATATAGCAGCGTTATTTCTCCCTAATGCGTTTAAAGCACTAACTCCCATTTTATCTGTATGAGCTTCTGTAATCTCAGTGCATTGAATTGATCCACCAAGAAAAATTAATTGTTGTTCCATAATAATTGGAATGTTTTTTCTGAGAATTGAAAGCATGGAAACATAAGAAGAATGATTATGAATGACACATTTTACTTTAGGTCTATCTTTATAAACTGCTAAATGCATTTTTACTTCTGTAGAGGGAATTTTTCCTGATCCGATTACATTCCCATCTAAATCCATATGAACAATTAAATCTGGATTTAATAGACGATATTTCGTGGAAGTAGGAGTAACTAATATTTCATTTTTATTAACCCTGACACTAACATTACCTTCACCGTCCTCAACTAAACCTTTACTATAAATCTCTTGAGCTCCTCTTACAACCGTTTTTCGAAGTTGTTCTAACTTATCTGTTTCCATATTATTTTAAATTAAAGATTGATTAAAAATGTATTTTCATAGAATTAGATATTCATTAGAGTCGAATTATTGGATTTTACCTTTTTAAATTAATAATTCAACATAGTCTAACTTTTTTTATTTTATTTGGAAATACTATCATTGTCTAAATTAATACAATTTATTAAAAACGATTAAAAATGAGCCGTTTTATCTTACATTGCGACTTAGATTGCTTTTTTGCCGCTGTTGAGGCACGAGATAACCCAAAATATATAGGAAATCCCATAATAATAGGGGCCGACCCAAAAAATGGAAAAGGAAGGGGTGTAGTCAGTACCTGTAACTACGAAGCTCGAAAATTTGGGCTCCATTCTGCGATGCCTATATCCCAAGCTTACAAAAGATGTCCTCACGGTATCTATCTTCATCCCAATTTTGAGAAATACCATAAAGCCTCAAAAGAAGTAATGGAGATTGTTAATTCCTATTCAGATATGTTTCAACAAGTAAGTATTGACGAGGCATACCTAGACATATCAGACAAGTGTAAAAATGTTATAGAAGTTAGAGATTTAGCTAAAAAATTAAAAGACGAAGTCCAAAAAAAAGTAGGCATAACAATCTCAATCGGATGTGCTCCAACTAAATCGATTGCTAAGATCGCTTCAGATCATAATAAGCCTAATGGCGTTACGGTCGTAAAACCAGAATATATTAAAAAATTCCTGAGTCCTATGGATATAACCAGAATCCCCGGAATTGGAAAAAAGTCCCAATTATATTATAACAAGAAGGGGATTAAAACTATTGGTGATATCATTAATCTTACACTTCCTAAAATGGTTCAGTTGTTTGGAAAAAACGGAGAATGGGTATGGAATGTTGCGAACGGTTTTGATACTAGAGAAGTAAAAGAATTTCACGGCGATAGAAAATCTATTAGTAAGGAACGAACCTTTTTTGAGGACACTGACGATTTTAATGAAATTTTGTCTAAACTTGAAGAAATAAATAATAGAATTCATAAAAGTGTAATTAAAAATAAGATCCATTATAAGACGGTAAGTTTAAAAATAAGACTTGAGGGCTATTTAACCTTCACTCGCGCGCATTCTTTTATTCATCACATTCAAGATAAGAAAAAGGTTTTACGAGTTATCACCGAATTAACTAACGAATTTTCTACAATGAATAAGAAAGTTAGATTAGTCGGAATTAAGCTATCGAACTTGAAAAAATCTCCAAGTACATTTCAAAAAACAATTATAAATTATTTAGAAAATTAGATTTTCTTTGACTCTTTAAAAAGCTCAAAAATATCCATCTCATAATCAATAGTATCTTCAGGTAAAAGATTTGGCTCCTTAATTAATTTAGCAAGATAATATGTTTTTGATCCTCTCTCTAAATATTTTAATACGGTATATGCTCCTTCTAAATGACCTCCACAACATAAACTCCCATGGTTGGCAAGAATTACTGCGCTTCTATCTTCTAAACTTGCTTTTACATTATCAGCTAATTCTTCACTTCCAGCCTCACCGTAATCGGAACATAAAACCTCTCCGCCTAAGTAGGGCACAAGTTCTTCCATTATTGGAGGTAACGACAAATTGAGAGTACTGAGTATTGTTGAGTACATTCCGTGAGAGTGAATAATTGCATTCACATCTTCTCGATCTTTGTATATTCCTAAGTGTAAGTGTTTTTCTACTGAGGGATTTCTTTCTCCTTCGATTACTTTGCCCTCAAGATCAATAATTAAAATATCCTTTGGTTCCATCTCTTTGTAGTTAACATTACTAGGGGTGATTAAAATGAATTCTTCATCACCCTTTTTAATTCTCATACTTACATTTCCCGCTGATCCAATAACATGGCCGTCGCTTAATAACTTTTTACAAATTTCTACTATTTCTTCTTTAAATTTATTGCTTGGTTTATCTAGTATCTCCTTTTTTTCCTTATATCCTTCAAATACTTCGGGATTCAATACATGAGAAGGAATTCCATTATTTAACCAAATGTTAATATCCTTAAGGAGCATTTTAGATTGTCTATTAATTACTTCAGTTGTATTTCCACCAATATGGGGCATTACTATAACATTATCTAATTCTAAAAACTCATTATCTTCATCAATGGGCTCTAAAGGGAATACATCTAGAGCAGCTCCCGCGATCTCGTTATTCTTTAAAGCCCCGTATAAATAATCGTAATCAACTAGGCTTCCTTTAGCCAAGTTTATTAAATATCCAGAGCTTTTCATCATTTTTATCCGTTCTTCGTTAATAAGATTATCATTTTCATCAGTTGCTACTGCATGTAAGGTAATAAAATCTGATTCTTTCATTAAAACGTTAAGGTCTGTCTTGTCCCCGTACTCTTCAACAATTTCCTCGGAAACATACGGATCATATATTAGAAATTTAACACCAAACGGTTTTAATCGTTCGGCTACCCTTTGCCCAATTTGACCAAAACCAACTATGCCTATTGTTTTACTTTCTAATTCACTTCCCATGAATTTATTATAACAATTAATCCAATCTTCAAACTCAATAATTTCAAAATCTTCTGAATGTAGGAATCGGTCTAGTTTAGTAAGATTTCTTGCCATGGATATGATTAAACCAACAGTTAATTCAGCAACTGCAACGACATTCCTGTTTGGTGCGTAAATAATAGGTATATTTCTTTTTGTAGCAGCGTCTAAATTGATGTTAAAAGGATCCCCACGACAAGACGCAATCAGCTTCAAGTTTGTCTGTTCAAAAAGTTCTGCTTTTTTTAAATCATCTGCTACAGTTATGAAGACATCGTAATTCCTTAATTTTTCAACCATCTCTTTAATGTCAAAATATATATTTCCAGTGTCTCTCCAACTCTCATAGGTTACTTCCATTTTCTTTTGCAATTCTTCTAAAACATCATCAGTTATACTTGCTGTTATAAATGCTTTCATAATTTCTCTACTCAACTAAAAGATTATCCATTCTTTAAGTATTAGATTATATAATCACGCAATTATATTTAGATTATATGATTAAAACAACTGAATTTAGCTAAAACATCAAGCTCTTCAGTTTCATTAAATTTCTAATGTTTCCTTCAATGACCTTTATTTTTCCTGAAGAATACGCTTTCACCGCTCCAAGCTCTTTGTTAAAAAGTTCCAATAATATCTTTTCTGAAGTAAACTCGATTTTAACTGTAGCAGTTTCATCGCTAGCGTTATCTTTTACCTCTATTCCTTGATCCTTATTAACGTAGATCATGACGGTACGATTCGTATCTAAAAATGAAATTTGTATAGGGTCGTTATAGTTTGCTAATTTCTTTCTTACTTTTTCTGTAGTAATATAACGATTTTCAATTTCCTTTAAACAAGACTCAAAATTTTCAAAATTTGACAATTTTATTCACCCTTAAAATACGAAAACAAGTTTTAATAATAATTTTAAAGTTAGTAATTTACTATCGTTTATAAAAATATTAAAATTAATAACCAGAATAAATCATAAACTATCAATTTTTGATTTTAGGTTTTTCCATTCGAGATAAATTGTTTTGAATTTATCAGAGACACCAGGATCGTTTTTTATATCTTCAAATGTTAATAGATTATTAATAATAGATTTGTAATTGGAATAGTACTTTAAACCTATTAGTGTATTTATTGCAGCACCAACAAATGCTGAATCTCTAATACAGGCGACAGAAATTTGGCTATCTAATATATTAGCTAACAATTTGCAAAACTCATTAGATTTAGCCATCCCACCTGCAACATAAGTTTTTGTGCTAAGGTCAGTTTGATTGCGCAGCACTTGATGATTTTCAAATATCCCGAATGCTATGTTTTCAAGAACGCTCCGGGCAAAATTTTCAATTTTGGGAACATCCTCAGACACCATAATAGGTGGTTGAAAAACAAAAGCCCCTCTTCTAATAGAAGTAGTATTTTTAATGTTCATCTTTTCAGGGCCCAAGTAGGTGTAAGTCGAAAAAGCTCCTGGTGTTGTTCTTTTTAGAAAATCCTCTATTAAAGAATCTGGATTGTCAGTAAAACTTGATAAAAATGCTTCTTTAAACCAATTGTAGGAAGCACCCGTGTTGCCCGCATTGCTTTCAATTAACCATTTTCCTTTTATCGAATGGCATGTGGTCCAGAAATTACAATTAGGATCAAAAATGGGTTTATTTACAACGAGATGAAGTGGTGATGTAGTACCTAAACTAATGCCTATATCACCTTCTTCGATTACACCCATACCTAATAAAGTTGCTTGCGTATCTCCGCCCGACTTGACAAAGGGAATACTTTTAAGGTCAATATCGAATCTTTTGTTTAAACTTTCTTTTAATTCGCCCACAATAGTTCCTGAATCAACAATATCTGGAAAAAAATCGGGATCAAAATTAAAAGTGTCTATTATTTCAGAACTCCATTCTCCTTTTTTAATATCCAGTAATTGGGACTCAGCTGCAGAGGATAGATCAGAATAAAAATTTCCGGTAAGTTTGTAGACTAACCAATCATCTAATGTCAATACTTTTTTAATTTTTGCATAAACTTCTTCCGCTTCTTCTTTAAACCACAATAATCTTGCTAGACAAAATAGCAGAGACGGACTATGTCCCGTTATCTCAAATAAATCAATTTCTGAAAACGCATCATCTATGAGATAGGCTGAATCGATACCACGTATATCAATATTAGGTCCTCCATACACGGCGTTTCCCTTTTCGTCTAGAAAAACGGAGGCAATTCGTTGAGTACAGGTTGATAAACCTACAATCCTTTTGTTTTTAGATTTGGAAAGAACAAAATCTATTCCCATCATAACCTTTTTCCAAAGGTCATCCATGTCAAAGCGTTTAGCAAAACCATCTAAATCTTCATTATATATTTTTAATTCTTGAGTGTTATAGATTTTTATTTTTAATTGGTCGGATACTAATCCTACCTTTATTGAATTGGAAGAAATATCTATTGTTAAAATTAAATTTTCATCTTTTTCCATAATTCTCAAGAAAATTTTAATTTATATTTCGATAGGAGAAAATTATTTACGAACGACCTCTCCCAGCGGAGTTTTTTCTTCAAATATAATTGCTTGAAAAGAATATATTTTAGTTCCTTTTATATCTTTCCAAGCATCAGAAGAAAGCCACGCTTTACTACATGTATGGTTAAGGAAAGTTTCTACATCCCAATTCCTATCGTGGTCTATGGGAACTTGTGGAAGAAGTAAACCTCTTCGCATTCCTCTCTCCACTATAAGTCCATCCCTCCCTATTACAATTTTTTCAAGATATTCATTCGGAGTGCTAACTTCTATTATCTTTGGAGGAGTTAATATTGAAATTTCAATGGTAATATTATCCATTTCATCAATAGATACAGACGAGAAACGAGTATCTTCAGTTGCTGAACTGATTGAAACTTTATGAATAACATCGTATAATGCAAATCTTGGTTCTATATACCCTATACAACCTCTTAAAGGATTACCATTCACATTATGAGTATTTAAAGTGACAAATGCTCCATAATTTTCCTTATATTTATTTTTTAAAACTTCAGGTATAATGATACCTTTGCTATTCTTAAGGTAATACACGATATTATCTCTTGCGAATTGTATTAGCTCTTTTCCGTCAGCTAAGGTGAAGATTTCTTTATCAGCCATATTTACACTTCAAGATTTTGGGTTCAATATAATATAATAGATGACAAATTATAATAATTATTTAAATTGTTCCATTAATTACGTTTCCCATAGGATTAGATTCATCACTATTTACTTCTATACCTCTCAAAAATACTTTCCATATGTGAACACTTGTTTGATAGTTTTGGAAAGGTGAAAACTTTGCTTTTGATTTGAATTGTTTTGATTCAATAGGATAATCCACTCCACGATCTACTATAATTAAATCAGCATCGTATCGCGCTTTAATAAAACCTTTATTATTTAATTTAAAAAGCTTTGCTGGATTTTCTGATGTAATTTTAACGAATGATTCTAAAGAAAATTCATTTTTAAAAACTTGATTTAGTATTGTTAAAGGATATGACTCAAATCCTGGAAATCCTGAGGGCGCGTCGAGAAACGCTTTGTTTTTCTCTTCGAAGGTATGTGGTGCATGATCCGTGCCCAATAGTTTTATACTACCTCGTTTAAACTCTTGAAATAGATAAGATGCGTGCTTTTCGTTTCTTAAAGGTGGGAGGACTTTAGCATAATTAGGATTTTCAATCTGAATAGAATTAGCTAATAAAAGATGGTGTGGTGTTATCTCAAATGTAATTCTTAAGGATTTATTCGTATGTAACGCTTTTTTAATCAAGGAGTAGCTATCCTGGCAACTAATATGACAGAAATGGATAATAGGATAATCTTCAGGGATTAAATCTAAATCCACAACAACTTTATAATAGTTTTCAAGAATAAAATTCACATATTTAGCTTCCATGTATGTTGGGTATAATTTATTATGCAGTTTTAAAAGCGGTAATTTTTCTTCTATATCTTTTTGAAATATATTTCCTCTTTCTTCGGCGTTCAAAGGCCAATCGGGATGAATAAAAATTGGAAGGTGGAATTTTGAGGATATACTAAGAAGTTTTTGAATATTTAAGTGCTCTGTCCAATCGATACCGCTTAAAGAATTTAAGGGGTAAATTTTAAAGCCTATAACACCTAAGTCAATAATAGAAATTATTTCTTCGAAATCAAAATCCCTTGGAATCCCCGCTATAAACCCTACATCTACATATATATTATTGCGTGCTTTTTTCATCCATCTTTTAACCTGGTTTGCACTTATAGCTGGGGGTTTTGTATTAGGCATAGTGAAAACAGTTGTTATTCCAGAGAACGCTGCTGCTAAAGTTCCTGTTAAAAATGTTTCTTTTTCGCTCTGTTCCATATCCCTTAAGTGGGAATGAATATCAATTATCCCTGGTATAACCGTTCTCTTCTCACAATCAATTTCTATTCCGTCTGTGTTTTCATTCCTTATTGATTGCAAAGACTCCTCGGTTATATCGTATATAACTGATCTAATTACACCCTCAAGAATTAAAATAGCGCCATTACGAAGCAAACCGTCACTATATATGAGCCCATTTTTTAAGATCATCGTTCCTTATCAGTTATTCTGTAATTCTGTGATCATATAAGAAGTTTATATATAAGATTTTATTTTCAATTCCTCTTATTTTTGAAAGATCAATATTTTTTAAACTACACTCTTCATTAACTTTTTGTAAAAACTTAAGAAAAGTGATTGATTCTTGAGAGAATGAAAAAAGATAGCAATATGAGCTATTTTCATCAATGTTCTTTCCATACCTAACATTTTGTTTAAAAATTTCTTTTGAAATATCAGTAATAAATATCCTAGTATTACTGAAGTTACCATTAATATTTTCCAAAATAAGTTCTGAGCTAGGCAACTTTTTAACAAATATCCCTGGAGTTGACTTAATCCATTCTCTATCGTTATAATTTTCATTGTTTTCTATTTTCATAAAAGCTCTCAATAAAAGTAAAGCTTGGGATCTCTCATCAGAACCTAAATATCTCACAGACTTACCTTCAATCTTTATAAAAAGGTGATCTGTTTCATTATATAAGTAAAAATTATTATCTTTTCTTATTGTATAAGAGATACAAAAAGATTCTCTTATAATAGCGCATAGCGTATATACATCGAAGGGAGTTTTTCCTTCATCAATATCGCCTTTAGTATATTTAGAAACGCTTTCCACAAATATTAAGAAATCCAAATTTATCAAATCTGAATACTATACTTAGAATTTATTGTCTTTTCCTAACTTATTCATGAATTGGGCTCCTGCTTTTCCCATCCCCGGGATACCAGGCATTCCTTTTCCTTTTTTCTGCATTTGAAGAGCTTTTTTCATGAATTTTTTCATTTGATTATATTGATCAAGCATTCTATTTATTGTAGTGTAATCAGTGCCACTCCCAATAGCAATTCTTCTTTTTCGTGTTTTTTTAATAATTTTCGGATCTTCCTTTTCTGCTTGGGTCAGAGAATTTAAAACAACTTCCCACTTCTCTAAATTTTTTTCAGCATCATCAGTTAACGCCTCGGGAATATTACCTCCTCCCATCATTGCTAAGATATTTTTCATTTTACCAACTTTTTTAATAGATTTCAATTGATAATAAAGATCGTCGAGAGTGAATTTTCCTTTCATCATTCTTTTAACCAAATCAGGATCAGCATCGATTTCAGCTTCTTGTACCTTTTTGACCAAACCTTCTATATCTGGAACGCCTAGTAGAGAACCTACAAAAGTTGTTGGATTAAATTCTTCGAAATCTTCTAATTTTTCACCTACTCCAATGAACCTTATGGATTGATTAGTGGCAGCACAAGCAGAAAGTGCTCCACCTCCTTTAGCTGTCCCATCTAGTTTGGTAACGATTATACTCCCAATATTTGTAGATTTCGCAAATTCTTCTGCTTGTGAATAAGCTTGTTGCCCTAAAGTTCCATCTATTACTAAGATAACTTCGTTAGGTTTTAAACTTGATTCGATTTTTTCCATCTCTCTCATTAATTCTTTTTCTTCTTTATGTCGGCCAGCAGTATCTACAATTATTATGTCATGCTCGTCATTTATTGCTTTTTTCGTTTCTCTAACTGCAAGTTTGATAGCATTTTTTTCATTAGGATTACCATAACATTTAACTCCAATTTGGTCTGTTAACTGTACTAATTGTTCGTAAGCCCCAGGACGCCATGTATCAGTAGTAACTGCAGCTACTTTGTATCCCTTATTCTTATAAAATCGCGCTAACTTACCGATAGAAGTAGTTTTACCTGAACCTTGAATTCCAACAAGTAGAATAACATTACTTTTTCCAGGTTTTATTCTTATAGGGGCAGATGTCCCTCCGATTGTTTTCACTAACTCATCATGAACGAGCTTAATTATGAAGTCTTTCCTTCTCGCTCGTTTTAAATCAGTATTCATTGCTTCTTTTTTGATATTTTCAGTCATCTGGAAGACTAATTCTACTTTCACATCTGATTCCAAAAGACTTCTTTGTAACGACTGTATTACCATGTTAATCGCATCTTTATCGATTTTTGGCAAACCTCGTAATTTTCGCATTATCGATTCTAAATCTTTCCCTAACTTATTAAACACCATAGTATAAATGAAATTGCTTTATGTTTTAGTAATTAAAATAAATAAAAACTAATATTTTTAATGCTTTAAAAATCCATTGCAGTAACTAAGAAAAGGTAATATTCTAAGAAAATCTATAAGAAATAGAATATATTTTTGAAAATTCTCATAAAAAGCGAAATTTTTTTTTCTGTGAAAGTTAGATAATATTATATAAAATAAAGTATGAAAATAAATGAGTTTAAAATGTCAATTCGTAGAACAGAAATTCAAAAGTTAAAAACTGGACAATACATCATGGTTGATGATGAACCCTGCCAAATTAAAGCAACTGAAAGGAGTAAGTCAGGAAAACACGGACATGCAAAAGTTCGTGTTGTATGCGTCGGAGTATTCGATAATAATAAGAGATCTCTCACGATACCCTCTGGTCATATGTGCGACATTCCCGAGATAATCAAAGGCACTGCTCAGATTAGTTTTATTGAAGATACCTCAATTAATATAATGGATCTTGAAAGCTATGAATCTATGGATGTAAATTGGCCTGTAGAGGAAGAATTAAAGAAAAAGTTAAAAGAATTGCAACAGGATCCCGGAAAGATGTCATTAGCACAGTTAGAGTATTGGAAGTTAGCGGGTAAAACCTTAGTTACTAGAATTATAATAAATTAGAATTCATAAAGCTTTTTTTCATTTAATATATTTTAATATTAATTTTTTGTATTAAAAAGAAAATCTACTAAAAAATCTGAGTGATATGGAAAAAAAACCAATTTCTTTAGCTTGTAGAATGGACTCAGAGAGAGCGATTAGCTTAACAAAAAAGATCTTCGAATATTTAGTAAAAAAGGGCGAAATCGTTCAAATGGAGACTAGAATCGCACCAAAAATCTTTCCACATAGTGGAAAAGATTTAAAGGAAATGACGAAAGATAACACAAAATTTTTAATCTCTGTAGGGGGAGATGGAACCATATTAAGAGTAGCAGGTGGTTTGCCACCGCGGAACGCCCCCCCCCTACTAGGCGTTAATATTGGATCTCTAGGATTCCTAGATGAAACAAATGAAAGGAATGTTTTTAACGATATAAACCGTGTTTTAAAAGGTGATTATTTAATTGAAAAATGCTCAAAATTAACTGCTTTTATACTAAAGGATTCTGAAGAAATTCGATTGAGCAACGCTCTAAACGAAATTTTAATCATCTCATCAAAGAGTTCAAAAGTTCTTTTGGCATCGATAAAAATAAACGGTTGTTATCTCAATCGTAGTTATTTAGATGGAATTATTGTATCTACTTCTGTTGGTTCTACAGCATATAACCTTAGCGCAGGTGGTGCGATTGTAAAATCGACGATGGATATAATGCAAATTACACCGTTAAACAGTTTTGCTCGATCAGGTTTGAAGCCAATTGTATTACCAATAGAAAGCGAAGTTGAAATCCAACTTTTAAGACCAAGATTAAGCGCTAAGATTATTATTGATGGTCAAAAAACTTTGAAAGATGTTCAACCAAAATCAATAATTAGAATTCGCAAAGCAAATTCCCATACAAGTTTTATTCGTCTTTCTAAAAGTATTAGTGATAATTATATTCGAAGATTAAGGAAAAAGATAATTGGAACTATAAAGGTGCCGTTAGACGACAGCCCAGAAGAAGAAATCAATTCTAGTTTTTGATACAAATATATTTTTAACTGGTTTAGATTTTAATTACTTTCCAGAAAAAATTTTCACAACACCTGAGATTGTGGATGAATTAAAAGTACCAAAATACATCGATCGAAACAGAAATATTTTACGAAGAATAGAATTTGCAATTGAGACGGGAAAACTAGTCGTTAAGAAAAGTCAGGATAAATATTCAAATATAGTTGAGGAAAAATCCAAATCAACTGGTACTACGAAGGTTTTATCTAAGAACGATGTTAGTTTAATGGGTTTAGTATTAGAATTAATGGACACATACCCGGAAGATATTATTCTTTACACTAATGATTATTCCATGGAAAATTTATGTACTATGTTAAAAATTAGATTCAAACCTTTATATAAAAAAGGAATAGAGGAGAAAATGTACTTCGAAGTTTATTGCCCTTATTGCAAAACCCTGCAAAAACCAGAAGATTTAAACAAAAAATGTGAAAGGTGTGGATTGCATCTTAAGAAGCGTCTACTGAAAAAGGAAAAATTATAGTGTAAAATATATACAATAAAACTTAGATAATTATTGGATATAAAATTAAAGATAAACCATGGGCACTAAAATAAACGAACTAGTAAAAGAAGTAAGGAGAACTATAACTTTTGATAATTTATTAAATAAACAAATCGCTATCGATGCCTTTAACACGATATACCAGTTTTTAGCAATTATTAGACAAAGAGATGGAACCCCATTAAAAGATTACAATGGAAATATAACTTCCCATCTATCTGGATTATTCTATAGAACTATTAATTTTTTAGAGCATGGTATAAAGCCTATTTATGTGTTTGATGGAATTCCTTCTGAATTAAAGAAGGAGACTATATTAGAAAGAAGAAAAATCAAAGTAGCAGCAGAAAACAAAATGATCAAAGCACAAGAGGATGGAGATTTTGGAGAAGCTAAAAAATATGCCCAGATGACTTCTAAATTGGATACTAACATGATAGAGGAGAGTAAAAAATTATTAAAATATCTTGGAATACCCATCGTTGATGCTACTTCTGAAGGTGAAGCTCAATCTGCTTTTTTAGTCGAAAAAGGTGATGCTTGGGCATGTGCTTCTCAAGACTACGACACATTACTTTTTGGTGGAGAAAGGCTAATACGAAATTTTGCTGTGAGCCGGAGTAAAAAACTTAGAAACACAACCGTTACACTTGATATTGAGTACATCTCCCTATCAAAATTTCTTGAAAATTTAAACATAACTCGTGAACAGTTAATAGAAATGGGGATATTAATAGGAACTGATTTCTATCCAGGTATTAAAGGCATTGGACAGCATAAAGCTCTCGAACTTATTAGAAAATTCGGTTCATTAGATAATATCATAAATAATAATATCAAAGTTGGAAATATAGAAATTCAGATTGAAAAAAGTACTATTGAACAAATAAAAGAGATATTTTTATACCCAGATATAAAAAAAGACTATCCAAAGATAATCTGGGAAAAAAGTAAATACGAAAAAGTCGAAGAACTTCTGATTGAGCAACATAATTTCTCAAAGCAAAGGGTAGAAAACGCGATTGAACGCTTAAAAAAACAAACTTCTTCCAAAACTCAAGTTTCATTAGATAGTTTTTTCAAAAAAGATTAAAAATTACCTTAAAAAAAGCAAAAATTTTTACAAAATTATTCTTTTATATTTTTAGTATATATTCAAAATAATATTAAAGGACTTAATATGTCACTAAAAGAAAACGACTCAAATGGCAAGGATAATCTTAAAGTATCTTTAAGAGTACAGGAAGCAAAAAAAAGGGATATTGGTCGAAATATCGCTAGAATTGATCAGGAAACCATGGAAAAGTTAGATATAAAAACTGGAGATGTAATCGCCCTAGTTGGAAAGAAGGAGAGTGCTGGAATAGCTTGGCCCAGTTATCCTCAAGATAGTGGTTTAGGGATCATCCGCATTGACTCTAGATTGAAAAAGAATATCGGAACGAGCATAGACGATACGATTCAAATCAGAAAAGTAATAACTCATTCCGCTCAAAATATCGTTCTAGCACCAATTAGTGTTAAAATAAAATCGAACCCAAGGTTTGAAACCTTCGTTAAACGAAAATTAAGTAACTATCCCGTTGCTATTGATGATTTTATATTTATATCAATTGGCATCAGCCGAGAAATTACTTTTAAGGTCATAAGCATGAGACCTAGTGGAATTTGTACTATTAAACCAGAGACAGTTCTTCATATAAGTGAAAACATTACTGAAGATGAAGAGCGGGGGGCAGACTATGTTACATATGAAGAGGTTGGAGGTTTAGATCGTGAAATACAAAGAGTTAGAGAGATGGTTGAACTCCCATTAAGGCACCCTTCAATATTTAAGCATTTGGGTATTGACCCTCCAAAAGGAGTTTTATTAAGAGGTCCTCCAGGGTGTGGTAAAACACTATTGGCTAAAGCCGTAGCAAACGAAAGCGAAGCCTATTTTATTTCAATTAATGGACCAGAAATAATGAGCAAGTTTTATGGTGAGTCAGAAAAAAAACTGCGTAAAATATTCATTGAGGCTGAAGAAAAAAGTCCATCAATCATTTTTATTGATGAAATTGATGCTATTGCTCCTAAAAGAGAAACCGTTACTGGAGAAGTTGAACGAAGAGTTGTAGCTCAATTACTAGCATTAATGGATGGATTGCATAGTAGGGGCCGAGTAATAGTAATCGGTGCAACAAATCGTCCCAATAGTTTGGATCCTGCATTAAGGCGCCCAGGTAGATTCGATCGCGAAATTGAAATAAAAGTTCCAAACGAGAAAGGGAGAAGAGAAGTTTTTCTAATTCACACGAGAAGTATGCCTCTCGACAAAAAAATTTCCTTAAAAGAATTTGCTAATATTACTCATGGATTTGTAGGGGCTGATATTATGGCTGTATGTCGAGAAGCAGCAATGGCAGCACTTAGAAGATATCTCCCACAGATTGATTTGGATTCAGAAATAATAGATCCAGAATTGCTTGAGCAAATAGAGGTTACCAAAACTGATTTTGAGGAAGCTTTAAAAGAAGTAATGCCATCTGGGATAAGAGAAGTGTTTGTTGAGATACCAAATGTTACCTGGGATCAGATAGGTGGATTGGAAGATTTAAAGCAAAAGTTGATAGAATCTGTTGACTGGCCTTTATCTCATCCTAAAATATTCGAGCGAATGGGAATAAATCCTCCGAGAGGAATCTTACTTTATGGCCCCCCTGGATGTGGAAAGACACTTTTAGCTCGGGCAGTAGCAAACGAAAGTAAAGCAAATTTTATATCAATTAAAGGACCTGAATTGTTATCAAAATATGTTGGAGAAAGCGAAAAAGCAATTCGTGAAGTATTCCGAAAAGCTAAAATGGCAGCACCCTGTATTATTTTTTTTGATGAATTTGATTCGATAGCTCCAAGTAGAGGTAGACACACTACCGATTCAGGAGTTTCAGAAAAAGTTCTCTCGCAATTTTTAACTGAGTTGGATGGATTAGAAGTAAAAAAAGATATAATAGTGATTGCTGCCACAAACCGTCCCGACATTTTAGACCCTGCTTTAATAAGACCCGGAAGAATTGATAGGATACTACTCGTTCCCGCTCCAGATGAAGATGAAAGAGAGAAAATATTAAAAATTTTTACCAAAGGCATGCCTTTAGCAGCTAATATTGATTTAAATGGATTAAATAAGCAGCTAGATGGGTTCTCTGGAGCAGATGTAGAAACTTTATGTCGTGAAGCTGGCATGATTGCTTTAAGAGAAAATTTGAGAGCAAGGAAAATTTCTGAGGAACACTTTAAAGCGGCAACAGAGTCGGTTTACCCGAGTATTACACCAGAAATAATTAAGTGGTACGAAGATTTTGGAGCAAAATTAAAAAGTAGAATTATTCAACAATCAAAAGAAGATCAGATGGTTGTATAATATTCCAAAAATTAATTTGCAGGATATTATTATATATTTTGTACCGAATAAAATCTAATTTAAATTTAGTAAAAGGTGTATTATTATAGAAAGTCACAGATGGAATCAAAAACCTATCGTAAATTCTTTAATAGATATTTTGATAAAAAATAAAGGCGAAATTTTAGATAAACGTTTAGAGGAATTATTAAAGAAGGAATTCTCATTTATTCAAACACTTATGTTAGAAGAACTCCTAATGAAGCTGGAAAGTAGAAGTATAATTAATGTATTTAGGGTTTCAAAAACAAAAAAAATGATTGTACTGAACAAAAGAAATCAACACATTAGAAGTGAAATAATGGAAGAGTTAAATTGAGTGGACTTTTTTCCAGTTAATGCATTCTTGAGCTAAAGATGTGTGTTCAGTTGGAGATTTAAATTTTCTTTCTCGTATATCTACAAAAATAGGATAATTTACAGCATTTCCCATCAATAACATTTCACCTACGCCTAAACTCGAGATCATTTCCGCGTAGTCTTTAGTAATTGCTTCTGAGCTATCCATCAAATGTTTTAAATCGTAGGGATTTTTAATGTTTAGAATTAACTTTGAATTTGTTTGAGATAAAGCGGTCGTACTTAATTTTTTAGGTCGCTGGCTTATCAAACATAAGCAAGCCATAAATTTCCTCCCTTCTCTAGCGATAGTTTCAATAATATATTTTGATAATGCTTTAGAATGAGCCGCTTCGGGACAGAATTGGTGTGCTTCTTCAATTATTAACAGAAATGGAGGAATTTCTTTCTTTCTTCTTAAATAAAATAGTTGATTACATATATAATCAACAATAATTTGTTTTTTACGAATTGATACTTCATTTTGAAGGTTAAAAATAGAAATTTCACCCTGATTGAGGACATTTTTCATAACAGGATTTTCTTGTGGTCCAAAAAGATTTAGCCGTTCTAACTCAGATAACCATCCGATTAAAGCTTGTTTGGTGCTTTTGCCGCCCTCTTCTTCTTTTTCTATTAATTCTATAATGGTATCAAGAGTAAATTTGTTCTTTAAATCTTCCCTTTTTCTTAATTTTTTAATATATTTAGATAATTCTCTTATCTGAACATTAGAAATTTGCTCCTGATATTTTTTAAAAGCATACGCGTTCAATTTAGGGACAGAGATTTGAAAATACGAAGTGTCAATAACCTTAACCTTATTTTTTATTTTAGTAACACTATTTAGGTACTTGTATTCTCCATGGACATCAATCATTACAATTGCAGGAGTCCCAGAAGTTTTTTCTCGTGTTAGTAGCTCTTCAATAATAATTGATGTAAGGTAACTTTTGCCACCTCCTGAAATCGAGAGAATAGCAAAGTGTTTGTTTAATAATCGATCCATATTAATATACGCATCAATATTTGATACCTTAACTTTACCCAAATTCAACCCTTGCTTTTGGTTAAGCCCTATAAAACTCTTAAGAATTTCATCGTCAACCAAATATACTTTCTTACCCGGACTTGCAGGATACATCATTCTTTTAATCGCTTTTATCTCAGATTCACTAGATTCCTTGAAATCTATAATTCCTAAATTCCTAACAATTGCTATTGCATATTCAAAATCATCACTCGGAAATAAACCTTTGAGAATGTTTGGATTATTTTCGTTATTATAAGCCTTAATTGTTAAAGCATCGGAAAAATATTCGTTTAACAACACGATTTTCTCAACTATGCCGATTAAATATCCTTCAATTGATTTTGTAGACACAAATAAACCTTTTTTAACAAAAGTTCCGTCAGTTCGTTTATTTATTACAAATGGATATTTTGAAACGTCAGGTAATTGAAGAAAGTTAAACACTATACCAAGCTTTAGAGACATTGAATTTAGATAAGTAAAAATATTAATAAATATAGATAAGAGACAGAATTTACTGATTTAAAAAGAAAGTAAATTAGATAAAAAAAAATGGATGAAATAAAATTTAGGCACTATTTCTCCAATTTTCCCATTACTCTTAATATTACATAGTATCCATTTTTCCAAAAGTAGATCATAAATAAGGTGACTGCTAAAATCGCAAAGAGCGAAATTCCCGTGAATAAAATCCAATTACCTGCTGAAAACGAGGCTAAAAACAAAGAAAAAGGCGAACTTTGGCTAGGAGCAATCAAAATCTCTTGAATCATAGCTATCACAATACCTATAATAATTACCATTATGCTTATTAACAAGCCCCCAGCTGCAATTTTAACATCTACGCGATTTTTATACTTTTCTTCAATTTCTCTCACTTTGAAAATGAAGTGTAACACCCATCTTCTTCCTTTTTTGAATAATCCGAAGAAAAATATTAACAGAAAAAACAACACTGCTAAAATTCCAGCAATGATTGCGATTTGGTATCCTAATGTTAATCCCAAGAAAGATTCTAACTTCCCTGTTGGCATGATAAAATCAAATAATGACCAGATACCTCCAGTAATGCAAATTAAGCAAGAAATAACGATAAAAATATAAAACATATCTCCTACTACTCTTTGGTTTGAAGGATAAATTTCGTTAGAATTTGAATATGATTCTTCCATTTTTTCCACCAATCTATTTTATTTAAAAAATTTATAACATTCTAAATATATAAAATTGAGTATTTTAACTTAAATCTAAAGTAAAGACCTATGAAGTGAATGCATTAATTGGTTTCTTTATTTTGGAGCGTTTCGACGAATGTTTTAAAGAAACTTTTTTCATTTAAATAAGAATATAAATTGTTTGACATTTTGTAAACCTTATTATAAACCTTCTGATGATTTACGTTGGGAGTCCATTTCTTATCCACCTTACAAATATTCTCAGCAGCTTTTACAACATCAGGAAACAATCCGGCACCTGCAGCCGCTAAAATTGCTGCTCCTAACGAGGTTGCTTCTTCAATTACATTTCTTACACAAGTTATCCCTATAACATCAGAGTAGATTTGATTCCAAAAATCTGAGCGAGAGCCACCCCCCGTTAACTTCAATTCTTTCGGAGCGATTCCTAACTCTCTAAAGATTTCAACATTCTTTCTTATTTCAAATGCCACTCCCTCCATAATAGAACGTATAATATCTCTTCTTTTATGACCTAATGATAAACCATAGATTAATCCTCGTGCATACGGGTTCCAATGAGGTGCTCCAGCACCAACCAAATACGGAATGGCTATTAATGCGTTAGATCCAATGGGCGACTTTTCAGCTTCTTCAGTTAAAATAATGTATGGATCTTGGTTTTGTTCTTCAGCCTGTTGACACTCTTCTGACCCAAGTTCGTCCCTAAACCATCTTAAAAAGGCTCCAGAAGTAAAAATGCTGGCTTCTTGAACCCATGCTCCGGGAATTGCATGGCAACTGCATAACACACGCTTTTTTGGATCAAGGTTAGGTCGTTCTAAATAGGCTAGTATAAAACTTCCAGTTCCAGTCGTGACTTTAATGTTTCCGGGAGAAACAACTCCTACTCCCAGTGCTGCCGATTGCTGATCCCCCGCTCCGGTTATTACCAAAGTTTTTTTGTCAAATAATATATCCTCAGTTATGATTTCGCCTATATCGATTCCACTTTCTACTGGTTCCGGCATCTTATCCAAGTCAATTTCAAGTTCAGAGGCGATCTCATCTGAATAATTTAATTTGTTAATGTCAAAAAGCATTGTCCTTGAAGCGTTAGAGTGGTCTGTATAAAATTGTCCTGTTAATTTATAAAGAATGTAATCAGAAACAAGTAAGAATTTATGAGTTTTTTGATATATATCTGGTTTTTCATCTTTGAACCACAAAATTTTTGTCGCTGAAAAATAGGGATCAATTGTTAACCCTGTTGCATTATATATTTTATCTTCTCCTATTTTTTTCTTAATGAACTCAACCTGGTTAGTAGTTCTTCGATCTTGCCATACTAACGCATTGTGTAAAGGGTTTCCTTCTCGATCTACAGGAACAATTGTTTCGCGCTGATTAGTAACAGAAAGACTTACAATTTCAGATTTATCGATTCCGCTTTTTTTAATAGCTATTTCGATAGTTTTCTTTAGTGATTCCCACCACAAATTAGCATCCTGCTCCACATAAGAAGGAACTGGGTAAAAACTCTCCCACTCTTGGTAGGCACTTGATATTATTGAACCAGATAGATCAAAAATAAAAGTTCTACATCCTGTGGTTCCAAGGTCGAGTGCTGCAACAAACATAGTTAATAATTCTCTTTTTATTTTTATGTTAATTGATATGTTATAGATTGTAGTATGAATTAAAAATTATTATTAATTGTTCTATGAAAAATTTATTTTACTTTTTTAAACCCACATGTTTTGCACTTTAACCCTACTTCAGGAGCATAAACTTGTGTAAGTGGGCCATTACAAATTGGACACTTCACATCATATGTTGGGAACCATTGTCCTTTAATATTAGGCATATGCTTTAAAGTATTAACGAATTTCAATTTCTCTAAATCCTGTTTATTTATCCGTAGCAATTGTTGTTCTTCCGCAATGGATTTTCCTTTTGGAGCTAAGACTATTAAGAATTTCAATTTTTTCGGGGTGTTTAGTAATGATAATGTTCGCAAAATAGCTCCTTCTTTATATTCCTCAAATAACTTAGCTAATTCTGGAGGGGCTAGAGCTACTAATACAGCTTGCGAATCTTTTGATTCTTCATCGACTTTTTGAATGAGAAATTGGAACATTCTCCTTTCATGGTCCATCCCCCAAATAAAAATCCATGGTTTTATGTCGTAATCCTCGTTATCAGGTCCAACGATTCTTTTAATACATTCCACCCAGGAATAATGGTTAAAATTATACATGTTTGAACGTAAATCATCAAAAAATCCTGGTTCAACTACAGGAAAAGTTTTGATTACACTTTTCAGAGATAAAAGTTTAACTTCAGATAAAACTTCTGTGTTAAGATTATCCCATGGCGTATATGTGAAAACTGAAAAGAATTTGTACATAATCTTTAAGTTTAATATATACTATCCTTTTAACTTTTTTATTTCTAAGATACTTAATGATTTAAATTATAAAAATAAGATTTAAGAAGCATAACGGCTATAGTCATATTAGTTAATTGTCGGGATTAATAAATGAATGGAATTTGGGACAGTAAATCAGATGTAATAGAGAAAGGTGATAACCTTAGGGATGTCTCACAAATTATCGAAAAAACTAGAAAAGACGGGGAAGGCTTTATTCACTATGTTTTTAGCAAAGTTAAATTTTCTAATCCATGGTATACAATTCCAGAAACCGATTTCAAGCTGTTCGAAAACTTTATAGAGGGTGGGTCTAGAGCATACCCTTCTGATGGTAGTATCCCTTGTGATATAATTGCTAAAGAAGCAAGAAACATTTTGAAAAAAATAGAACTATGTTCCCTAGACCCTAATCATCATTACTGTCAAGAAGCTCGCGAAGTGTTAAAAAAGGGTAAATTCTCGTCAGTAAGAGGGACACTAAAACTCTATTTAGGTAAATATACGACTAGAGATTGGAGAAGAAAGAGATTTACTGACGATATAGACTTCTGGATGTTTCAGACGAACCTATTAGATTCTTCCTTAAAAGAGTGCAGTTTTTTAAAAAACAAAGAAACTGGAGAATGGGAAAAATCTGTAGAATGGGAGAAGTTTGAAACTAAAGAAAAAAGGCGTGAAACATTGTTTGCAGCAAATAATCTTAATCAGCTACTTGATTTTGGAGCAGGTAGCAATCTCGAAGGTTCAAGTTTAAAAGAAATTTTTGATAAAAAAATTAAAAGAGGACACGATGTAGATTTAAGCGATATTATTAATGTAGCAATGGTGAACAATGGTATTGATGGTATTCACAAGGATGAATGGTTAGATACCTGGAATTCTTTTGAACAGGCAGCTAATACGCGAAATACTAGATCTACATCGAATCTAATAAGCATTTGCCGTTATTCTTTAACTATTGCGGACCACCTTGAAAAAGTTGGCGAAGCTATAAAAAAATATAAAAACCTTCTTTTAGACAAATCTAAATATACGGACGAGAAGATAAAATCGCTATGTAAAATCTCTATTCATTGGGATAAATTTTACGACGCTAACGGAGTAGATGAAACAAGAAAGATGATTCGTGATTTTTACAATGAACAAGCAGAAGAGAAACCATTACACGCACAAAACCTAAGAATACTTGCGAAAAATATCCTGAAATTACTTAATTCCAAATACGAATATCTTAAGATTATATTCGAAATTGAGCATTAATTTTCAAATTATAAAATAGAAATCTAATTTTATTTATTTGTTGTTCAAGTTCGTGAAACTGAACTTTCACGTACTTTACCATATACCTTCATATTACCACGATATTGCTCTCTGTATTACTAAATATGGATTTCTTATTTTTTTTAAAAATTGTTGGAAACTAATAAATTTTAAACTGTCTATTATTTTTATTGAGTATTATAAAATATAAAGCGAGAATCAAAAATGTTTGATTATTTAATAAGTGAAGATGCCAAGAAAATTAAAGAAGAGGTACGTGCATTCGTGAGAGACGATGTTCCTCCCTCCTTAATTAAAAAAATGGATAAAGAAGAAATTAACTATCCGACGGAGTTTTTACAGAAGCTTGGTAAAAAAAATCTTATAGGTTTAAGGTTTCCTAAAGAATTTGGTGGTCGAGGATTAAATTGGGAATGTGAGGTTGTAGCTCTTGAAGAAGTAGGTGTATTAGGGAGCGCTCTACCATGTTTATATTCTCTTCCTATAATTACTGGAGAAGCTATGAATTTGTTTGGTTCTGACGATCAAAAGTTAAAGTACCTAAAACCAATGTGTGAAGGTAAGAAATATACAGCAGAGGCTTTAACAGAACCAAGAGGGGGTTCTGATTTCTTTGGGTCAACTTGCACGGCTGTTGAAGATGGGGATTATTATATAATAAACGGGGAGAAGCGTTTTGTTGTAGGTGCTGAGGGAGCTGATTTCTTTCTAGTTTATGCTAAAACCAATTTAGATCCTAAAGCTGATCCTCGGTCATCTCTAACTCTTTTTATTGTAGATCGTAGTAAAGGTGTTGAAACTGAATATTTATATGGTCTTTTAGGAACTAGAGGTGGTGGTGCTGGAAGACTCAAATTTGAAGATGTTCATGTTCCTAAAGAAAATGTCATTATGGGGGAAGGGAAGGGAGGTATAATCTTTTATCAAATGATGGTCCCTGAACGTCTTACAACCGCATCGGGCTCACTAGGATCAGCAAGGACATGTCTTCATATTGCTACTAAATATTCAACTAAGAGAAAAGCTTTTGGGCAGATAATAAAAAACTTTCAAGCTGTGAATTTTAAAATAGCCGATAGCATTACGCTTTTAGATGCAGCGAGGTCATTAGTTTTGAATACAGCAAGAACCATTGATGCAGGTGCGCCATCCGCTTTACAAAGAAGATTAGTTTCTGAATCAAAAAAATTTTCTACTAAAGCTTGCTGGAAGGTTATCAATAGCGCAATGCAAGTAATGGGGGGAATTGGTTATACAACCGTTTATCCTATTGAAAGAATACTTCGAGATTCAAGACTTGGAGAAATATGGACTGGAACTACGGAAATAATGAATTTAATTATTCAACATGAATACTATAAAGAATTACTAAGCGAAAAGTGGCTCGATCGAGATGTAGAAAAAGACGCAATTGATGCTGAACAGGAAGAAGAGAAGCATTATGGCTAAGTAGAAATTAAAGTTATTTTTTAAAATGATTAGAAGACTTCCTTGTGAGAATAATCGTGTTGTCTAAGAATTTCAAATCCAATTATAATTGCTGCTGAATTAAGCGGGAGAGATCCGGCAAATTCCCGCTTATAAGGAATAGTAAACCGTAAATCTGCTTTATCTAAAAAAGTACGATTAATGCCTCTTTTTTCACCCCCAATTACTATAAATATCGGAGGGCTCAGACTACTTTGATATATTGACTTTCCTTTATCTTTACTAGCACAAGCAATGGTGTAATTATTAGATTTGAAGAAGTTAGCTGCTGTTTCTAGATCTTCAACTAATGCTATCGGCATTAATTCTGAGGTGCCTGCGGAAGATTTAATAATTATTGCTTCCACATCAAGCCAATTTCTCTGTTTCATAACGATTCCATCTATTCCTGCAGCATATAATGACCGTATTGTGTAACCAAGATTATAAGGGTCTTCAATTCCATCTAAAAAAAAAATAGTGCTGAGTTTTGAATTCAAGAGTTCAGGCATTTTTTGGTAGATTCTTTCACTTACAATAGCAGCAATTCCTCCATGAGTCTTCCCCTTTGCATGTTTATCAAACCACTTTTTATCCACTACTTCAACCTTGATTTCCTTGGATTTTACTGATTCCAGTATTTGCTTGAGAGATTTTGCTTGTTTAATATTCCTTTTCCTCTCTAGCTTGGTAACATCATAAAATAAAGTCAGAACCTTACGATATTTTGAGTGCAAAACTGCATTTACAGAGATTTTTCCCTCAATTACAATAGAAGCTGTCATTTTCTTTTTCATTTAAATGCAAGTATGATTCTAAAATGATAGCCATGTATATAACCTATTTCATATAGAACGGAAGAATTTATGATTATTTCATTCCACAATTATATTCTAAGTAAACTTAGTAGTAGCACATTATTGTGCTATTTTTGCTTAGAAAGATATCGAATTTTTACCAACAAGTCTCTTAATTCCATTTTATCATTATCAAATGTTAAATACTTCTTTTTAACACCTTCAGCTAAGGGAACCTTCTCTATTTTAGTTCCTTGGAGCGAAACCATATAACCAAAGTCTTTGTTTAAAACTAGTTTCATCGCAGCTAAACCAAACCTCAATCCTAATATTCGATCATAACAATTAGGAGTTCCGGCTCTCATAGTATGACCAAGAACGACGCTTCTACATTCAAAATCAACACCGTTTTTCTGAAATTCTGATTTAAGATCTTCTCTTAAGTTTAATTCATCAACAATTATCTTAGATATATTTAATTTCGCGAGGAGAGGATTACCGTAAGTGTCTTTAGGCAATTTATCAATGGTTTCTTTTGAAATCGTTTTAAAATCTCGATTAAGTGATTCCAACTTTGGATAAGCGCCTTCAGAAGTTGCTATGATATGATATTTATATCCTGCATTTGCCCTCTTTTTAAGCACATCAATAATGTCCAATTCTAAATCAAATGGTGTTTCGGGGATTAATATAATATCAGCACCAGCAGAAATTCCACTATACATAGTGAGAAATCCTGCATCTCTCCCCATTATTTCAACTACAAAAACCCGTTGATGCGATCGAGCTGTTGTAGTGAGATTGTCCATTGCGTTAGAGGCTAATTGCGTCGAACTCCAAAACCCGAACGTGTAATGAGTCCCAAACAAGTCATTGTCAATCGTTTTGGGGCATCCGATTACATTTGCTTTTGCGTATTTACACATAGCATCCGCAACGCTTAAAGTATCATCCCCTCCAATCGCAATTAAAGCGTCAATACCCATTTCATCTAATTTATTTACCAAACCTTTAGCAACTTCTTCTTTAGACTCCGCTCCTTTAAATGGATTGGTTCTGCTTGTATATAAAATAGTCCCTCCAATAGTGTGTAAGTCATCATGTTCTGCTATTTTAAGTGGGATAGTTAGATTTTCTATAAGACCCTTCCAACCTTTTAGAATTCCAACGCATTCTACACCTGCGTCATAAGCTTTTAGCATAATTCCGTAAATGACTGAGTTTAAACCCGGACAATCGCCACCACCTGTGAGGATTCCAATTTTTTTAATTGTCAATTGATTTCGCACTTATTATAATCTAATTTTAAAAAATATATTACTATTTAGAAATTATGATAATTACACTGATTACTTTTAATTTAATTCTTTCTGTTCGAATTTTTGAAACGAGTATTTTGATTCATCTTCAGGAATGATATAACTTCCGCCTCCTGTGTCAGTTATTATTAAAGTAAATTTAAAATCTCCCTTCATTGCCTTACGTAGATCGTGTAAGATTTTATCAATATCTTCTATTTCATCATCGTCTTTTTCGAGATTTTTACGATAAATTAAAACGGCATTCTCAAACCTAAATAATATCCCTTCAACATTTGTGTAGTAAAAATCGGCGTTTGGACCAGGCACAACGAATAATTCCAACTCTGGAATTTCTAATTTTCCAACAGGGGAACGATAGATTTTTGATTTTAAATCTTTTTCATTTGAAACGCTTAAAGTCATAATTCCGGGAGTATTGTTGGTAGTTAAAGGAATTACATCATTATTAGTAAAATTACAAATGTTACATTCGAATTTAATAAGTAACATTTTATCTCCGTCAGGCACATCATAAGTAGTTTTAAGAATTTTTATTTTACCTTTATCACATGAAGGGCATTTGAATGAATATTCTACTTCCTCATTCTTTGATTTTTCTGACAAAATTAATCACTAATCTACATTTTAGGAAAATAAGTTAAGGTTATTATTAATTTTCATCAATTTCAGTGTCTACCTTATAAATTTTATCCAGAAATTTTTAATTTATTGCTAGTTACTTTACTTTAGTAGTTCTATTTAAGATAATTTTATAAGTTTTCCAAAAAAATAACTATATTACTGTTTTATGGCTTTTATTATTATCAAATTTATAAGATTGAATAAATATAAGGATGGAAAAAATTGACTGATAATGGAATAATAGAAATTACCTTTCATGGTCGAGGAGGTCAAACTGCTATCACTGCGAGCCAACTTTTAGCTAAATTTGCTTATGAAGAGGGGTTTAAAGACGCTATTGCGATCCCCATTATAGGTGCTGAGCGAAGAGGTGCTCCAATTCAAGCATTCACTAAAATTTCAAGGAATAAACCTATAAAAACTTACGATAGTGTAGTCAATCCTGATTACATAATGATTTTTGATACTTCTTTGTTAGCTATTCCAAAAGTGAAAGAAACGATTAGAGAAGGAGTTACGCTTTTAATTAACAGCGCTAAATCGATCGATTTAAGTTTATTTCCAAAGAACCTAAAGACCCATCTAGTAGATGCAACTGGGATTTGTATAAATAGAGGATTCATGCATTCTAGTGGACCAATTCTAAATATTCCTATGTTAGGGGCTTTTGGTAAAATTACTGGGTATTACGACCTTAAGATTATGGAAAAAGTTCTTAAAAAAGAATTTGGAGAAAATAAGTTAGAAAAAAACATGATAGTTACAAAAGACGCTTATAATTCTGTAAGGGAGGTATAATTATGTCTGAATCTGAAAAATGGAAAAAAATTAATAAATCTAAAAAAGAACGCCCTAAAGTTCAAGAATATAAAAATTGGAAAGAGTTGCCTCCAATTCCTATTTCCCTACCTATTGAAGGAAACATGGGAGCGACCGGTGATTGGAGAACATTTAGACCTATAATAGATCAAGAAAACTGTAATAAATGCGGAATTTGTTGGATGTATTGTCCCGAAGGTGTTATTGAAAAGAAAGAAGATGGACATTTTGAAATTGATTTATTATATTGTAAAGGTTGTGGAATTTGCGCAAAAGAATGTCCTACTAAAAATATTGAAATGGTTAGAGAGAGTGATATATAAGATGGTTGAAGCCACAAATGATTTTGTTCAAGAAAAAGAAACGATAGTAATAAAAGGAAACATTTCAGCAGCTTACGCCGCTAAGTCTGCCAGAGTTCAAGTTATAAGCGCTTATCCAATTACGCCTCAAACAACAGTAGTAGAAAAACTTTCTGAATTTGCTGATAATGGATTAATGCCAGGAACTCAGTATATAAAAGTAGAATCTGAACATTCTGTAATGGCTTCAGTTATTGCAGCAAGTAAAGCTGGAACTCGAACTTTTACAGCAACGGCAGGACAAGGCCTTTTTTACATGTTCGAGATGCTTCATTGGGCTAGTGGGTCCAGATTACCAATTGTCACCACTATTGCATCGAGAGGGGCTGCACCACCATGGAATATATGGGCTGATTTTACAGATGTTATTAGTTGTCGGGACACTGGATGGATGACTGCGTTTTGTGCGACTCATCAAGAGATTTACGACGAAATTTTAATGTCCTATAAAATATGTGAAGATTACGAAGTTTTATTGCCTAAATTCGTCGCCTACGGAGGATTTATATTATCTCACACATCTAAACCTGTAATAATTGAAGATCAAGATTTAGTTGATTCATTTTTACCACCTTTGCCAGACGAAAAAGGATGGCCTCATATATGGTTTGATCCAGAAAGACCTCTAATGTTTGGGAATCTCATCATGCCATCGGGATTCTATTACGAGTTCAGAATGAAGATTCACGATGCCATGGTTAGAGCTAAAGAGAAAATTAAAAGCGTAGCAAAAGATTTTGAAAAGACTTTCGGTAGAAATTACGGAAATGGTTTAGTTCAAGAATATAAAATGAAAGGGGCAGATGTAGGGATGGTAATTTATGGGGACTTAGCTCTACAAATGGAACAAGCGGTTGATGATTTGAGAGAAGAAGGATATAACGTTGGTATGGTTAAATTAAGGCATTTAAGACCTTTTCCAGTTGAAGATATTATTGAAATTGCTAAAAAAGTGCCACTTCTTGGAGTAGTTGATAGAGCAACGGCGTTTGGAAGTCCAACGGGAGGACCCGTGAGTTGCGAGGTAAAAACCGCTTTACATGGAGTTAAGGGTACCGCTAGAATATTGCCAATGATAAACGGTTTAGGCGGAAGAGAAGTTACTTTGGAACAACAAAAAGTTCAATTAAAAATGTTAATAAAACTAAACGAAACCGGAGAGTTCCCAAAAGATATGCTTTATGGCACTTTTTGGGACGGATTATTAGAGGTGGAATAGATAATGGTAAAATTAAAAGAAGCATTAGAATCTTGTCAAGAAGAATTTTTTCTTCCAGGAAATTCATGTTGTGCTGGATGTGGTCTCGAAATTGCCCTACGATGGGCAATGAAAGCATTGGGCCACAATACAGCATTAATATCACCAGCTAGTTGTTTAAATGTAGTAGTAGGGTTATGGCCCAAAGCTGCACCAAATTTCCCATTTACAAACATGGCATTTGCAGCGGCGGCAGCGGCTGCAACTGGGATGTCTGCTGCCTTCAAAGCAAAGAATTATCGATTTCCCGGTAAAGTATGGGAGAAAATGACGACTTTAGTTTTTGCTGGAGATGGAGGCACGACAGACATTGGCATTCAAGGTTTGAGTGGAGCTGCTGAAAGGAATTCTGATTTTATTTATTGTTGTTACGATAACGAAGCGTACATGAATACAGGAATTCAACGATCATCTAGCACACCACATGGAGCAATAACAACTACAACCACATTAGGAAAAGAACGATTTAAGAAAAATCTACCCCGGATAATGGCAGCACATGATATCCCTTATGTTGCCACTTGTTCTGTAAGCGAACCTCTCGATATTTATGAGAAATTTAAAAAAGCAAAATCAATTGAAGGATGTAAATACATTCACATTTTGGCTTCTTGTCCTCCTGGATGGGGCATTGCTTCCGAAGATGCTATTGAAATTCCTCGTTTAGCAGTTAAAACAGGTTCGTGGATTTTATATGAAATCGAAAATGGTGTTTTAACTTTATCAAAAAAAAGCAAACCACTATTAGATCCTTCAAAAAGAGCTCCACTAATCGATTACTTATCAAGACAGAAACGATTTTCAAAATTATCTGAAAAAGAGTTAATTGAACTTCAAGAAAGACTCGATCTTCAGTGGGCTAATCTCGCTGATGAATTATTCTGCCAAGAAAATCATCAGTGAAACATTTTTTATTATTTAATAAATAAATAATCCAAATGAATCCAAATGGGTTTTTTAATAAAACTTAAAGGAAAAAAAATTCAAGATTTAGAATTTGTTTTCGAAACTGCAGTGGAGAACATTATTGAGGGTAAATTAATTGCTTTCCCTACTAATAGTGTATACGGGCTTGGATGTGATCCAACAAATCTAATTGCTATTGAAAAGATTTACGATATCAAGTATCGAGATCGTTCAAAGGGATTATTACTATTAGTTGCAGATATTGAAGAAGCAGAAAAAGTTGCGGAATTTAACAAAATAGGTTATAAATTAGCTGAACACTTCTGGCCTGGTCAATTGACCTTAATTTTAAATAAGAAGGAACCTAATATTATTCCTCCAGAAGTTACGGCTGGTAGAAATACGATTGGTATTCGCGTACCAGAAAACGAGATCGTTCTAACTATTTTAAAAAAATTAAAAATAAAAGGATATTTTGGGGGAATAATAGGAACTTCAGCTAACTATTCTGGAGAACCTCCATCGATAAGTGGAAACGAAGTAGCGAAAAAATTTTTAACACCAATAGATCTAATACTTGATGGGGGAAAAACCAAAACGAAAGTTCCCACGACAATTGTTGATTGTACTTTGGAAGAGTTAAAGCTATTGCGAACTGGGGTCGTAACAGAAGAGGAAATTGAAGTTTTTATTAAATTAAATAAAAATTAACTATTTGGAGTAAATATTGAATAACTTTAATTTATTAGTCTCAACTTCGAGATTTAACGAAGCGAATGCAAAAGCAGAAATTTGGTTTACTCTGTTAATGTGTGGCGATACATACCCTATTATTCAAGGGATCAAATATCCTGGATTAATAACCGCTGCAACCAACCTTGATACTAAAGAAGTGATACGAAAGATTAAAGAAATCCTAGAAAAAGATTCTAGTTTTTTTCAATTCATCCTGAAAATTGTCCCTATTGATTACGTGTGTGAAACAAAACTAAATGTAATAAAGGATTTTGTAGAAAAATATTATCCTCTTTATTTAAACAAAGAAGATTCTTTTAAGATCGAATTAAAACGTAGAAAAAATGAGATTATAGAACGAGATGTCATTATTGAATCAGTGGCAAAAATAATTACTAATAGAGTAGATTTGGATAATCCAGATAAAATTATAAAGATCGAACTTCTAGGAAAGGTTAGTGGGATATCGTTTCTAACTCCCGATGATATCTTTGTTATCAATAATAAGTACAATAAGTTCTAAATAGATCTCCTTTTTTCTAAACTTAGTAAAACCATTTTTTCACAAATTAAGTCATTCAATGCTCCATACAAGCTTTCTAAATTTTTGGAACTTATATCTAATACGTCGTTTTTATATCCGTAAGCCTTTAAGACGGTTAAAATCTGGGTATCAGAAAACTCAAAATACTTTTTGACGTTTTTAAACTTATCAATAGATAAATTTCCTAAATTTAAGTCTATATCTTGAGAATGTAAATAGCTATTAATTTCGATATTCACTTGCTGAATATTATCCTTTTGAGAGATAATACAAAAACTTATTCTTTTATCTTGTAAATTATAATCGTTTACCCCAAAAAATTCGAGACTTAGCTTAATTTGTCTCTTAGCAGCTAAGTATAGAAGAAATTCAAGATTCTTTTTATTTGAAATGTTATTTTTAGTATAGAAGGCTTTTTGGACGAAATGACAAGCATGCAATATATGTTCTGGGTTTAGAATATATCTATCGTTGAAGAATTGTAAAAGGGTATCTTCATAATGACTTTGAATAATTTCAATTAATTCTACTAATTTGTTTATTTGAACTTCTTTGGGATCAATCTCAATCTGGTTAATTCCAATGTAATAATTAGAAACACCATTTGAATTCGCAATAGAATAGGTATTCATAATGGTAAACTCCACCTAAACCATAATGGCATTAACATGAAGTTAATTCTAATAAATATTAAAAGAGCTAACAAAAGAATCAAGTATAGCGAAAATATCCAATCTTTTAAGGAATAACTAATCGTATAATAAAATGTCCGATCTTTTTTATTACCAAAAGATCGTGATTCTAAGGCTTCTGCTACGTTAAAAGCTCTTTTTATTGAACTAACAATAAGAGGAACTAAAAGAGGAAATAAGTTTTTTATTTGATTTATAATCCCTTTTTTTTGCATTTCATATCCTCGACTCTGTTGAGCATCGATGATATTTTGTGTTTCTATAGCAATAGTTGGAACAAACCTAAATGCTAACGAGAAAGAAAACGCATACTCGTATGGGATTTTCATAGAAATTAGGGAAAGAGCTAAATCGTTTGGGTCCACAGTTAAAAAAAACAAAGAGAATGCTGAAATCATTATAGAAATCCTTAAGATCATAGCAATGGCGAACGATAATCCATTTTCATTAATAAATAGAGTATTAAGAACAATAATAAAAACGTAGAGGAAAGACATTCCTTTGACGCTCTTAACCCATTTTTTAAACAACTTTCCAATAATTATTACTGGGAGTAGGGTTATTAAAATTAGTAATAAGGGGATTATTTCTTGAAATAATAGAGCACTAATCGTATATGTTATAGCAAGTAATAATTTAGTTCTTGGATCTAAACTGTGGAGAAAAGTCTCTTTTTTCAAGAATTTGAAAGCGCTCAGAAATTCTAAAGACATTTATTAATTTTCCTCCTTTAAATTGTGGATTTGCTCTGCAAATAAGCATCCAAAAAATCAATTATTTCGCTTTCTCTAATAATTTCTTTAGGAACAGTAATTCCTATTTTTTGAAGTTCTTTTTTGAATAGATATATTTGTGGCATAATTAATGAAGATTTTGATATTAAAAACTCGTTCGTAAAAATACTCTGTGTTGGACCATCCGCAATAATTTGTCCCCTACCCATCAAGATTGTCCTTGGAACATGTTCTACTGTAAATTCTATGTTATGAGTGACTATTATTATTGTTTTTCCTCTTTCTAACTCGTTCTTTATTAATCCAAGGAAGAAATTAATCTCTTTTGCGTCTTGACCTAATGTTGGTTCGTCAAAAACTAGAATGTCAGGGTCTCGACATAGTATAGAAGCTGTAGCTAATTTTTTTGATTCTCCACCAGATAAGTTAAATGGGGATCTTTTTCGATATTTTTCGAGATCAAATTCCTTTAGTATTTGATCGACTTTAATTTGAATTTCTTCTTTATCTAAATTTAGATTTTTCAAGGAAAATTTAATTTCATCCTCTAATGTATTAGAAAATAGTTGATGCATAGGATTCTGGAAGATAACTCCAACTTTTTTAGATATTGTAGCAATAGTTTTTGACTCAATATTTTCTCCTTCTAAAAAAATACTTCCTTTTGTTGGTCGGATTAAACCATTAAAAGTACGAATCAATGTCGTTTTTCCCGCTCCATTTTGCCCCATTATTGCAATAAATTCGCCTTTCTTAATATTTAATGAAACTTGCTTTAATGCAATTGTTCCGTTTGAATACACATAATCAACATCGTGTACCATTATTAAAGGGTGCGAATTTTCATCCATCATGAGTATTTCGAGTTATTTAATCATTTTTAATGAACTTATGGCATCTTGAATAGAAACTGGAATATCGTGTTGAAATTGATTTCTATTTTTTAATTCATTGAAAATTGAATATATTTTTGGCTTATTAATATTCAAATTCTCAAATGTGTTAGAATTTATGATTTTATCCTTAGTATCATGAGCTATGATCTCACTTTCTTTCATTAAAATTATGTCGTCTACTAATGGGAGAAGTAAATCCATTCGGTGTTCACTAATTATGATAGTCATCTTCTTTTCGACTTGAATTTTTTTTAATAGGTTTAAAATTTTTCTTGCAAATAACGGGTCTAAATTTGCTGTTGGTTCGTCCAAAACGATAACCATAGGTTCTAATACTAAAATTGAAGCGATTGCAACTCGTTGTTGTTCACCACCACTTATCTCGAAAGGGGCTTTACCTATAATACTTTCAATTTCAGTTATCTCTACAACTTCCTTAATTTTTTCTTTTATTTCTTCCCTTGGAATTCCCAAATTTTCCAAACCGAAAGCTATCTCATGTTCTACATTCATTGCAATTAGTTGATTTTCAGGATTTTGGAATACGATTCCAACTTCACTAGATAATTCAGATATTGTTGTTTCAGTTGTGTTTTTTCCTGAAATTTCTACTTGTCCTTTATAATAACCTGCGTAAAATTGGGGGATTAATCCATTCATACATCTAATTAATGAAGTTTTACCCGATCCAGTCTCCCCAGCTAATAAAATAAATCTATTTGATTCTATTTCCAAATTAATATTGTTAAGCGCATACTCATCGTTTCCTTTATATCGAAAATGAAAATTATTAAATTTAATTAAGCTCATGAAAGGAGATATCTATAATTCTTTTTGCTTTATAAGGATAGTTAATTAATTAAAGTTTCTTTTATTTTATTGATTAATTGATTGAGACTTTCCTCTACATCGTTCTTACCATTCAAAGTAGCAGCGCCATCATGTCCACCACCATTCACATTATTTATTTTACTAATAATTTTCCCGAGATGTAAACCTGTTTTTAGACAAACTTGTTTTTTTGCTCGAGTAGTGATTCTGTAATCAGATTTATCTTCAGATACGACAATTCCAATGTCAAAACCCACTTTTGTTAAGGTTGAAGCAGCAGAAGCACTAAAGCTACTAAGATGTGATATTCCTATTAACCAATTGTTAATTCGAATTAACTTAACTCTTTGAAGAGCTTTAATTCGTGCAATTTTCTCTGAGAGGTCTACTTCTCTTTCTAGTAGGGGTAATACATCCTGAATTTCTAACTGATCCTGTAAGATATTATTTAAATTTTTTATTGTTCCGGTATTTCCATACTTGAGAAACCCAGAATCGGTCAATATTGCTGATACAAGGAGATATTTGTATGGTATTGGAAGCTTTATATTGCAATCATCAAATAAATATGACACTATCTCTGATGTTGAAGAATAATTTTCAAAAATCAAATTAAGTGAAGAAATATTACCTGAATAATCTTTCTGTAAATTTAAATGATGATCTATAAAGACAAAAGGAATGTTCAAATCTAAATTATTAAATAGCTTTATTTGATCTAGATTATTTGAGTCAACTATTACGATAACATCGATGTCTGATAATTCAACATGCTCTTGATAGGTAAAGCTAAAGTTTGGAAATTTTGTACTAAATTTGTTTATAAAACTTTTTGTATGCTTAGATAGCCCTGAAAAAGTTAATTGTATGCTTTGGTTAGGGAAATGAGTTTCAAAACAGTATTTTAAGGCAATTCCTGAGATAAAACCATCAAGGTCTGCTAAATCATGGGTGGTAATTAAGAGATTTTTTCCTTTTAAGAAGTTTAAAAAAACCTCTTTTTTAGAATTAAGCATGAATATTTCATTAAATTATTGATTTTGAAGATCTGCTTGAAGAGATTTTTGCATATTTTCAAAAGTGCTCTTTGTTCGTTCTATTTTTTGAGCAAGCGTGGTTGATCGCATATTTAAGGTTTCTTTATCAGATGTTTTTTCTGCCAGTAGCTTATCTCTTTCGCTTCTAACCATTATACCCCCAATTTGCTTATAAACTATTGTATCGGGATTTGCTTTTTCTAACTCTCCCAGTGCAAGTTCTGTTTCTCTGATAGAACTATCAATTTGAATCTTCTGTTGTGTTAGGAGTTCTAAAGTCTGCCCAACCTGAGTTAAATTTTGAAATTTTTTTTTTGTTTCTTCATCTAATTGATCTAAATTAATCGTCAACGAAAATCACAACATTTGTTTTATAATATCTAATGAAATGTGGAATATGAAATTTACGAATAATTTAATCTTAGGCTTATTGCGTGTTATTTACAATATTCAAAACGCCTTCAAATATCCGACCAAAACTGATGATTTCATTAATTGAAGCTCTGAATGCGGTAATATCTCTACTTTCTATTAAAAAGATTAAGGATTTTTCTTCTTTTTTTAAAGATACAGTGGATCTTTTTGATTTTTGAACTTTAAATTCAGGTAAAATAGAGTTATAAGAATAATTACATAATTCAGGCGTTTTAAATTGAAACTCTAAGGTAGATTTAATAATAAGTAAGTTATTTTTATTCATTATTCTTCTATAGTTTCTAACTCTCGTTGCTTTCGCTTCGCTATTCTAAATGATTCAGCACCACGAGGAGTTTGGGTATCATAAGCACCACCAGTAAACTTAGCATTACATTTTTTACAATGCCATATACCTGTGGAGATTCTATTAATAGATCCTTTTGTTTCGCACCGTGGGCATTTTAAATTACCACCTTTTTGCTTCTCCATTACCAAGCGCCATTTCTTTCTTACATTAGCACCATAACGCGCTCCAAAGGTTGCCGATATCCCAGTTTTTTTAGTTTTACCCATATCGTTCACTAGTTTCTTTTATAATAATGTATTTAAATAAAAACTAGTATAAACTTTAAATTTTTCTAATGAGGAGAGAAGAATTCTTCTTGAAATCAATTGTTAACCGCATTGTCTGAATAAAACTTTAAAAAAAGCTTTAAACAAAGATAAAGTAACATTTTTATTATCAATATTTTTCAATGAAATTTCAAAAATTTTAGGTGTTTCAATTGAAAGTAGAATATCCTTTTATTATAGACATAACTCAGGTAAAAGAAGAGGACGCAATCGGTATTGGGAACAAAGCTCTGAATCTTAATATTTTATTGAAAAATAATTACAGCATACCAGATGGGCATGTAATCAAAACTTCAGGTTATAAATTATTTCTAAATCATAATGGGATCGATAAATTAATCCAAAAATCGTTGGAAACCATTAAATATAATAACTACAGCTCAATTGTAGAAATATCAGAATTAATCAGAAGAAAAATCCTTGAAAGCCCACTCCCTGACGAACTAATTAAAGAGTTATCAATCAACCGTAATTTATACAATAACTTTAGTTTTGCAGTTAGATCATCTGCTACAGCTGAAGATTTACCCGCAAGTTCGTTTGCGGGACAATATGATACATTTTTAAATATAATCGGTCTTGAAAATATTACACTTAATATAAAAAAATGTTACGCATCACTCTGGACTGAAAGAGCAATTTCTTATAGAGAGAAAAATAAAATCCCTCACAGTAGCGTAAATATCGCAGTTTTAATTCAGAAAATGATTGAAGTAAAGTCTTCAGGTGTTTTATTTACAGCCAATCCGATAACAAATAGTTATACGGAATACCTCATAGAATCAAATTTCGGATTAGGAGAATCCTTAGTGTCGGGTCAAATTAACCCCGATCAATACATTATTCAAAACTTAATTAAAAAAGGGAAGGAACGATTTAAAATAATTAGTAAGAAAATCGGCAATAAACTTTATGCAACATATCCCAAAGATCGCCAGAAGGGTGGTGGTGTTAACTCTGTTCTTCTGACTGAACAAAAGAGGTCAGAAGCTTCACTCTCAGACGATATTATTTTTAAGCTTGCTAAAATTGGGGAGACTGTTGAAAATCTATTTGGTAATAAGCCCCAAGACATTGAATGGGCTATAAATTCAGACGATCAAATATGGCTGCTTCAAACTCGGCCTATAACAACCTTAGAAAATAAAACAGAAGACCACGATGTGCTTTGGACTCGAGGTTATAGCGACGATTATTGGAATGATCCTGTTACTCCTCTTTTTTTTGACTTACTAGGTAGTCATTTAACAAACATTGTTAATATCGAACTTAATAGCATAATGGGCTATACAAGTATGGATAAAAAACTTCTAAAACTTCACAATGGCCATGTTTATTTTAATTTAAAAGTTCTAAGGCAAAAAGTTGAAAATGAAATACCATCAATAATGCGAAATGAGGATATTTTAAACTATTTTCCAACGGGTTATGGTCATTTCGGTAAGGAGACTATAAAAAACCTACATTTCCGCACAAAAAGTCGTATAATCGCAGAACTTCGAATAATGTTTCACGATCCTGATGGAAGTATTACTAAAACAGCTAAAAAATACGAAGAATGGACAACCGGAACTTTCATACCTTTTTGTAATAATTTTGATAAATTGACGGAAAAAGAATTAAAACGTGACGATTTTCTATCTCTAATTGATCAACTTGATCGTATAATGATTCCACACTTCCGATTGGTTAGGTATGGAATACCTGTTCACAATATCGGGATGAACTTGTTAACGCAATACCTTCTTACTCGTTTTCTAGGCGAAGAAGCAACGCATAGATATTATCCTATTTTAATCTCTGGGTTAAGACACAAACTAACTGAAACTAACGAAGAAATTCATTTAATAGCTCGCATAATCCAAAAAACACCTGTTCTCAAATCCCTAGTCGAAGATAATTCATCGGAGGATATATACAATCTTTTAATCAATCACAAAGATGATTCAATTCAACATTTTTTAACTGAGCTAAACAAATTTTTAAAGAACCACGGAGATCGTGGATTCACGAGGGAACCCTTTTATCCGCGTTGGAAAGAAAAACCAATGGTACATCTTTTCAACATTTTGAAAGCGTTGATTATGGATGAGGACCACAAACAAGAAAGGAAAAAATTACCAAATCAAAATTATCGTAAAAAAATAGAGAGTATCGTTGCAAGTAAAATTCGGGCACTACCTTTTGGATTTATTAAATGGAAGATTTATAATATTATTCTAAAAATAAGCAGAGTTTATATCATTTTTCGAGAAAACCAGAGGTTCATCTTGGATCGTTGGATAACTCGAAACAGAAACGTTTATCTAAAGATAGGAAAATTATTGAAAAATGAGGGTTTTCTAAAAGAGGAAGAGGATGTGTTCTTTCTTAAAAAAAAAGAAGTTGAAAATTTATTACATAATAAATACAAAGATGAGGAAATTTTAAAGCTGAAAGCTGAAGTTAATAAAAGAAAAGATGAATTTCTTAAATACGAGAACGAGGTTCCACCAAAATTTCTTTTAGGCTCTCACGAATATAATGATGTGCTTAAATTTACTAAAAATAGTGAAAACTTTCGAGGGATTCCAGCAAGTCAAGGGTTATTTACTGGAAAAATTCATATCATTAATACTATCGATCAAATCTCTACCGTAAAAATAAACGAGATTCTTGTTGTTCCTCGAACAGATCCCGGATGGACACCTGTCTTTTCAAAAATCGGAGGTTTAATTACTGAAACAGGAGGAATTCTATCTCATGGAGCAGTTGTATCTCGAGAATATGGAATCCCCGCGGTCACTAATATTCCAAATGCGTGCAAATTATTCAACAATAATCAAATAGTAACGATCAATGGATATGATGGAATAATTACCATTGAAAAATAACGGAGTAGTGCTATATAATGGAAAAGATAACACATAACGAAAACATCACAAATAATCCAAACTGGAATGAGAGTTATTATTTTGTTTTTTATAGTAAACATGATAAATTGGGAGGCATGTCTAGAATTGGTTTCAAGCCTAATAAACAAGAAGCAATGACTTTCTTTTTTCTCTTTCTTCCCGATGGATCTGCAGCAGGATATCATCAACTAATTAAGCAAAAGAATTTCACTAACGATATTAAAGTAAAGGGTATGGAGCATGGTTGGAAGTCTAGTGAAAAATGGATATACAAATTTAATGGGAAAATGATTTTCGTAAAGAACTCTCTAGACATAGCGAAAGTAAAGGAAAACCCAAAATTGATTTTGGATATTCAATCTGTAAGTATGGACTTGTCTTATGAACCTATAAATGATCCATATGAATACAGCGAATTTATGACTCCCGAATCACTGGAAATTGGTAAAAAATCTGGAGATAAACATTGGGAACAAATAGGAGTCGTTTCAGGAAAATTAAATTTCAATAACAAAGAATATCTTTTAAAACAAGTTATGGCGCAAAGAGATCACACATATGGCGTGAGAGATTGGACTGGAGTTGGAGATTGGTTTTATTACGTGGTATGGTTTAATGAAAATCTAGCTATTAATCCCGCAGCAATAATTACAAACGATGGTCGAGTTTCTACTGGAGGTTTTTTATTTAAAGATGGAAAAAATATTCCTCTGAAGACACTTCGAGTACTAAACCAAAAGTTTCAGGATGATAATGTTTTCCCTGTAAGTTCGGAGTTAGAATTAATAGATGCTCAAAATGATCGCCACATACTTAAGGCGAAAGTAGGGCCAATTATTCCTGTTAATTTTCAGGATAGTGAAGGAAACCACTCGATTTTAGTTCAATCCTTTGGAACATTCGAGCTCGATGGAATAAAAGGAGGATATGGTACTTTTGAAACTCTGAGAAGAGTAAGAAAACTAACTTAAATTAAAATATGAATTGGTTATGTTTCCTATAAATTAAAAATAAAATTTAAAAAAATTTAAATTATCTAAAAGCCTTAGTCTTAAAGCTTGTATTGCCAGAGATTTAAATCTTTTCTGGTTTTCTTGCCAAACTCCATAGATTTTTTACTTAACATCTCAACTTCTTCTATAGAAAAAGTAGCGGATCCACTTTTTTGAATAGAAGTTATTTTATCTTCGGTTACCGAAATTGAAATTCTTCCATCGCATACTAATTCTTCTGGTAAACTCGGATCTGAAAAAATAATATCTCCTATCTTTCCGTATGTTGAAACTATAGGTAATTCGTTCACAAGTGTATCTCCGGTAAAATATTTTCCTGTCCATACAACTTCGTCGTTCTCCCATTTTCCTTCCGGGATTTTACTTGAAATTAACGCAGTTAAAGAACTAATACCACCAGCATCAATTAAATTCCCTGAATAATTAATAACATAAATATCTACGAATATAATATAGACTGCTTTCTTTTCCTTTATACATAGCTTTTTCGTTTGCACACAGTCTGCATGGCGAATTCCCCTATCAACAACGCGTGCTAATTCTATAGATTGTTCGTTAGGAGGTCCTCTTTCAAACAAAGGAGATGCTAAAGGTAATAGTTCGGCCATAAATGTACAGACTCCCTCGTTGGGAAGATCTGGAAATGGTGTTCCTACATCGTACTTCACTCCAGTGATCACCTTTGTTTTTCCTAAAGAAACTTCAGCAGATCCCTCCGCTGAGGCGATTACATTACTTTTAATATTCCAGTCTCTATATTGCCAAAGGTCTCTGCCATCTATTCTTTCTCCTTTTTTAAGATTAGAAAGAATATAATTCTTTTCTATAGTCGATATTACACGCTTTATATTCATCATTCTTATTTCTCTCCTCCGCTATATTCTTCTTGAATTTCTATATATTTCTTTTTCAACGCATCCAACTGAATTTCATAGATTTTAGAGAGTGCTTCTTTAGCAAGGGCTAAACTTTGGCTAAATTCTTCTAAATCCATTTTACCATCAAATTGAAGTAATGACAGTTCTTCGTTAAACCATGTCATAGCACAAGGTAAATCTGCATCACCAGCTTTATCTTCTATCCCTGATAGATCAGTTATTAATTCTCCGTCAATTTTACCTATAGCAACGGCTGTTACTAAACTTCTCATAGGAATGCCTGCATCTGCAAGTGCTAATGCTGCAACAGTGGTACACGCACATCGTGTTCCACCATCTGCATCTAGAACGTTGATAAAAACCTCAAATGATGTTCCAGGATAAAGTTCTAAAAATAAAACGGGTTTCAAGCAATCACTTATTACCATTGAAACTTCTTTTTCTCGGCGACCAGGGGCAGGGCGTTTTCTTTCAAACACCGAAAAAGTTGCCATCCGATAAAATACGCGTAAGATTCCTCTGTCCGGTTTTGCTAAATGGTGAGGATGTACTTCTCTAGGTCCATAAACGGCACAATATATTTTGTTATTACCCCATTCTAAGTAAGCTGAGCCGTCAGCATTTTCTAAGACTCCGACCTCCATTTTAATAGGTCTCAGCTCGTTCTTATCTCGACCGTCTAGCCTCTTACCATCTTCACGAAATAACTTCTCCGGATACTCATCTTTAATAATTAACGGCATTTAATTCATACCTCTTATCTTTTTTTCATTTTCAATATATTCAGACATTCGGTCTGTTAACCCAACAGTATGGGCTTCTTTTTCTATTTTTCGTATTGCATCTATTAACAATCTTTCATGAGCCAAATCTTCGCCTTTTAACCAAATACGACCATTTTGAGTCACAAATATATTACTTTTAGTTAGATTTTTTAACATTTTAATCATTGAACCACTACGGCCTATAATGCGGGGTATTTTTGGAGTGTCAATTGTGATTACTAATCCATCCCTTCTTTTGCCTAAATATTTACCAACAGTTGTTAATTCCGGTTTGTTTAACCTATCTGCCGAAAGCACTTTAACTATTAAAATGTCTCCGATGTCATACTTTTCCGTAGAATTATCCTGACGATCAGGTGCTCCGCCTCTGTAACCTCTCGGTTTTCCTCTTGCTACAGTGTTTTTAGGTTTTAAAATACCTCTGTCTTTCGCGTTTATATCACATATGTATTTAACAGGATTTTTATCAGTAATTAACGCAATTATTTTGTCTCCTGGACGGGGCGTATAAAATCCTCTAAGTGGAATTACATTAATGTAATTTCTCTTAACTTGTTTTAATCCAATATTTAGAGATATAATTTTAGATCTATCTTTATTAAATATAGTTCCACGTCCCGGTAGATAATTTTTTGTATCTTCTGTTAAAATTTCTCCAGGTACAACAAGATCGCGGGAAGTTTCCTCGTCATCAAACTCATCGACATCTACATCCTCAGAATTGTCTGTGGTAGGTTCTTCAATAGGTTCATCTTTCTCGTGTTCCATTTCTTAAACTCACTTTTTCTTATTATTTATGCTTTTACTTAACCAATGTAGTAAAAAAAAATCTATACAAAAATTAGTCAAAAATTAATCAGTTAAGATTTCATAATTTTAGTTTGAACTCTTCCATGAGTAAGTTTATTTAACTTATCTACTAATTCCATCTGCAACCCTGCTGGCAAACTAACAACTGATACCCACGATCCATCCGATTGCCACTCCTCTTTCTTAATTTGTGCTAATTGTGCTACTATGTTATAACCTTTAGCGGTAAATACAGAAGGTATTTTGAGCGCGAGTTCCACTTGTTCCATCCGAATAGGTATAATTGCCCGTATTTGTTTTATAACATCATCTACCTGTTCTTCTGCGTTTCTCATCAAGTCAACTTTAACGTTAGCTTCTTCTAATGCTTTCTCGATTCTCTGATAAGGATGTGGCTTCTTATTTTGAGGATTTATCGCATTTTTGGTAATTATTGTTATAATTTGTTTTAATTTCTTCTCCTTCTCTTCATCTCTTTGAGAGCGAGTCCATTGAATCTCCCCATCAAGTAATATATGGCTCGCTATAATTCTCCCTTCTGAAGTGTTAAATACAGCCTCCATATCACCGTCGGTAGCTTTTTTTCCTCGCCTTAAATCCTCAAATACAATGAAGCTTTCGAAAATTAATTCAATTGATATCTTAGGGTTTTTTAGAAGTTCGTCAACAGAAACGCGAGATTTATCCTTTCCTTCTAAAAGGCGCTTATTGATTTCTTCTCGAATCATTTTTTTTGCTTCCCAAGCCTGATCTGGGGCTAACAGCATTTCAAATGTTCGACCCTCTTTTTGAATGCGTCCGATGATAAAACCACCTAAATCTATCCGCGCTCTGCCTATCATTGAAACTTATCTCTATTTGCTTTATGGAAATATATAGTTTCTGTATGTTTTTTGCCTTCTATTATTAGATAAACGTTAATTTGAGATAACCTTGAATCAGATATAATTGTAAGAAGATTATATTTTAGCTAATAATTCTTCCTTTTCTTGATCATTTAATAGCTTAAATTTTAAATCGTCTTTCATAATGAAAGCTACATCACAAGTATCCTTACTTAAATTTTCACCCATTAATTCCTTCAAGGTCCTTAAAGGTAACAACTTTAGGTCCTCATCACTTATATCTTCTTTATAATTTTCTTCAAGGTAAGCTCTTGCATCCGTTGCACCCGAACCAATTGCAAATGCCCGGTATCCCCAACTCGCGCCAGAGGGATCCGTCAAATAGAGTTCAGCCTTCTTTTCCTCACCCGGATTGATTCCAGCTATAAGGAAACTTACTCCAAAAGGCCTTACGCCCGCATTCTGGGTAAACAATTGGAGGTATTCGCAAATGTTTAAAGTGCTATCTTTTACAGAAATCTTCTCATCATAATTTAAAATATTAACCTGTGCTTGGACGCGAGCTCTATCAACTAAAACTCTTGCGTCAGCAGTGAGTCCAGCGATGGCCACGCCAATATGGTCGTCAATTTTAAAAATTTTCTCAGAGCCAATAACTTCTTGAAGCTCGGAACTCTTTTTCTCTACTGTAAATACAACAGAATTACTATTTCTGCATACAATAGATGTTGTCCCTCTTCTTACAGCTTCTATGGCGTACTCAACCTGAAAAAGACGACCCTCAGGGGAAAACTGAGTTATAGCCATATCATAGCCCCTTCCTGCTTGCTGGAACATGAATCTCTCCTAATAGAATTTTTAATTAATTTTTATTACGTATTTTTTTTACTATTTTAATAATCAAATAATCAATAAAATTTATATTTTTACTAAATAAACTATAACGTTTATTGTAATTTGTATCTGAAAATCCAGATAAAAATCTTAAAAGAAAACAACAAAAAAATATGAAATCTCAATCTTTAAAATCGTAATTTAATTTTATTGAACCTTTATTCCTTTATTTCTTACTATTTATGGAGTTAAGTTCTCAATTCAAATTTATCTTTAATTCCTAAGTTAGTTAGCAAAGTTTGCACTTCACTAATATTTGGTTCTGAAACTGCTGGTAACCCAAATTCTTGGCGCCTACGTTCGATAGCTGGCTGAGAAGGTATAGCTTTCGCATTGTCAAAAATTGTTTTAGCTTGTTCAATAATGTAATCTGGCCCTTTACCTAAAGCAATACTCTGGTTCTTCAAGGATGCAAATAAATCTGTCAGTTCAATACCTTGAGGACATACTTCCTCACATGTATGACAATCGGTACAACCCCAGATTACTAAATCTTCTCCATTTAAAAGCAAATCTCTATACCCAAAAAGAGTGGCTAAGATATTCCTTCTTGGGTTATAGTTTCCCTCTGTAACAATGGAAACAGGACATTCAGACGTACACGTTCCGCATTGCAAACATGGATAGAGCGAAGGGTTTTGCTTTAATGAACGAAATGCCCACTTTTTATTCTTTTCTGAGACCCATTCCGTGCTTACAGTGTCCCAAGAGTTTTTACGATACGCATAGGGGTCACTTGTAGATCGAAGCCTTCGAATCACCTTGTGATAAAACCATCCGATAATCGTAATGCCAAAGAAAAAGTAGTATACGCCAAGCATGTACAACGAACTTATCGATGTGAACGATATTATCGAGTGGTAAAAAATGAGAGCCAATCCTACCATCATAACATTATGAAGGATTTTATTGGTACCATATTTAAATCTCATAATGTATGCAGACAATCTCAGTTTTCCGATTGCTTTGTACTTCACTAGGCTATTTGACATGAAGATTTTTGCCAATACCATCAGAAGAACAAAAGAAGCCCAACCAAAATTTCCAGTACGTAATTGAGTAGGATCAATGGCTCCTCCTATACGCATTAATGGATAATGGAGAGAGCCAAGTATTATTGCAATAACCGCTGTCCACATGTGAAATTTATTTAACCAATCCAAGCTATAATTTGTTTCTATGACTCTAATTTTTGTCATGATGACGATGTTAAAACACATCCAAATAAAACCGAAAATCCCAAATATACTACCAATTCTATGAATTAAATCATCGGATCCTAGATAGGGTATCGGTTCTTCAATTAAATAGATTATTGAAGCAATTATGGGGAAAATTGCATATATAAACATCAAATATATCTTATTAGCTTTAGTTTCCATCTTTCTTTATCCCTTCGACTCTATTTTTAGTATCAATTTGATCATTCCAGAGATTTATTTATACGTAGATTAAACGCGATTTAATCTATTAAGGAATTTTAGTATCATTCTCTGAAACTTTATAAAATATTTATATTAGATATTGTAGAATGTTTTTTTTTTATAAAATTTAATTAATATTTAAACTATTTTGATCGTCATTTATTATTTTTTAAATTAGATTGGTTTTAAAATATAAAAAAAAGGGTTTTCTCGGCTAACTCCAAGCAACCTTATTGATAAAAATAGACCATTCAAGCACAATAAGGCCCTTATCTTGCGTATGGGCTATGATGTAGTCTCCTTCTCTCGTAATGGACCCAACTATATTGCCTTTTCCTCCAACAATATTTTTTGCTGCTAGTTGTATCTCATCGTTTTTTAAAATGGCATATCTATAACTCTGGAACATTAAAGCTTGTTCATTTTCTTTCCACGCTTGTAAGATCGCTTTTGCATCGTCATTTGATAATTGGAATTCTTCAGATTTAAAAAGGATTTCACCTTCAGGACTCAACACGAAAATCTCTTCCATCCCGTCATATTCCCTTAATTGGTCTACTAAATATTTAAAACGTTGTAGTTCCATATCTCCACCATAATTCTCTACTATTGTGTTTAATGAATCATAAAACCACACTAATATAAATTTTGTTAGAACGAAAGAAAATCTTGATGTGATGTGAGAAAAAGGGAAATTTTAGATTTAAGCAATTCTTTATAATATTATTCATATCACTAATTTTTGAGAATTTTTATGGTAAAATCACTGGTTTTATACGATCAAATATATAATATCCCAAAAAAAGGCAACGTCAAAGATATTTCGATTAGATACCTTAAATACTTAAAAGAAGTAAGCCAGAGCTTTCCGGGCACTAAAATCCGTATTAAAAAATTAAGAAAGTTTGATAATAGGTTTGAAATTCTCATTTCAGGGGGCGAAGAAGTATTCATTTTAAATCTACTAAAGAAAAAGATTGGGGCTATACATGAATTTGAAGATGTTAATACAAACGACGTCTTTAAAGGAGTCTTATTGGATGTAGGAAAAGTAGGTTTTGGAATTTTTGTAGACTGTGCCATTGTAAATCCTAAGATTGATGTATTATTAAACCTTCATGATTTGAGAACTCAATTGTGTAATGGAAAAACTGTTTCATTGACAGAAATTATCAAAACCTATGATTTTATTAATAAATTCCCTGTTTATGTGAAGATTGTTGCGATAAATAAAGAAAAACAACAAATCCAAGGCGTTTTAGATCAAAAAACGTTAGATTTTTACGAAAAACTGATTTCAGAGAATCTCGAGGCGGTGTTTGTTAGTGGTGAAACTAAAGGTCAATTTAAAAAAGCACTTGTGAAAACTGGACATTATCGGGACATTGCTTCAATAGAACGCTTCGGATTTCTAGAAAACATAGTAATATTAAGAGAATCTACCACTGCTCCAGGAATTATTGCAGATATAGGAAAATATCTAAAAAACTGCAAATTAAATGCAATTCGGTCTGAAAGAATTAAAAAATTATATACATCGAAATTATAAATAATGGGCCCAGGGAGGTTTTCGTTTAAGCGATAATTTCGCTTTAAAATCGAACTCCCGACCTTCTCGGTGTAAGCGAGACGTCATAACCACTAGACCATGGGCCCTTATTGTTTGAAGATTATTAGAGCGCAATCGGAGGGATTCGAACCCTCGAGTCCGTTGGACACTGGATTAGCAATCCAGCGCTTTTAGCACGCTTAAGCGTTCTACCAAGCTAAGCGACGATTGCTTAATATTGATATAATCTTCAAGTGGTATATTTTGTATATAAAAATTTAAAATTTTAATACTTTTTCATTGGAATGAGCAGTTCATTTTAAAAATAAGCAAATATAAAAAAATAAAGATTCTATTTTGTTAAACCGATTATTCTTCCTATCTTGGTTTTTTTTTTATGAAGTAAGTAATATTCTCTTAGCTTAAATTCGATGTAATACCATAAAACTCCATACGGAATACATATCACCCAATTTATGATTAAGTACAAATAAATGGTTAAATTATATGAGGTATTAATTCCGAAGATACTTGCTCCGTAATGATCTCCATAAACTGAATAAACAACCGAAAAATACAATATTTGTGTTAGTAGAATGTGATAAGTAGATTTGGATATTGTAGAAATAGCTTTAGTAAACCAATTATCCCATCACTTAGGTAGCTATTTGAAAGAAATTTTTATCTCTAATCTCAATTTCATCTGGTTTGACTAAATTTTGATCTTCTGCATCCATAATTACATCCTTTAATTCTTTAATTAGTAGAAATTAAAACCGTACGTTTTCATAATGTTCAGAGTACGTATCAATAAAAGCTTTACTTAACCTTAAAAAATAAAAAGAAAAAATTAAAAAAGAAAACCAAATAAACTGAGCTCAGAATCATTCTTGGATAATCTCAAAGACCATCTTTTCAATCATCGGTTTTTTTGTATAGCGCTTATCGTAATACCAACCCACCATATGCCCCTCTAACTCTTTTTCTGGTATGTGAGGTATAATGATAATCATAACCCCATTTGAAAGATATTTAAGTATCCTCTTATCAATTGGGTGTAGTTTATCGTTTCCCGATGGATGTGTGTGTGCTTGCCAGACGATATCTACGTTAAGTTCCTGTTTAAACTTACGCATGTTATAAATTTTTGACTTTTTATATCTCATCCAACTTCTTGGTTTGACGTGGGTTTTTGATTTTCTTAAATCTGGATTAACAATAAATTTATTAACAATTCCAAAGTTTTCTTTACGATCAGCAAAAATCCAATAGTGTTCGATGTTTGGATGAACCTCTGCGGCTTTCTGGGTAATTTCTTTAAATAATCGATCTGGTATCAAATACCTAAAATTTTTTGCCCCACTCATTTTTACATCATCTCAATTATGAGTCAATGCAACATAAAATTTATATTTTTTCTTTACTGTTCTCTTAAAGGTTAGGAATTACGAGATTAAAATAAAAAGAAATTTATTTTATTAAAAATAAACTATTTTAATATCTATATCACAATATTAAAAATAAAAAATCTACAGATATAGGTTGAAAATATCAAGCAGATAATTCTTAGGAATATCGTTCCATTATTATTCTGCGTAGAATCAAAATAATTGGAGCACCTGTAGCCTAGTGGTAAGACGCTGGCCTTGAGTAGACAATACGATCAAGTAAGCCAGTGCGCGTAAGCGCTCGGGGGTTCAAATCCCTCCAGGTGCGTTTTAAATGGCAAGTAATACTCAATGGGCTATTAGCGCAGTCAGGTAGCGCATCCGGCTCTTAACCGGCAGGTCGGGGGTTCGATTCCCTCATAGCCCGCTTATTTTTAATAAAAAATGCTAATATATTTCTATAAATATTGAAATATTACTTCAAAATCAGAGAAGTCAAATGGTTTTAGAATATAACCGTCAGCATTACTATCTTCGAGGTTCTTTTCTACTTCTGAACCTGGTATAGCAGTTAACAAATAAATCGGAATGTTTTGAAGCTCTTTACTTGCTTTAATTCGTTTGCAGATGTCGTATCCACTATAATCGGGCAAAATAATATCAAGCAATACCAACTTAGGTGGGTTATTTGCTAGCTCTTCCAATCCTTTTGTTCCACTAACTACACCCTTACAGGAAAAGCCTTTGCTTTCAAAATAGCTTGTTAATAAACGAATAGTAGCTAAGTCATCTTCTATTAGCAATATGTCGTATTGAGAAGTTTCTGTTTTTATATTGTCCAGAATGGTGATAATTTTGTTTTCTAAAAGCAAAGATTGATTAAATATATTTTGAATGGTGTTAAAAACATTTTCTTCCATCTCATCACGATAATTTTCAATCAATAGTTGAGAAAATCCTTTGATTGATGTTAACGGTTCCTTTAGAGCATGCGATATGTTTGTGAGAGTCTGATTGTCTAATTTATGCAGATCTTCATTGATTAAAGTGGAATCTTGCTTAATAAAATAATTAACACTCTCTCGTATAAGTTTGGAAATGGTGTTATATTTATCTTTATGAGTTTTAATAAACTCGCTCCACTCTTCTTTGGTTTTGTCTGCTACATACAAGGAAATGCGTTCTTTTTCTCTGTCGTATATTTTTTCTCCCTTAAGCCATTTCATAAAACCTTCTGTTATATTTCCACGCCAATTAGCATATTTATCCGTTGTCTCTTCATACACCCTCATTAACTTCTTCGCTTGTTCGCTATTCAAATCCAGATTATTTATTTCTTCGTCAGTCATTTTTGGATTTGTGTGATTTTCCGTACCATTTGAATTGTTATCGTTCTCTTTTTCGTTAGGAATTTTTTACACCTATTTCATTTTATTTATTTCTGAGTAATTTTAACCTTAAAAATCTAAAATTATTATATTGCTTATTATAAAAATTTTTATTTTTTGTAAACTAATTCTATACTTTAAAGTAATTCTTCACAAAAAATAAATTTAATCCAATTAAGTTATAACTTATTTTTTTTAAAAGTTAACAAACTCAAAGAAAAATCACTATCTTTCTCTTGATGGGGATCATTTAGTTAACATATACTCAGATTAATTCACTTTTCCATTTAAAATTTCAAATATAACTTTGAAATCAGAAAAGTTAAAAGGTTTAAGAATGTATCCATCAGCTAGCGTCTCATTTAAGCGTTTTTTTATTTCTGATGCGGATATCGCTGTTAGAAAGTAAACTGGTATTTTTTTGTAAGCACTATCTGTTTTTATAGTCTGACATATATCATACCCGCTTAAATCAGGCAATATAATGTCTAATAATATAACTTTTGGGACCACCCTTCTTAATTCCTCTAAGCCTTTTGTCCCATTTATAACTCCCTTACAGACATAATGCTTACTTTCAAAATAGCTTGTTATTAACCGGATAGTTGGCAAATCGTCTTCAATTAATAAAATATCGTAGGGAGTACTTTCAGGTTGAATATTGTCTAAGAAATTCTTTATAATATTTTCTAATAAATTACTCTGATCGAAAATATTTTTTATTGTTTCTTCAACATGCTCACTTAATTTATCATTGTATTCTTCGCTTTCAAGAAGTAACTGAGAATAACCTTTAATAGACGTTAGGGGTTCCTTTAAGGCGTGAGAGATGTTAGATCGGGTACTCGGGTTCAGTTTAGACAATTCACTTGATACTCTACTCGAATCTTCCATAAATGACTTAACACTTTGTCTTATTAACTCTGAAAAAGTAGGAAACGATTCTTTGTTTTTATTTATAAATTTTTGCCAATTTCCTTTAATCTTATCGTCGACATATAAAGATATTCTTTCCTTGTCCCGCGTATAGATTTTTTCGCCTTTTAACCATTTTTTAAAACCTTCTGTTATCGCCCCTCTCCAAATTGCGTATTTATCGTTCTCTTCTTTGTACTTTTTCATGTATCGCTTTATCTTTTCGTCGTCAAGATTAATGTTTTCTATTTCCTCTTCGGTCATATTAGGTTTATCTTCTGATTTATCCCTTCTTGAATTATTGTCATTCATAGTGGATGGATTTCCTTTATTATTTGATTTTTCCGGTTCTAGCGATATCTGTTTTTCACCATAAAAGAAAATTATACTTTTAAAAAAATGTTAATAAAGTTCAAAAAATTAGTGGTAAAAGTTTTATTTAAAATTATGTAAAAAGATAGCACGATAATTAATTAGTTAATTTAACTCGAATAAGATCAAAGTCGCAAATTTAGTGCGATATTTAGATATCGGAATTATCAAGAACCAGAATCAAGGAAATAATTCCTCCCAAGGTTCAAGAGAAGTTTTTTTAATCCAAATATATACCCTTATGATATATCTATTATTAATTCAAAAAAAAATATTTATATTCAAATTAGTTAATTTCCTTTTCTTCATAGGAGAATAGGGTAAAAAAAAAATAAATGTACTACTAAAAATATATTTTGTATTACAAAAGCATAATATTTAAATACAAATTTATCATTGTTTGTTATAATGTGTGTTCAAACATTGTGTTCAAAAAAAATGTTTGTGTGTGTATTAATAAAAAATTATCCTATTATTCTCTTGAAAAACGAGAATAGTAAAAAAAAAAGAACGACAAAAAAAAATTATTAAATTATAAGCAAAGTGGTATTTTAATATGGTTGTTGAATTAGATGTAACATCAAATTTATGCCCCGAATGCGGGGGGAGTACTCTTATTATACAAGAAAGAGGAGAAACTGTCTGTAAACAATGTGGACTAGTTGTTGGAGAGAGAGGATTGGATATTACCCATAGTGGAATAAGGGCTTATTCGAAACACGAAAAAGATAGAAAGGAGCGAACAGGGTCTCCTATGTCTATCTTGATGCCAGATATAGGTTTGAGTACTGTTATCGATAGAACCAAAATCAAAAATCCTGATTTACGAAGAGCTGCTAAATGGAATACGCATTTGTCTTGGGAAAAGAGAAATATGTTAATGGCCATTACCGAACTAAAAAGAATAGGGGGCAATCTAAATTTTCCCGAAAGAGTAAAAAAATCTGCCGTTAGATTATATAAAGAGGTATTTAAAAGACAACTATTGCGAGGAAGATCGATAAATGGGATGGTTGCAGCCTGCGCATACTACGCATGCAAAGACGAAAAAGTACCTATAACGCTTCAAGAAATACTAGAAGAAGCTTCCATTAACGACAATATCGTAAAGAAGTGTTATAAGATATTAGTTCGGGAGTTAAATTTAAAAATATCCCACATAAACCCAGTAACTCTTATCCCGCGTTACTGTGCTGATCTAAATTTAGGAATTGAGGTGGAAAAAGAAGCTATGAAAATGCTTCACAACTTTATAGTAAGAACCTCTATTTCTGGAAAAGATCCTAAAGGATTATGTGCTGGTGCGATATATCTTGTAGCGAAGTTAAGGAATGTAAAAGTCTCTCAAAAAGACATCTCTCGTGTTATTTCAGTCACTGAAGTAACTTTGCGTTCAAGATATAAAGAACTTCTCGCCAATATTAGTATTAATTTTGAATCAAAGAATTAAACATTAAAATTTTTTATATTTCACTTTTTTTTAAAAGAATTAACTCATTTTACTAAAGAATCAATAAATTTTACTGAGCTATATTTGTTAAACATTCAACTCTAGAGAACGCGGGAACTTGTAAGGAGAACTATAATATAGTCTGCAACGCCTTCAATAGAATCGGATATTGCTTCCAAAATGTCAAAAATATTGCCAACAGTGAAAATTGTAAAGAAATTAACATCATACTCTGTTTTTTGAAGGTTTTCTCTTAGTTTGATATTTAAAAGGTCTACATCATGTTCCAATTGATTAATCTTTTCGGCATATTCTTTCACACTTTTCCTTTCGCCCACTAAATCACTAACAAGCTTATCTAAATTGCTTACCGCTTCTACAGTTGTTTCAATTATTTCTAATATTAATTTTAAAGTTTCTTCACTACTCTGCTCCCAAAATTTTATAGGAATGGTAGTAATTCTACGAGCAACTCCCGTGCTACAATTTGCTACATCATCTAATCTTTTTATAAGATGTGATAAATTTTGTCTTATACTAGGATTTAATTCTCCTCTCGAAACATCTTTCAATATTTCTCTTCTTAACTTGTCTGCTTCGTCTTCTAAAAGATCAACTTTGTGAAAGTTTTCGCGAGATTTTTCAAAATTCTCTTCCTTAAGCAATACTTTAAGCCCAACTTCTAATTCTCTTACACATTGTTGAACGATTTGAGCATGTTTGATTGTTTTTTCTAAAACATTCAATGCCGTTTCTCTTTTTAGAAATTCTATTAATGAACCCATTTTTATCACATCTTTTCTTTTCTTTATTAGTGCTATATTTTACTATTACTAAGTATTTTTTATAGTTTATTAGACTAATCCAAATAAATTAAATCCAAAATAAATCAACCCTGCTAGAATTGCAGCAACTGGAAAAGTAAGAATCCAGTATATAGCCATTTTTCCTAAGCCTTTGTAATCAACTTCTTTTCTTTGAGCCACACTCATTCCAATTATGCAAAATACTATTACGTGACTATGGGAAATAGGTAAGCTTAATAGGGTAGCAATCATAAGAATCAGGGCAGAACTTATTTGTGTAATGAGGCTTTCGCTAGGTCGAGAATCCATCATTTGAGATGCCAGATTTCTAACAACATACCGCGCTGCAATATATATCCCAAGACAAGAAAAAACACCACAAATAAATGCAAAGAATAAATATTGCTCCAAATTCAAACTACCTCCATCCAATAATCCATAAAGTATACCTAACGCCTCACCAGAATTTGCTCCCACCCATATCTCAGCAAAAATCACTGCAATTAATAATAACCATTTGAAATTTTTCTCAGATTTTTCGATTTGATTTAAACCTTTTAATCGGGATAGATAAGCTTTCGCAAGTAATTTAAAAAGTACAAATGTAATGATCAATCCAAACAATGGAGAAAAGAACCAACCAAGAATTACGTTATTTAATTTTACCCAATTAAACGCTGTTTCAGGATTAACATCTCCATGTGTTAATGCATACACAACTACAACTCCAAATATACTTCCTACTAATGAATGTGTGCTACTTAAGGGAATTCCTGAGAAACTTCCAATTACTAACCACAAGATACTACTCATTAACACAGCTAACAACATAAATTCTGTATAAGTTACCGCTTCACCTAATAAATCAGCACCAACGGTTTTTGCTACAAACGCAAAACTAAAGGAGAACATCCCTACTCCAACTGCTAAACCACCAATCAGTAAGGCTACTTTGAATTTAATAACTCCAGCTCCAACTAGAGTGGATAGAGTTTCATCATTTGCACCTATAGAAAATGCGAGGGCGATTGCCAAGACAATTAAAACAACTACTAGAATCGAAATTATGTCAACTGCCATGGCCAATCAGTTTTTTTAATCAAAGATTAAGTATTTTGTTGCTAAAAATTGAATATACTCAGAAAAACTTTTAATATGGTCAGCCAACATCATAATATCTTCTATTAGTTCTTTCAAGTAAAGAAAAGTTCTTGATAAGTAATCCATGTCATAATTATACAAACGGTTTAGTAATTCCCACTCTTCTTTTCTCATTTTTCTTCTTTCTTCTTTCACATCTTCACAAATATTATGAGCTTTACTCAAATCCGAGCCTATAGCTTTTATCGCTTCAGTTAAACCATTAGATATCGATTTTAATGATTTTAAAACGCTAACGAGTTGGGTTTTAAATTCATTATCTGGAAATACGACTTTGTAAAGAAGCATTTTATTGGCGAAAAATTCTCCAATATTTTTGATATCATTAATTTTAGTGAATAGTTTTAACCTGTCTGCTTTTGAGAACATTAATTTAGATTTGAAGATTTTACCTTCAAAAACTTTCTTGATTTGTACTTCCGTATTTGTCTCTATTACGTAATTTAAATTTTTCGTGAAAGCATCAAATTTTTCCTCGACCAGAAATTCTATACCTTCAATTAATTTCAAATTTTGTTCATTTATATTATCCACAAACAAGTGCGTTAATTCGTCGATATTTAACTTTTTTAATTCTTTCTCAGTTATCTCCTTCATAACGACCCCAACTTTTTAAGATGCATTCTAGGAATAATAACGTCTCTGGTAAATTTAACTTTTTTTTATATATTCTATATATTAACTATCAAATATATTTATTGTATGTTAGAAAACTTGTAGCCTTATTTTACATATATGCTCAGAATTATATTATTTCCCAATAATGCGTAATGTTCAGAAATTCTACTTTTATCGTTGTTACCATTGCGGAGAATGGTATTATAGCAATAAAATAATAAAAACGAAAAAATGTTGGAAGTGTAATCGATCTTTTCAGTTTAAAAACTCATTTAAGATTGTAAGAACGGTAACTTTAAGTGACGCTATTAAAATTATCAAGAAAATAAAAATGAAAGGAGAAAAAGAGACTCTTTTTAAATTTCTAGATTATGAAAAAAATTTGAATTAAAAAATCCTATAAAGAAAAAAATTATTTAAACCTCGATTCTTCACTCTTCTAAGACTCTTATTATTATTTATCAAGAAGTTTAATTGTTATATTGTGATTTGACGAGTTTTATGGAGACAGATAACGAATTAAGCCTGTTTAACAATGCTTTCGTAGCAGATTTATTACGAGAGGCGGGGGATAAAGTTGAATATTGGGATATTAGAGCAACGGTTAGTGAAGGAACGACTTTAGATTTCACAGATCAAAGGAGTACGGAGATTTCTTCTTATGAGATGACAAATTGTGGAATAAGAGCTTTTATAAATGGAGGATGGGGTTTTAGTGTTTTCAAGGATCTTAACAAGGACAGTATTAGATCTAGCTTCTTAAAATCAATAAAGCTGGCGAAATTAACACGATCCTTATTAAAAAATGAGTTTAAAATAACCGAAAGGGATCCATTAGAGAGAAGCTTCAAAATTGACAGCAAACTACCCTTATCGGATGTAAGTATCGAAGAAAAAATAAAATTAGTAAAATCTCATGAAAAAATTGCCGCAGGTTCTTCTAAGTTAGTAACAAATACGCGAACAATTTATATGGATGGCGTTAGCAATTACATCTTTATCAGTTCATTTGGTAGTAAAATTAAACAAAAACTTTCGTATTTGCGATTACTAAATATGGTATATTCCCGAAAAGCAGGAATAACCCAGAGATCTATTAATTCTGTAGGAGGTTTAGGTGGATTTGAGATAGTATTAACAGAAAAAGCAGAAAAATTAAGCGAAAAAACTGCCCAAGAATCGATTAAATTACTAGATGCGAAATCTCCGATAGGTGGACAATTTACCATTATTGCTGATCCTAAACTAGCCGGAACCTTAATTCACGAAGCCCTTGGACATGCTTGTGAGGCTGATTTGGTTTTAAGTAAAGAAAGTATTTTGAAAGAAAAAATAGGAAAAAGAATAGCTTTACCAGATATCAATGTGATCGATGATCCTTCAATGGGACAAGGTAAAAAACTAGGGCTTCCTTATGAGTTATTTGGGAGCTACTTTATAGATGACGAAGGAATTCCATCCCAAAAAACAACAATTATTGAAAATGGAATACTAAAAAACTACTTGCATAATTTAGAAACATCTTCAAGAATGAATTTACCCCCAAACGGTCACGGGAGAGCTTCATCTAGTTCCGCTAAACCTCAAGTACGAATGGGGTTCACTTACATTGAACCAAAAGATTGGAATATTGAAGAATTAATACAAGACACGAAAAATGGGATTCTTTGCGAAGATTTTTTGTATGGTTATACTAATCCGACTACTGGAAACTTTCAATTTAAGTGTAAGTTCTCGTATAAAATCGAAAATGGAGAAAGAAAGGAATTAATGAGGGATGTTGCGTTGTCGGGAATGATTCTCGAAGTGCTAAAAAAGGTTTCAGCGATAGGTGATCAAAAATCATTTAGCTACAGCGACGGTGTTTGCGGAAAGGGAGGTCAAAGCGTTAGAGTTTGCGATGGTGGCCCATATATCAGAGTTGATGACATCACGGTGGGAGGTTTAAATTAAATGTATGAGGATATAGACATATTTGAGCTTGCTAAATTTGCTATTAAAATTGCAGAAAAAAATTATTCAAATTATAAATGTGCTGAAGTTTTTATCGGAAAAAGTGAATATCTGAATATCGAAGTAGAGGAAAATTCGGTAAAATATAGCGAAATTGGGGGAAACCATGGAATTTCAATCAGAGTATATCGAAAAAATGGGTCCATTGGGTTCGCATTTACAAACATATTAAAAAAAAATGTTGTAGAAAAAATTGTTAAAAATGCCATCAAAATGATGCGTGTTGGAACTCCGGATCCAGATTTTAAAAATTTGCCTGAAAAATTAAAACCTTACCCCGTGGTTGAAGGGTTATACGACAGAAGCATAAAGAACTTATCAATCGAAGATGCAATAGAATATGTTAAAGACTTGATAAAAACTTGTACTGAAGATGACCAAGCAATATCACAATCTGGGGATTTTACAGCTAATAGCAATCTTTCTTATGTTTTCAACTCGAACGGTGTTGAGGTAAGTGGAGAGGAGACTTATTTTAATATATCGTCAAACATGATTGTGAAAGATGCGATTAATGGAGAAGTTTCAAATGGATACGAATCTCAAATGAGAAGAAAGCTAGTTGATATTGATGGAACAAAAACTGCAGAGGAAGCGCTAAAAAATGCTAAGAGAAATCTACATAGAAAAAAGATCAAAACAAAAAAAATGCAAGTGATCCTTTCTCCTAGGGGGACAATAAATCTTATATTAAATCCAATTGCATCTGCAATAAATGCAGAGACGTACCAATATAAACGAAGTTTTTTGGTTGGCAAAAGAGGTAAAAAGATCGGTTCAGATTTGATAAATATAGATGATAACGCCCTAATTAATGGTAGAGTTGGCTCTAATATTTTTGATGGCGAAGGTTTTCCTTGTAGGAATAAAAATATTATCGAACATGGACAATTTCTGCAATCAGGATTGTTGCACAACAGTTATACCGCCGGAAAGGAGAATGTTGAAAGCACTGGAAATGCGTCAAGAAGATCGTTTAGCTCCATTCCTTCAATAGGAATATCGAATTTAGTTTTTCAACCTGGAATCACACTAAAAGATGAATTAATACAAAATGTGAAAGAAGGAATTTTGTTAAACTCAACCGCAGACTCTCCTAATATTGCAACTGGTGATTTTTCAGGTTTGATTTCGCAAGGTAATTTGATACAAAATGGAGAAATAAAACACGCTTTAAATGAGACCATGTTCGGTATAAACCTATTAGATTTATTTGAAAATATAACTTCCATATCAAAGGAATATAAGATTTACGGACCTTACTCCGCACCCTATGTAAAAATTGATAAGGTTCAAATAATAGGAGCCCAGAGTTAGGAAGTCCTATTTAATCTTATATATACAACATCATAAAATCTTCTAACTCCTACAGATGGGATTTCCCATAGTTCTGCGATTATTGATAAGTTAACCCCCGGCTCTGAAAAAGAAACATTAAATGCACTTGAAACCCATTCTGCTCTATGTTGTAAAGTAATTGTCGATGAATTTACAAAGGAGATTGCGTTTAACGAAGGTGATGAGCTTAGTATCGTATCGTTATCTCCCTTTAAAATTTCTATTTGGAATGAAAAATCTCGATTTAAATAATTTCCAACAGAAATATAAAAAGTAATATTTGCATCAACAGCAGCTTCTGTAGGGTAATTTTCTGCTTTTTTGTCAGAATTCAAAATACCGAGATACCAATAACCCGGTTTCGGAGTTAAAAAGACGTAAATTATGAACCCAGATATAATGATTATACCAATAATTAAGAGAATTTTTAGGATTTTATCAAATTCTTTATAATTTTTTTTTAAACTATTAAGATTTTTTGTATTATCCATTTTTGACATTATCTTTGAACCAAGCTATAGTTTTCGATAACCCCTCTTTCAGAGGAGTCGAGGGTTGCCAATTTAAGATTCTGTTTGCTTTTTTTAAATCAGCACATCTTCTTGTTGGATCGTCAATAGGTAGAGGTTTAAAAGTAATTTTTGATTCTGAATTGGATAATTCTTTGATAATTTTAGCCAATTCTAAGATAGTGTATTCTTTATTATTTCCTAAATTAATAACCTCTCCAATCGCTTCGTCTTTATAAACAATTTTTAAGAGTCCTTCAATCTCATCAACAACATAAATAAATGATCTTGTTTGTGACCCATCACCAAAAATAGTTATTTCTTCGTTTTTTAACGCTTGATGGATAAAGTTAGGGATAACTCTACCAAATTCCGGACCGGATCGGATCCTGGGACCAGAAGTATTAAAAATTCGAACTATTTTTGTTTTAATACCATGTTGGAGCTCGTAAGCTTTAACAAAAGCTTCTCCGGCTCTCTTAGATTCGTCGTAGCAACTTCTGGGGCCAACAGGGTTAACATGCCCAAAATATTCTTCAGATGTTGGGATAACATCATCGGGAGGGTTCCCATAAACCTCAGAGGTGCTCGTATAAAAAAATATGGCATTATGAGCTTTTGCAATTCCCAGAGCATTCATGGTCCCTAAAGTATTACTTTTTAATATGGGTATTGGAAATTTACTAAACTCAAACGGAGACGCTCTACTTGCCATATGCATAACAATGTCGATTCTTTTAATATCGCCGATACACATTCCATTTGGATGATGTGTGAACCCAAAAAATACTGGTTTAGAAATATCGTGATTTATAAAGCGAAAATTATCCTTATCCATTAAATGTGAGATATTTTCAAATCTTCCTGAAGAAAGGTTATCTAAACAGATACAATAGGCTCCTTGCTTAACTAATACATCACAAACCCATGAACCTAAGAAACCCGCTCCTCCTGTAACTAAAATTTTTTTACCATGAAAAGAAATTTCATCGTCTTTTAAACGCTTTAAGATTTCGTTGATGTCATCATTTAAATCGTATTTCAAGTTAAATTACCTATATTTCTTAGAATATTATTTTTGATAAGCGTTTTATTTTTTAAAAAGATATAGATTCTACAATCCTTATATTTGAATATAATCAATTAACAGAATTAACGTGTTTTCTGACCACAATATTGACAATACTTAAGCTCTAAAGGATAAAACTTGTCGCAACTAGTACATTTTTTTAAAGAATTCTTGATAATCTCTCTTCCAAGTGTCTCAAAAACATTTTCGACATTTTCTCCCGTCTTTGATGAAACACCATGGATGTCTCCTTGAAATTTGTATTTGTCAAATAAGGCTTTAGCGTCATCATGAGATACTTCTCTCTGGTTTTCTAAGTCAATTTTTGCCTCAATCAGTAGCTTAGTTTTAGGGTAATTTGGAACAGAACTAATAGTTTTTACCCAATCATGAAGGTCTTCTAAAGAATCTTTATTTGTTATATCATAAAGCATTAAAGCACCAGAAGCTCCCGATACGTATGAGGGAAGTAGAAGTCGAAACTTTTTCTCTCCAGCGAAATCCCAAATATTTAAGAGAATCTCAGTATCATCAACTACTACTTTCTTTGTTTCAAAATCTACTCCAATCGTTGATAGAGTTGATTTATCAAATTTTCCTGTTGCATATCGCCTTATGAGAGACGTTTTTCCGACATTTTTAGCCCCAGCTACGATTACTTTGAATTTGATTATGGTAAATCACATCATATTTTTTTAATAACATTCTAATTATATTACTACTAAAATAAAAATATTAATCTTTAATCATAAAATTTTTGATATTAATATTCACTAATTGTTTTTAGATTAACTCTGTCATTTTTTACAGAAGGAAAATTCTCTTATTCGTAAATTAAATATTATAAATATTTTAATGGAAAAAAAAATTCTGTAAAATCATGAAAAATGTTTCAGATAAGAAGTTTTTTGGAACTTTGTCACAGAAAGAACTACTGAAATTATACGCAAAGCATGTGAATTCACCAAAAGTTCGCTTTTTTAAAGGAGCAGGTATTGGAGTTATCCCTGGTACGAGGTGGGGTGTTAAGATTAATACCTTGGAAGGACCAAAACCCACCGATCCACCAATGGAACTTTACAATTGCCACACATGCGGAGGTGTATATAATTTAGGTCATGGTAACCGAAAAATTGTGCAAATCCTTAAGGACGCTTTAGATAGCGGATTAGACATAGGTGATCACCTACAATTATCAGAATGGAGAGCTATATTAGGAGAAAAATTAGCAGAGCTTATGCCACCAGGAATTACTAAGACTACCTTTGGAGTTAGTGGTGGTGAAGCAGTTGATACTGCTATTAAATTTTCAAGAGCGTATACGAAACGGAAAAAATGCATCTCAGCAATTGGAGGGTATCATGGCCATACCGGTTTTGCCTTAGCAACTGGAGATACTGCCTTTAAAGAAAAATTCCTTTGGAATCTCCCTGATTTTAAGCAAGTTCCTTTTGGTGATGGTGATGCCTTGAAAAAAACCATATCGGAAGATGTTGCGTGCGTCATTCTGGAAACAATTCCAGCAACGGGGGGAGTATTAATCGCTCAAGAAGGATATTTTTCAGAAGTTCGAGAATTATGCAATGATCATGGAGCTATGATGATAATTGATGAAGTTCAAGTAGGACTTGGACGTACTGGTCATTTTTGGGCTATATACGGCGGTCTTTATGAAAAAGAAAAAGTTATCCCTGATTTTATGGTTTTAGGAAAAGGTATGAGTGGGGGAATTTATCCAATTTCTACTTGCAGTTATAAACCATTTATTGAGAAAGCGGTGTTTAAAGACGACCCATTCATTCATATTTCTACAACAGGTGGTTCCGATTTAGGTTGTGTGGTTGCTTGTGAGATGTTAGATATACAATCTGACCCTGAGTTTTTAAACCATGTAAAAGAAATGGGAAAATTATTTGGTAGTGGTCTAGAAGAAATTGCCGATGATAATTCTGAACTAATAAAAGAAGTAAGAGGGAGAGGCCTAATGTGGGGTATGGAGTTTACTAACGAAACATTCGGGCAATTGGCTATGCTTTCTATAATAAAAGAAGGCGTTCTACAAAATTATTGCGGAAACAAAAAGGATACGCTCATAATGATGCCCCCATTAATCGTAAAAGAGGAAGAAATCGAAGAGATCATAAAAAGAATAGGTCAAGGTGTTAAAAAGATTAAACACTTAGCTTAAATACTAAGCATACCCAATTTAGGGGTTATTTTGGTATTTAAATCTACTTAGCTTATATATTTCTTGAGCAATTTTCTTTCCTATATTTTCAACACTCATTAAATCCCCAATGTCTGCATTAAAAATCTTTTGAAGCGATTCTAATTCCATAAGTAAGTTTTTAGCTCTAAGAGCGTTTATACCCGGAATACCTGCAACGATGTATTCTAATAAACTAGTAATTTCTATTGGTTTCTTGTCAAATCTTAATTTAAATTCCTTTTTAGAGTCTGATTGTTCTTTCTTAGCAAGCTGATAAATAAACATTGCTGAGTCAGACGGATTGTCTGTTTTATATATAGTAATTCCTAAATTCAAAATTATTGATGTAATCGCACCGTAGAGTGCGTTTTGGTTAATATTTGAATTTATAAAAGGGTCTCCTTCTAATATTAATATGGGTCTGACAAAATTGTTTTTTAACTCAAATAGCTCGTTAAATAATCTCCCATCTTTGACGGAATCGTTAAAATCTTGTGCTGATTTTCTTTCAATCCCAACTCTTTCTGAAAGTATATAGTCTGCAACAGGTAATTGTTTTAGTTCTAAACTAACTCCCATAAGGGATAATGCTCTAACAACAGCAGAGGCTGTCTCTCTATTATCACAAATAATTGTGTAATCCTGAGCACCTTCGATCTTCTGGATAGACGATATATCTGATGTATTTTTAAAATTACTAGAATCCTTGCTGTCTTCGTCTTCTTTTATAAAATTTAAAAGGTTTGATTGCCCCGCTTTCAAACTTGAATCATTATCTTTCATCTTTTTTAAGCTTTGATTCATAACCCGTTCCTTAGCTTTTTCAGCCCAAAAATATCCTTCATCGCGAGTACCTTCAGCCATTAATAACAAAACCTTTCCTTCCTTTTTTCTCCCGGTTCTTCCACGACGCTGAATAGAACGTACAGCACTTGGTACGATGTCATAAAATATTACTAAATCGCATTCTGCTATATCTAAACCTTCTTCTCCAACACTTGTAGCAATTAATGTGTTATAAATTCCTTCTTTGAAGTCTTCAAGTAGTTGTATTTGTTTTTTTTGAGTTAGACCTTTATCTAGAGATTTACTAGCTTGTCCTACGAATTTATGAGCCCTTATAACCTCGTCTCTTTCAATAAATTTGACTATATTGTTGACTGAGTCTCTAAAATGACAAAATACTAATATTCTCGAGTCTTCATTTTCAATGATCTGATCATGTAAAACTCCCGCAAGTTCTTCTAGTTTGGGATGAACAATACCTTTTTGTTTGCTAGTTTCAATTAACCTAAGAGCGCGCTTTATGTCAGAATCTCCAAAAAGTTCTTTTAGTGATTTATTTGCTGTGTTTTGTTTTATCTTTTTAATATTTTTTCTCATGTAATCATCTAATGCGCTTACTCCTTGAGTCTCAATAAGCTCATCCATATGTGATAATCTTATCGCATTTGCTATAGATTTTTTCGCACTAAATAATTGAAACTTCTCCTCATCTGTTCTTGCAGATGAAATTCTTCCATTAATTACTTTGTCTAACGCAAGCAAATCTTTTCTAGTAACCTTAGTGATATCTGACGAATTTAGTAATTCTTGTTGTTTTAACCATTTATAAATTGTTCTTAATTTCTCTGTTATTATTATTTTGATGTCCATAAATTCACTTGGAAGCTTAACCTTTATCCATTCTTTATCGACCTTATAGATGTAAGGTTTCACATCTGAATCTTGTTCTGTTCTAATTTCGACACGGTCAATGAATAAATTCTTTTTTATTTCGTTAATCTTCTCTTCCGTAGATCCTGGACTTGCGGTAAGCCCTAAAACTTGACAATTCTTAGCGGTTTCTACATACTTCTTAGCAATAAAACAATATGCATAATCTCCTACACTCCGATGACATTCATCAAAAATGATTAATGCTACATTCTCTAATGAGTATTGATTGGATATAATATCATTTTGAAGTACCTGTGGTGTCATAAAAGCAATTTCCAAATCCTTCCATATCTCTCTCCTTTTTTCTGGAGATGTGGTTCCAGTAATTACTTTTAAGTTATCCTCAGGAATAACCGTTAAATCTAAAAAAGATTTATAATGTTGATTTACAAGTGGCTTGGTTGGAGCTAAGAAGATAATTTTAGAATTAGGCGTTTCTGATAATCTGTGTATAGCTAACATTAAAGCAATTATTGTTTTTCCTAATCCCGTCGGAATGACAACTAAACAGTTTGTATTAAGGCAATTTATAAAAATATTTTCTTGGTATGCTCTCCTCAGAACAAAGTTTTCCTTTAAAAGCGGGTGGGATATAAAGTCTTCTTTATTTGATACTCAAATCACCAGTAAATATCATAACGAAACTCCTTCAAAGAGATATAGCTTAGAAATTTATTAAAGTTACAGAGTCTATAGAATCTCTTAAATTATATTAATACCTTTTTAATAATTAATCTATAATATTTATACACAATAGGCTGCGCGAGTGGTTTAGACGTATAACGACACTTTCTAATGCGTTATTTTGGAAAGCGTTAAACGCTCACACCGTGTAAATTTTCGCTAATTCATGGCGTCAATCTCGACGGTCGGGGGTTCAAAAGTCTGAAAAATTCTTTTAAACTGAAAAATTCCCCCCTTGCGCACTCTTACTAACCATGTAAAAACAATCGTTCTAATTGATATCGGAAGAAAACCAAAAAAGTTTTATTTTAAACTACATTTTAAAAGACAGTTACTAATTCTTAGGTTTATGCTATGTCTTCTTTTTTAGAATCTCGTGAATTGAGGAAGTTATATAAAGAAGTTCGAAAAACGATTAAGGTTGGTTCAATATTTCTTACAAGATATGAAAAAGCCCGAATTACTGGTGCTAGGGCTTTACAAATCTCGTTCGGGGCTCCTATCCTAATAAACAAGCCCAAAAATGTCATAGATCCAATTAAAATCGCACTATTAGAATTAAAATCAAAAATCTTACCTTTAACTATAAGGCGTCAATATCCAAGCGGAGAATACCAAGATATTTCCATTAATAAGTTGATTCTTAAGAAAGATTAAGGGTTACGTTCTATTGAAGCCTATATTTTCCCCTCTCTGTTAAAATGTACACATTTTTCCCTCCAACCAGTTCAACTTCTAAATAACCTTTCGACACTAAAGTATCTAAAATTTTTTCCAAATCTGCTTTATTAAATGGTTCAATACCTAAAGGAAGTCTACTCTGATTAGCAATAATCGCGATTCGCGTTAAGAACATTCTTTTACTAGTAAAAGATTCAAGCACCGTAAGTTCATCATTTGTAAGGCGCTCAAACTGATCCTGTTCTATATATCGATCTTTAAGGGCGTTTGCTAAGTTTTGTGTCGCAGGACTTATTTCTTGTTTCTTTACTTCGACATGTTTTAATTGGACGAGGTCTTTTGCAACTGGAGTTTTCTTAGACTGAGCCATTTGTTCGATGTAACCTCGAATTTTTTTTTTATCATCTGAGTCTTTTTTCACCTTATCGCGTTCGTTTTTATTTTCCATAATAATACGATAAGGAATTTAATTATAAAAATTTATATTTAATTAATGAAAGAAGTTGTCAAGCTAAGGAACGGAGAAAAAATTCTCATCAGACACGTTATTGAATCTGATATTGATGGCATTTGGAATAATTTTAATGAAGTTGTTGATGAAAAAATCTATCTACCGGTGTTATTTCCTGTTAGATCAAAATTCGAAAAACAATCGTGGTTCCATAATATTCAAAAAGAAAGAGAACTATGTATCGTGGCCATTCATCCAACTATGTTAAGTCCATACAATATTTTAGGCCAATGTGAGATATCAAATCTCGAATGGGATGCTGCTACTCATGTTGGTAGCTTAGGCATAATTGTTCAGAGAAACTTCCGAGATTTAGGCATAGGCTTTAATTTAATCGATAAAGCTATTCGCGAATCAAAAAGATCAAATAAAGAAAAAATAATTCTAAGCAGTTTTTTAGATAATGAGAGAGCTCTCTTTCTTTACAAAAAAATTGGGTTTAAAACGATTGGAATAAGGAAAAAGCAATTTTACATGGATTCGGTTTACTATGATGAAGTTTTGATGGAACTTTGGATAGACGATTATCTAAATAAAAATCCTTAATGATTAAAATCGATCGGAAAATTCGTGGTTTTCCATTATTTCCTTTAATTAAGATATTCTGTATACACAAATGGTTTTTTGAAGTCTCAAAAGTAAATATTTTGTTTACACAAATTAATGTAAAAAAATAAAAAAGAAATCAATATGGGCATTTATTTAGTCCGATCTTATAGATAAAAAATTAATTTGTCTAAAGAAACACTCTAAGATATCTCATTTTTTTTGTAATAAAAAAAATTTATATATACGAAATTTATTATTATGATAATTTGAATTTGTTATAATTTATCGATATTATTATACCTATTAAAAAAAATAATATGGCTAAACTATTAAAAAATTTAAAAACCGTTTTGTAAATATAAATTAAAAGCTGAATATTATGGCAGAAGAAGAAAGTTTTTTAAACGCGAAAGCCTTAGTAGTCGATAATGGGACAGGAATTTCCAAGAATGGCTTCGCTGGTGAAGACCAACCTCGTTCTGTATTTCCAACTCTTATTGGCTATCCTAAATATGAATCGATAATGACTGATGTTGAGCATTACACTCGTGAATACTATATTGGAGAAGAAGCAATGCAATTGAAAGGTGTTCTAAAGCTAATGTTTCCAGTAGAACATGGTATTATCGAAGATTGGACCGCAATGGAAAAGATTTGGCATTACACTTTTTATACAGACTTGAGAATCGATCCTAGCGAACACCCAGTTCTATTAACTGAAGCTCCATTAAACCCTAGACCAAACCGAGAAAAAATGGCTGAGATTATGTTTGAAACCTTTAACGTTCCAGCCCTTTATGTAGCAATGCAGGCAGTTTTGTCGCTATATGCTTCTGGTCGAACGACCGGATGCGTTATAGATATTGGGGATGGTGTTTCTCACGTAGTACCTATTTTCGAAGGCTTTGCTCTAAGTCATGCAATCCAAAGAATCGATCTTGCTGGCCGTGATATCACAACGTACCTACAAAGATTACTCCGACAAAAAGGATACTCTTTTACAACCTCTGCAGAGAAGGAAATTGTTAGAGATATCAAAGAAAAACTCTGCTATGTAGCAATCGATCCAGAGAAAGAGATGATGCTTTCAAAGAAAGTCGCTGGAATGGAAAAAAGCTACATGCTTCCTGACGGAGAAACTATAAATGTAGGTGTCGAACGATTTTTAGCACCTGAATGCTTCTTCAATCCATCAGTAATCGGGAAAGAATTAGAACCTCTCGATGATGTAATTGTCGGTGCTATTTCTGAATGTGATGTCGACCTTCGTAGAGACCTTTATGGTAATATTGTGCTTTCTGGTGGTTCAACAATGTTCCCTGGAATCAAAGAAAGATTAACAAAAGAAATTAAAGAACAGATTCCAGAATCAGTTGATGTAAAGATTATAGCGCCTCCAGAGCGTATGTATTCCGTATGGATTGGTGGCTCAATCTTAAGTTCCTTGAAAACCTTCCACAGAATGTGGGTAACTAGAAGGGAATATAAAGAAATGGGACCACAAGTCATTCACAGATGTTTCTAAGCCCTTTAGGGCAAATTCCTAAATTTTTTGAATTTTTTTATTTTTCTTTTTTTAATTTCTACTACTAGTTTTAAACAATAACTTTTAAATAAAATATAATCATAAATTTGATTTAATTATTGAATTTAAAATATCTCTAAGGATATTTTAGGGTTTAGTCCAAAGGATTTTCAAGCGACGACAACGAAGTGATAATAATATGCCTGAAAGTAGTATTATTTTAAACGATCTTAACAAGGTCTTTATACCTTGTAGAACAGTTTTGGAGATGGAGGCATTAACTTCCTTGTTCTTAGAATACTATAATTACGATCTTATTAGAGAAATACCAAAAAGTCAACCTTCAAGTCAAAAAGTCATTGAAATTTTCCGAATTTTAGAATGCCAACCTCTTGAAAATATAATTAGATATTTTATCGATGGCGTTGTTCAAAAACTCAAACCAATTGTGATGTATGCAAGAGATCATCACGATCGTTTTAGAATGGGAAACGTTGTGGCTTATACGAAAACGCGCGTTTGTCTTTATTTAGCTTTACATAGATTAAAGTTAAAATTTCTGTTTATCAAACATTTTATGGATGTTTTTAAAGATAACGATTTTAAATTAAATATACCGGAAGAACAAGAGGATTTAGCACCTCACATGTTTATTTCTTCCTTCTATAAGGACTATACTAATAAGAATAACATGAATCTTAAATTGATGCTTTCTTCTAAAAGAGTTTCAAACAGAGTTAGTAAATTAATAGATCTTAAGGACATAATAACTAATGAAGACATTGTTAACGCTATAACTTTTAAGAAATATTTAGACGATATTAATCGAATAAAGTTTATAATGAGAGAAATTAAAGCTTCAATTTTTGTGTGTAAAGTAATGTTCGCACAAATTGATGTATTTGATCCGTTTTCTGAAGGAAAAGAAGTCATGATTGATGCCGAAGAATTTATGCTAAACCAAGATTTTATTCCAGTATTAATCCCCGCAATATCAAATGCTTATTCTGGTAGTAATAAGACTCAACTTGAAGATTTATTTCGGGCGTTTGAATTTATGATGAAAAGAGTATTAGAAGGTATTAACTACGCTATAGAAATCGCTTCAGGAGGACAAATTCTTCTGGAATTAGATGGTACAATATACAGCTCAGGTAATATTTTCGATATCTAGCTGAATATATTGAAAAATCCTTATTTTTATTACCAACTCATTCTATTTTAATGCATGATAAGAAACCTTAAAAAATAAATTAGATAAATTATTTCAGAATGCAAGAATACGCACTTTTCAAAGATCCATGTTAAACAAAGAAATAGATTCGAATCGATTCACACCAGATTTTAATCGTATGTTAAAAATCGTTATTCTTAATAGCTTAGGCTTTTTTTTTATAGGCTTTTTAGTCCCAATTATTGCTCGATATAATATGTTAGCAACTGCTATACAAATAAGTCTGATTGTTTCTATTCAAGTATTAGGTCGAACCATTAGCGGTACAATTACGGGATTTTTAACTGATCGGGTGAAGTCAAGGAAGAAACTAATATTAATAGGATCAATTGGTAGAGGAACTTCTTATTTCATAATCTATACCGCTATAATTTTAAATTCTATCATATTGTTAGGAATAGGAACATTTTCTTTAGGCTTTATGGCGGGTGTTTTTTGGGTACCATTTAATACCTTAATAGCTGAAAAATCCAATAAAGACAATCGTTCTGAAGCCTATGGAAAGAGAAATTCTGCTAATGCCATAGGCCAAATGATTGGAGGGGTTATAGGGTTTCTTCTTTTAATGATACTTGGTTTTTTTACTAGTAATCCCTTTCTCTTATACGCGAGTATTCCAATATTTGGAATTGCTAACTTTTATGCGGGTTTTAAATTTAATCGAGAAGTGGACGAATCAATTAAATTTAACGATCCCTCAGTTAACCTCACTAATCCACTTATTAAAGAAAATAAGGAAAAACGCGCCAAATTCGCTGGACCTATAATATTAGGATCAATTTTTTTGATGTCAGTTTTATTTCTTAGTAATATTAACGGTTCAATTGCAAAACCATTTTTAAATATTTATGTGATTGAAACTATAGAAAGTAACATTCAATTAGTTACCTGGGCATATTTACCTGCGGGCATTGTTGCAACGCTTTTAGCTCCAAAATTGGGAAAACTTGTTGATAAATTTCGCCCTGCTATAGGCATAACAGTTACAAGCACATTAGGAGCACTAGTCACATGGTTATTAATAAATTCGGCAAATATTTGGGTCTTTTCATTACTTCTATTGATAGATATGACTATAATGATTGCTTCTGGACTAATTTTTCAAAATATGTTAAGTAGAATATCGTTAAAGAATCGTGGAAAAATATTAGGGTCTGGAGAGTTCTTTCAGTTTTTAGGAAGCGTTATAGGTCCAATTTTAGGAGGAGTTGTCTGGGATTTTTACGGTCCAAACTATCCTTTCATTATTTCAATATTTGTTGAATTATCGTTAATTCCTCTCTATCTGCTGGTAGTGTATTACTTAATACCGCATTTAGCTGAAACTTACGAAATAAAAAAAAAGTAAAAGAAACCTTTTATCGATGTTAATTTTTATATTAAGAAGTTAATGCTCTTTCGGCATTCTCTTTAACTCTGCTAAGGAGAAAACTGGTCCATCAATGCACACAAATTTATCACCGATATTGCATCTTCCGCATTTCCCGATTCCGCATTTCATTCGCATTTCTAAAGAATTAAGAATCTGTTCGTCCTTCCAATTCAATTTTTCAAGCTCGTTTTGAGCAGTTTTAATCATAATAGGTGGACCGCAAATAATTGCTACTGCATTTTCTGAAGATGGAGCGACTTCTTTAACGACAGCGGCAACATAACCTACTTTTCGGGTCCACTCTTCCTCCTCGCTATCTATTGTCAAAACTATCTCAATATCGTCTCGTTTTTCCCATT
>JAHQWJ010000063.1 GCA_029856125.1 Promethearchaeia archaeon | reverse complement strand
GACGCTAAACGAGGCTTAGCTATAAGTCACGCTGGAGTCGGTTCGCATGTCACAGCCACAATATTAATGGATCCAAATAACTTACTAAAGGAGGATTAAAAGATGCCAAAAACAGAAAATGAAAAAGGCTTTGTCGACGTAATTAATGGAAGATATAAACCAAAAGGAGTATTTCACATTCCAGAGGCGAACCAACCAATATTTAATAAAGATACTGGGAAATTAGCAGGTATAACCAACCCTCGTGATATGACTTATATACATTCTTACGGTGGAGAAGCTCCTTTTTTCGAAGGTCTGGGAAAGGGAAAATTAATGGCTTCCCGATGTGATAATGATAAATGTGACACAAAAGGATCTATTTATCAACCATTAAGAATACATTGTCCGGATTGCTTGAGGAAGAATACTGTCATTGATATGACGGACTTAGCAAAAACTACTGCAAAAATTCATTCCTACATTATTACTCATAGGTCTGGTGCATTTAATTCTCTTCCAAAGCCTATAAAGTTCATAAATATAGAGTTTGAAGGAGTAGTAACCATCTTAATGAGTGTTTTAGCCGTTGGAGAACCTGAATTTGATAAAAAAGTAGTACCAATTTTTAACACCAAAGCACCTACATATACAATCACTGATCTAAGGTTCGTTGTCGAAGGAACCTCAGAATCAGAACTACCAGAAGGTTTTACTTTTTAATTTTAACTTTTTTCTTATTTTTTTCATTCTCGAAAAACAAAAAATGATAAAAAAAAAATTTAAGGTTTAAAATTAAACAGGAGTTTAAATTCAACCTAATCCTTATAATATCACGTGTTCTTGTTTTAGATGAAATATTTTTCTTGCTTCTTCACCTTGGGCAATTTCTCGTCCCGCAGCCTCAGCTACTTTTTTAGCCCAAGCTACTTGCTCATAACTGCCTTTAGCTAATTCCCCTGAAACATTCCGGGTATTATCTTCTAAACCAACACGAATATGCCCGCCCCATGCTGCAGCACACAATCCACCTTGAAATTGTTGCTTAGAAACACCACAACAACCCCAAGTAGCGTTTAGAGGCTTTAGATCAAGCACTAAAGCGAGATTTCTTGGTGTGAAGGGAATTCCCCCAAGCACGCCCCATACAAACTGGAAATGAAGTGGTTGGGTGAATGCACCTTCTTGTCTATTTAGGAAAAGCATGTTATACATACCTCCTAAATCATAAATTTCCATTTCCGGTTTAGTTCCAGCTTTTTTCATCTCTTTCGCAAATTTCGAAATTGTTTTAAATGTATTTGCGAAGATGTTTCCTGCTCCCATACCAACTTTTCCTGTTCTGTAATCACCAACAGCGAAATTCATTGACGCAGTATTTAATGAAGCTAATGGAGGTTTGAAAGTTTGTACCGGCGCTATTCTTTGTTTATCAGTGGCAATTGAACTAATTGCAGAACTTAAATTGATTATTATATCTGGCGCTTTTTTTTTTATATTATCTAACACTGCTTTTATTAAATCTAAATCGTGGGTTGGATTACCTTTTTCGGGATGTCGAGCATGAATGTGAACAATTGCAGCACCCGCATCGTAACACTTTTTCGCTTCATCTCCAAATTCTTCTGCAGTATAAGGAACATTTGGATTATTAGCTTTAGTTGTAACTGCACCAGCTAATGCTGCTGAAATAACTAACTTATTTTCCGGGTTTGATTCTGACATTTTTTTCAAAACTTATTATTTTTTTTGGATTTAATTATATAATTTGTTGATTAAAATATTAAATATACTAATATTTAAATTTTAAAAAGTAAAAATTAACTCAATTTATAATTTAGTGAATTAAATTTAATTTTGGTGAAAATGACAGAAATAGGAAAAGTAGCTATTGTAGGTGTTGCTCAGACCAAGTATGAAGAAGATAAAATAGATCAAACTTATTCTGAACTTGTGTTCGAGGTAGTTAAGAAGCTTCACAACGATTTAGGAATAAATAACGATGATGTAGGATGCGTAATTACAAGTTCTAACGATTTTAATGACGGGAGAACAATTGCAAACATGGCTATACAAGATGCTGTAGGGTCGGTAAGAAAAGCAGAATCAAGGGTTTCTGGGGATGGTGCTTTTGCTTTTATGTACGGTGCAATGAGGATTTTATCAGAGTCTTATGATACAGTAATGGTAGTTTCTCATTGTAAGTGCTCTGAAGTTAGCCAGTATCTCGTAAACAATACGATCTTTGATCCGTATTACCAAAGGCATTTAGGTCTTGATCAAATTTCATCTGCTGGTTTAATGGCAAACATGTATATGAATAAATATGGCGTAACTGAAGAACAAGTAGCTAAGGTTGTCGTTAAAAATCGAAAAAATGCACTCAACAATCCTTACGCACATTTACGGGAAGAAATCACTATAAAAGAAGTATTTAATTCTAAGATGATGGCGTATCCTCTGAAAGAACTAGATTTTCCTCCATTTTCAGACGGAGCAGTTGCTATGCTTTTAGCAAAAGAAGATGTTGCTAAAAAAATGACAGATACTCCTATCTGGTTTAAAGGTTATGGAAATTGTACTGATGCGTATTATTTGGGTAATAGAAATATGACTGATTTAATTGGGTTAGAATTAGCAGCTAAGGAAGCTTATCGAATGGCAGGTGTAAACAATCCTCGAGAAAATTTAGATGTATGTGAAGTAAGCGAAAGTTTTAGTGTTCACGAACTTATGATTTATGAGGCTTTAGGACTGTGTGATAAAGGAGAGGGTGGTAAGTTCATTGAAAGCGGTGAAACGGAGATGAATGGTTCAATCCCCGTAAATCCCTCTGGAGGTGTGCTATCCAGCAACCCAACCATGGCAAATGGTTTAATTAGAGTAGCAGAGATTGCTTTACAATTACAGGGAAAAGCTGATAAAAGACAAGTTTCTAACGCAAAAACGGGTCTTGCTTATGGTATGAACGGTATTTGTTCCCAAGGAAACTGCGTTTTAATTTTTGGGGGTGAATGAAAATACCTAAACACGATGTAGCCGTTGTAGGGATAGGTCAAACTAAATTTAGAAGCAAGAGAAGAGATGTAAATATTCCTGAGATGATATACGAAGCGGTTAAGATGGCTCTTGACGATGCTCAACTTGAACCTAAAGATATAGATGCAATAGTTATCGGAAATATGGATCATTTTGAAGGAATTAATTTTTCAGAATTAATGTGTGGAATTGAAGCTGCACCGGGATATTTAAAACCTGTAGTAAAAGTAGCAACAGGTGGAACAACTGGTAGTTCTTTAGCGATTTGTGGTTATCACAACGTTGCCTCAGGAATTTATGACAATGTTTTAGTAATTGGTTGGGAAAAATTAAACGAAGGTGGAGCAACAACAGGTATAATCACAGCTTTTGATCCAGTATGGGAGCGTCCTTCTTTAGCGGGAGCTCTTGGCCCATTAGCCCTTATGGCAGGCATGTATTCTGCGAAGTATGGAATTACGGCCGAACAAGCGGCAAAAGTTACGGTAAAAAATAGGAGCAACGCTGCAAATAATCCATTTGCTCATTTGCAGATGCCAAATATTACAGTTGATTATGTTATGAGCTCTCAAATGATATCATACCCTTTAAGACTACACGATGTTTGCCCTCAAAGCGAAGGCGCTTGTGCTCTTATTTACGCTAATGAGGAAGAAACTAAAAAGATAACCGATAACCCCGCTTGGTTCCACGCTGTAGAAACTGCTCACTATTATACTTTTGGAACTGATGATAAAATGTACGATCTTCCTACGGCAACTTTCGCGTCGAAGAAAGCCTATAAAAAAGCAGGCATTAAAAACCCCGTAAAAGATTTAGATGTAGCAGAAATCTATGAACCGACGTCTTGGAGCGAACTTTCATGGACTGAAGCGTTAGGATTCTGCAAACCTGGTGAAGGTGGAAAATTATTAGACGAAGGAATAACATTAATGAGTGGAGAGTTTCCAGTTAACCCCTCAGGGGGTGTCTTAAGCACAAATCCTATTGGGGCTACAGCATTAGTGCGAGTAGCAGAAGCTGCAATTCAAGTAATGGGGAGGGGTGAGAAAAGACAAGTGCCAGATGTAGAAAAAGCTCTTGCTATGGGTTTTGGTGGAAGCCTTTGGACTGAAATTCTTATATTAGGTAAAGAACCAATGAGGTGATACTATGAGTAGAAAAAAAGGTCAAGAAAAAATATTTGAAATTAAATGGAAAACGGATTTACCTTATAGATATTCAATTGGCAAACTTGCAGTAAAATTTTTTGAGGAACTCAAGGAAAATAAAAAGATAATGGGAAGTAAATGCTCAAAATGTGGTAAGGTAAATTCTCCACCAAGAGCAGTCTGTGGCGATTGCATGGTTGAAATGACTATAGATGATATGGTTGAATTATCCCCTAAAGGTACTTTGGAAGGTTTCACGGTAGTTAATTATCCGTTCACTGATCCTAACACGGGGGGTATGCGTCCCTTTCCATATGGTTATGCACTATTCAAATTGGATGGCGCTGATACTTATACAATGCACTTCATTAATGAAACAGATCATACCAAGCTGAAAGTTGGACAACGCGTTGAAGCTGTTTTTAAAGAAGAAAGAGAAGGCAACATAGGAGATATTATGTATTATAAGGTTATTAAAGAGGAGAAAAAAATTTAGAGGGATTAAAAATGAGCCAAGAAATTGAGAAAAAAGTATTTAGGGGCAGGATTAAAGTTCCTTATAAACACACTGCTGGAGCCTATGTTGAAAAATTTATTACCGAAATTGGAAAAAACAACAAAATTTTCGGCGTTAAATGCCCAAAGTGCAAAAAGGTTTATGTTCCTCCCAAAATGATTTGTTTCAAGTGTTTTGAAAAGATGGAAGAGTGGGTTGAGATTGGAAATCAAGGAATTGTTAAAGGGTTTACTGTTATCACTCATACTACTCCAGTTATGCCTTTAGAACCACCGTTCGCTTATGGAATTATCAGACTCGATGGTGCAGACACCGATTTTGTTCACATAATTAAAGAAAGCGATCCAGAAAAACTAAAAATAGGGATGAAGGTTAAAGCTGTTTTTAAAGAAAAACCAAGAAAAAGAATTTTGGATATAGAATATTTCGAGCCAATACAATAAAAATTTAATACATTTTTTTTTTACCTTTATTATATTTATAAGAATTAATTAAAATTATTAAAGTGAAAAATTGTGAATGAAAAAGCAGTTTTAATAGAAGAAAACGAAGATGGAAGTA
>JAHQWJ010000061.1 GCA_029856125.1 Promethearchaeia archaeon | reverse complement strand
ATATTTAATACCATTAGATCAGCAATCGGTTGAGGTGTATATATTACCCCTCGATTGCGGGTATTGATTTTTTCAGTAATTCTTTTTTCTTCGAAATTCTTAATTACCGATTCTAAGGTAAAAGTAGTGCTTTTATATGGCAAAATTTTTCAGTAAACCGATTTAGAAATCATTTCATTAAAGGCTTTTATTATATCTACTTTTATAATCATAGCCTTTATTTATAAAACTGTAAGATATTAATTTTAAAATAACGATATTGTTATTAGAGATTTTTAAAATAGCACCATTTAATCATATGTGAAAATTGATAGAACAATCATTCCTAAATAATATAATAAAAAATCCATACTTAATAACTAAATTAGATTTTGATCAGCTTAGTTTAGTTTTTCGTGAAGCAGTTAAGCTGTTTAGAGAAGAAACTATAATATTGGAGTTAAAGCAAAAATATCCACATGAGAAAGTAATTGTAATTGGAGATCTCCATGGGGATTTGAAAAGTTTGATGAGATTGGTGGAAATCATCAAACCAGAGAACCCGAAATATGTTATCTTTTTAGGTGATATCGTTGATCGTGGTTTATATCAGTTAGAATGTCTTATTTTGGTCCTAGCATTGAAAATTAAAGATTCTAATAAATTTTATCTTCTAAGGGGGAACCACGAAACCTTAGAAGTTAATAAGAATTATGGGTTTTTTCAAGATTTTCTGAAACGATTTAAGGACCCTAAGAAATTTAACCAAGTTGAAGCTATATACAACGCACTTCCCTATTGTGTTTTAGTTAATGAATCCATATTATGTCTTCATGGTGGCATTCCAGAGGATATTAATGCTATTAATAGATTAAGAGGTACTAAAACATCAGAAATTAATTGGACTTTTGAAAACACAGCTAAAAGTCTACTTCAAATTATGTGGAACGATCCTAAACCCAATCTAAAAGGCTTTACGGAAAGTTTTAGGGGAAAAGATATAAAATTCTTTGGAAAGGATGTATTTACAGATTTTATGCGAGAAAACAAATTAGATTACTTAATAAGAGCTCATGAAAGGTTTCCTGAGGGTTACAAGTGGTTTTTTAACAAACGATTGCTGTCAATTTTTTCTTCGGCTAATTATCGAGGTACGGTACCCATAATTCCTGCATCGTACGCAATTATTAGAAATAAAACTGTGACACCTAAGATTATCTCTTAATCATGTAAATAGATTGGGAATATTTCAACTTAAATGAAATCAGAATATAGTAAAATGTTTTTTCTCAATGAATATTCTCAATTTACATAATTTGGGAAGCGTCTGGTTTCATAAACGGTAAATTATTACCACATATAAAAATTTCGTTGTCTTTCGCCATTGGGCTACCATCCATGATTTCAGTTGCGTTCTCTAGAATCCCAGATGCCTTTTTAAGAGAATAAAGCTTAAATTTTAATTTTTTTATTATTAAATTATGAGAAAAAAGGAAAAACGATTAATCACACTTAAAGATCCTCGATTGCGCAAAATTAGAACTGAATTAAGAAATCTGCTTTGTAAGGCATTTGAGCTTCATTATTCGAGATATATTAAAGAAATGGATACCGTTAGGCACGACGAATCGCTGAATTACGCCGAAAAGAAAGAAAAAAATCTGAGAATATATTTTGAAAGCGAAAAATTGAAGCTTCATTTTTCCCGTTCGGTTGTTCATTGTAGTTTGTGCGGTAGGAGAGATTTGGATTTAGTATACAACCCTGTTTTAAATGCATGGTATTGCGAGCCTTGTTATACGTTTAATCAACAGTGTCAACATAAATTACATCCTCCTGGAATATACTATCCCTAAGAGAGATGAATTTTTGTTTTTATTGTCAAAGTTTTTATATATTTAGCTGATTTGCATCATATTCAAATATTTGGAATAAAATTGTAGTTTCAAAGATTATCTCTTAATCATGTGAACAAATCGGGAAATTTTCTTACAACTTCTGGTATCTTCTTGATTTTCTCTTTCCATCGATCAATTTTGTCTGATTCTAAAGCTAATTTTTGAGAAACTATCGTCTCTTCAGTAGGAACGTACATAAAAGCAGACGAGGGCCGATTATTTTTTAATAAAATATCAACCATTACTCGTTTAAACAAGCCGTTGTTTACGCCTTCGATTTTATCCAAGAAATATATTTCTTCTTTAGTAACATCAAATTTTAACGCTTTAAATGAGCCAGCTGATTTTAACGCGTAAGGGAACCAGTTATTTCCGGGGAAAATCCTTGAATAATTAATTACAGTGCACACTTCAACATTGAATTTATTTTTCCAAAGACCACGGGTTATGAACGTACCATAACCAATAACTGAAATGAAATTAGAATCTGGAGTGTTGCTAATTTTCAATTTTTGCTCTCAACTTACATAATTTGAGAAGCATCTGGTTTTATAAACAGCAGATTATTCCCGCGTATAAAAATCTCGTTGTATTTTGCCACAGGGCTGCCGTCCATGATTTCCGTAGCATTTTCTAGAATCATGTTCATGTAAGCATCGATCTCTTTTAATAAACCCTTGTATTCTGTACCATCTTTTAATCTGAGCAAGATTTGACTGTTTTGAGCGGCCTGTAATATATTTAAAGGGTTCTTATTTCTATTATTCTGACTTGACATTCTTTATCACTTATTAAAAAAACATATATATTATTATTATTAAAAAGATAATTTAAAGAAAAACTTTTTTCAATTAAAACCTTTCTAAGAATATTGAAACCTCCAACTAAAGATTCAGAGAGAAAAAAAAATATTATCGCCAAATATAATTCAACTGCAAGCTTTTATGATGATAGATATCGTAAAATCCAAAAAGAAAAGTATAAAATTCTTTTTAGAAATTGTAATTTAAATTATAAAACCATTCTAGATGCTGGTTGTGGTACAGGCCTATTAATTGAACATGTTTTTAACTTAAATATCGATAATCTAAAGAAGAAGGTCAAATATATTGGAATAGATATTTCTTGGAAAATGCTAATGAACTTTTGTGACAAATCTAAAAAAATAAAAGATATTGAAGATATAAATCTAATTTTAGGAGATATCGAAAACTTACCGCTAAGACAAGATACTTTTAATGTAATTTTTTCAATCACATCGCTCCAAAATTTACCAGTCATAAAGAAAGGTTTGGGTGAATTAATTCGAGTTGGTCGGAAGAATTCGCTTTTAAAGTTATCAATCTTACGAAAACAATTGAAAGTAGATGATTTAATAGCATATTTAAAAACACTTACAATAGACCTTAAAACTGAGTTTTTAAAGAATATAGAAGATGTGATTATTCAAGGTAGTCTAAATAAAAATAACATTATTGAGGGAAACATTTGAAAGCTTTTCCGTTACGTTTTAAGATAATACTTTAATGAAAAAGCTACTAAATTTGAAAGATATTCAACAAATTTATCATCTGTATCAAATAATTCCATTACAGATAAATGATGATATATAATCGCATTAACAAGATTATACAAGAAGATAAATACATCGACTAATCTTTTCTCGGATATTTGTTTCAAATTTTCATTTGTCTTCCTTAATTTCTGCACTTTATCTTTAAAAATATTTAAAATCTTCTCTTTGTGTGCATTATGCAATATTTTATCAGATTGTATAGCGGACCTAAAAGCTAGATTATATCCTTTATTTTCCTCGTGATTTTTAAATAAATCTAAAACAAAATGATTGAGAGAATCTCTTATATTTTCTTCATTCATGTTACTTAAATTCTGACTATCCAAAAAAGTTTCCATCGATTCTTCAAAATATTTTCTTATAATATCTTCTTTCCCTTTCGGAAAATATTTATAAATCGTACCAATACTAATCTTAGCTGATTTTGCAACATGATTTGTGCTTGTTTTGTGATATCCTTGATTTAAAATTAGTTTAAAAAATGTATCATAAATCTTGTTAATTTTTTCTTGTTTATTTCGTGAAAATTTTTTGCTTGACATTATAATAATATTAAATGAGTAATTACTCATAAATTTTATAAGTGAGTAAATACTCACTTATTTAAAAATTAAATGATTATGACAAATAAATGATTCAAGAAGATATAATTAAATTTTACAAACCTACTAATCAAAACGATATAGATGTTGTGGAAGATCTCATATATCCAGTATTTTCTAAGAAAAACAAAAAAAACAAGCACTATTGGAATGAGATCCAGTCATTATTTTTATCTGCCATGAAAAATGCTAATCTAAATTTTCTTAAAAGATATATTTTTTGGTTATATGTAAACAGAACCATAACTAAAGGCCTGAAAAAAGGAATACCTCTTATTAAGGTTGAAGAAACACTGCGAAAGTTTCTCAGAAAACGCGTCGATAATGAAAAAGATCGAAAGGGTAATGCAATTAAACGTGTAAAAAGGAGTTTTGAATTAGTAGAAGACTACATCGTAGGAGAGAAGATACTTGATCTTGGTGCGGGAGATGGTCTTTTAGCGTTAGAAATAAAAAAACAACTTAAGAAAGAAGTCGTACTGGTTGATATTGTGGATTATAATTATACAGACTTACCATTAATCTTATATAATCCAGAGGAACAGATACCTTTAGCAGATGGGGAAGTAGATACTACTATTTTATATACTGTGTTGCATCATGCGAGTGACCCCGAACATCTATTGAAGGAAGCAACGAGAATAACCAAAAAACGCTTAGTAATTATAGAAGCCTATATTGAGGAAGATGATATAAGTATGACTAATAGTTTTTTTGATTGGTTTTACAATCGAGTAATTGGAGACGAAGATATCAATGTACCTCTTAATTTTCTTAAGCTGGAAGGATGGAAAAAAATTCTGAAATTATATGGATTTAATGTAATTGAAAATAAATATGTTGGAATTAGTGAACCCCTTGTTCCAGAACATCAGGTATTAATTATCGCGGACCATAATTATAGTTAATTTATAATGTCAGATTATAAAATTCAATTTGACTATTGTCTATATGTAATGATCAAAACCTTTAGTTACAGGTCAACAGAGAGGATGTCCAGACGAATCCAGAATAGTAACTATAAATAAGCATTAATTCCAAATTTACTTTTTTTCAAATGATTGAATAATCTCTACAGGGTTGCTTTCTATATGGTATTTCTTTTGAAAGAAGTTACACACATTTCTTATATCTCTTTCTAACAGGGAATTTGCATTTGGATGATCTGAAGGAACCCATTGTAACCAATCAATAATTAAGATATTATCTTTATGATCTACAACAATATTGAATTCTCCAAGATCTCCGTGTATCATTTTTGCTTTTTGGTAAATTATTTTAACTTGCTTGATAATTTTGTTAAACATTTTAATTGGGTTTTTAATTTTGCTATGATAGGCTAATTCTTTTCCTCTTAAGTAAGACATAACTATTATGTGTCTATTAAACCCAATTGGTTTGGGTGTGTCTAATTTAAGTTCATAAATCTTGTTTAGTGCGTCATATTCTTTTTTAGCAGCAAGTCTATTTACATACAACCAAGACGCGTGTTTTCGATTTCCAAGGAAGCTCCTTAGCCTTTTAATGCTTTTAAAGCTAGTTCTCCCAATTCGATAAATTTTTAATGCGAAGATATTCCCATTATCATCCATACATCCATAAACATCTGATTCTTTTCCTTTTCCAATCAATGGTCCTAATTGTCCAATTATCTCTTTTTCTACTAAGGCATGAAGAGCTAAGACATCATAACCAACTGAATTGAGAGTATAGCCTACTTCGTTTTTAGAAGAATCTCTTATTATTAAATCTAATTTATGAACCTTTTTAAGACGAAATAAAGTCTCTTCCATAAGGTACCTTGAATAGAATTTAATGTTATTTATTGTAACAAATTCTGATCGTTTCATACCGATCTCAATTGCCATTAAAATTCTTAGGTCTTCCTTCTCTAGATCGGGAAGAATTTTCGCTGCTTTGGACATTTTTTTTAGTTCTTTATTTTAGTAGTAGTTACCATAAATTAAAGAATAAATTTATGATAAACTATGGTGAAATTGATAAATTCTACAAGATTTGGTATTTCATATATTACGATTCCAAAAACGATTACTACAAGAAATTGTAGTATGTCGCTTTGTTTAATATAGTAGATTGAAGCTGTTGATCCATCTTGAAATAAAAACAAGAATATTCCTTGTTGGAGATAAATAGCAATTCCACTGGAAACTACAAGTCCTATAATTGAATAAGTTATTATTTTGTAATCGATTTCGATGATACCTATAGTTAAGATAATCGCAAAGGAAATTATTGTAAGGACTATAAATAATAAAGAAATCGAAAGCCAATTATCATAGAGTCCTGAACTCACTTCATAATTATATCCCGTTTTTCTCCAAGCTAACGAAGTACTTAGATTTAGAAATGAGATTATTGGAAAGATTAATGCTGGGATTGAAAAAATGAAATAAAGCCTTAGGGTAATAAATCTTGAAAATTTATCGTTTTTTTTTTTATCTTCTTGCTTTATTTCACTCAACATTTTGTCTATTTTAATCTGAACATAATCTGGAACTTTTTTATTCACTTCAGAGATTTGAAAATTAATATTGGGGTAATTAGAAACTAGTTTTTTTAATAGATCGTATCCTTTTTTTAATCTTTCTTGAGAACTTTTTGGTCCGTTCCATATGTAAATTATATTACGTTCCTCGTCCAGAAGTGCGCAAAGATCGTGGTAAAGCAAACTTGATCGCTCTTCAATCCAATTTTTATTAGCTTCGTCGAAAATGTATGTTTTTAGCATAGATATTCAAATATTTTTAACTCTGGGTAATTTATATCTTTTTCTATATTAATACATCAGACCATCAAAATGAATGTATCAAATATATTTTTATAAAGCAGCAGAAAATTATATACAAACAAAAAATAAAAAAACTAATGATGTGAGATATAAACGGGGTAATGTTATTCATTTTCTATTCTTTTTTGAATCTGCTTCCATTGATCCTCAATATAAACGTTATGTCTCTCAATATCTTCATCAGATATGCTTTTGAACCTTTTTTGAGTATTCAAATACTCTATGATAGGTTTCCTTTTTTTAGGATCTAAATATTTGCTACTATCTTTCGATAATACAAATTTGCCCTCAATCACTTCATAGAGGGGCCAAAAACCAGTTTGAACTGCTAATCTCCCGATTTCAATCGAATCTTTTGGATTATACCCCCATCCGGGAGGACATGGTGCGAGAATGTGTATATACTTTGGACCACTAATTTTCATAGCGTTTTTAAATTTTTCGTATAAATCCAGAGGATAAGAGGAAATTGCTGTGGCTACGTAAGGTATACCATGTGCTTCTAAAATTTTAGCCATATTTTTCTTATATCCTACCTTTCCATTAGGGGTAGTAGTACTAAAAGCACCAAGTGGTGTACTTCCGCTCCTTTGGACCCCGGTGTTCATATAAGCCTCGTTGTCGTAACAAGCGTAAATAAAATTCGTTCCTCTTTCAACAGCCCCGCTTAAACTTTGAATTCCAATATCTACGGTTCCGCCATCCCCTGCAAACGCAACTACATTAACATCTTCAGCTAATCCTTTGTCTTCAAGTGAAGCAACGATTCCCGACGCTGAAGCACCTGTAGTGGCAAATGGAGTGTGAAGTACTGAAACTTTAGTGGTGCAAAACCCTTGCATTCCGTGTAGAACAGTTAAGCACGATGCAGGAACAGTAATTATTGTATTTGGTCCTAAAGCTTTTAGAGCTATTCTATATATTAAGGCCATTGAACATCCCGCGCACGCTCTAGTGCCAGGATATATAAATTCCTCGTCAGGAATTTCCATTAGTTTAACCATCTTTTTTAGCCTCCTTTAAAATAATCTTTTTCGTCATAATCACCAAGGTGATCTAATTTTAAACCGATAAAATCGGTTTCATGAGATACAATTCCTTTTTCTGATTCGTTAATTGCTTTGGTCACTCCTTGGATTATATGCTGATCAGTAACGTCTCTACCGCCTAATCCTACTATAAAACCTTTAATAAACGGGCTTTGCTTTAAACCGTATAGAGCTGCCTTTAATTCGTATGATAAAACTCCTTCATAGCCATAACCAATATCCCTATCAAAAACTACTACGAGTTTCGTATCTTTGAACAAATTTCTCAATTGCAAAACCGGGAACGGTCTGAATAATTTTAAACTAATTAAACCAACTTTTAATCCGTCTTTACGAAGTTTACTAATAACATTTCTGGCTTGAGAAGCAACTGACCCCATCGAGAATATTAGGACATCAGCGTCTTCCGTTAAATAGGTTTTATAAATTCCATTTCCATAGGATCGTCCAAATTTTTCTGAAAATTCATCGTGAACATTCATTATGATTTCAATTGAATTTTCAAGAGCTTTTTGCATTGCATATCTATATTCAAAATATCCCGGGACAGTACCTTCATTTCCTCTATCTCTTATATGGGGTGTCGTTACTGGATCAATCCCTTTTACTACAGAAACATCAGATAGATTTATGTGATGTTTTAGTGGAGGCAAAAATTCGTCAATTTCGTCTTGTTTTTCTATAGAAACAGGCATCATCGTATGAGACAAGATATACCCATCGTACGCGACTACCGTTGGAAGAAAAACCCGAGGATCTTCCGCTATCTTAAACGCTTGTATGTTGGTGTCGTAAATTTCTTGATTATCCATACAAAACATCTGAATCCAGCCTACATCTCGTATCGTAATAAAATCTTGGTGATCTGTCCAGACAGACCATGGAGCACCAGTAGCTCTGGTTGCTAAATTTACAACAATTGGTAATCTATTGCCAGAAGCCCAAGGCAACATTTCATACATCAACATTAAGCCATGGGACGAAGTTGCCGTACCAACTCTTGACCCGGTAGCGGAAGCAGCACAACATACTGCCATAGCAGAATGTTCTGACTCTACTTTAACAAAACGGGTTTTAATTTTACCTTCTGAAACGAATTCCGCTATTTTTTCAACGACAGGACTTTGTGGTGTTATAGGATAAGCAGCAATAACTCCAACTCTTGCTTGTCTAAGAGCGTGGGCTGCAGCATGATTCCCAGTCAAAATTTTTTTTTTCTTGTCGCTTATTGCTGATTTTTTTTCTGTAACTGTCACTCAATTTTCACCTCTTCCATTGAAATTGCTTTTACAGGACATTCCTCCTGGCAGATTCCGCAACCCTTACAAAATTCTAAATCTATTTCTGGAGGTATAGTTCTAGTTACTACTGCTTCTGGACAATACAACCAACAATTAAAGCAACTAGGTTTTCCAGATTTTACGGGAATACATTTTTCTAGATCTATTATTGGTTTTTTAGGGCTCCAAGTTCCAGTTTTTCCAGCTTCTCCTTTAACAGGCTTTTGAACAGAACCCAAGATTTTTTGATAATCTTTTTTCGTGTCAACCATAGATATCACACAATTTAGTGAATAATAACCGATATAAAAATTAGTATCTATTGTAATAAAACTCTTCCTATTAATTGAAATAGGGATTTACCTCAAATATTAATTAAAATATCATTTTTTCGAATTAACGAGGAAGAAACTAGATGCATAAATCCCAATTATTTGAAGTTAGAATTATAATATTTGGAAATCGATAGAAATTTATATTCAACAATTTCATTATCTCTTTAGAATAACACCAGTTATGAATAAATTTCACACCTTTAGGTGATAGAGATAGAGTATAATAGAGAAGAAGTTAGAGAAAAATACAAAGCATTATTTGAACACTCGTTAGATTTAATTTACGTGAACGATATGAATGGCAATTTCCTTGATGCTAGTGATTTAACATTAATTGCTCTTGGTATGGATAAAGAAGATATCCCTAATATTTCTTTTATTGATATGCTGGACAGAGATAATTTGATCAAAGCATACAAAGTTACGAAGGAAATAAGAAAAACAGGAAAACAATCTGCCCAGAGCGAGTATAAACTTAAAACAAAAATGGGTGATTTCATTTACATAGAAACTTATGGGATTCCTCTTAAGAAAGATGATGAAATATACGCCATATTAGGGGTAGCTAAAAATATAACGGAACGTAAAATAGCAGAAAAAAAAATAAGGGAATCAGCAGATATGTTCAAAGCATTGTTTAAAGAAGGATCCATACCCGCGTATACTTGGAAAAATGTGGAAGGTAATTTTATTTTAATTAATTACAACAACGCTGCGTCAAAAATAACTAATGGGAACATAGAAAATTATATAGGAAATAAAGCCACTGATATGTACAAGGATCGCATAGACATTTTAAATGATTTACATTTGTGTTTGAATGATAAAACTCATATTAGGCGAGAAATTAATTATCGATTTCAATTCTCTAAGGAAGAAAAATTTCTCCTTGTAAATTATAGCTATGTCGATCCAGATTTAATAGTTGTGCGAACCGAAGATATAACAGAAAGAAAAAAAGCAGAGGAACGATTAAAAGAATCCGAGCTTAAATATCGTAACATGATTAATAATTTAGATGTAGGTTTTTATCAAGTTACTCTTGATGGAATAATGATAAATCACAATCCCGCACACAATAAGATTTTAGAGTACGACCTTTCAGAGAGTTTAATAGGTAAAAAAGTAACAGATTTTTGGCTATTTCCCGAAGATCGGGAGCAATATAAAGAACAGATATTAAGAGATACATATGCAAAGAACTATATTTGCCCTTCTTTAACAAAGAATGGCAAAAAGGTCGTTGTTCAATTAAACTCTCATATAATGTTTGATAAACAAGGGAAGAATTATGGAATTGAAGGGACCTTTATCGATATCACGGAAAAATACAATTTAGAAAAAAAACTCCGAGAATCTGAAAAAAAATATCGCAATTTGTATGATAACACACCCTTCTCGGTTGTATTAATTAATACTCAAGGAGTTGTTGTAGACATGAACTTAAAAGCTAAAGAAATGTTTGGATACGATAGACATGAAATAATTGGTAAAAAATTTATGAATTTTCCTATAATACATAAAGATTATTTACCAAATCTTCTCAAAGTTTTTAGAAAGTTCGTTAAAGGCGAAAAATTCCATCGAATGGATTTAAAGATTAATAAAAAAGATGGTGTGGTATTTTGGGTAAATTTACAAGCAGCCCTAACAAAAATAAACGATAAAACTTACGTCCAAGCCTTATTTACAGATGTAACAGCAAAAAAGGTAGCTGAGATTCTCGTAGAAGAAGAAATGCTAAAATTAAAAGAACTTGACCAAATCAGGAAAAATTTGATTTCGAGGGTGTCCCACGAGCTAAAAACACCGCTCGTTTCTGTAAGTGGAGGATGCGAACTTCTTTTAACACTCTATGGAGAACAGTTAAGTAAGGAAGAATTAGAAATAATTGGACTAATAGAAAAAGGAGGAAAAAGACTAAAATATTTAGTCGACAATTTGATTGATATCTCCAGAATAGACTATGAGAAATTTAAAATTGTAAAAACTCCCAACGATCTCAGCGCTATAATTCGGGAAATCTCTAAAGAATTAAATTATTCTATTAAGGATAGAAAACTAAATTTAATGCTTCTATTACCAGAATCGTTCCAGATTAATTTAGATCTCGTTAGGATTGAACAGGTGATTATGAATCTTTTGTCGAACGCTATTAAAAATACACCACCAAATGGTGAGATTGTAATCAAGTTGATAAAGAAAGAGAACTTCGCTGAATTTTCAATATGTGATACAGGGATCGGGATATCTCCAAAGGAAATGGATATGTTATTTACGAAATTTGGCAAATTAGAGAGATACGGAGAAGGATTTGAATATATTGATATCCAAGGCACTGGTTTGGGTTTACACATTTCAAAAGAAATAGTTGATTCTCACGAGGGCGAAATAAGGGCTGAATCCGAGGGAAGAAATAAAGGTAGCACCTTCATTGTAAGACTACCAATTACATGATTTATCTACAAAAGAACATTTACAAAAGTTTTGCCATGTTATAACCTTGCTCAATTAGATAAAAGTTTATGTTTCCTAATTGTTCTCCCATTCTGTCTAATACAACACCTTTAAGGTTCTCTAGTTGTAGTTCTGGTAATGCTTTTGATAGTAAGCCTAAAATAGGTGTATTGATAACTGGGCTTCCATCGATGGTGAGGTTCTTTTCAAGGGATAATTTACTAATATCAGCAACAATAACCCTTGTATTGCTACTGAGGTTAAATTTTTCAACAAAATATTCGGGATTTTTATCAGAATTAACGATAAAAATGCCACGATCTTCGAGGGAATCAACATCTACTTGGGTTAAAACACTATCATCAAAAACAATTAGTATATCTGGATTTTCAATTTGTGCTCTATCATACACTTTTTCACGTCTAGATAACTTAACATAAGCTTGGACTGGAGCTCCCCTCCTTTCAGCTCCAAAAGAGGGATATGCATGGACATCAATGAAATTTCCACTTAAATAAGCGGCTTCCGCGATGATTTCACATGCTGTTACTATACCCATACCCCCTCTACCAAGGAGTACAATTTTAATCAATTCTAATTTGCTCATCTTAAAAACCTAAAATAATTCTACATTATTGCTTCGTGAGATTCTTATTACTTAAAGAGTTTATTTAAAAATAAAAAACTTTTGTAATTTATAGCTTTAGGGCTTCACGATTCATTGAATGAATTCAATCGTGTTAAAAAGTATAAAGATAATGAATCATAACAAAGAATAATCAATCAAAAATTTTCTGCTAAATCAAAGTAATGATTAACCAAAACGGGTTTTTTGAAGGTAGAGAAACTAAGAAGTTATTTTATCAGAAATGGCTGCCCGATTCTGAAATGATTAAAGCTTACATAATTGCATTGCATGGATGGGGTACACATTCAGATAGAATAAATGTTCCAGCAGAATATTTCACAGAAAAGGGTTATGCCATCTACGCTTTCGATATCAGAGGGCATTGGAGAAATTCAGGAGCCTTCCCTGGACACATTGATAGTATGGACCATATTCAAAAAGATATCGTACTATTTATGGATTTAATAAAAAAGCACGCTAATGACAAGAAAATTTTCTTAATGGGACACGCATTTGGGGCTTTATTGTCTTTAATTTTTGCTATAAATCACCCATCGATACCTGGTGTAATAGCATCTTCACCCCTATTAAAATACATCAAAGATTTCTCGCTTAGTAGAAAACTGGGTAGAAAAATAACGGGACCAATCTCTTTGATATCTCCGAATAAAACGATGGAAAGAGACATTGAACAGAATCTCTTAACGAGCGATATTAAAATTTTACGAAAACACATATCAGATAAGAAGAGAATTAATAAGATATCTTGGAGATCTGCTGCTGAGATTGAAAGATCAATGAAGTGGACTCTCGAAAACGCACGGGATTTATTATGTCCTACCCTTATTTTACAAGCAGGAAATGATAAACTGGTTGATAAGGAAACAAATAAGAAATTTTTCGAAGGAATTAAGAGTACTGATAAAACATATCGGGAATACGATGGGCTTCTTCATGAATTATGGCAAGAAAAAGGGAGAGCACAAGTCTTTCAAGATATGTTCATATGGCTTGAAAAACACATTAAAACACAAAAATAAGTAAATTTTGAAATTTATTTGATATCTACGGATATTTGCTATATAAGGTTTTTATAAACTCATCAAGTTCCTTCACTGTTTTTTTATCGTATGCTATTTTTCCGCATTCGTCCTCTAGATCGAACCATCTCTCAATATATTTCGTGTTCATTATATTTAGCGAGGATTTAATCAAGAACATAAAAGAATCCATTCTCTTACTAAAAGTTCTCACAAATTTCTTAGTTTCTATATCTAATTTGTCTAAAGGGAAAATTCTTGTCGGAAAATTAAATTTTTTAAGGTCACCCAATCCGAACTCATCAGCTGTAAATAAAATGTTTTTAGCGTACGATAGACCAAACGCTAGCAAAGGTAGTATTGTCGCTCCTGTCTGAGGATAAATAGAGATTGCTATTTCCGGCATTCTAAAGAACATTTCTTTTTTTGGTCTATTGGCAAATATTCGCAAGTCAGATGCCATTATTAGTTCCATCCCAAATCCTATAGCCGTGCCTTGAACTTGAACAATTATAGGTTTTTTCATAATTAACATTTTTTGTGTGATGGATCTCCCATAAACCTTCATTTCTTCGAAATATTCTTTGTTACCATCAAGAGATTTAGATTTAATATCAATTCCTGCACTGAACATTCGATTACCGATACTTTTTAACAAGATGCACTTAACTCTTTCATCTTCTTCGGCTTCTACGAGCTTAGTATATAATTTTTTCATTAAATCCAAATTAAATGAATGAGCAGCAGCTGGTCTATTTAAAACAATAGTTGCAACTTTGCCTTTCAATTCATATAAAATGATATTTTCTTCAGACATTCTTCTCAATTCTTTGACATTTTATAATTTTAAATTATGTATTATTAAAATTCTAATAAAAATTATATATTTCTTTTAAAAACTTATACTCTTGTAATATTTAATTTTAAAAATTGATTCTTTTGTTATAATGCCTAATGAAGATTCGATAGCGGATAGGAACTTTAAAAATTTAACTCCTATGATGAAACATTGGTACAGTGTTAAGCAGAATCATAAAGATAAGTACCCCGACCATATTATTGCCTATCGAATGGGAGATTTCTACGAGTTTTTTTACGATGATGCTGTTAGGGTTTCTAAACTTTTAGGCATCACCTTAACTAAACGAAAAATAGGAAAAGATGCGTATCCTCTTGCTGGAATTCCTCACCACGCAGGTAATTATTTAAAAAATTTAGTGAATTTAGGCCAAACTGTCGTTGTCGTCGATCAATTAGAGGATCCTGCCACAGTGAAAGGTAGGATCGTAAAGCGGGGGGTAGTACGAATACTCTCTCCTGGAACCATTATTGAATCCGATATGTTAAAATCGAACGAGAACAACTACATTTGTTCAATTGTGAAGGAAAGAAATGGTTTTGGCATTGCCTTCGTAGATCTTTCTACAGGTGAATTTTCAACAACTGAATTTTTAAAAAAGGAACAAGATCCTATTGAAAAAATACTTAGCACCTATTCTCAGTACGATCCAGTAGAATTAATCGTACCTACTGCAATAAAAAAGGACGAACGCCTTTTTATGCTATTATCAGATTTGAATAATGCTTTAATTAAAACTTACGAGGATGCAGTTTTTGAATTTGATGAATCGTACGATCTTCTCAAGAGACATTTCAATATATCCAATTTAAATAGTTTTGATTTAGAAAATCGTGAATTAGCAGTTCAAGCTTCAGGAGGATTATTAGCATTTTTAAAAGAAACTCAGAGAGATGTAATTCCAAACCTTTTCAAGATAAATTACATTCGAGAAGAAAAAATATTACACATAGATTATATCACGCAGAGGAACTTAGAGTTAGTTAACTCTCTATGGGAAAAGGGGCGAGATTCCACGTTGTATTCGATTTTTAATCAGACACATACGCCTATGGGTTCTCGATTATTGAAGAAAATTATCCTGCAACCATTAACAGATCTAAATGAGATAAACCAAAGAATTAATATCGTTCAGAAATTCAAGGATGATGTTTTCTTAAGATCGGAATTAAGAGAAGAATTAAAAGTTTTAGGGGACCTTGAAAGATTCATCAACCGAATTAATTATGCAAGAAATAGTAATGCCCGGGATTTGATAAACATCAAGTATGCATTGGAAAGAATACCAAAAATTAAAAACTTATTAGATAAAACTAATATTCCAGAAATTTCAAAATTCAACGATAAAATCAAAGATTTTCAGGAAACGAGAACTGTAATAGATGTTTCTATAAAAGACAATCCTCCAACTACAGTAAAGGAGGGTAATCTTATCAAAACGGGTTTTAATGAGAAGGTAGATGAACTAAGAGATATTCTTCAAAATGGTAAGAAGTATATTCTTGAATACGAAAAAACCCAGAAGGAGAGATGGAGGCTAAATTCGGGTTTTAAAGTAGGGCACAACAACATACTAGGCTATTACATACAAATCACTTTTAGAACTCTAAAAGAAATACCAAAAATACCAGATGAGTATATAGAACGACAAACGCTTAAAAACGCTAGGAGATATACAACTAGCCAACTTAAAAAACTTGAAGAAAAAATCGTTCAAGCTGAAGAGCAAATAAGCGAAATAGAATACGATATCTTTTGTAGCATAAGAGAGAAGGTTGCAGGAAAAACATTAGAGATATTAGAAACTGCTAGAAATATAGCTTTTATCGATGTTTTTGCATGTTTTGCCGAAGTAGCTGAGAAGTATAATTATTGTAAACCTAAGATGAATGCAGAAGACATTATCCTAATTAAAGAAGGAAGACACCCTGTAGTAGAGCAAATAAATATCTCTGATAGGTTTATACCGAACGATTGTTATATGGATACGAATAAAGAGCAGATGTTGATCATTACCGGTCCAAATATGGCTGGGAAGAGCACCTACCTCAGACAAGTTGCGCTAATCTGTATTATTGCTCAAATGGGGAGCTTCGTACCTGCAAAATCTGCAAATTTAGGTATAATAGATCACATATTTACACGAATTGGTGCTTCTGACGATTTGGCAAGAAAACTAAGCACATTCATGATAGAAATGACTGAAACTGCGAAGATATTGAATTTTGCTACTCAAAAAAGTTTAGTAATCATTGATGAGCTAGGTAGAGGCACGAGCACTAGCGATGGTCAGAGTATTGCTTTAGCCACATTGGAAAAATTACACGAAATAAAGGCAAAAACTCTTTTTAGTACGCATTATCACCAGTTAACAGAAATTAACTTACCTCGAGTTAAAAATTATCACCTTGATATTATTGAAAATGAGGATGGAAGTATAAATTTCATTCGCAAACTAAAATTAGGAAGCACTGATAAATCTTATGGAATTCACGTAGCAAGACTTGCGGGAATTCCGGACGACGTCATCATAAGAGCGTTCGAGATTCTAGATCAAATCGAAGAAAAAGATCCGTTTAAAGCAACTGTTAAGGATAACGGAAATGACGTTTTACAGGGTAAACATTATGATAAATTTATTTTAGAAAAACAAAAGATGCTGGATCGACTGAATTTAGATTTAGAATTAAAACAAAACAAAATATCTAAATATGAAGACGAACTGATTCTCATAACCAAGAAACTAGTTAAAACTGAGAGCGAATTATCGAACATCCCAAGTAATGGAGCGAATTCAGCTATTCAATTAGACAACATACAGCGTAATGATGTTAATAAGGAAAAAAAATATGTACAAACTACTTTTTTTAAACCAAAAATCATGAGAGAAACGCTACCTGACGATGAAATTAAAGAATTGATAAAAATCGTTAAAGAAATCGATCTTGATACTTTAACCCCTGTTGAAGCGATGAAAAAACTAATTTATCTTAAAGAAAAATTATCTAAACTCAGATTGGACTAAAAATACTTGGTAGAATCATCACTACTATGCTTAAATAGATATAGAACGCTATCAGAATCAAAATAAGTGCGTTTCTTATCTGATCACTTCTTTTATACTTTTCAAGACTTTCAAATATTATGATAGCCATAAATCCTAAAAACATTAAATGTGAGGGTTGAACCGCTTTCCATATTATAGGATCAAGAAATGTAAGCCCTTGAATTCCAGGAGTTGTATTTGTCCAATTATTTAACATCTGGAATAAATAATCTGGAAATATTATATATGGCAAACACAAGAGTATGAAAGGTATAACATAGTAAATTAGATCTTTGACTTTAATTTTTTTTGCTATTAACAAAACGGGAATAAATAGAATTGAATTAATTTTTATAGTGGAAATAGCAAAAAATATTCCAGACAACCACATCTTATCTTTTTCTAAAGAAGTGTAAGAAAAAAGGAGGAAGAAAACGATAAGAAAATTACAATTATTATACCATCCGTCAATGAAAAAACCAACTGCTATAGCAAAGTAAAACCATAAGAGGTTTGTTCTGTTTTTGATTAATTTAAAACCCTTGAGAACTATATAACTACTGGTAATTAATCTTAAAAGGTCCCATATATATACACCTACTTCAAACGGAATCAAGCCCATCGGATAAAATATGAAGTACCAGAAGTAAAGGTAATAAGGAGGCCAATCCGGTACTCCTTCGGGGACGGGGACTGGATCGTAGAAATTTACCAAGCCGTTTTTTAAGCCTTGAAGAAGAATTTTAAAATCAACATCTCTTGAGCCATCAAGTAGCAGCGGAAAGTCAAATATATTAACAAGGATTCTTGTAATGAAAAGAAAAATGGTGATTGAAATCAGAAGAATGACCATATTCCTATGAATGGTATAATGTGTTTCGTCACTCATGATTCCATTTAAAATTTTATATCGTATAATCTTAATTGTAAGTATTAATAGAAATTTAAAAAAATTTTGTTGCTGTCTCTTATATGTCAATTTATCGCAATTATTTAAATCTTAATAGAGTTTTATTTTAAATTCTATAATTACATGATTATATATACTCTAAAAAAATTGAAGAGGAAAAATTTGAGTAGACGCGAAATAAAGAAAATTATCGATTCTGAAAAGATAGCAGCTGGAGAAGTAGTGGATAGACCAGCAAATATAGTGAAAGAATTGATTGAAAATAGTATTGACGCTGGAGCTAAAGAAATACGGATTGTTGTTAAGAAAGCTGGGAAAAATTTAATTCAGATTATCGACGACGGATACGGAATGCCCCCAGATGAAATTCTAATAGCGTTTGAGCGACATACCAGCAGCAAAATAGTAAAGATCGAGGATTTAGAGAAACTGGACACCCTAGGCTTTAGAGGAGAAGCATTAGCTAGCATTGCAGCAGTGAGTCAAGTTGAAATTACTTCCAGGGTTAAGGAAAATGAAAGAGGAGTCAACATAATTCTAAAGGCTGGGAAGTGTATAGAAAAAATAGAAAATTTCTGCCCTATCGGAACCAATATTAAAGTAAAAAACATATTCTATAATATTCCAGCAAGAAAGAAGTTTCTTAAGAAAGATCCTACAGAGCTTGGTCATATAACTGATATTATACAGCGTTATTCCTTAGCTTATCCTCAAATTCATTTTATTTATAATCACAATGAACAAAATATATTAAATTGCCCTGGTTCGAACGATTTAAGAACCACTGTTTTCCATATTTATGGAAAAAAGGTCGCAAATTTAATGGAGCTAGTCAATTATAAAGAAAACAAAATAAAACTGCACGGGTTACTTGGGCATAGCGACGTCTCTAAAAACAATAGAACGCACTCGAGTTTATTTTTAAATAAAAGGTATGTAATCAGCGACCTTTTATTTAGAGCTGTGCAAGAAGCATATAAAGGCACATTAATGATCGGAAAATTTCCCTTCTTTATTTTGCATTTAGAAATAGATCCTTCCGTAATAGATTTTAACGTGCATCCTAAAAAATTGCATATAAGGTTTGAAAACGAGGAGTACGTCTACAACAAAGTTTACAACATTGTTCGCATGTTTGTTGAAGAGAAATTTATAGAAAAAGAAATTACTCACACATATTCAGACTTAGGTGAATTTTCTCAAAATGAAAAAGAACTCAACGATACATCGTTCTACAAAGATTCCGGGAGTAATATAGTTGCGAAAGGCAAGCATCCTAAAGTTATTAATTATAAAGAAGTAAGTAAAGGAGAGATTGAACAATTGAAGTCGTTGTCATTAGAAGAAGTACCTCTAGAGAAAACTATTCAACTAAATTTGAGCGATAAGGATAATATTAGCGAAAGAATAGATAAGTCTTCAGCGGAGTCGTTTTTGAGAGGAGATTATGTCTTAATAAAAAACTTTCCTAAACTACGCTTGATTTCCCAAACTGGTCAATTGAGTAATAAAACTTATATATTGTTAGAGGGAATAAATGAAAATGGAGAAGAAGGTTTTTACATACTAGATCAACACGCAGCATCTGAGCGCGTAAACAAAGAATATTTTTTTAATTATTTTCAGAACTTAAAAAAAGAAAAGCAAAATTTGATTAATCCTCTTAAAGTTGAAGTGAGCCCAAGTGAAAAATTCTTCTTAGAAGCTAATTTAAAAGAAATTTCTAGGATAGGATTTGATTTTGAACATTTTGGAGGGAATACATTTGTTTTGAGAGCCATTCCTACAATTATGGGAAAAATACTTAACATCAAGATAATTACTGAAATTATAAGCGATTTAACTGAAATTGGCAAAGAAGCTAGTTTTACAGAAAAATTAGACGAAATTATTAATTATTTGGCTTGTCACAAAAGTATTCGGGGGGGTGATGATTTGAGTTTAAAAAGTATTAGAAAGCTAATTGTAGATTTAGGAAATTGTAAGGATTCGTTCCATTGTGCACATGGAAGACCTACGCTCAAATTTTTCTCATTTAAAGAATTGGATAAGCTTTTTAAGAGAAGAGTTTAAAATATATAGTAAAAGTTTTAGATTTTTTTATTGAATATAAAAATAAACATATACAGAATAAAGGTAAGTAAAACCAAAAAAAATCATGCCTTACTGAAGGCTATTCCTTCAATTCCTTGTATACCTTCTACTTGTTTAAAAAGTCCTTCGAGTTTGTCTGTACCACCCCATTCTTCGGGGTATCTAACGCGAACTCTAGCTTTTTTTAAACCAAATGCTACTGGTTGTACATCATAACTTTCTATAACAGCAGCTTCAGGTAGAACATTTTTTAGCTTTGAAACAAATTCCTCAAAATCCAAATCTATGTCTTCTGGAATGACATCTATTAATGCTACAAATTCTCCCATTTTACTCAGACCTTTTGCTTTATTATTTATAGGCTTATATCAAATTAATTTACAAAATTAAGCAATATTGAAAAAATTTGTGTTTTTCAAATCTTCTTCTCTAACGTTGAATCTTGAACTTCTCTATCTCTTCTAGCAAAAATCCAAGATGGCCCTTTATAAATACATCATCCTCTCCTATAATTATTACTAATGTTGTAATGTGGTTGGATTTTTAAATTTAAAACAAAATTTAAAAGGACTAGAACCTTTAAAATTGTTAGATTTTACGGATATTCATGTTCAATAGTCGAACATCAATCATGGACCCTCAAACGCACATTTGAGGCAAGTATATTGGTTTCCCATAGTTCTACACCTTTCACATCTCCATATAGTAACATCTCCACATTGGGGGCATGGAAAGTTAACTGCACCTTCGAAAGGGGCAATAGGCCGTCCACAAGAGAAACACATATTTTTTTTATAAGCAGACATCGTTATTACAATTGGTTATAGTTATCTTTAATGGATATTAAAATATCCAATAACTTTAATTATTTTCGATTTTAAAGAATTGTTTTATCTACTATTTCGAGGTTGTATTCTTAATCAATATTTATATAAATTCACAACATAATTATTATAAAGCTTATTTTATTTTATACGAAATTTGGTTTTTTTGGAAAATTGCAATGCCGGACAATAAAGTGAAGAAATATTTTAGTCTTATAGAAGCTTGGGCTTGGTGCGAAATATGCACCGAAATGGTTAATATAAGAGTAGATAAAGACGAAATTAAAGCGGGATTAAAAATGGGTATTTACACGAAAGAACATAAGCACATTAACCCTCATCCTGATCTTGAAGACGACGAAGATATTTCCAATCAAGAACATACTGTTTTTATTTATATAAATGATAACTATGATGTAACAGGTGTACGATCTTTTTTTGGGGATTCACCTAATATGAAAGATGTTGGTCGCGGAACTATTGAGGAGGGTGGAGAAGTGAGGATACCTATCGTAGTTAAGGAAGTACAACCGATGAGTGTTCAATTAGGCATGATATCATTAGATGAGTTTACATTATTGAAGGTATGCGATGGAATGAATTCAGTAAAGCAATGCGCTGAGATTGCCCAAAAACCGATCGATAAAGTCGAAAAGATGCTTGATAAATTAAGAAAGAAAGGATTGGTTAAAGTTATTAAAAGGACATCCAGTTAGTGAATACTTTTATTTTATTAGGAAATTGATGAATTTAGATTAGCTTTATGCTTTCCATTATTTTTTTAGTGATCGATATGAATATTTCTTCGACATTCTCACCAGTTTTAGAAGAACATTCATGATAACCTTGTAAATTGTGCTTTTCAGATAATTCCACAGCGTCTTCAGTCGCCACAGATCGTTTTTCTTGAAGATCTAATTTGCCACCAACCATAACAATTGGTATATTAATCTGCTTATCCTGAGCGCTTTTCTCAAAAATTGAGAGCCAATCATCTATATTTTTTACGCTAGTATATCGAGTAATATCGTACATAAATATTCCACCATCAGCACCTTTTGCAAAACTCGGTAATAGGACTTTAAAGCGTTGTTCTCCCCCAAAATCCCATATACGAATGACAACTTTCTTGCCCTCAATTTCTAAATCTTTTACATAGAAATCTGCACCAATTGTCATTTTAATACTTTCGTCAAATACTTTTGTCAGATAGCGATTAACGAGAGTGGTTTTACCTACTCCTCCGTCACCAAATATACATAACTTAAACGTACCTTCACGATCTGTCATAATACTAATCTTTTTTTAATATAATTTTAACCAATTATATATTATATTTGATTTCTTATCTAAAAATAAAACTTTCTTTTATATTTATTTATAAAGATAACTTCTTAATAAAAGAATCTTCTAATGGTAAGATAAATAATCCTTTAATTTAAGACATGTTTATAGAAGAAAAATAATAAATACCATATAGGATAAAACTAAAATTATGTCAGATCAAAAAATTTATTATAAATATTGGCCTGAAGGAGTTCCAAAAGAAGTCAATATACCAAAGAAGAATTTAGTGGATTTTCTTGAAGATTCTGTTAAGCTCTATCCTAATAATGTTGTAACATATTTTATGGGATTCGAACTGACTTATTCTATGTTACTCGATATTGTTTATCGAGTAGCAGCAAAATTAACCGAACTTGGTATTAAGAAAGGAGATTGTGTAGCAATCCAATTTACCAATAATCCAGCGTTTATTGCTTATTATTACGGTATTTTAAAGATTGGTGGAATTGTTACTCCCATCTCGCCATTATTTAAAAAACTTGAGATAAAACGGCAATTAAACGACAGTGACGCAAAAGTTTATATTGGATGGGAAGGATTTTCAGGATTAGTAGATCCTATTATTGACGAAACCGGTGTAAAGCACAAGTTTTATAGCAATCTATCGCCTTATTTATCACCTGACCCCATGGCACCTCCAGAATTTTCTATGGGAGGAGAGCCCATGATAGAGGATTTAATAAGAGAAACTGCTCCAAACCCACCAAAAATCGATATCGGTTTAGAAGACTTAGCTCAATTACAATACACGGGTGGAACAACGGGATTCCCTAAGGGAGCAATGTTAACTCACGGAAGTATTGCCGCTAATATTTTTCAAGCAGAATCATGGTTTGTAGAAAAGGAATTAGGAAAGGAAGTCCTACTTGCAGCTTTACCATTTTATCACATTTATATGGGTTTTATGATGAATATGTGTATCCATAACGGGTGGAAGTTAGCGTGTGTTTTCAACCCTAGGGAGGCACATGAAGTTATTGAAGTTATTGAAGCAGCCAAAGTTACGGTATTTCCCGGAGTTGCGGCTATTTATAATAATCTAAATAATTACGAAGGAATTCAAAATCACGACTTGTCGAGTATTAAATATTGCTTAAGCTCAGCAGGACCTCTTCCCGACGATGTGAGAAAAACATTCGAAGAACTGACGGGATCCAAGCTTCGAGAAGCATATGGATTAACCGAGATGTCCCCAGCTGTCACAGCAACTCCTTTCGAGGGTAAATTAAAACCGGGAACGATTGGAATGCCCTTTCCTAATACAGATGTAAAGATATGTGATTCCAATGGTAATACGCTTGGGATTGGAGAAGTTGGAGAACTTGTAACAAGAGGTCCACAGATGATGAAGGGATATTATAAACGTGAGGAAGAAACTAATAATACAATCAAGGATGGTTGGTTGTGGACGGGTGATTTAGCACTAATGGACGAAGATGGTTATTTTGTCATTAAGGATCGGCTGAAGAATTTAATCAAATATAAGGGACATTCTGTTTATCCTACGGAAGTCGAAGATCTCTTGTATTATCACGAAGCTATTGAGGAATGTGGTGTTATCGGAATAATTGATGACGAAGGAAAGGAAAATATCAAAGCCTATGTTGTAATAAAGGAGAATTATAAAGATAAAGAAATCAACGAACAAGATATCATCGACTGGGCAAAAGAAAATATGGCAGGAGATAAGTATCCCCGATTTGTTGAATTTATCAATGAGATTCCGAAAACAGTTGTAGGTAAAGTTCTTCATCGCGAATTGAAAGATCTAGAAGCACAAAAGAAGTAAAATAAAAATAGAATGTTAATATATGCTTGTTTCTTTTTTATTAGACTTCCTTTAATTTATTTTTAATAATATTTGCGTCTCGCCTTTTTTTTTTATAAGATATCACCATCATTTTTTTTAGTATATTCTATTTTAATTGTATTAATGATGGAAGAAGCTATTTTTGGAGCAGGTTGTTTTTGGGGAGTCGAAACTAAATTTGGAAAGGTGGAAGGAGTAATTGAAACTGAAGTCGGATACACTGGCGGGGCTACAAAGAATCCAACTTATAAAGATGTCTGTACTAATAAAACAGGACATGCTGAAGTGGTTAAAGTTACCTTTGATCCTTTGATTGTGTCTTATGAGGAGTTATTGGAAATCTTTTGGAATATTCACAATCCTACTACGCTTAATCGCCAAGGTTGGGACATTGGAACTCAATATAGATCTGCTGTGTTTTACAGTAATGAGGAACAACGATTGTCTGCAATAAAATTAAAAGAAAAGTTGGAAAGGTCCGGAAAATATAAGAAGTCAATTGTTACTGAAATAGTTCCTGTTGCTGAGTATTATAAAGCAGAGGAATATCATCAAAAATACCATGAAAAAAACTAAAAATCAACAAAGTAGCGTCAAAATTAATTATTCTTATATAAAAAATTAGGCGAATCATAACCAATTAATAATTACACTTTTTTTATGAAGAAGCTTAATTTATTTTATGCTTAATCATCGATTAATAGAGATATTTCGTGAGCCCGAAAAGTTTGTCGAAATGGCAGTTCAGTTCTTACAGCGGCACGCAAGTAATAAGAAGGTCTTTTGTGCTTTATCAGGTGGTGTGGATTCTAGCTTAACTTATCTTCTACTTAAAGAAGCTGAAATCGAAACGATTCCGGTTTTCATAGATCACGGACTTATGCGAATAATCAGAGGTTTAGAAGAAAGAGAGCAAATTAAAAAACTATTTCCTGACGTTTTAGTTATAGATATTAGAGAAACTTTTCTACCAAGGATTTTCGGAGAAGAAGATGCTGAAGTTAAAAGAAAATTATTTAAAAACGCTTACTCTGATACCATTAGTAGAATAATTAAAGAAGAGAATTGCCAATTACTATCTGATGGTACTATTTTACCAGATATAGAGGAGAGTTTTGGCGTGAAAATCTCAGATCTGAAAGAAACTATGTCATTAGAAGAAGAACTTTCATTAAAAGCTAAAAATCCGCAAGGATTTGTTAAAAGCCAGCATAATTTAGATATTGAATATGATGTAGAAGCTACAATCCAACCTGTTGCTAGTCTTACCAAACCAGAAGTTAGAAAAACGCTTGAATATTTCAATATGCCTAAAGAGTTAGTATTTAGGAAAGCATTCCCGGGACCTGCGCTTTCAGCGAGGATTATTGGTCCTGTAACATTAGAAAATTTAAAATTTGAAAAAAAAGTGCATGACATTGTAGAATCCACTATTAACGATTATTACTCGGAAAAGTTTGGAACCCCAATGATTATCAATGAAAAGGGTGAACAAGAGCCTTTTCAAGCGTTTGCAGCAACAACCACAGATGTTTTATTAAGAAAAGTAACTGGCATCATTAATGGTCATAGAACTTACGAAGTTCCATTATCGATTAAAGGTGAATGGGATTTTGATAAATTAGTTCATTTTTCATCTCAGGTACAAGGTTATGCTAGAATCCTCTACGAATTACACGAGAGTCACGAGGGTGTTTATGATGTAATTATCCGTTCTATCAATAGTGTAGATGCCAGAACAGCTAGTGTTACAAATTTACCGATAGGTTTAATTGAAGAATTAAAATATAAATTGTTAGAATTCCCAGACACGAAAGATATCTATTTTGATATTACGCCGAAACCACCAGCAACAATTGAATACGTCTAAAATATACTTGTAGATTATCGAATTGAAAAAGAAAATTAAATGGAATCCTAAAAATGGGATTAAAAAACCATTTAATGTAATATTTTTGTAGAGGCTTTCAATCTTTTTAATTTCGAATCGTAATCCGGACAAATTTTATATTCGGGAAAAACACATAAGTTTTCAATCTTAGGAAGGATACATTTGTGAGAAAAAGGGCACGATAAAATGTTCCCCTCAAGGTTAAAATTTGATTCACTAATCATTATTTGTAGCATCTTTTAATTATTATTAATGGAAAATAGGAATTACTTATGACTGGTATATTGTCCCAAAATAATTAAAAAAAGCTGTGTGCGAGAAATTATTAATTTTTGATATTATTTCTTCATTTAATAAGAGTATGAAACAAAAAAAAATTTCTATTTTATGATATCAGTTATAAAGCAGGTTTCTACTATTTTTATTCCTGCAATTTGTGAAATCTTGTCTTCTATGAGGGGATTAAATTGTTCAATTGAAGGAATATCGACTTTCATAAATAATCCACAATCTCCAGATAGTCTCCAAATGGAGGTTATTTCTTCGATTTTCTTTAATTCAACAAGAATCCGTTTAATCTCTTTGAAATCTGGCTCAATTTTTATAGTTGCGGATGTTTTCGGTTTTGTATCAAGCTCATATACTACGGTAAAACGCGTGATAGTCCCATCATCTTGCATTTTGGATACTCTTCTTCTGACGGTTGCTTCGGTTTTTTCGATAATATCACTTATTTCTTTGAATGACTTTCTACCGTCTTTCTTTAATTCTTCTAAAATCTTAATATCTATTGGATCTACGGACGCCATTTTATTAACCCTTATCACTTACAGTTATTTTTTTTATTTATTCAAACAGTATACGATCAATTATGTAAAAATTATTTATATAAATTACGATTTTACTTAATAATATTATCAATCTTGTTTATAAAATTGTGGAATAATATAATTTTGCATTCTTTTCTCGGAAAAACCTAATCTATTGAGATCTCCGGGTTAAAAAAACTTAATTTTTACTTTTTCCGTAATTGTATAATCTTTTTTGTTGAAAAAGTTATTTTTCACCAACAAGAATTTTTAAATATTATATTTTATTGTTTTGTAACATGTAAAAAAAATAGTGAGAATAACTTCACAATTAAAAATAAGAGAAGAAAAGACTTAAAACATGTGTAATAATTGTAATTGCGACGGTTATGATAAATGTTCTATAGTAGGCTATCTTCCGTTTGGTTTTTGTTGCTCCCACTGTTTTCTTTATAACGAAACTCATACTTGTTTATCATCACAAACAAAACATCTAGATGATGATTCTGTTTCGAAAGGTATCGAAGGAGAATTAAAACTTATTAGTTCCTCAATAGAAGGAAGTTTTTTAAGAGTTGTAATAGAGAATAAGGGCGAAGAAATACCAATATATATTGATCTTAAAAAACATCTCGAATAAATAAATTCCATGAAGTATGAATTTGTTCCTTCGCAGTTAAATTTATATAAAAATGTCAAAGTTCCATTAAAATTTATATTAGATATATAATTAAAAAACACAATAGAATAGAAAAAAGTATTGACATGAGCGTCATCAATTTTGAATTTAGGAATGAAGTCCTCAAACATAATGCTTCTTTAAGTTATTGTTATCAGTGTTCGACTTGTTCTGGAGGATGCCCTATCGCTTTAATGACCAATGGTAAGTATAATCCAAGAAAAATAATTGAAGAAGCGATCTTAGGGTTACACGATAAATTAGTAGAGGACCAAGATCCGAATCCTTGGTTATGTTCAACATGTCAAAAATGTGTTGAGCTTTGTCCTCAAAATGTCGAGTTAACAGAGATTTTTACTCTGATTAAAAACAGATGTTTTGAAAATCAGAAGTATCCCGAAGCATTTTATGTGCAGGGTCATTCAGTGTTTGAAAACGGAGTTGCAATTCCTTATTCGAATGCGATTGTTGTTAGGAGGAAAAATCTAGGTCTTCCTGAAATTAAAACTGCACCTATAGAGGAGATTCAAACACTAATGAAAGAAACTAATTTTGAAAAAAACATTCTAAAGGGGACCAAATAAAATGGTATTTGACTTATTTCTAGGGTGCGTTATACCTGCAAGATTACCTTATTTAGAAGTATCTTCAAGGAAGATTTTTGAAAAACTTGGTATTGAATTGCGCGATATTGATGGCTTCAGTTGTTGTCCTGACCCAACAGGGATTGAACAAATAGATCATAAGACTTGGCTGACTTTAGGGGCGAGAAATTTAAGTTTGAGCGACAGTAATGGTGGGATAATATCGTTTTGTTCTGGTTGTGTTGAAACTTTAAAGGGCGTTAACTATAGTCTAAACAAGGATGACGATGTTAAGAAAGAAGTAAATGACTACTTAAACAAAGTAGGAAAAGTTTATGATGGTAAAGTAGAAGTAAAACACTTTGCTCAGGTATTATATGAAAATCTCGATAAAGTTAAAGATAATGTTGAAAAACCACTAGAAGGCTTTAAGGTTGCGGTTCATTACGGTTGTCATTATTTAAGACCTTCAGAAATTATTGAATGGGACGATCCTTTCGAACCAGTTACTTTAGATGAAATTGTTGAAAATCTTGGAGCTCAATCTATTAATTACGATTTAAAGATGGAATGTTGTGGAAACCCTGTAGAAAAATCAGATAAAGATTTATCTTTGCAGATGATTGATAACAAATTGAAAGCTATTAAAGATTCAGGAGCTAATTGTGTTGTTGTAGTGTGTCCTGCTTGCTATCAACAATTTGAGTTTAACCAACGAGAACTCAATAAAAAAAACAATTCAGAATATGATTTCCCTATTTTCTATCTCTCAGAGTTAATTGCATTGGCTTTTGGTTTCGTACCAGAAGAGTTAGGTTTCAAATTTCACAGGATAAAACCAAGTAAACTATTTGAAAGTATTAACTTTACAGTTTGAAATTCACAATAAAAATATAAAAAATATTCAGGAATTATTAGAGGAATTGATATTTTATGGCAGATGTATTACCCAAAAAAACAGTATTAAAAGATGTTAAAGTCTTCAAGGATCTTGAGGAGGAAATCATTAAAGCTAATAAGTGTTGTGCTTGTGGCGCTTGCGTAGCTTATTGTTCAAGCCAGACTTTTGATGTTATCAAAATGGAAGGATATACGCCTCAATTCATTTCAGATGCGAATGTTGAAAATTGTAAAGAATGTGGAGTATGTTATTATATCTGTCCGCAAACAGAACCGTTGATGAAACATTTAAAGGAGGATTATCGAATCAAAGATGAGATTGGGTTTATTCAAAATGTAATTGCGGCAAAAACAAAGGATGAAAAAATAAAAGAAATGGGACAAGATGGAGGTTTAGTAACCACTCTTCTGTCGTATTTATTTGATAAAAATAAAATTGATGCCGCTATTGTGTCTGAATATGACGAGAAATTAAAACCGATTCCAAAAATCATATACAACAAAGAGGAACTATTGAAATCTTCAGGGACAAGATATTCAATATCGTCAAACATTTTACCTCTAGCAGATCTTTATACTATTGCGCAGGAAATTGTTGAAAAGCATCATCAAATTTATGATATAAATCAAATTCGTATGGCCTTTGTTGGAACTCCTTGTCAGTGTAGAGCTGTCCGAAAAATGCAACTATTAAGTATCAGCCCTGCCCATGTCATTAAATACGTCTTTGGTTTGTTTTGTATGGAAAACTTTGATTATGAGAAATTGTTCCAGCTAGTGAAAAAGGAGACTAACGAAGATCCAACAAGTATAGCTAAGATGAACATAAAAAAGAATTTTTTCATAACAAATAATGAAAATAAAGTTTATGAAGTCGAACTCCATAAGTTTGACGATGCTGTAAGAAGTCATTGCCATGATTGCGATGAGTTCACAAGCAGATTTTCTGATGTGAGCTTTGGTGGTTCCGGGGCAGTTCAACAAAATTCAATGGTTGTAATACGCACCGAAAAAGGTGAAGAACTTATCAAAAATGCAATGGTTGCAGGCTATATTGATAAATTTACTCCTAAGAAGTCTACAATTACGGAATGGAAGGCAAAAAAAATTGACTTGCTTAGGAGAATGACAAATAATAAAATAAATAAATCTTAAAAGGTGAAAAATTTGGGAGAAAATTCAAAATCAGTTGTAATTATTGGAGCAGGAATTGCTGGCATTCAAGCTGCCCTAGATTTAGGCGATATGGGAATAAAAGTACATTTGATCGAAAAACAACCTTGTATAGGAGGCAGAATGGCCCAATTAGATAAAACTTTTCCTACACTTGATTGTTCAATTTGTATCCTCGCTCCTAAACTTTCAGAATGTTATAGACATGATAATATTACACTACATACTCTTTCAGAGATCGAAAAAATAGGAGGTTCAGTAGGTAATTTTTCTGTCGATGTGCTAAAACACGCTCGGTACGTTAAAGAAGGTGTTTGTACCAACTGCGGTGATTGTGGAACTATCTGTCCTGTAAGAGGGATTACTAACTTTTTTGACGCAGATTTGGTTACTCAAGCAGCAGCACAAATAGCCTTTCCAGCAGCAGTTCCTGCTGCGTATCGTATTGATCCAAGTAAATGTTTATATTTAAATTATGAAATTTGTGGGTTATGCTATCAAAACTGTGGTGCGGATGCGATTGACTTCACGCAAAAAGATTCAATACTTAGTTTAGATAATGTTGGAGCAATTATAGTTGCTACAGGTTTAGATTTAGCAGAAGATATTCATACTTTAAATATCTATGGCTATCAAAAATATGATAATGTTATCTCAGCAATGGAACTTGAGAGATTGATTTGTGCTTCAGGTCCACAAGCAGGACATTTAAGCAGGTTAAGCGATGGAAAGCACCCAAAAAAAATCGCTTATCTTCAATGTATTGATTCACGCTCTCAGAAAGGACAAATGTATTGTTCCTCTGTTTGTTGCATGTACACTACAAAAGAAGCTATGATTGCATATGAGCACGACAATGAGTTGGAATCTTATGTATTTTATATTGATATGAGAGCTGGAGGCAAAGGATTTCAAAAATTTCTACAAAGGGGTGCCGAAGAGTATAATATTAAGTATTTAAAAAGTAAAATTTCTCATGTAGATATTGATAAGGATGATAATCCGATAATCACGTATGAAGATTACGAAACATCTGAAATAAAACAATTAACAGTAGATTTGGTTGTATTAGCAACCTGTATTATCCCATCGAGAGGGATAAATAAATTAGCAGATGTATTAGGTATTGATTTAGATCATTACGATTATGTGAAAACGAATCCATTTCTACCTGTGGAAACAAGTGCAGAAGGAATTTATACTTGCGGATGCGCTCGGGAACCAATGGATATCCCTCGGTCTGTTGCTGAAGCCAGCGGGGCAGCAGCAAGAGCGGCAGAAGTAATAAAAGGAGGTTAAAAAAACTATGTCCGATAAAGAAGAAGAACCTAGAATTGGAGTATTTGTCTGTTCTTGTGGAAGTAATATTGGAGGGCTTATAGACGTTAAAGCTCTTGCCGAATTTTCTAAAACTCTACCGAATGTAGTGTTTACTGAGGATAATCTCTATACTTGCTCAGAAACAGGATTAGCACAAATTAAGAATGGAATCAAAGACCATGATTTGAATAGAGTAATTGTCGCATCATGTACTCCAAGAACCCATGAACCTTTATTCCGAGATTGTGTTAAAAAAGAAGGCGTAAATGAGTATCTCTTTAATTTTGTAAACATAAGAGACCAAAATACATGGTGCCATCAGAAATATCCACAGGAAGCGTTTGACAAGGCTAAAGATTTAATTCGTATGGGTGTGGCAAAAGCAGCTAAGCTTGAAGCACTCGAAAATATTATAGTTGATGCAACTCCTACAGCGTTAGTAATTGGTGGAGGTGTTTCAGGGATGACTGCTGCACTTAGTTTAGCAAATCAAGGATTTGAAACACACTTAATTGAAAGAGAAAACGAATTAGGTGGAAGGCTGAAAACACTGCATAAACTTTTCCCAAATGACCAAGAAGCTCAATTATTATTAGACAATCTTAAGAAAAATATTGAAAGTAAGGAAAATCTGAAAATACATACTTCAGCACAGGTAAAAAATATAGAAGGTTTTGTAGGTAATTTTGAGATAAGCGTTGAAGAAAATGGGAGTAATATTGATTTAACTATTGGTGTTATTATCGTTGCGGTTGGAACCTCACTTTTTACGCCAACCGGATATTTCGGCTATGATGGTAAGATACGAATTACACAACACGAATTAGAAAGTAAATTAAAAAATAATGATGTTAAAGCCAAAGATATTGTGATGATACAGTGCGTTGGATCTCGTAATGTTGAGAGAGTATATTGTTCAAGCGTGTGTTGTATGACTGCTTTAAAAAATGCGCTCATTTTAAAGGAAAACAATCCTGAAGCAAATGTATCCATACTTTTTAGAGATTTATATACACCTGGTACTCATTATGAAGATTATTATAGAAGAGCTCGAGAAGCAGGCATTGTTTTTATTGAATATTCTCCTGAAAAAGTGCCTTCTGTAGAAGAGAATCAAATAAAAGTATATAACCAATATCTTGGAGAAGAGTTGTTAATACCATACGATCTTTGTGTACTGTCAACACCTTTAGTTTCAAATAATGATAATAAAGCTCTAGCACAAATGATAAAAGTTCCGTTAGAAGAAAATGGATTCTTTTTAGAAGCACACGTAAAACTGCGTCCAATGGATTTCGCTACTGCAGGAGTTTTTGTTTGTGGTTCAGCAAAATGGCCTGTCGACATTACGGAGTCGATTTCTCAAGGTTATGCGGCAGCAGCAAGAGCTAGTACGATAATTTCTCACGATACAATAGAAGTTGAGGGTGCTACGTCATTTTTGCCTGATTACAACAAAAGTTTGTGCACAGGTTGCGAAGTGTGTATAAAAGTCTGTCCGTATAATGCTATAAGCAAGAATGAAGAAGAAGAGATAGTAATAACTCAAGTTTTATGTAAAGGTTGTGGTGTATGTGGTGCTACCTGTACTAACCACGCGATTATTATAAGGCATTTTACAGATCAACAAATACTTTCTGAAATATACGCATATGGAGGGAAAGAAGTATAATGACGTTTGAACCAAGGATCTTAGGGTTTTTATGTAATTGGTGTTCCTATGCAGGAGCAGATTTAGCAGGAGTAAGTAGAATTCAATATCCCCCTAACATGAGAGTTATTAGAGTTATGTGCAGTGGTAGGGTTGATCCTGTATTTATTTTTAAGGCTCTTTTAACAGGAATAGATGGCGTATTTGTCTTGGGTTGTCATCCGGGAGATTGCCATTATTTGGAAGGAAACTACGAAGCGGAAAAGAAGTTTATCATGGTACAAAAATTTCTTAAAATGGTCGATTTTGATAAAAGAATAAGATTAGATTGGGTTTCTGCTTCTGAAGGAGTAAGGTTTGGTAAGGTAGTTACCGAGTTTATCGAATCAATTCGCGAACAAGGACCATCTCCCCTTAGCGGAGAGAACATTGATCAAGAGTTATTCGATAATCTAAAAGCTATGGAAAATTCCGTTTCAAGTGATAGGATTAGGGCTTTAGTAGGACGGCAGAGAAAAATTACAGAAGTTGAAAACGAGTATGGAGAGAAAGTACCTATCGATGAATTCAACGCTATTTTTGACGAAGCAATCCACGATGAATTTGTAAGGCACCGAATATTACTTTCATTAAGTACTAAAGTTTTATCGGTTAAAGATTTAGCTGCTGAACTAAAACTGGATCCAAGTGAAATTTTAGAAAACATGCTAACTTTAAAGAGTAGAGGAGAAATAGATTATCAAAAAATTGACGGAAATACTCCGTTATATATGAGAATATAGAGGGATTTAAAAATGGAAAAAGTAGGAGCGGTATTAGTTGTAGGAGCTGGAATTGGAGGATCTCAAACAGCTTTGGATTTAGGCGACGCTGGTTTCAAAGTTTACTTACTTGAATCAACAACAAGCATTGGCGGCGTAATGGCTCAGTTGGATAAAACATTCCCAACTAACGATTGTGCGATGTGTATCGTAAGCCCTAAACTAGTAGAGACGGGTCGTCATCATAATATTGATTTAAGTATAAATTGTAAAATCTTAGATGTTACAGGAGAAGCCGGTAATTTTACGGTAAAAGTATTAAAAAAATCATTGTATGTTAACATGGATAAATGTACGGGTTGTGGTGTTTGTGGTCGAGCGTGCCCCGTTGAGGCGATTGATTCATTTAATGAAAAATTATCTAAATTCGCTGCAACAGCAGTCAAGTACCCACAAGCAGTCCCACTTGTGTACGCTATAAATAAAGATTATTGCATTGGGTGCGGAATTTGTAAAGGAGTGTGTAAAGCAAATGCCGTAGAATACGATTTAGAAGATGAGATTATTGAATTAAAAGTAGGTGGTATTGTATTATCACCTGGATATGATGAATACGTACCTCCAGAAGGTAATTTGTATGGTTATGGCAAATACAAAAATGTAGTTACAAGCATTGAGTTCGAGCGAATTTTAAGCGCTAGTGGTCCTTATACAGGAAAAGTATTAAGACCGTCTGATGGAGATGTACCAGAAAAAGTAGCGTTTCTTCAATGTATTGGCTCTCGAGACTTTACAGGAAATGGCCAACCTTATTGTTCTTCTGTGTGTTGCATGTATACTGCAAAAGAAGCAGTAATTGCCCACGAACACATGCATCAAATAAGACCAACAATTTTTAGCATGGATATAAGGGCATATGGAAAAGACTTTGATAAATATATTATTCGTGCGCAAGAAGAATATGGAGTGCGCTATATACGAAGTCGTATTTCTTCAGTCGATGAAGATCCAGAAACTAAGGATCTGATATTGAAGTATGAAACAGAAGATGGGAAAATTATTCAAGAGAATTTTGAGATGGTTGTACTATCTGTTGGATTGAACCCTCCAGATGATGCTAACTATTTAGCAGATAAATTTGGAATTGAATTAAACGAATATAACTTTGCTAAAACGGATATATTTAATCCCGTTCAGACAACAGTTCCAGGAATTTTTGCGTGTGGAGCATTTTCTTCACCAAAAGATATTCCTGAGACGGTTACTCAAGCCAGTGCGGCTGCGGGCTGTGTTAATACGCTATTACACGAAAAAAGAGATACGTTAATAACAGAAAAGACATTACCACCAGAGATATTTGTCGCCGGTCAACCACCTAGAATTGGTGTCTTTGTATGTCATTGTGGAGTGAATATTGGAGGATACGTAGATGTTCCACAAGTAGTGAAGTATGCAAAATCGCTTCCAAATGTTGTTTTAGCAGATCAAAACTTGTATACATGCTCGGCTGACACTCAAACAATAATAAAGGATAAAATCAAGGAATATAATTTAAATAGAGTTATCGTAGCTTCTTGCACTCCAAGAACTCACGAACCATTATTTCAAGAAACTATTAGAGAAGCAGGATTGAATAGATACTTATTTCAAATGGCGAATATTCGAGATCAATGTAGTTGGGTTCATATGAATCAATATAAAGAGGCCACAGAGAAATCAATGGATCTCGTAAGAATGGCAGTAAATAAAGCGAGAAACATTCAGCCATTAGAAAGAATAAAATTGGGAGTTACTCCTAAAACTCTTGTCATAGGAGGGGGTATTACTGGTATGGTTGCTGCTCTTAATTTTGCGAATCAAAATTTCGAAACGTTTTTAGTCGAAAAAGAAAAGGAATTAGGAGGATTTGCCCAGAACATATATACGACGCTTGAGGGGGGAAATGTCCAAGCCTTTCTATCAGACTTAATTGAGAAAGTAAAAACACACGCAAATATCCATGTTTTCACGAATGCTACAATAGAAATTATTAATGGTTATATTGGAAATTTCAAATCAGCGGTAATTCACGGACCAGAAAAGACTAGAGCAGAATTTGAGCACGGGGTTGTAGTTGTAGCAACAGGCGCTAAAGAATATGAACCTAATGAATTTTTATATGGTACAAACGATAATGTCATTACTCAATCTGAATTCGAGAAGGTAATAAACACGACTGATGATATTAAAAATAAGAAATCAATTGTTATGATTCAATGCGTAGGATCACGAAACGAAGAACATCCTTATTGTAGTAAAATGTGTTGTGCGGAAGCAATTAAAAACGCAATAGTGGCTAAAAAGCAAAGCCCTTCTACTGAAATTGTTATTTTATTTAGAGATATCAGAACTTATGGTTTTAAAGAAAAGTATTATAGAATGGCACGTGAAGCAGGAATCGTATTTATTCGTTATGATGAGGATAATCCACCTGAAATTGTTCCAGAAGGCTCGAAATTAAGAGTGAATGTTGTTTCACCTAGAA
>JAHQWJ010000060.1 GCA_029856125.1 Promethearchaeia archaeon | reverse complement strand
GAATTATAGATATGGCGTAATGCGGGCACATTCATCCCAACATATTATATCAGCTCTTATTAAAAACAAATTTGATATTGATACTGCGCACGCGAGTATTTCTTTTGAAGATGTTTCTCTCCAAATCGATCAAACCATAAACGACGATCAATTTAAAGAAGTAATAAAAGAATTTAATCGAATATGTACTATTGAAAACCATGAATTTCAAACCAAAGTAGTTCATAGAGACGAGATCGATATTAATCAAAAGCAAGTTAGAGGAAAGATTCCCGAGCGAGGTAAAGTTAGATTAGTAGAGCTAAAAAATTACGATTTGATTTGTTGCGGTGGAACCCATGTGAAAAATACTAACGAAATTGGGCCTATTTTTGTCTATGAATTCAACAAAGGAACGAACTTCAAATTCATAGTTGGATTGAAAGCGTTAATTCAAAATACAACTGACAATTATCGATTATTGAATTATGCTCGAAACTTAAATTTGCCCGCCTTAGATATAGTAGAAAATTTCCAGAAACAATTAGATAAAAAGTTAATCGTTCAACGGAACTACGAAATCCTAGCTATTAGCGTTTTACAACTCGTCTCGCAGAATCCTAAAAAAATCCTAAATGATGTGAAAATTGGATGCATAAGGCTGAATTTTGACTATAAGATTATCCAAAAATCTTTCAAAGATTTTCCAGAAGATTACCTATTAATTATATTGGAAGAAAAAAACAAGATTCGAATTCTTTCAAATACTGAAAAAGCGAGCGCTAACGAGGTATTACAAAAGTTATTGAAAAAATTTGGTGGAAAAGGTGGGGGAAATCCTTTTTCTGCTCAAGCAACCCTAAGTGATGAACCAAAGGATATACTATTAGAATTAGAGTTGTAATTGTTTCATAGCTTTGTCTATACTTAAACTTTTTAGTGCAACCGCTTTTTTATAATGGTCTCCGCAAAACCATTCTGCATAAGGAGGATGCCCAACCATTCCCTCTTCTTCCATTTTTTTATCCCATTTTTCATCTGAGGGTTTTTTTTTAAAATATATTAATCCCCCTTCATCGGGATAATCTAATCTTTTATCGCAAATACAACAAATTGGGGGCTTCATTTCATATAAACTCTCATTTAGTTTAATTTAGTATCAAATTTATTTGAAAAAAGACATTATTGGTATTAAATATATTTTAATTCCAATATTAGTGAGTAATGCATTATGAACATCGAAAAATTCCTTAATGATATACTAAGCGTGGTAAACGGACAAAGAGCGTGGGATTGGGTGGCTAAAATTTCCCAATATAGCCGCGTTCAAGCATCAAATGGATACCATGATAGTCTTGAGGCCATAAAAGAAGAATTGATAGCTTTAGGATTTGATGATATAGAGCATTTTAAATCCCCTGCTGATGGAGAAACAACCACTTGGGGATATCCAGCATCGTATCAATGGGAGATCGAAACTGGTGAACTCTGGATTGAAGAACCTGAAAAAATAAAACTATGCGATTTCAATGACATTCCAGTTTCAATCATTACCCATTCAAAATCGTGCGATATTACTGTAGAAATCGTTGATATTGGTATAGGTGATAAGAAGGAAGATTATGAAAAAAATGACATTGAAGGAAAAATAATTTTGATGTGCGGATCAATCTATTTGAATCGTCCTCTTATTGAAAAGAGTAAGGCGATTGGTGTGATATATTATCCTGACTTGAATAGAACGAGATATAATCTCGATCGAGTTATATACAATGGCTTCTTTACGACAAAGGAAAGATTAAATAATGCAAAATTTGGTTTCAGCATATCTTATAATCAAGCAATGCATCTAAAGGAATTGTTGAAAAAAGGACCTGTTAAGGTACATGCTCGCGTTAAAGCAGAATTTTTAAAAGGTAATTTTGAAGTGTTATCTAGTTCAATTCAAGGAACGGTATTTCCAGAGCAAGAGATAATTATTATTGCTCACTTGTGCCACCCTCTTCCGAGTGCAAATGATAATGCTAGCGGTGCTGCGGGTCTACTCGAATTAGCGAGAGTATTCAAATATTTGATTAAAAACAAAATAATTGATCCTCCCAAGCGGACATTAAGATTTGTGTGGGTTCCAGAATTCAACGGTACTGTTCCATGGATGAAGTTTCACGAAGATAAGATTAGAAATGTATTAGTTTGTATAAACCTAGATATGATTGGAGAACACCCTTTAAAGATAGGACAACCCTTTGAAGTGAACTTAGCTCCTCGGTCCACACCTTCAATTTTGAACGATATCACATCCACTTTTGTTAAAAAAATCGCTGACCATCCTAAGGGAATTGCCATCAATGGAACTAAAAATCCAATGTCTTATCGACTTAGAAGTTATGATGGAGGTAGTGATCACTTTCTTTTTATAGATTCCTATTTTGGAATTCCCTCTCTAATGTTGGGTCACAATGATCCTAATTGGCATTCCAATGTGGATACTGTAGAATATTCTGATTCCACTGAATTAAAGAGAGTAATCGCGATTGCTCTAAGCATTTCCTATGTTTTTTCTACATTCGATAAAGTTCTCATAAAGACATTTTGGCCTGTAGTTCGTCAAGGATTATTTAAAAGAATTGGAATATTGGTTAAACTTCTGGAAGAATTATCTATAGCAATTAGTTCTTCTGAAAATACAGAGAAAGCAGAGTTTCGAATAGAATTATTCTTATTAGGGAAAGATCTAATAAAGGCCTCTTTTCTATATGAAATTGAGTTATTAGAAAGTACAAAATTAATTGAAAATTCTTCAGAAACTCTCCAACTAATTGAAATGGCGACGAAAGAAATAGGAGAACTAGAAGATTCTCAGAATACAAGATGGAATGAAAAATTTGATTTTGACGAAGAAGAATTAAAAAAAGAAGATCAGATATTCAATAATATCTACGAGCTCATCTATCCAGGACCCCTATATGCAAGAGATCTCTTTAACCTAGTCAAATATAAAGAATTTGAAATATTTATAGCAGAATTAAAATATGAATTTTTAGGTCCTATTAACGAGTTATTTAATTTACTTGGGAAAGGATACAATATTTTAACAATATCGGCTTTCCTGTCGCTGGAGTACGAGACAATAGTTCACCCTAAAAAGATATTAACCTTGGTAAATCATCTCGAAAAAGAACAATTGATCAAAAAAAAGTAGAATAACGCTTATATTAATTATTGTAAATCGATATAATCTTGATTTATTTTAATCATTTCTTCAAACATTTCTTCGGCTTTTGATGCGTTACCAATTGTCGGGTCCAACAATAAAGCTTGAAACGCAATATTTTTTGATTTTTTGAGAATTGCTTCTACCACTAAGTCTTGAACTGAAGCTTGATTACGTAATAATGCCGCTAATCCCTTTGGATAATCTCCAAGCTTGATTGCTTTTAATCCATTCTTATTAACAATTGCAGGACATTCTACAACCAAATCACGGGGTAAGTTAGTGATTACATCGTCGTTCGGTAAATTTACAGAATCTTCTTCGTGATTAGAATCAGTTTTTATGCCCTCGATAATAGGAATTGCTCTTTCCACATCAGGTTTTACAAGCCGTGCACCTTTCCCTCTTTTTAACAATCTCTGTAGTTTTCTTCCAGTATATAATGTGATGGCTTTATAACCATTATAGAATTTCCTTGCACCCTCGATATCAGCTTTTTCCCAAGCCCATGAGATGTATTCGCCGTAATGAGAATCTTGTGTGTATGGAATATATCCAAACTTTTCAAGAATATATGTTATTAAATCGACATCATCTATGAGACCTATATAGTTTCTGAGAAAAGCTGGACCCTTTCGACGTAAATCAGGATAAGCATCTTGCTTTTTATCGATGTATTTTATCTCAAGTAACACTCCAAAATGGTTTAAACCTCCAGCTTTCATTTCAAGGTTAACTAGAGGTGTTTGGAGAATTTGGCTATACATATGTTTAAACCCGTGAAATTCGTGACATAATCCTACAAACCTTAATGATGGAAATTTTCTTTTTATTGCCAAGCAAATTCTACTCATAGGGTTCGAATAATTAATGAAAAAAGCATCGGGACAGATTTTATCGACATCTTTACAAATTTCGAGAATCGGGGGAATAACTCTTAGAGAATGAAAGAGACCACCTGGACCTCCATTTTCGCCATAAAATTGGTTACTACCATATTTACGGGGGATTTCATAATCTTCTTCCCATAATTTAAAGCGATCTCCGACTTCTATGGAATTTATGATAAAAGTTGCATTTTTCAAAGCCTTTTTCCTATCAATGGTAGATTCTAAATCAAAATCCAGTTTCTTCTGTTCAATAGCTTCTTTACACGATTGGGTCATTAAATCTAAATTGGTTTGATTAATATCATGCAAACTTATTGTAGAACCTTGTAAAACATCGCTATTAATTATACTACCAACTGAACCCAAACCAAATTGTAAAGAACCCGCCCCAATTATTACTATTTTCTCCTTTTTTGTCAAAATTTCAATCCTTGAGTGCCTAATTAAATTAAGTAATATATTTAATTAGAAAGTAAAAAGATTATGAATTCTCCAATAAATCGTACAATGATTTCACCACAAAGTCCTCTTTTTTAACGCGTAAATAAGCAGGTTCCGAGGAGTAAATTAAACCTAAGTTTTTTATAGTAATAACTCTCGTTTCCCTTGGTGCCATGGAGAAATAATTATCGGAGGCTAGAAAATCAAATTTATCAGAATCTATGTGAACGTACAATGCTATGCGATTTGTCGATATTTTAAGTTCATATTCATTTTCATTGGTTTCTTCGCAGAAGTATTCGTCGAGTTCCCACGATATCTTAGGATGTTCTAGCGGAAATTTCTTTGGAGCTGAAAACAATCTAAATCCATGAAATTCCTGTTCGCCATCAAGATTGTTAAACTTCAATGTAAAAAAGATAATAAAATTCGTTAAATTATCGTTGATTCTACTTAATTCAGAAACATCGATTATACCTAATTTTTTTGACGAACAAGGACGAATGTCTAATTCATAGAAGCCTTTTTTTGCTACTATTCCGTCTGACTTAAGTATTTTCCATTCATACTGTAATTCTTGAGTTGTTCGAAGATCGTTTGATACCCAGAACTCTATAGATTTATTATCTTCTTTTACACTCGGAAAAATTGGACGATAAAATCTTTTAGCATAATAATGCAACGCTTTCCAGCGACCGTAATAATCCAGAGATGACCAACTAGCTACTGGCCAACAATCATTTAGTTGCCAGTAAAGAGCACCCATGCAATGATTTTGGTTTCGATTTCGGCGCCAATGTTCAACTCCATATTTAATCGCTTCTGCTTGAGTTATTTGAGATAAAATAACTTGATTTTCAAACTTAGAAGGAATTTCAAATCGTTTTTTCATGTAATCTAATATTTTCTTATTCCCAGCAGAATTTTTTTGATGGTTTTCCATTATAGGGGAGAAGAAATCAAATTGATCAGTAGGGCAGATGTCTTCAATTGTTTTGATGGAAGGAAAGGATTCATAACCGAATTCTGACATAAAGCGCGAATCAA
>JAHQWJ010000059.1 GCA_029856125.1 Promethearchaeia archaeon | reverse complement strand
TAATTTTCTTTAGTAGGTCCATAACTTGCTTTTCAGACTCCGGATCAAGATTTCCCGTAGGTTCGTCAGCTAAAAGTACTCTGGGTCGATGGATAATCGCTCTAGCGAGGCCGCACCTTTGTTTCTCACCACCGGACATCTGAACTGGATAATGGTCCTTTCTTTCAAGTAAGTTCACGTCTCTTAACGCAGCTATAGCGCGGTTTTCAATTTCTTTTTCTCGTAAGACTGTTGGCCACAAGAGTGATTCAACGTTTTCAATTGCTGTAAGAGTAGGTATTAAGTTAAAATCTTGAAAGACAAAACCGATTTTTTGTCTCCTTATCCGGCTTAGCCTATCTTCTGTAGCCCTCGCTATATTTTCTCCGTCAAATATTATTTTTCCAGAATCAGGTATGTCGATTCCGCTCAAGACATTAAGGAGCGTACTTTTACCGCATCCTGTTGGACCCTGAACTAATACGAAATCGCCTGCTTTAATAGTAACATTTACATCAGCTAAAGCTCTAATTATTGCTCCAGATCTTCTATATTCTTTATTAACATCGATTGCTTCAATCATAGTATCTTTATCTACTGGCATTTTTTAATCCTCCTCATTCACCTACTTTTTTTAATGCAATAATTGGCCTCACTTTCAAGATTTTCCGATTCGCTAATACAATTGCTACCATTTGAACTAAGATAAATATCAAACTCGTTAAAATTACAGGAAGTAAACCTATTAGCGTCAATGGGAGCGTTGTTGGTATAGCAGCGGATTGAAGATAACCTACTACTGCTGTATAGTGAAACAAGACTTCAACTACTATGATAAATCCCATTAAAGTTGTAAATAGGATTTTACCAGTAATTAGTGAATTAACATTTTTATTTGTATAGCCAATGCATTTTAATGTTGCCCAAGTTCTCCTATTTCGAGAAACAATAATCCACGCGTAAAGTAATGATAAAAACAGACTTGTTCCAAGAAAAATCAATACAAAGTATCCCGCAATTTCACCAATTTGGCCTGTGATAGCCAATTCCCAAAATAAACTTGTAATGAAAATCAAAGAGGTATAAATAAGCGTAAAAACAGTAAATAATTTCTTCTCTCTAAGTGTCATTAGAACCGCTTTTTTCCACATTCTAAAAGCCATAAGTTTTCACCGTTTTGCTAAAAATTAATTTTTTATATGAATTGTTTGTATAGTTATATAATAAAATTATTATTTTAATTTTGGGTATCAAAATGTCAGCTGAAATTGAAACAATTATTGATGATCTTCTCTCTGAAGAACAAAATATTTTTGGAGTAGCCATTATCAACAAATCTGGCATGCTTATAACACAAACTGAAAATTGGGATCTTAGCAACGATTTAGGAACGATCAACGAGCTACTTGGTGCCAAATTAGAACTTGGACAACGAGGTATGTCAAGCTTAACAATTCAAGGAATTAAATATATGATGGTCGAAAATACTGAAGAAAGAAAGATCGGAACAAATATTACGGGAAAAGGGCATCTTATTATTGCTCCTATACCTATTGGTGGAACGGGTGCATTAGTTTGTTACATTAACCCTCAAGCCGGACCTAGAGACGCTTTATTTACCGTTCAGTCGTATGCTTTAAAATTAGTAGATATGGTATAATTTTTTTTATCTTTTTTAATATCGCCCTAAATATGCTCCCAATAAGGAGATAGTAATTTTGTAAGCATATTTTTAATTTTTTTTAAATCTTCTATATTTGATTCACCTAACAATAACGCGTCTTTTTCAAATACTGGAGCTTCGTACTTCTCATTTAATAAAGCTTTAAGAACCGATTCAACACAGTAAGGCAATCCAATCACATCATATCCCCCCTCTAAAACAAATGAAATTCTTCCTTCGCACAGGTCTTCAGCTATTTTCAATATTTTTGCAGCAAAATGATTGTATGCTGTACTAGTTAACAGGCAGTTCCCAATTGGATCTGCGTAATACATGTCAAATCCCGCTGCGACTATAATGAGAGCGGGATGAAATTCATATATAACCGTATCTAAAAAATCAATACAGTATTCAAAATCTTTATTTGTTATTTCCGATGGGACTGGGAAGTTAATATTTTTTCCAATCCCTTCATCTTGTCCTAACTCGTCAAACATTCCAATGTCACCTTCGGTAAAATCGAATTCGTGTAAAGAAAAGTAAAGAACAGAGGGATCGTGATAGAAATATTGAGCTATTCCATCTCCGAAGTGGTCATCTATATCAATTATTGCGATTTTCTTGGTATAACCTAGCTTCTTACGCAAATAAAGAATTGAATTAGCGATGTTATTAAAAATGCAGAGTCCTGATGATTTTTCTCTGTAAGCATGATGTCCTGGAGGTCTAATTAAAGCAAAGGACTGAGTATACCTGTTCTTTACTACTCCTACAATAGCTTCTATTGCACCACCAACTGCTTTTTTGGCTAAATCGAATGTATCATGCGTAACAAACACTTCCTCATCGAGTAAACCGCCACCTACTTCAGAAATTTTTTTTATTGCGTCGATATGATATTTTGAATGAGCTAATTCTAAAATTGCTTCGTCAATTTCTTTTGGATTAATTTTTACAACGCGATTATCTTTAAAAAGTCCAATTCTTTCAAGGTGATTCAAAATACAGGTAATTCTAAAGGGATGTTCAAACGATATAAAAGATGGTTTAGGGTATGGAGGGATGTGTTTGGACCCAAAATCATCGTCAAGAATAATACCTACTTTTTTCTCTGGCATAGTATAAAAAATGGAAATGTTAGAATGACTAAACTCTTATATTAATATTTGCATACTAATATTAAAAATAATTTCAAATTAAAAAAAAAGGTTTGAGAATCGAAATGAACTTTATTGAAATAGTTGCAATGTTTTTACTTAATGCTATTCCTATAATTATACTCGTTATCCCGTATTTTTTCATACGAAAAAAGCTTGCGGGGAAAATATATTTTAGAATAATACTTGGGATTATGATTTTTTACCTAGTTTACTGGGTCCTTCCAATAATATTTCAAGTAGGAACCTCTCCATTAGAATTAGAATTGCAAGCTGGCGACGTAGGTAACACAAATCTAGGAATAGGATACATCTTCGCTCACATTGGTTCTTTAATCGCATTATTTGCTTACTACCCCCTCGTAACACTTCCTTTCATATTCTTTATAGCACCCTTCATTTCAATTATCTATGTAAGGAACCGTTTAAAGAAAGAAGTTGGAACGAAAAGCGAAAAATTGAAAGGTTTAACATATCAGATTATCGATAGTCCCTACAAGAGAATTAGGGCTGATTTGTTTAAAGGTGACTGGTCAAGAGAAAAAGACATTTTAAAGCTCTTAATCGTTCTTTTGCCTATTTCTTTATATCTATTACAAGTTCTCCTTAAAATTACTGGAGTTCAATCTGCATCTATAACTGATGATGCTAACGCTTTAGGTTGGTTTATTGAAATCTTATTTGTATACCTTGCGACTTTTATTTTTAGCTTAGAAATATTACTAAGTTCCCAGATCGCATTAAGAGGAAGATTCTTTGGAGAAAATATCAGACAGCAAACTTATAAGAGTTTATACACTGTTGGTGCACCAATATCCATTTTATCCATCATTCTGTTTCTCGTAGAAGATTTAGGGTCAATTGGATTGATATTCTATTTCTTTGCATATTTCTTTATGGCGTCGTTTATTTTTATTCTGTTCCTAAAAATTTTCGAACCAATATCTCTAATAATCTTCATAAAAATAATCAATTGGTGGAAAAATAAAAAGGAAAACAAGAAAAAAATGAACCTTACGAATGTTTATTACGGGATCGTATTCAGTTGCTTGGCTTTTTTCATTTTTTTCATAATAAATAATTTTGTATTTGGCTCAGCTTTTCTCTTAATGTTTGACGACCCAAAAAACATAATTACTTCGGCTAATTTTAACACAAGCGGTTCAGTCTATTTATACGAAAGTTTAGGGTTCGATTTGATGAATATTTTCAATTTCGTAGCATTAATTGTGCTGTCGTTAATCATCGCTGTAATCTTTCTTAACCTTACTCTAAGGTTTACGAAAAGCATGTTTTTGAGTATAGTCACCTTTCTACCTATTTTAATCCTGCTTTCGATATTGTTTGTTATACTTGGCGGTAACGGGATGATAAATTTCGGATCAGAGACATATTGGATAACTGGACAAACAAGTTATACTTCAATTTTTGGTTTTAACTTTTACACTTTAAGAACTGCAGTATTTAACGCAGACTTAACTGGAATCTTATATTATCTTGCAATTCCTTACCAAACTACTCAATATATCTTCAATATTATCTTCTGGAGCCTATTGATATACTATATAAGGAAAAACTTTAGTGTAAGAGATGTGGGTATTGACGAAAAACATTTAGAAAAGATCATATTCTCGTCTATAACTGAATTCCCAAGTTACGAAGATTATTCGAAGGGAAAGATTCGATATTTGATTACCAAGAGCGAAGATGTTGCTATGAAGGATCTAACTCTTGAACGAGATGAAGTAAAATCCTTATTAACATCTGTAGAAACCGAAAAAATGGTAGAAGAACTTAAACCTACGGACGAAAAGGAGATGGAACGATTCTACTTTACGCTCAAATACTTATACAACAATAGCTACATTGATGTTTTGAAACAAGAATTCAGTTATATCTTTGAAAAAGCCGAAAAACAAGGACTTTACATTATCTACGATGACGGTAGAGGTATTTTTGATTATAACTTTGCAGAGGATTACAATCACGATCCTGGTATAGTTTCAGGTATGTTTTCAGCAATTACGTCTTTTATTAAAGAAACTACTAAATCTCAAGAACTGTTAAAAACAATTGATCACGGCGATATTACCATCCTAATCGAATATGGAAAGCGTATATTTGGAGCTTTATTTGTCAAGGGGAGACAAACGACTGAAGTACGTTCTTCTTTAAAAGAGTTAGTAAACTCATTTGAAGCTAAATACGCAGATGTCTTAGCAGATTGGAGCGGAGCGTTAATTTATTTCAAAGAGGACAATAAATTAGTAGAAAGTATTTTTAAAAATTAAATAATTATCATTTCTTTTTTTCTTTTTTAAGTTAAATTGATTTACTCCGGAATAGTTGCGACAGCTCTAACCCAACCAGCGCTTGCTCTAGCTATTTTAATGGGAAAACAATAAATTGTGGCGCCGACGGGAGGAATCTTATCCAAATTCATCATTTTTTCCATTTGAAAATACCCTAACTCTATACCTGCGAAGTGTCCCTCCCAAATTATCGAAGCATCGGGCTTTTTCTCCTTCACTGATTTTTTCCATTTTTTTGCTGTGAGTGTAAATGGAGCGTCCCAAGACCACGCATCGATGCCAACAACATGAACGCCCTGTCGAATGATGTGTAGCGTTGCTTCTTTCCCCACTCCAATGCCATGATTTATGTATTCTTTAGTTCCATAGTGCTTTGGAGCGTTAGTATGAACGCAGAGAATGTCTCCTTCTTTCAATTTATGACCAATATTGTCTAATTTAACATCCACATCTTCGGGAGTCATTATGTAACCCTCTTCGTAATCAGTACAATCCAGAACAATGAGAGGACCTATTCCCCATTCTAATGGAAAATCGTCAATCGTCATAGCTTTTCTCTCTCCTATTTCTCTATCTTGAATTGGGGCAAAATGCCAGGGGGCGTCCATATGGGTCCCTGAATGCGTGCCTAATGTTAGAGATTCTGTCGCCCAACCTTTTCCAATAGGGAGATGCTCGGGTTTCAACCGTGAAAAAACAAAGCCCATTTCTTCAGCGCCTCTATCGT
>JAHQWJ010000058.1 GCA_029856125.1 Promethearchaeia archaeon | reverse complement strand
GCGACAGCATTATTTCTTTTTGTAACAGTACGAATTATTTGTCCTATTTTTAATCGTTCTTGTACGTCTAGATATGCTGAAGGCTCATCAAGAATATATAAATCGGCACGCTTAGCAAGACATGAACTTATAAAAACACGTTGAAGTTCACCTCCTGAGAGTGCTGATATTTGTAAATCAAATAATTTATCCACACCTAAAGGTCTATATAATATCCGTAAAATATTTTCAGAAAAATTGTAGGTTAAAGCCCGTTCTATGATGAAATCTCTTACAGTTTGAGAAGAATCTTGCGTAATGTATTGTGGCTTGTAAGAGACGGTAGCTTGAATTCCTTCAAAATCAGATCCAAAGTCAGGTTGGAGTTCACCTGCGAGGATTTTAGCAAAGGTAGATTTACCACATCCATTTTCACCAACTATACCCAAAATCTCAGAAGCATAAATCGTTCCAGGGTTCACAGATAAATGAAATGATTCAAATGTCTTTGAAATTTTTCCATAACGAGCAAAAATCTTCGCATTGCTCCATGTTCGACCGCTTGCAGATCGTTTAAACGAATATCCTTTTTCTCTGAACTCTATGTTTTCTGCCTTTAAAAAACCTGTTAAATATGCGTTGATACCCTTTTTTGTTGTTAAAGGCCTTGAGATGATTCCAAATTGATGGGGTACGCCATAAAATAGTTGGACAGTATCTGAAAGATAGTCTAATATCGCTAAATCGTGTTCCACTACTAATATAGGACACTGTTTCTCGTTACCAAACCCTTGAGCACGCTCACGCAATAATTGAGCTAATTTAATTCGCTTTTGCACATCCAAAAAAGTACATGGTTCATCAATAATGTAAATATCTGCTCCTTTAATAAGAACGGAGGCAATAGCAAATCTCTGCAACTCCCCCCCAGAACATTGTTCTAGGATTCGATTAGCAATAGCACTAATATCTAAATAATTTTGAATCTTCTGGAAAAATAATGAACTTACTTCATTTTCTGCATTTAATATATCTATAACTTTCTTTCCTTGATACTTCTCAAACAAAACGCGCAGAACTTGTTGTTTATAAGCGATTTTTCTATCATTTTGGGATAAGTTTGTGAAATGATTTCGCATTTCACTTTCTTTTACTTTTTTTATGACATCTCTCCATTGGATTTGATTAGATTTTAAATTAGTATTTCCAAAATTTGGTTTTAATTTTCCTGAAATGATATTTAAGACAGTAGTCTTTCCTATTCCGTTTGGACCACATAATCCAGAGACTTTTCCCGAGATAAGGGTTGGTAAATTATAAAGACGAAATCCTTCAGATTTTTCCTCGGTGGGATATTTATGAGTAGGAACTAGTTCAGTTGGCTCTTCTAAAATACCCTTTACATAAATTGCTTTTGCAGGACAAACATTGGCACACACACCACATTTCAAGCAACTTTCACTATTGATTTTAATTTGATTTGTAGATTTTTGAACCCAAATTGGGACTTCTTGCTTCTTCTTATTTGGTTTTAATGTTGCGTTTGAAAGAGTTATTGGACATTTCTTAATGCATTGTCGGCCACAGAACCGAATATTACAAGAATCGTAATCAACCAAATATACTTTTTTCATTGTATTTTAATTAACATCACGGTTATTGTTATCAATAAATTCCTCATTTTATAGATTTAATAATAGTTAAGAATGATATAAAGAGAATTCTATCTAAAGCATATTCGATCTTTTAAAAAATAAAGGTTATTATATATTCAGTTAAATTTCTACAAACATAAAAAATTAATCTTCTAATAATTTTTGAAGAATTAAAGGCATAGAATAAATATCCCAATAGTTATGATCGATTACCTCTTTTACTAATCCAACATATCTTAAAGGAGCATTTAAATACTTTTTATAACACAATCCAACAGCCCCACTTGGCATTTCATTATCCCTTTTTAAGTCCAGAAGTTTTTCCTCCATATCTGTAAGCGTGTAATTGTCAAAGCTACCTTTGTACTTCCTTCGACAATTATGATATAGATCTATGTGATGGAATCTGGTATTACTCCTTTCATAAGGGGCATCTTCTTCTGCTATCATAGGATTCTCGTCAAAGAAATACATGAACCTATTAGCAATGTAAGGGATATCAAAACTTTTACCGTTATAAGTTACAAAACATGTAAATTTTGGCAACAATTCTGATTTAAGATGCTCGCAGATCGCAAATTCTTCTTCTAAATCCCTCGCAAAAAGAATGTGTATTTCAAATTTATTGTTTTTAAAAAAACCTAATCCTATCATGATAATAGGACTATCATATAATCCTAGTGTCTCGATATCAATAAATAATAGTTCTTCCAAACCAAAGCAAAAAGCTACATCTAAATCGTAGATATTTTTATTTTTACATAAACTCTTATAGTTCCTGCTTTTAATCAAATCTAATAGTCGGTGGGCTGAGCTATTATATTTTAAGTTAATTTTTAAATCGTACAAAGACTTAACGCCTTTTTTGTTCAACTGGCGTTCAATATTATCGCCAATATAATAGATTGTCTTTAAATTACTAAGAATCTTCCTCTTGGAAAGCGAGAGATCTAGATCGCATTGAAATTCTTCTTCTTTCCAAACAATTTCCATGAATTGACCCATTTTATTTCTTACAATCGCATGATTTGGAAAGAGTCCTTCGATTGTTTTGCCTTTATATTGATCTGCGATGTGGGTTATATCAAATGTTTCGAAATTATAATAGTAGTCCATTGTCTATAATAAAAAATCTATACTTTTTAATAACTTGATCGGTATTAAATTATAGTAAAACTAATTGATTATGGAATAAGTTGTAATTTAGCTATTTTTTAAAAATCTCTCCTAACAGTACAAGTGATAAAGAGATAATATTAAAAGAAAACAATTTAATAATCAATTTTAGGTATGGTATCCTCAAATTCTCTACGAGGAGGTTTATATTTAAAAAATCTTCTAGATTCACTATCCTCCAAGACATAATTACTGCCACCTCCGTGTACCATACAGTATGGGTCAAATAAACCAATTTCATTGGCATATTGTCTAGTAAATCCTCGACCGCCCATAGTTCTAAAGCAATGAATAGCGCTTTCAAATCCCAATTCTGTAGTACTAATTTTTAGACCCATAGTGTTAGCCGCCATCAACTTTGAACCCGCTAATTCGGGGTGTTTATCTAATTGTCGTACGTATTGGATCAGAGCAGAGATTAATAAGTTTAATTCACGAATTTTACGGGAGATTGGAAATCTAATAACTTGGTATTGGTGTAATCTACGCTCGAACTGTCTACGTTGGAGTGCGTATGCATGAGAATATAATAATTTTTTCATAGTGTCTCCTAAAGCTTCAGCGCTTATTACAAGTCTTTCCTCTGTTAATTGATGGAAAGCAATATCTAAACCATGACCCTTAAGCAAACTTTCTTTTGGGAGTTCAACCCTGTCAAATATTAGTCTGCTAACAAAAGCATCAGTCATACCATAGGTTCTAACCCGAGTACTTCGAAAGTTTTTTAATTGCTGATTTTTTGTATCTACAACAACTGCAGCTAATTGTCCGTTATTTAACCGTCCATATAATACAATAAAATCTGCAATCATACCGTTAGTAATGAACAACTTTTTACCTTTTGCGACAATCATATCGTCCCTTTCTTGTAGAGCTAATTCCATTCTGAAAATGTCCGACCCCGCGTTAAATTCAGTCATAGCGGAAGCACCAATTTGACCATCTCTAGCCACGGGAATCAAAAATTGTTCCTTCTGTGCATCATCAGAGGCATAATTCACAGGATTACAATAAAGCGTGCCTCCCGCAAGCCTACCCATTTCTACACTATAATTTCCAGCGATATATCGCTCGCTGAATTCGCTCCATCGACCACCGCATATTGCGTAAGCTATTAAAGCGTTTCTAGTAATTCTTCCTACTTCATATCCTTCGGTATTAAGTATTGTTGAATAATAACCTTTTTCCGATAATTTTTTCATTATGCCAACTACAATTTCTCTCTTTTTATCTTGAGTAGGTTCTTCTACGAGATAATTTAAATCTTCTAACTTTATGAATTCAGGATCAAGTTCCTTCTCCATAAATTCATATAATTCTGCTAAGAATTCTTTTTCTTGTGCGTTAAGAACGGGATTGTTTAGTAAATCCAATTCTGGAATATATTTTTGAATTTTGATTTTTTCGAACTCTCTAATTCTTGTATCCATAATTATCATACTATCTCCCTAAAATATTAAAATTATCTTCAACAATTCAAATAGGAATCTTTTCCCATTATTTTGATGCAAGAATAATTAGAAATCTTTTAATCAAAGTGAAATTAAGATATCATATCTATTAGATGTTTAAAATCTGATAATAAAACAAAAATTTGATAACAAGAGTGATTAAATAATGATAAAATTTAGTGATAAACAATTAAAAATACCTAAATTAATGAAACCAGTATACTTAGCCACAGTAGGGATGTCTAAGTTCGATCGAGCGTTCCCAGAAACTCGTACTGAAGAGCTTTGCATCCAAGCACTTACTGCTGCTGCTGATTTTGTCAACATGACCCCCTCTGAATTAAAACAATACATTCATACATGCTATTACGGTCATTTTGCTGATCATTTTGGCGACCAGCTCTTAGGAGAATCAGTAATCCACGATAGACTCGGACTGGACCCACTTGGAAACATAGGCGTAAAAACAGGCGGAGCTACTGGAGGATCCACGATGTGGGAAGCCGTAAAAGCAGTTGCATCAGGATACAGTGATTGTGCTCTTGCATTAGGCTGGGAAAGAATGGATGAGGTACCAACGGACGAGGGAAACCATCTCATTTCTGCTGCTGCAGATAAAGATTGGGAAACTCCACTAGGACACATTTACACTGGTTATTACGCAGTCATGGCTCAAAGGTATTGGAAAATCTTTGGGAAAGAAGAAGATTCATTTCGGGATACGATGGCAGAAATTGCCGTAAAAAATCGTGGATATGCACGTATGAACCCCCATGCTCAAGCACCAATGAAAATATCTATTGAAGATGTAAAAAATTCACCCATTGTTGCCTATCCACTTAGAGCATTGGATTGTTGCTTAATGAGCGTAGGTTCTGCATGTGGTATTGTCTGTGATGAAAAAACGGCTTATGAAATTACGGATAACCCCCTTAGAATTTATATCGCAGCAGGAAGTCATACCTTAAGAGTTGCTGACCGAAGAAATATGACAATTCCTCTATTACCAAATGAAACGCCCGATACTTACAAAGATTTATCAAAAAGATTCCCTGGATCAGATAGGTATCCGGGATTCACAGGATTTTTAGCAGCTAGAATGGCAGCATATTACGCTTATGGAATGGCGGGTATTAAAGACCCAATTGAGGACCTTGATGTAATTGAACTTCACGATGCATTCACTATTAGCGACATTCAATCTTATGAAGATGTGGGATTGCGTCCATATGGTGAAGGTAGGGATTATATTGAATCAGGAGATGCTTATCTTACCAATCCACGGACCAAAAAACCAGGAAAATTGCCAAGTAATTTAAGTGGAGGATTAATAGGATGTATGCACGCTGTAGGCGCTACGGGATTAATGCAAATCGCAGAAATTGGGTACCATATATGGAATCGCTGGGATGAAATACACGAACCTCAAGAGAAATGGGACGCATTTGGTCGTAAAAAACCAGATGATTGGACTAGTCTGCAAGTAAAGGACGCTAAACGAGGCTTAGCTATAAGTCACGCTGGAGTCGGTTCGCATGTCACAGCCACAATATTAATGGATCCAAATAACTTACTAAAGGAGGATTAAAAGATGCCAAAAACAGAAAATGAAAAAG
>JAHQWJ010000057.1 GCA_029856125.1 Promethearchaeia archaeon | reverse complement strand
TAACTCAATGTTATCTCACTATAAAGAAGAATCGATCCTTCATCACCAGTGATTTCATCACCAGAAACTATAATAAATATTAATCCCTGATATGATGGATTAATTTGAATAGTGTTTTCAAACATAGTTATGTTATTTACCTCCCAGTAAGGATCATAAGGTTCTCCCAACATAATAGCGCGTACGTTAAAAAAGTATATAATCTGGAGAGAAATTGTTGCATTATCAAACAATTTGTCCCTGATGTTATTAGGGTAGAAAGTGTTGCTTAAAGCAACAACGCAAAATTATTAGGTAAATCCTAATAGGAAAGTTTTTTTTAACTATTTTTTTTAATTTGGTTCATAATAATAGGAGAATTTAAGGAAGCCCAGCTCCCGGAATATCGACATCAACGAATTCAATTCTACCATCCTCTCTTGTATGCTTTGATGTTGCGACAAAAAGCGTTTTACGATCTGGTCCACCTAGCATGCAAGCATAAGCGTCATTTTCTACTTTTACTAAGTGTGTGATTTGTCCACCCTCTAGAACACGTACAACTCTTCTCCGTCCTGGAGCAGCGACCCAAATGCCTCCTTCTGCATCTAAACAGATACCGTCCGGAGCCAAGGATTTGAGGTTAGCCCAAACGCGACGCCCTGTAAGCGAACCATCCTCCATAATATCAAAAGCCGTTAATCGAACAGCGAAGGTTTCAGCTATAATAAGTGTTTTATCATCTGGTGTAATAACAGTTCCATTAGGAAAAGCCATATTATCTGCTACGACCTTCGTGTCTCCATTTGGATGTACGAGGATGAGTTTTGTTGGAGCAAACGGTTTATCGTTAAGATAATCGAACCCAAAGTTGCCAACATATGCTCGACCTTTTTTATCTACTACCATATCATTCATTAAGACTGGTCCGAACTCGTTAAAATCTGCTACCATATTAACCCCTTCAGGATCAAGTCGCAATAAGGTATTATCATCCATCGAAACCACCAATAATTTGTTATCAGGGAGCCAACCTAATCCGGAAACTCGGCCAGGGATTTCAAGAATTTTTTCAGTATTTCCACTTAAGTCAACCGTCATTACTTTATGGCCTTCCATATCAACAAACCAGAGTTTATCGTCGTGCCATCTTGGGCTTTCGGGAAATTTTAAACCTTCGAGTAAAACTTCTGTTTTAAGAGTTCTTCTTTTGCTCATTGTATTTATTGGGAAAGGAATTAAATTCAAAAAGTTAATTATTCTTTATGAATTATTAAGAAATTAATAAACGCATTAAGTTATTGAAAATAAAATGAACGAAATAGAACAAGAAAAAAGCGAACCAACTGGAGAAGTAGAAAACACGGAAAGGAGATCAAGACGCTCGAGACCCCCTCGTAGAACACAAGGTCAGGCGTTACAAGAAGCCTTAAGTATCAGTCCGGAACAACTTAAGGATATAGAAGAAAAATTATCAGTTATTAAATTTTTAGACTATTTTTCTGAGGAGCCTCTAGATTTTGCCTTTAAAGACCGAACTGTAGACCAGTATGTAACAAAAATAACTGAAAAAATCGATAAATTTGAGGCCGGTGGAGAAGAAGATAAGCTCTTAAAGAAAGGATTTGAGGATAAAAAAATCCTTGAATCAGTTAACAAAATAAAAGAAAAAACCGAAGAACTAGCGAGTAGTAAGGGAGTAAATAGATCAGTTGATAAAAGATTACGCAGACTTAATTTACTTATTACCGCACCATTATTAGGAATCGCAGTTTTGTTTTTCATATTGCCATATTTCAACATTCCTATCGACTCTTTCATTATGCTTCCTTTAATATGCGTATTTTGTATGGTTCCTCAATTCGTTAGAAATTCCGTAGTTAAAAAATGGTTTCAATTTAAGCAAGAAACGAGAAGTGAATTTTACACTAATAACCGAGACGACATTTTAGTTCTAAAAAGTTATATCGGTGAAGTTTTAGCTAACATTAGACTTCATTTATTAGAGTTAGAAGTACCATTGGAGCTAATAAAATTCTCTTTATTTAATCGAGATTACGAGGATTTAAATGTGATAAACCAGAAACAATTAAAAGGCATGACAGAATACTACGTTTCTTTTGCATATCCCGAAGGTATGGAACCTTTCCCAATACCCGAGAGCCTTCAACAACAGTATAACCAACCAATTTTTCCGGAAAGCAAGAAGCGCGAGAAAGTAGAGAAAAATTTTATTGTTTTAACTGAAATGAAAGGCAAAGATGGGATTATCACGAGCTTTGTTCCTAGTTTGAAAGATAGCCTTGCTGATAATATTAATCAAATGTTAAGCGATTCGGAATTTTCAGATGCCGAATTAGGATTTAGCGAGATTATTCCAAGTTATTCAGCTGACACTGCGATTTATTGTTTATGTGGTGAGGTTACTGAAATTAGCACCGTAAATGTATGTCGTTGGAAGGGTAAGTTCAGCTTCTACTTATTTGAGGGAATGCAATGTCAATGTGGAGATAAAATCTACGCAGTCTCTTTGATGGATGAAGAAGATGAAGTTCCTAAAGAATTACAGGAGATTTTTTTAAGTTAATTCTAATTTCTTTTTTTAATTTTTGAGTAGTAATCATAGAGGAGTTTGTAACCTCGAACAGCTCTCTCAATTTCGTTTTCAAACACGGGAATTTTGAGTTCAGTCGCAGATTTAATAACTCGCTTTGCACCTTCTTTTTCTGCTTGAATTAGAATCGTAATTACTGGTTTATTAGGGTAAGTTTCAAGGATTGAAGAGTAAATGTTAAAATCAAATTCGATTTCAGTAAAAAACTCGAGAGCCAAAATTAAACCGTCTACAGCGCTATCTCCTAAAAGCGCTTCTGAAGCTGTGTTATAAATTCCGCAAATTTTAATTCCAACAAATTTTTCAGGCGGCCAATAATCTACGGGGTTACCGAAATTACATGTCGACCCTCCAACTTTATCGAAAATAATATCCCGTGAAATTTCACCAGGTTTTGCTAAAGCTAAATCTTGATTTCTCATTTCTTTTATAATTAAATGAATTGCTCCTGAACTCGGTCCAATTATTCCTAGATTAACGCCTTTAGGCTCTGGACACCATAAAAATATTTTGGCAATTTCAAAAAGTTCGATATAGTTTAACACTAGTATCCCTCCAGCGTCCTTTAATTTCTCTTCTTGATCTTCTTCTTTTCCCACGTAATAAAAGAGAATAGGTTTAGTTGGGCTGACCTTCTTGACCGCCTCAATTAATTCGTCAGAAATTTCTCTTAGAAAAAGAGATATTACTTTAGTTGTATCATCATGTAAGAAATATTCGAGTACATCAGCTTCATTAATATGAAATCCCTTTCCTAAATGAATAACCTTTGAAATGGGTAATCTTTGTGAAGGTGTCCACCATCCCATTGCGCCTGCTAAACCTCCAGATTGAGCAATAAAACATATCCCCTCCTTAACGTTTTTGTTTCCTCGCATAATATGTTGTCGTACAGGGATAATTGATGTTGTAAAGTTATCACTAAAGTTGATTATTCCTAGCATGGACGGTCCTAAATACGTAATACCATATTTTAAACACATCTGATGTAGTTTGAAGGTTAAATCGTTTATTTCTGCACCTGGTTTTAATTCAGTTTGAATTGCAACATATTTAACGCCGATCTTGCCTAGATTTTCAACCACTTCAAGAATATTCTTTCCTAGGACGATTACAGCTAGCTCTGGAACTTCGGGTAATTCCTCAAAAGAATGATATGATTTAACACCTAAGATATCATTAGCATTAGGGTTTAGGATGTAAAGTTTTCCTTGGTAAAAGATTTCTAAGAGGTTTTTTAACACTGTAAAACTGAATGAGAGTGCTTGCCTTGAAACTCCTACTATTAAGACGCTTTTTGGATTGAAAAACGGTTGTAAATCTTTCAATGTTTATCTATCTTGGCAGAATATTTCTAATTATAGATAGGAGAGATTAGATCGTTAAAAATTTGATGTTTATTTTTTAAATTTTAGCGTTATATCTTGAAAGAATACGCTTCTAATACAAATTCTACTGCCTTTTTTCCGTCATCAAAGTTAGGACTTTCTTGTTTTTTAGTTTGAATACAATTAATAAAGTGATCAATTAACTTGTTTTGAGCAGATTTGTTAGTCGGCTTAAATTTTAATAATCTTTTGATTGATTTGTTTTTTTTCAAGCTATTTGGACCAAATGAAAGACGACTCCTTCCACTTATATCTACTTTAATATAACCCTTTTTTGCATAGATCTCTAAAAATTCTGATGGTTCGTTGCACCAAGAAACGCTAATAAGTCCTAATGTATCGTTCTTAAATCGAAAAAGAACATTACAATTATCTTCGTCCTCCATATTTATGCAAGAGGTGTTAAAATTTATTCCGTTAACTCTGTCGTATTCTCCTAATAAATATCGTAAAATATCAATACAATGGACCCCTAGATCCAATAAGACACCCCCTCCTGCTTTTTTAGAATCAAAAAACCACTTTTCTTCAGAAAGAGCCTTCCAAGATTTATAAGGTCCATAGTGGCTGAAGTAATACCTCACTGAGATTATTTTACCAAGATCGTTATTTTCTATTATATCTTTCAGAAGTTTAAAAACAGGATTATAGCGTTTTTGAAAGGATGTAAAAAAGATAATATTTTTATTTTTTAATTTCTCCTCGATTTGGGATAATTCGTCGCGAGATATAGCAATTGGTTTTTCGCACAAAATATTACAGTCATTCTCAATGGCCTTTAACACAATGGGAGCATGCAAATAGTTTGGAGTACAGATGCTTACAATATCTAATTCTTCCTTATCAATCAAGGTTTTCCAATTATCTCCACCAACATATACATTGGGAATATTAAATCTCTCAGATACCTTCTTTGCATGTTCCGCGGTTCTGGAGGCGATTGCAACTAATTCACATTCAGGATTTTTGGCATACCCCATTAAATGAATTGTCCCAAAAGCACCAGCACCAATTAAACCAACTCTTAATTTTGTAATAGACTACCACCTACTTATAGGTTAAGGTTATATTATTTAATTGATTTGCTTGTTAAAAATGTTTTACGAAATCAGTAGAGAAAATTAAAAAAGAGAAATGCCAAAATAAAATGAGCAGTGATTTAAGCGGCAGCAAACTCGAACATTGGAACTTCGCGTCGCTTTTTATCGTCGTAAAGAGGTAAACCAGATTGTTTGAATAACTCAGGGGTTTTGTATTTAGTAATAACAATACTACATGGACTCGAGATTTTCATTGAAGCTATTCTTAATCGATTTCTTACGACATCTATATACTTTAAACTCGTGCCAACATCAGCGACAACAGCTCCTGCTCTTACTCGAGCGCAAACCCCTGTAGACCTACCAAATGAGCGCCTCATACCGCTCTGAACTCGATCAGCTCCCGCAAAGGCCAGCATCCTGTTCTCTCGATATTTTTGAAAGGGTTTGGGTCTTACTCTAAACCGATAATTTGATCGTCCTATTTTATTTTGTAAAGGACTGTTAATAGTTATACGGATTGCTTCCAGAGAATTTGAAGAGATTTGGATTTGCCTATCTACCTTTAAAGAAATTACAAGCTCCCAATCCTCCCATGGAACTTCTTTATTCCCCCCCCAGAAGCGAACTATTTTACTCTGAGCGCCTCCTCTTGCATACTCTCTTCTATGATTGGCACTGCGCTTATGCTGGTACGGTCGCCTGCTCCACGAACTGTAACATTTCCACGGTCTTTTATTGGCCATAATTAAATCAATTTATAAAGTACTATTTACAATTAATAAGAATTAAAATTATATTATGTTATTAAATTCATTCTATGAAGAATAATTAAAAAATTTTATTAAAATACAGCTAAAATGATTAATAATTACACTTCTTTTGTTAAGA
>JAHQWJ010000056.1 GCA_029856125.1 Promethearchaeia archaeon | reverse complement strand
ATCTAGGATAATCGATAATAGCTACTTGTCTGAGTAAGTTTTTTGAGTTCGTAGAATTTAGAAGCTGAATTATGGTTTGGATACCATAATAAATGCCTTGAAGAGAATCTGCTTTTAAGTACATTGTAGAATCTTCAGAAAAAAGAAAGTATCCTTGTTCGATTGCGTTTGTATTTCTTTTAATGCTATTTAAATCTAGTTTTGGGAAATAATTTTCGCACAAACTCGAAATCACTTTATCGCTCTCTGCTGTATTTTGCAAATTCTTTTCGGACTGTATCTCCAATTCAAATTCTTTTTCGTAACGATGGAAATGATCTAAAAGCTGATCAAAAACAAACCAATCTTCTTTAAGTATATCAGTTAAAATTAAAGACTTTCCACTGAATTGCAACAGTTGAGTATCTGTTAGCTTATAGTAGAGAGGAACCGGAAGTAACGAAATGTCTTTTGAATCTCTTTCAGTTTTAATTAAGCTATTTATACAAATTAACATAATTATAAATTATACTAATCGATTAATTTTAATATTTATTATTTAAAGAAACGAGAGATTTCAACTTTATTGTAATTGGCAAACTTGTTCTCAATAAATTCGCTTTAACATTTTATGTATTGCTCAAATTTCGTCAAGCTCATGCTTAACGCGAGAGAAAAATTATAAATATAGATTCTTCATATAATAAATTGGAAAAACATTGAACTCTTATGTGCTTGTATTGTTATTATGAATAGTCAAAACATATCAAGAAAACCAAATTTTTTAGGATATTTACTTCCCGCTAACTTAACCGTATTGTCTATGATTGGAATTTTTGGAGCTTTTACTTGTGTGGTTACTATGGTAATAGCATTTCCCATCCCCGCTACTAACGGTTTTATAAATATTGGAGATGCTGTTGTTATGATAACTGGATTAATGTTTGGACCAATTATTGGAGGTATTGCCGGAGGTATAGGGTCTTCTTTAGCCGATTTATTCTTAGGTTTTACAATTTATGCCCCTGCTACACTCGTCATAAAAGGCTTAGAAGGTTTTTTTGTAGGATTAATAGCAAATCCAAAGAAGAATTATAAATGGAATTACAGAGATTTTATTGCTGTTATAGTAGGGGGATTTATAATGATAATTGGATATTTTCTTTACGAGGTTATGATATATGGAATACCTAGTGCTCTATATGAATTTGTTTTAAACAGTATAATCCAATTTGGGTTAGGTTCTGTAATAGCCTTAGCATTTATTTTCACAGCAAGAAGGAATATTAAGACTAGTTTGCCACAAGTGTTCGATAAGATATACTTCTCTCCTGAATTAACTGAATAATTAAATTAAGTCCCAAGTGGAAGCACTTAAATTTACGATCGATCGTAAAATTTATATTTTTGAAATCATCTAATAATTTGGTGTAATTATCATTCTTGGATGGATAATTTTATTTAGTATTTTAGGTAGTATTGGAGCTATTTCAGCAGCCGCTCTTTTTGTACTATTAACGGAAAGAGCTCAAAAATCGCTCATTTCAATGTTGATCTCGTTTGCGACTGGAACTTTGCTCACAGCAGCGTTATATGGATTAATACCTGAAGCAATAGAGAGTGCTGGGGGGGAACCCCATACTGTAATGCCGTTTGTTTTAGGTGGCATTCTTTTTTTCTTTTTCCTGGAAAAAATAATTATATGGCGAAATTGCGCTGACGAGGACTGCGATGTTCACGCAGCAGCTGGTCCTATTGTCTTGATTGGTGATGCTTTTCATAATTTTATAGATGGAATCGTCATTGCTGCGAGCTTTCTTACAAACTTTACGGTTGGAATATCCGTAAGTTTAGCGATAATTGCACACGAAGTTCCACAGGAGACAGGAGATTTTGGAATCCTTTTACATGGTGGTTATTCAAAAAAGAAAGCTTTTATTCTTAACACACTATCAAGTATAACAACAATTCCAGCAGCAATAGTTAGCTTTTTCATTTTAGGAGAAATATCATTTATCGTGCCTTACGCCCTAGCAATTTCAGCAGCAAGTTTTTTATACATTGCATTATCAGATTTAACACCGGAGTTACATCAAAAGTGGGGATTAAAGCACTCAGTACAACAATTAATTTTAATCCTATTAGGAGTAACGGTAATGGTCTTAACCATGAGTGTCATGGGTCATAATCATTAATTTATCAAAACGAGTAATAAATCGATCTATGCAAAATTTAGATTATATTGTCATTAAGTTTTTATTTCGAAATAATGTTCCTATAAAAGTTGGAAAACTTGCTAAGGAGCTCAGTATCCCTCACTCTACATTGGGGAGTTGCATTACGAGATTAAAAGCAAAAGGTTTTGTAAAATATGAAGCTTACCGTGAAGTCGAATTAACTTCCAAGGGTAGAGATTTAGCAATAGAGTTAAATAGACACGCAAGACTCTTGGAAATTTTTCTACATAACGAATTAGGCTTAAAACCAGAACTTGCTCATCGGGAAAGTGAAAATTTAAATCTGCTTTTCTCCTGTGAAACCATAAATAAAATTTGTAAGAAATATGAGCATCCAAAAAAATGTCCTTGTGGTGAGGTAATCTTAAGTTCTAGCCACTGTGCATGTGCGACCGATATAAAAAATAGAGTATAATAATTTATGCTTTGAAAGGTTTATCGTGAATAATTTTCTCTATCGCATTTAAACAGGCTTCCTCCCAGTCATCATTCGGGTCAATTCCTTTGGAACAGTCAGAACACCAATCGTCGGAATATCCGTCATCGAAATCGTCGCTTTCTAAATCACCATTTAAAGTCCCACCGCAATAAAAGCATTCACTATCGTCATATCTATCTAAAATTTCAGCAATTAACTCAACTTTTTTCCTATTGTTAATTTTTCACACCTAATTCTCTATATAAAAATCTTTATTATAATATGAGTCTAAGATATAAAAAAAGTATAGGTGAAAATTTTATTAAGAAAAGTGAAAAATTAAATTTTTCTTAAAGAATCCTATATTTTATCATATCCAAGCGGAGATGCTACATTATTTTTTTCAATTGGAACGTTTATAGTATTCATTAGTGGTGCTTTAGGCAACACTTTTGGAGGATTGCTCGCCGATCGAATAGGAAGGACAAAATTTAGCATTATAATGCTAATCTTAAGCGGATCTAGTTCGGTTGTTATTGGATTTTTTTTTAATAATACAATAGTAGCTTTAATAATTGCTGTAATCTGGGGAATTACTGTTGTGCCAGACTCGCCTCAATATTCCGTTATGATAACTGAGTTAAGTGATCAAGATTATATTGGCACTTCTTTAACCGTCCAAACCTCTGTGGGTTTTGGAATTACCCTTATATCTATACAGCTATTACCAAATTTTGTAAATTTAGTTAGTTGGGTATTCGGTTTTACACTTTTAGCTGTAGGACCTTTAATAGGAATTATATCTTTGATCTTACTCCGCAAAGAATCTGATTCTACTAAAATAGATCAAGGTAAAAAATAAGTTTAAGCTTATAAAATATTAAATTCTATTACTTACTCTGTTAAATTAACTTATTTTAATGGTATAAATAGAAATTGATGAAAATGAAGCCTAATATAATTAGTTTAGGAGAACTATTAGTCGAGATAATGCGTACGGAAGTTGACGTACCACACGGAAGAATTGGTTCTTATTATAAGGGTCCATTTCCAAGTGGAGCTCCTGCTATATTTATAGACTCGGCTACCCGAATGTCTAAATCGTTTAATTTAACCACAGGTTTTATTGGTGTTGTTGGAAACGATGAATTTGGAGAAGGAGTTCTTAAAAAATTACAATCTGATGGAGTTGATATTTCTAAAATACGGATAGATAATTCAAGAACTACAGGAATAGCTTTTAATCAATATAATTCAGATGGCTCTCGAAAATTTATTTTTGCTGCTGGAGCGGCAGGACAAACTTCTCCAGACGATATTGACGAAGAATACTTTTCGAACGTAAAAGTTCTTCACATTATGGGTAGTTCTCTTTCAATAAGTGAAAATTCCCGGGAATCATGTTATAAAGCAATTGAAATTGCAAAATCTCTAAACCCTCAAACCATTATTTCATTTGATCCAAATTTACGCCCAGAAATGCTAGACATAAAAACGATTATAGAAATATCTAAACCAGTATTAGATAAGACTACTATATTATTCCCAAGTGGAGAAGAAGCAGAAATGTTAGCAGGAGTCAAGGGAGAGGTCAAAGCCTGTAGGAAATTACTAAAGAAAGGTTTAAAATTAGTCGTTTTGAAACAAGGAAAAGAAGGGTGTTCTATATTTTCTTCTGGATTAGTAGATGAAATAAGGGTTCCAGGATTTGAGGTTGAGGAAATAGACCCAACTGGAGCGGGTGATTCGTTTGATGGGGCTTTTATTGTTGGTTATTTAGCAGGGTGGGATTTAAAAAGAATTGGAATGTTTGCAAATGCCGCTGGAGCTCTGAAAGTTCAGTTTTTAGGGCCTATGGTTGATAGTACATACGAAGAAGTATTGAAGTTAATGGAAACCGCTTAAAATCATTTTAAATGTAAAGAAAATACTTTAGCACTGATTACTTGATCATTCTTAATAGTATAATATCTAAATCCTGGGGGCTTAAATTTAAATTTCGCAGAAAGGGGACCAACCGCTTGCGTTTGAAATATAAAGGGTTTATTAACATCAAACCATGTCCTTAATTCGAGTGGATTTTTGAATTCTTTAAATTTATCCCGATATCGTGAGGTGTAAATTTCACATGGTACCTCAATGTAAATTGGAAAAAACCAAAAACCAAAATTTATTCTATCTGTTTTTTTAGCTTCTTTTAACCTATACTCTTTTAAAGTGTGAGTATGCCCACACACTACAAGATCTACTTTTCTTCTAATGATCTTATCTGAACCAGTAAAGATTTTTAAAACTGTTGACCAGTTATACATAATTGTTTGATATTTGAGATTTAATATCGTATCCAATCGTCCAGTTCCATTATAACGCGTTAAATTACCCTCATAGAAATCTGACCATTGTAATGGTCTATTCTTGATATTCAATTTTTTTTTATATTTTCTCCTCTTGTATCGACTAAGGTTTGGGGAAACTGGAGGAGTATGCATAACTACGATAACCTTTTCATTATGGGCTATTTGAATAAAAGCACGTAATAAATCTACTTGATATTCTTTAATTCCTTTTGTACTTGGTCCACCTTTTAATAAATCATGCATATCTGCAATTGAGTCTTGACCTGTATCGAGGAATATAAAATTATAATGGTCTCCTATCTTAAGATTAAAGTTGAGGTTAGGATTGATATACCTAAAATAGTCTTTCAAATACTTGTCTTTAGATCTAAGAGCCGTGAAGTAGTTAAAGAATTTAGTATCGTAATATCCCTTCGTATCTGAATGTGTCATCCCAAAAATTTTATGAATCTGACCAAAACGCATTCCATAGTGATTTGACCTGTAGTCATGGTTACCTATTGATGTAAAAATAGGAACCATAATTTCTTGGGAATTAACAAACTCATCATCAGAACCTAGATAAGGAGGATTGTCCAATCCTTTATTTCTTCCGAGCAAAATATCTAAAAAGACAAGGTAATTATTCTTATATTGATAGTTTCCTCTAGCGATGTTTAGATAGTCTATTAAATCCCCCGTCATAAGCATAAAATCTAAGTTCTTCTGAGTGGACTTATCGTTTGCAAAACTAATTAACTTTCTCAGGTTGGAATTAAAGTTAAATTTTGCTTTTCTTAAATCTTCGTATCGTTCTTCTTGAAACTCTTCTTTAAATTCGAAATCTCTTGTGAGAACAAATGTATCTATTTTTTTTCTTTTCTTTTCATTAGTTCCACATCGCTCGATCTTAGCCCTTGCTTTATCTTTTAGATAATGTAAGATGAAGTCATTTCTTCGAGCAATATGAAAGTCAGTAGCGTGAATGAAGCTGAAATCATTCCAATCTTTATCAAAAATAGCGATGCTATGGTAATTTGTTTTATTCTCAGTGAAATTAGGGATATCATGTACGATATCAAATAAAAGAAAATCTCTATTATTATTTTTTAGCAATTTCTCAATGCTTAAGATATCACGAATTTCAACCTTAATTCTATAGAGCTCTTTTCTTTTTCCAAATACATCGTCAAATTGAAATACACAATTGTTAATATCCCATACAATACAATTCTCTTCTTCTAAAACGGGTTGATCTCTGAAATCTAATTTTTCGATTTTTTCGATTTGAACTAAATGTAAATCGATTAAGGTTCCTCTTCTCTTTTCAAAATCGCCACTTGCCTTTAAAATTGGCTGAATAAATAAATTTTGGTGAAAATGCTCCAAAATGTTTTGGGTTGAATGGAATTTTGATGCAATGATAAGCGCTTCGAACGACAAATTCTTAATTGGAAACTGAGCTCTTTGTTTATAATCTCTCATGTTTAGAAGTAGCGGTTTGCCTAAATTCGGAGAAATTATAATAGGATAACTTCCTAGTGTCAGATCAATCATATAAAACGCGATAAACCTTTGATGAAATTAAGTTAATAATTATTATTTGATTTCTTACATTAAAATAATTTAGTTAGAATAATTTTTACATAACAATTTTTGTTAAAATAAGTGCTTTTCCATGGAAAGGTTATACCAGCCAGATTTTAGTTCTATATTTGGGGCAAGATATGCAAATGCGTTTACCTATGGACAAATTGATTCTTTAATATGGCCAATTTTTAACGAGATCGAGGGATCAAAAGCTTTAACAAATCTTTTAGAGCAAAAAAATCACGACGGAAGAAACTACTTTTATAATAGAAAAATTAGTATTGAAGATGAGAATGTAGAGTTGTTTTCTTCAAATATTAATTACGGATTTGTTCAAGCAATGGATTTAAATAGATCTTACGGGATTGCCAATGAGGACGTTTTATCTGTCGTAAAAAGTGACCCAGAGATATTTAAAGGAATTTTATCCTTTAATCTTGAGAATAGTGCTATCGTAAGTTTAGAATCAATAGAAAGTCAAATTCCAGTCGTTGGAGTTGCTCTTTATCCCTCCTTCTGCAAAATTGATATAAATGATGTTGATAACCAGAATTTAGGCGAGTTACTTAACTATTGTAAAAAAAAGGAATACTTCGTGAAGATTGATGTAGGAAATATGAATCTACCAGGAAATAGCGCTGAGTATACAACTTGTGATAAATTTAAGTCTTTTTTATCAAGAAATCAGGATGTTGTTATCATTTTAAGTGGATTGGATATTTCAGGAGATTTTAATCTATATTACCAACTTTTAAAATTGTACAATAACTTATGGATTGAGGTTGATCCGCGAAATTTTGGAGGAATGACGCCAACTGATTGTTTTAAGGAACTTTTCTCAATCAAAGGACTTATTCAAAATGCTTGGCATAGATTAATAATAGGAAGTGCGACACCCACCTTAGAAATCTGCCAGATGAAAAGAGGGTTCTTGGAAGCAACAGAGATGTTGAGTTTTCCACAAAGAAATCTATTGCGAAGTTGGGCTTTCAGAAACGCTAATAGGTTAAGTCCCGCGATATTTGAGCCTATTTTCGAATCGAATTTGTTTGGAGCCGTTAAAGATATAAAAAAAATTAAACAGATTGAAAATGATAACGAGGTAATTATTTCATACAATGTAAAGATGCGAAGTTTTGCTATTACTCAATTATTATTTATAACAGATATATTAAAAGATCTTTTCAAATCTAATTTAGAAAAAAACCCTAATTTTAAAGATGGAGAAATTTTAATTAGATCCTATCATACAACTGTTAGTCTAATTATTAACGAACACGAATTCGGTAATTACCTTGATATGCATTACAAGTTTGCAGAATTATCTTCAAGAGATAGTTCTCAATCCCTACATACAGTAAAAGCATTAGAGAACCGCCCCGATTTCAACTCCTTTGATCATGATTTGGCAAATCTTTATGGCAATCGGCAATTAATTTTACCCGTTCTTGATGGGAAGATCAAAATTGGCGGGCGTGAAAATTTCTATGCATTAGTAACTTTTGGTCCTAGAACATTTAACATTCACATTAAGTTAAAACTAACTAAAAACAAATAACTCCAAACATTTTATTCAATCCATAGTAGTAATAGAATTACCAAGCATTATAGATTAAAAATCCATTGAACGCCCTAAAGCCATAATTTACACGTAAATTACTAGACATTACTCTAATTGGGCAGCAAAATATTAAATTCTATAGAGACTTATTGCTTGAAATAGAGACGAGATACCTCTATAAGAAAATAAACTCAAAAGTTTAAATATTTGTAATGAGTATATTTTATAAAGAAGTAAGTGAGTTGTAGGAAATGAATATTTATTTGCCTCAACATTTAGTTGAACAAAAAAAACCCAATTTTTTGCACTGTAATAAATATTAAATTATAAATTCCCAATTCTCTTTTTATTAAATGAAATTTAATGACTGACGAGATCAAAGAAGAAGAAACGGAAAAAGCGGAAGATAAGTCTGAAAAAGACATTGAAAAAATAGACAAAGAGTACTTATCAAAAGCTAAAAATTCCAGAGATCTCATTGATAAGAAACTTAGAACTTTTGAAGATAGCATTGAAGACATCTCTGACACGATAAAAAATAATGATGCGGTACCAGAAAAAAAGGAGAAGAAACATGAGAATTTAAGCGAAGAAATTCGGGAAAGACAAGTAAAGTTAGAGTCGATTCAAGCTAAAATTGATGATAAGGAAGAGTATTTAACTGCGATTGAAGAGACTATTAAAGTACTTGAAGAGAGATATAATCATAAAAATGAAGATATGCAACATTTAGAGGAACGTTTTGAAATTGTTACGGAAAGTAAGGATACTCTAGAGGTGGAGTATAAGGAACTCTTAAGGAATAACGAGCAATTAGTAAATACTTTTGAAACTAGACAAGTTGATTTAATTGTACTTACAGATAGTGTTAAAGAGAAAGTTTCTAATCAAGAAGAATTACGCTCTAAACTTGTCAAACTGAATCAAGAAATTCAAGAGAAAGAGTCTTTACTTGAGAGACAAGGAGAAAATGCGGAGGCTTTAGAGAAAAAAATCAAGAGTCTAACGGCCGAAAACGAGACTCTTAAAGTTTCTATTGTTAAAAATAAGTTTGAATTAGAACACACAAACAACGAAATTGAAGCTAAAGAAGAAGAGAAAAAGCTTTTATCCGAACAAATTGAGAAAAACGAAACTCGTATTAAAATTATAGAAAAAAACATAGAGGATTATAAAGATGGTTTTCCTGAAATGGAAAAACAAAGAGAAACGTACGAGGAACTAATCGCAAAATACAAAATTCAACTCTCTGAAAAACAGGAGTTATTAATTGATGTTGAATCTAAAATTCAACAGCATAATGATGTAATAACCTCTGTTGATGAACAGATTTTAAGTAAAGAAAACCTAGTAAAAGCTAATGAGACAAGATTAGAAGATATCAAAAAAGATATTGAGGGATCTAATTTGGAGTATGCTGAAAGAGAGGAAAGAATAGCTTCTCTCGGCGAAAAATTAGAATATATGAATATAGAGCATGAAAAACTTGTAAAATCTAAGGAAGTAATAGATCACAGTACAAATGATGCTAAACAACTTCTTCAAAAGTTAAAACTAGAGCTCGATACTCAAGAGGAAGAAATTCGAGATAAAGAAAGTAGAATTCATCGGTTAGAGTTCCTCTCATTGGTTTACAGATTGTCAAAATTTTTTGGTGGGATTCTTATTGGTGTAGGAATTCTTATATTAATTTTAGTACTTTTCGGCCTTACGGGAATATTAAATTTCGCTGATATTGAAGTAATACTTTTTATCATACTTATAATAGCGGGAATCTTCTCAGTTGTTAGTGGAATCTTTCATTTGGAGAAATCGTAATTGGATACTTTTTATATAATAAGATCCTTTAATTATAAAATAATAAATTCCAAAAAGAAAATTGAACGAAACCAAACCCAAAGAAGTTCTACCCCAAAGAACGCTAAAATTGTCCCAAGCGGTAGTATATGGTATAGGATGTGGAATTGGTGGTTCCATTTTCGTACTGTTAGGATTGGGGATTGAAATTGCTGGATCAGGTTTACTTTTAAGCTTATTATTAGGTGGAATTTTAATATTCTTCACTGGGTTGAATTATGCTGAACTCTCAACGAGCTTACCTATGGCGGGCGGTGCGTATAACTTTGGAAAAGAAGGAATAGGAGGGTTCTTAGCTTTTATAATTGGCTTCTTCTTATGGATTGCAAATGTTGCAATGTGTGCATTTTCAGCTCAAATTTTTGCTCTCGTGTTTAATGAAGTTTTTGCTAAAATTAACATACTAATTCCGGACACTGTTCTAACCTTAATATCAATTTTACCAGTACTACTAACAAGCTTATTTATTTTTAGAACACAGAAAATAGCAATTAGGATATTATTACTATTCACATTTATTTTAATCGCGTTGTTCGCATTCTTTATTATCTCAGGATTAATTATCGCCCCAATTACTAATCCAATATTTGCATTGCCCCAAATTAAATTTGAGGGGATAATACCCGCTTTTTTATTATTATTTATATTATTTACTTCAATTACTTCAAATTTAGCGTATCTCAATCCAGAGTTAAAAAATCCTTCAAAAAACATCCCTAAAACTATTATATATGCTATTTTAATAACGCTTGTTTTATATCTTTCAATTACATTTGTCGTGTTAATAGCTCTTGGAGAAAATCCTACGGGTGTAAGTGGAAATCCTGTCTTGTTAGCGGATGTATTTGAGAGCGTGATTGGACCGTTGGGGTTTTTTACTATGGTTATAGCGGCGATAATTTCAACATTAATAGCTATTAATTCGTCATTAGGATCTGCGGTTAGTGTTATATCCGCTTTAGCAAGAGATCGATTTTTTCCTGAAAAAATAAGAAAAACAAAACCAAATACAAAATCTGATATGCCCGTTTTTGGATTACTTATATCCGTAATTGTGATTCTTCTTTTCACAATTTTTGCTGGTATTGGATTTACCGCCGAAATTACTAATTTCATCTATTTCTTTGCACTTGCATTTGTAAATTATGCTACTGTAAAACTACGACGTAAAAGAAAGGAATTAGATCGTCCATTTAAGGCTCCATTCTACCCAATATTACCAATTTTTCTTTTTGTATGCTTCCTAGCTTTTGCAGTAGTACTAGGTATAATTATCTCTTTGGAAGCGTTGATTTTAGGGTTAATCATTTTAATAATAGGATTTACTTACGAACTGTTAGTAATCAGTGACAAACCGTCAATAAATTTGACGTTAACAGGAATTAAATTTTTCTTTTCAATCATAATAGGTCTTTTTGTATGGGTTATTAACAATTTTTCGGTAGTTTTTCCAGAGGTAGTATTAATTAATAGAATCTTAATAATTGTGGGTGTAATCACAATCATTACAGTTATTTTTGATTTAATGCCTTTAAGAGAATTGGCTTATTATTATGTAAAATTTGTAGATAAAGAAAAAGTCGCAATTAATATTGGTAGCGCTCAGATTATTGATTTGGGTAAAAAAAGATCTAAAGTTATTCATTACATGAATTTAGTGATAGCTTTTTTACAATTTGGCGCTGGTGGTGTGATACTAATAATTGTGTTTATGTTAGGAAATCATAATATTGCTATCCAAGATATCACTCTCACTATTGGTACGAATGTTTCCATTATTCATAGTTTGGCAGGATCAACGCTTTTTACCTTAATATTATTTATTTTTGGTTTAATTCTTGTCATATGTGGCATATTGTCATGGTACCGGTGTAAAGAAATAAAGTCGCTTGGACTTTAAACAGCTGAGAATTAACATTTTACAACACGATATGACGTATTTTTATGAAAATGAAATTACCTAAGTTGAATTTACATATTCATTCTACCTATTCTGATGGAAAAAATTCTATATCTCAAATAGTTTCATCTGCCCTTGATAAGGGTTTGGATTATATTTGTATCACGGATCACTTTACAAATTCTTGGAAAGCCGATATAATTCCTAATCTTAACAGTCTTGATAAAATTGAAATGTATTTAGAGGAAATTGGTCAATTTCAAAAATATCTTCTTGATGAAGAAAGGCAAATGGCTCTGTTTAAGGGAATAGAAATTGATTTAAATAGTACAGAAAAGTTCATTCTTAATAGTATCTCACCTGCTAAATTTGATATCATAATATTTGAATATCTTGAAAGCATTGAAGGCATATCCTTTATTAAAAAAATCATAAACTATTGGAGAAAAAACTCTAAAAACTCTAAGGTTTTTCCTTTAATAGGTCTCGCACATTTTGAACCTTCGTTTTTCGTTATTAATGGTATGAACATTCTTATAGATTTTTTAACACAGAACCAAATCTTCTTTGAATTTAATTCAAGCTATCCACAATTTTATTCCCAGAAATATCACTCTTTTTTTGACCAGTTGAAAAAAAGAAACGTATTAGTTTCAATTGGTTGTGATTCTCATCATATATCACGTTTAAAAGACATAGAAGAAGTTTACGATAGAATAAAATTTTACGAGTTAGAAAGCAATCTCATTGACTTAGTTCAAATTCTAGACAAAAAGAGGATTTGAAAACATTAAAATTGAGCTATTATTTCTGTGTTCTATGAATGTGTTTGAGATAATACTTAAATGCCCTTTCAAAGGCAATATCAAGGAGTAATTCACTTTGCTCTTTCGGATATGATAGTATTTCTTTTAATTGAAATTTTCCTATGTTAAATAATTCTTTAAATGTAGTTAACTTTTCTGATATTTCCATATTGGCAATTTCTGATATTGGTTTATCTTTCATTTTCTGCCAATCGGTTATTGCAGACCAAGTAATACAGCGCATTGCTAATTCGGGAATTTCTATTTGTTCGCAAATGAGGCTCGAGATTGTTTTAATTAGCTTTTGTTGTTCAGGTTTAAACTTAACTCTTGCATAATCAATTCGTCTCGATGAAATTTCTTCTTTATTAAAATTTAACATATACGTCAAGATATATCCTACCTAATTTATCCTAATAATACTTCAACTTAAAAGAATATAAAGATCTACAAAAATCCTATACCTAAAAAGAAATTAGAATTTATCTTTATAAAGTAACTGGTAATTTTAGACGTTCGTGTCAATATTTTAACTGAACAGAGTAAAATTGATAATAAAAACCAAATGAAATATATTTTTATTTACAAAAATGCTTCATATTTATATGGAATTGGATGCAAAAATTGATTTAGCCGCAAAGTGGATTTATGAATCAAATAATCTCGTCATCTTCACTGGTGCGGGAATTTCTACTGAAAGTGGGATACCCGATTTTAGAGGTCCAGATGGAGTATGGACACGCCGTGATAAGGGTTTACCCCCTCCTAAAATGGCTGTGCCATATGATCAAGTTAAACCAAATCAAGGACACTATGCTGTATTAGACTTATTAAATCTGGGTAAATTGATTTATTTAATTTCTCAAAATGTAGATGGCCTTCACGCTAAATCTGGAATCCCATTTGAAAAATTAGCAGAACTTCATGGAAATCGTTATTTTATGAAATGCTTGGAGTGTGGAAAAAAATTGACATTTGAAGAGGCTAAATGGGATAAAAAAAAGTGGGGTAATGGATTTAGAACAGATCGGGTCCAAAACAAGCAACCTGAATGTCCAAATTGTAGTGGAAGGCTTATTTCAAGTATTGTTAATTTTGGTGATCCGTTACCTATTGACGAACTTGAAGAATCTATGAGGATGTCCGAAAAGGCCGAAGTTTTCTTTGTAATCGGTTCATCTCTAGTTGTGACCCCTGCCGCAAATATGCCTGGAATTGCTTGGAGGAGTGGTGCCAAATTAATAATTCTTAACAAGGGCGAAACTCCATACGATAGTGAAGCTGATTTGAGGTTCTTTGATCAAATCGGAGATGTCCTTCCCAACATTATTCTGAAAGTAAAAGAAATGATGAATACCAATTAAACTGTTAGTATCATTAAAAATGGGTGAAGATGATATCAAAAGAAGTGAATATCAATAGATTTCCTAATTTAGATAAATATAAGCAGAAACATGTTGATGTAGAGCAAGCAATTAAACGATACATTAAACCAGGAGATCGTGTTTTTATCGATTCTGGATGTTCTGAACCAATAGATCTTACGTCAAAACTTATTGAACTCGGTCCTCAGCTTTCTGATGTAGAGATGATTCATTTTATCAGCCTGTCCGATCTCGATTATTATAAAACTGCGGGAGGTAATGAAGATTTGTTTCGGCACAATGTTTTTTTTATTAGTGAAAATCTTCGAGACGCCGTAAAAAGGGGAGTTGCAGATTACACTCCAATGCTACTTTCAGACATTCCAGGATTCTTTGAAAGGGGACAAATGCATGTAAAGACTGCTCTTATTCAAGTTAGCCCTCCTGACCAATTTGGATTTTGTAGTTATGGTATTAACGTAGATATTGCGAAACCTATAGCAGAGATAGCTGAATTTGTGGTAGCTGAAATTAATCCTAAGATGCCACGCACGCTCGGTGATTCATTCATTCATATGAACGATATCGACGCCTATATTTTATCAGATCACGATATTATTGAGTTTAAGTATGATCCCCCAGATGAATCCATTAAAAAGATTGCAAAATATGTCGCATCCCTTATTGAAGATGAATCTACGATTCAAATGGGAATTGGGAAAATTCCTAACGCATTAACAATCGAATTAGAAGATAAAAAAGATTTAGGAGTGCATAGCGAAGTTTTCTCGGATGGAATTGTTGATCTCGTTGAAAAGGGGGTAATCACATGTAAAAAAAAGACTATCCATAAGGGAAAAATAATTTGTTCTTTTGTCATGGGCTCCCGGCGGCTTTATGATTTTGTAGATAACAATCCCTTTGTAGAATTTCATCCCGTTAATTATTGCAACGATCCTTTCATTATCAGCCGAAATAAAAAGCAAGTGGCCATAAACGCAGCGCTAACAATAGATTTAACGGGACAGATTAATGCAGACTCGCTTGGGCCATTATTTTATAGTGGTATAGGAGGTCAAGTAGATTTTGTTAGAGGAGCCAATCGTTCTGAAGACGGAAAACCTATAGCCGTTCTTCCTAGCACTGCGACTTTAAAGGATGGAACGGTAGTGTCCAGAATTGTTCCAAATCTTAAACCTGGTTCTGGAGTTGTAATTACTCGCGGAGATATTCATTATGTTGTTACCGAATGGGGAATTGCTTATTTATTTGGTAAGAGTATTAGGGAGCGAGTGTTACAAATGATAAATATCGCCCACCCAGACTTTAGAGAAGAACTTTTAGAACAAGCTAAAAAAGTAAAATATGTCTATGCGGATCAAAAACTACCTCTTTCCATAAGTGGTCGATTGAGCTTATATCCGGATAAATATGAAACGACTTTTCAAATGAAAGATGGAAAAAATATCAAAATTCGTCCAATAAAACCAACCGATGAGAAAATGCTCCAAGGATTTTACTATTCTTTAAGTGACGATGATAAATATCTAAGATTTTTCTCACGGGATCGAAAATTTCCTCACAAATTTGTACAACCTTTAACAAATATAGATTATCAAACTGATATGATATTAGTGGGAGACTCTCTTCAAGAAGGTGAACAGAAAATAATTGCTTCAGCAGCGTTTTTTAAAACCAGTAAACCCTCAACAGTTGAATTAGCTATAGTTGTGAAGAAAGATTTTCGCAGAACTGGAATTGCTACATTTTTATTAAATTATCTAGTTATAATTGCTAGGGAATTAAATTACAAATTTTTTACAGGCTCAATTCTCCTTGAAAACAAAGCAATGCTTCATTTTCTTAATAACAGCGGATACCCAATGAAATCAAAAAGTGTGGAATATGGAGAGGTTCTATTTACACTTGATATTTCAAAATGAATTGATCTTAAGTGAGAAATGATTTTTAAAATTCGAAAGAAAGCTTAAATATAGAGTAAACATAATTAAGCTTTAGAAAAGTATCTCGTTAGATTCTATCTTTGATATCCAAATAATAAATATAGGAGGTAAAAAATTATGAAAGATGTAGCAGTTATTATAGAAAATCGACCAGGAGCACTAGCTGATTTGGGTGAGCTATTAGGGAAAAATGGTATAAATATGGAAGGTTTATGTGGAATTCCTCTAAAAGATGACGCAATTATACATATATTGGTTGAAGACGAAAGCGTTGCACGCTTTATACTTGAAGATGCAGGATATGAAATTAGTGCTATCCGTGAAGTGCTTGTCATGGATATTAGTCCTATTGCAGGGAAACCAGGGTCTGGTGGGAAGATGGCTCGTAAAATAGGCAATGTTGGCGTCAACATTGATTTGATCTATTTAGCTGAGCATAATAAGTTAGTCATCGGAGTAGATGATATAAATAGAGCCCAAAATGCATTAGCAAAATAACCAAACGAGTAGTTATTAGAACAAGTCAATTATCAAGATAGATTGATATTCGTTAATTATCAAGTAGAAATCTTTCTTTAAAAATGACAAAACGATAAGATATCTATTTTATAATTCCATAAATATGCTTATCTCTATCGTACTCCTTAAGGACCTTTCTGCCTTCTTTATTTGAGAGGGAAAGCGCTATAACGCTTGATCGACTCAATGACCCAGTAAAGATTTCGTAGTCATCTGCATAAACAATAATATTACTACTAGCGTATATTGGATCTGCTTTGATTAATATCTTTTGCTTACTAACTTTGATATCTAACTCAATTTTTTTATTTCTTTTTTTTTTACTCGAAAACTCTTTTTTAAATTGCTCATCACGCCTAAAAGAGTCCTTAGGTTCTATAGGGTTAATTGGATTGATGACGATATCTTGACCAAAAGAATAAATCTCATATGCAAGACGAGTTGTTCTAAAATCTCTAACTTCGACAACGGGTCGTGCCAAATCTTTATCCCTAAATCCATGAGGGACTTTAACTGTCATTTTTATAATCAAAACGGCAGAGATATCCCCTCCTTCAATAAATACGATTGTATCAATAATTGACGGAAGCATACCAAGCTCTATACGGCCAATAAAGCGCTGTATTGCGTCGATAGCCGATGAAGAATGAACAACTCCGACCATTCCAACTCCAGATAAACGAAAATCAGCGTAGATCTGAAAATCTTTTGTAGTGCGTACTTCGTCAAAAATCGTGAAATCTGGTCTAACCAAGAGTAGAATGTCCGCTGAATTTTCAAGGCTTCCCTCCAATTTGGTATATTGCGTAATTTCAGGTCTAACTTGTAAATCTCGAACGCTTTCTAGCGTTTTCACAACTTTTCCTTGTTCTAAATAATAATTTGCCAAAGCTGCTGAGAAAGTACTCTTACCTGCCCCAGGAGCACCAGCAACTAAAATCCCTTCTGCTTTCTGTAATCTCTTATCTAATTTTGAATCAATTGAATAATCTTCCAATGAAAGCGTAACAAGCGGGTGAACAGCAGTTATTTCAACATCTTTTGAAAATGGAGGTCTGGTCATAACTATTCTAAATTCTCTCAACTGGGCAACTACAACGCCGTGTTTCTCAATTTCTATAAATGAGTGATCGTCTTCCCTAACCATTTCTATTATTTCGATGGCAATTTCTTCAATAATTTTAGTAGATAATGGTTCTTCGCCAATCTTTTCTAAATGCCAATTTCCGGGGCTTCCTTTCTTGGCATAAGGAGGTAATCCTTGTTTTAGATGCACGCTCATTGTGGTTTCATCGAAAAATTCTAACAACTTAAGAGAAGAAGGGTCAGATTCTTTTGGAAAGTATTTTTCCTTTACATACATTATTTGAATCCCTTCGAAAATTCCTACATCACCCTGGATTCGATCTGCTGTAATTAAAATGGCGCCATATTCTAAAGCCGATTTTCTAATAAGCGCATCAAGTTCCCCTCCTGGACTCATTTTAATTTCTTCCCTTGTTGGTCTTTTTCCCACAATTTTAAGCGTTATTTTCTCTTCCTGATGCAATTTTCGTAATTCTTTTAATACATTTAAACCATGGAATCCTATTTCTTTTTGAACATTTGTACGGTACTCAACCTCAGCAACAACCACATTTGGGATGTAAATTTCGGGGTTTTCCCCCAATTCTCCATCTTCGATTAAATTTAAGATGAGACCATTAAAAATAACAGAAGTATCGCAAGCATATTTGTCTGACATTTTAGTCTTCGCTTTTCTCAACTTTATTCATAATTTCAAATTTTTTCACACTATAATATATTGGCTTACTTAGCCTATCGACGGTAGCTACAATGAGGTCCTTGCGAGAGCTCATAGCTACGCGAGACATTTTATCTAATTCCCTTAAATCTATAGGTGAACCTTCAAATACCGGATAAATTAAGAATTTAGCGGAATCTTTTTCAAAATCAGCCCCGCGTTTGTACACCAGAAAATCAATCCCTTCTCCGTATCCCGTTCTTACTATATAACCCCTTTTTCGCAAATCCATGTAAATAATGTACTTTCGCCATAATTTATCGTCATATTGAATGAAATACGTTAATAAACCCTCAAAATCGTGTAGATCACTATTCCTATCATTATTATTATACAATAAAATCCGATTTCTTTCACATAATAATAGAACTTCTAAAGGTCCTAAAACTAATATTTCTTCACCTTCGCTATTCTTTTCGAGCGTGCCAATATATGCTTTCCTATAAAACTCTTCAATGCAATCCTTATCAGTAATAATAACCTTTTCGTTGTCGATTATTCCCTCGAACTGGACTTTTTCGACCTTTTCATTTGGTGTTTCATTCATATTCTAATATAACCTAGCAGTTAATAATTAATGAATTTAACGCTTTAAATGGACTGGACTCCAATTATTGGTGTAAGATTTATTGAAATAATTATTCATTAGTATTTATTATAAATTCTACTAATTTTCCAAGCTTCCTAACGTTAGAATAGATTTTGGGTGCATTTTCTTCTAAGTATGGTTTAAAAATTTCCCAATTTTCTCGTTTTACGGGAGGAGCCTTAGATAATAGATTTCTTATTTCGCCAAAATCGTTAGTAAAAATTAGTGCGTTATCTATTTTATTTGCATTATCGCTCAGAAGAAATAGGTAATAATCATTTAGCTCTTGGGCGTTCATAACGTTCGGAGGTTTGTTTCCATCTCCTGCATTACGACCTCTCAGCATGCGCGTATCAACTTGAGTTGGTAGAACCATGTTAAAGGTAATATTCTCTTTTTTATATTCTAACGCTAATGCACTTTGTAATCCTACTACGGCGTATTTACTTGCGGTGTAGGCAGCAAGTTTTGGCATAGGATTAGTAAACGCTGCGCTTCCAGTGATAATGAATCTTGATTTATTATTCTTATCATCTTTCTTAAGATAGGGATAAGCCGCTTTAAAAGCATAAAATACTCCAGATACATTGATAGTCATTATCTCAGAAAATTTATTGCTATCAAATTCATGGCTATTCCACATTCTTGAATACCCAGCGTTGGCAATCACTCCATTAAATTTTCCTAATTCTTCATGAAATGCCTTAAATGCCACCTCAATTTCTTCGTATTTAGTTATATCTGCAGTTTTAACTGATACCCTTACTTCAATACCTAATTTAAGAATCTCATCTTTAACTTCATTCAGTTCATCGAGAGATCTTGATGTAAGACCAATATTAGCCCCTTCTTTTGCACAAGCGATAGCTATAGATTTTCCGATACCTCTTCCCGAACCTGTGATTACTATGGTTTTCCCTTTTAATAACATAAATGCAAAAATTAATGTTCAATTAAAGAATTTATCACCTAACCATGGAAAATTTGTATGAAAAACTCTTGAATAGACTTAGCGGCATTAATAGCTTAGTTTTTATGGGGATTGGAGAAGAAAAATTAAGTGATGACGGTTTAGGACCTTATATCATAAGTGAGCTATTAGAATATTCAAACGAAAAAGTTCTATTCATAAACGCTGGAACAGATCCCATGGCTCGAATTGATGATGTTGTTAATTTTAAACCCACATACCTGATTCTTATAGATACATGTACTCTGAATAAACCTCCGGGAACGATTGCGATATTGGAGCGTGAAACCATTAAAGAATATGTGCCAATATCTACTCACACAATACCAGTTCACATTGTTATTGATTTAATTGTTGATAAATTACCATCTCTGAATGTTTTTATGATTGGGTTTGTTCCTGAAAGTCTTGAAGGTTTTCAAGAATTAAAACTTTACAAACAAGATGAACTGACTCTTGAGGAGCGATCAGATAACATTGATCTACCATTTTTCGAAATAAATCTGACTAAAACAATAAAAACGGAAGCAGATAAACTAATAGGAATAATTAAGAAATTAATTGACTCACTTTAAGGTTTGAGAATCATTTTTAGATTCTTTAGTGTATTTGTTTACAATAATATTGATAGTGTCTGAAACGATTTGTTTTTCTTCCTCATTTAATTCACTCTTTAATCCTTCAAGAAACTTTATTGCCTTATCAGCTTCTCTTAGATTTCTCACGTAATCAGAACCATCTTTATTTAACGAGCCGCCCCATGCCATTTTCATACCCTCTATCTGTTTAATTTTTATTTATCTGGATCTTCAAGTACCTTCATGAATGGACGAAGAAATTCTTGCTTCATATTGATTTTATTCCTAAGCTTATCCATTCTCATTAAAGGAATCAATTTTTCATTTAATTTTTTTGCGCGTTCGTCATTTTGCGGGAAAGAGTCATAAAAACCATGTTTCTCGTAGTAATCGTGATCTGCTAAAAATACAAATCGATTTCTCCCATAGATATCGTCTCGAAATATTTTTTTACCTCCTTCTCCCAAAAAAGTTATTGGCTTGAAGTAATCTGTTTTGGAAAATGTAACTAATTTCCTAGCAAAATCGTGGAGTAAGGCATCTATGTCTTCTGATGTCCCAAATTCATCAGTAATAATATCCACAAAATTTGAGTCTTGAATTTCTATGTGAGCTTGAAACATTTGAGAAAGATTTGGAATTTGATTTACAGGTCCAGAGATAAGATAACCCATCTGTTTTCCTATTAGAGTCGGTGTATGCGTCATATAAAAAGCTCGGTCTAGAACCATCTTCCATCTGGATGAAAGATATCTATCTTTAATAACACCAGCAAAAACGATGATGTCCGAAGTCATTACTACATCTTCCCAAAACTCAAAAAAGCCATCCTTTCCTATATAGGAGCATTTATGATCGTAACCACATTGTAAACACGAAATACACCCCCCTTTAACATCGATGTCGTATAAGTTTATGATTTCAATCTCGCTTGAAAAAGACTCTGTAAACCTCTTTATCATTTTTCCTATATTTGTGTTTTCATTAGTTTCATCACTAACAACAAGAATTTTTTTGCTATGTGTATCAATTTTCTCTGCATCTTCTATATTTTTTCCGGGAGTATATTGAAAGTCTCTTATTTTCAATGGAGCGTAGTGTTTTGAAGTAGGATATTTATTTTCGATGTGATTTATAAATTCCTCAACGAATAAAAGCCATCTTGCTCGCCGCTTTGGGTAAAGAAGATCCCAACTGTCTGCAGGATAATTTCCTACATACTTCATTTTTAAGTCATCGCAAATACTATGCATATAATTCTGGGCAGTGTGATCGTAGAAATGAATCGAGGTTGATAGGACAATTGTGTACTTATTTTCAAAGGCAGCTTCAACATTTCTTTCGGTAATCAATTCAATAAACCGTTTATATTGGGAACAGACCAACATCACATATAAAGGAAATCCCCATATTACTCCATCTGATTTTTTTACCTGAAGAATAATGTCTTCGAATCTCTTTTCGTCATTTTCGATCTTTTTAATTGCTTGTGCTATGTTTATTATATTATATTCGTGTTCCGGGTGTTTTTTCTTAATGTATAAGATATACTGCATGGTGACGCTCTCAGCGCCTTTAGGACTCCCATTTAATATAGTGAACTTCATTTTATTGCATTGTTTAACATTTTTTTAAATGATATGATATATTAATCTCAAAGCTTTATAAGATTTTCAAGAAATAAAATAGCCTTTTAAACCATATAAAAATATAAGGTTTAGAATTCCTTTTAAGTAAATAAGTCTAATTCATTAGAATCCATGAGAAAAACAAGGTTAATATTGCTAAGAATGCGATGCAAGCTAACCCCATCCAAGAAAATAGAGCATTTTTAACATAGTTAATTTTAAATTTTACTGCTTCGTGAGGACACAATTCTACGCAACAAAAACAAGTTATACACTTCTTTTTATCCCAAATTGGAATATTTCCTTTTTTTATTATTTCTGGAGGAGTAATCGCATTAACTGGGCAATTAGTCCAACAAGTAGAACATAATTTACATTTTTCTCTATTAAATTTTACAGTAGCTCTAAAAATTGTCTTTCCAAGATAATCTGCTAACCACTTTGGTAAAGGCATTGAAATTGGTTTTAGTTTAGGTCTTTTAAACTTACGATATACTTCCTCTATCGTCTCACCAATGATCTCGACTTTCTCTAAATCTGTACTTCCCAATTCCTTTTGTTCTGCTTTTGCTAAATATAACACTTCAGATGGGTCAAATCCAATAATTTTGCAGACTACTGAATCTAATGCTACAGGATCATATCCTGCCAAGATTAAGTCTAATTTCACTGCGTCCCCGCTTGAAGGTCCCTGACCTTCCATACAAATATACCCATCTATTACTGTCAATTGTGGTTTAGACACTGAATATATATCTGCTAATGCTGAACAAAATCTATCAAGAACGGCGGCCTGAGCGTGAGTTTTTGCTTTATTTGCTAATAAAACTGTTCCAAACATATTCTTTATGCAACAAGTTAAAGTACATTGCCAATGAGTTTTTATTTTAGGAATATTGATTATAAGATCAGCATCCTCAATCAGTTTTGAACTTGAAATTTCCTCTAATTCGAGTGGATCTTCAATTTTGTAAATCTTCCTTTCACTTTTTTCAAAGGGTAAGCATTCAGCTCCTTCTTCTTCACATACTATCCCAATTCCACTATCTAAAATTGCTTTTTCTGTTATTCCTACTTTTGCCCCTCCCGCAGAGTCACATACATATATTTTTGCAGGGTTGAATCGTTTTACCCACTGAATAGTTGCTCGCACAACCTCAGGATGAGTATTTACTCCTCTTTCCGGTGGTTTTCCCATTAATAAGTTAGGTTTAATTAATATTATCATTCCTTCTTTTTGCATTAATTTTTGGGCATTAATGTTATCTAGCGAGGTAAATACTGCTGTTTTTACATCTTCACTAATAATTCTCTGAATAGCAATTTTAGTTTTATCAACCATATTGAAAGAAAATATGTCACACTTAAGAAAATTATCAATTTTATTAGATAAAGATGAATAAATTTTTGTTATTCACAAGGGAAATTGTGATAGGAGTACTGAAAGTATCATTTACTACTATGTAGAATCAACAATAAATTTAAATAATATATATACAATTTATTATTTAACAGAATTTGGAATTGATTATTATAGCTAATCTAATAAATCTTTCAAAAGATCAAATAAAGGATGCGGGGCTAGTAGCAGGAAGAGCTTTTCAAGATGATCCTGTCACTATTTTATCTTTTCCCGATGAAAATGAGCGAAAGGAAAAATTACGATATGGATTTGAGATGATTTATAAATATGGATTACATAAAGGTAAAGCAATGGCAACTTCTGAGAATTTAGAAGGAATTGCAATATGGATGCCTCCGAAAGAAGTGCATCAAACTGCTTGGAGTATGATAAGACATGGCGGATTTCGGGCCATGCGCAAATCTGGATTAATATCCCAATTTAATTCAATGATGAGAAGTATAGATGTATTTAATTATATGACTCCAGTACATAAACGTCTTGCCCCATTTGATCATTGGTATCTCCTATCTATTGCTGTCGATCCAGAAGAGCAAGGTAAGGGTTATGGGAGTCTTTTATTGAGGGAAATGTTTAAAATAATTGATAATGAGAAACTACCCATCTATTTAGAAACAAATACTGAGAAAAATGTGGGATTTTATCAAAGACATGGTTTTGAAGTACTGGAATATGCAATTATTCCCAAAACTGACATCCCAATTTGGTGTATGTTAAGAAAGATCTCTTAAATTTATTTGAAAATAGTAAAAATCAGAAATAAATTTATTTAACTCCTTTCTCCTAACATTTAAATCTGCTATTCAATCTAGTAAATATTAAATTACTCCTTCCAGGAGATGTAAACTATATGGGATTATTATTACACATATATTCATATTTGTTTGGATATGAATATGCGAAAAGAAAATTTAATAAAAAAATTGATTTAGAAAAAGAAAAAGGAAAAGGAAATAGAGAGCTTAAAGGAGTTAAAGGGTTTCGAGATACCTTAAAAGAAATCGACGAAAAAATTTGTAAAACTGAAAGTAGAGATTAAAAAAGGTAGTGAATCCAAAGGAATTTGGATTCTAAATCTAGATTTTGAAAACTAGATTGCGAAGCTAGGAAAATGTTGAGCTCAGATACCTATCCTAGCATTGAAGTTGACTTAATTTGTAAAGATTTTACGATCGAAGTAAAATTCAATGGAAAATTCTACTCCGGTATGGATTTTTCTTTATTTTTTAAGAAAAACATTGATTTATTTTTATCAGTTTGTTGAGCTTTTTATTAGCTAGTATTGCTATTTTATTCAATTGATTACTTCTTTTGAAGATTGCTTGATGAACATTAAAATTATGAGAAATGACTTGAAATTAAGAAAAAATGGTAAGAATTTTTAGATTACGAGTATATTCTTCCTATTAAAATTTGCTCCCATAAATTTTTCCTACTTTTAATCATAATAGCAAGCATTAATAGTCCCGTTATCACATTATTCAGAATATTTGCTATTAGAAATCCTAAACTAAAACTTCCGTCTACGGAGAAGACAATGACTAAAAATCCGACAATACTATATGGGTCTACAAAAGGCCACAGGACAGGATTAAATGGATGCATAGGAACATCTAACAGGATATGAAAAATATTTCCAAGCATACAGGATAACACTAGAGCAGGACTTAATCTACATATCTCCTTTGTTTTATCTATATCGATTCGAAAGAACAACGAAGTTAAAAATGGATAAAACATAACGGTAACCATAGTTGAGATAACAGTACCTATAGTAAGTGCCCCAATCAAGCTGTGCAAGATGAAATGATCTGGAAGCACCCCATTAAAGAAAATCATTAAAATAGGAACCTCGATATCAGGTATAAATGAGCCCACAATTAAACCTGGCAGATTTAACCGTTTGTCTAATTTTGAAAGCCCCCATGCAACGGGATAGTGTAACAGTGTAGCAGGTATTTTTAATCACTTTAAATTATAATTTATACAATAATATGGTTGATACAGAAAGAATTAGCAGTCCCGTGATAATTTTGATAACAACTTTACTTCTTCACCCTTTGAGCATAATCTTAATCTCACGGCGATACTTTGCTTATAATTCTTTTTCGTTTCCTAATAAATATTGTGGTGATAATTTTCTTTTGTTTGAAGAAATTTAAAATAATAAGGAAATAAACACACACACTACTTTGGTCTTATTTCTCTTATTGTACAATACTATATGTAAAAGGAAAGTAAACAAACATCATCTGAAGATTAGAGTTAAAACATAAAAAGGGCTCAATTCTTAAATCTAAGGATCCTCCAAACATATAATCATGATGATATTTTAGATTCATTTTAACTAAAATGACATCATTTAATACAATAGTAGATGAACTGTTGGGAGCAAAGGGGATAAAGGTAAAATTAAGATACCAATTTCCTTCCCAATAGAGCGAATTATTATCATAAAGATCATAAAGCCCCCACCTAGCAGTAAATATCTCCGTATGGTTTACATACTCCGCATTAATTATTGAATTATTATTGTAGGTCAGATATATCAGAGATTCGTTAGTTGCTTCCAATGAATAAATAAAATCATGACTATAAAAAGGAAAAAGATGAAATATCGTTTTATCCTCTTCAATTTGTAGCTTAAGATATTCTATCAATTCTCTATCAATGTGGTACAAATAAACTTTATCACTTAGGTTATAAACATCCCCTAAGTAATCTCGACACAAGCAGTATTTTTGATATTCAAATAATTCACTTTTGTCAATAATACTTTCAAAATTTTGAACATTACCCTTATAATCAATTTTATAATATATTCTCGTTAGTATTATAGAGTTGTTGATAATTATCGAGAATGTTAAGATTAATCCGGTTATTATTATTATTACGGGGATATACACTAACTTTCTTTTCATTTTCACTCAATTCTCTTTTGGTATCCTTTTCCTTAGTAAATGTTCTATATTTTATTGATTCTTTAGAGATTTTCTGAACATTTTAACCTTACTAAGCGTATAACCGAATATACCAATACATATAGAACTGGCAATGAAGTTAGAGATGGACAACAACAAAGTATAGGAATATGTTATTTTATCGTGTGGAAAAATGTCAGTCCTGGCGTAAAATAAAACTGGAACGGCAAAGAAAATTGCTCCTGCAAAGAAGGAAGAACCAATACTACTGAGCATGGTTAAATAAATTGACTTTTTTTTAGTTAGGCTTATACCGAGCCATTTTATCTGATTGTTTTTGTTTTTTAGCATAGTTTTCTTTTCACCCTTTTGTGTTATTTTATAATTTCCTTGGAAGCTATTTAATATTTTTGCTACCTTTCTAATTTGATATATAAAATTGAGGTGGGAGTGTGTTTCGGAGTTTTTACTCTATTTTTTCTTTCTTAAACACTTAATTTTGCTTCTTTTTTTCTTTATAAAGAAGGTTAATACCTTTCCTTTTTCTATTGAAAAAACCAAAATCAATCTTTATTAGAAGCTCTTTTTCTTGATCTGGAGAGCGAACGCGATGAAAATTACAATCGCTACTCCGCTAAAGACTAATCCATAACTATTCGTGTAGAAAAAGTAAGTTAGATCTATATCGCTATAGTAGGTTTTCTCACGGATTTAATCCAAAATCAAGAGAACCAGGATTCAGAGGGAATGGTGGACTTTAGAGTTTTATCTCCTTTTAAAAACCTAAAAGTATTAAATATATTCCACCGATCAATTTGGATTATCTAATCATAAATTAGTCAAATAAAAACAAATTTAATTAAAAATATAAAATACGAAGTTCTAAGTATAATAAGCAATGATTACCAGAGGAAATTTACTAAATATAAACGTAAGAATGGAAATTAAGAGGATATAGCCTCCAATGAGGAAAAGCCAACGAAATAGATAATGTTTAATTTCCATGTTAGCTCTTTCCTTTTTAGTTTTGATGATTCTTGGAATAAAAAATCCTGTAGTTGACCTATAAAGTTTATACTCATCTGGATACCTTTTCGCCATCTGAATTTCTTCGATATCAGAATAAATAATTATCAATAAAAAAAATAGCGTCCAAGAAATAATATCTCCCACTTTTACTCCAGAATCACCAAGAAAAGGCACGTATAAGCAAAACGGAAAAGAAAATATAATTATACCTAAATTTTGGGGGTGTCGAATGTATTTATAAAGCCCTGTTTGGACTATATTGATTTTCTCTTTTTTTGCTTTTACTAAGTGAATTAAGCCAAGCAAAAACAAACCAAATCCGCACATAAAAATAACGAGTTCGATCCCCATGAGTGAATAGATAGCAAAATTCGTAGAGTAATAACCGTGGACAAAGAACCATGACGCCATAAAATCGATCCCGGGCCATAAACGAAAAATATTCCACGAAATGTATGCAATAGCGGGCATTGCAGTCATAGTGTATAAAATTCCCAGTATAATGGGAAAGTAAGCCACTAATGTAACTAATCGTAAATAAATAAGCTTAATTTTACTTTTTAAAACCTCTATTGAAAACTTCATATGTTTTTTCGATTTGATTTGAAAATAAGACAATAATAGAATAGGTATAGAACAAAAAATTGAAACTATACTTGGCAAATAAAATAAAGTTTCTCTTATAGAAAGATTTATCCAAAAGTCTCGAATAATGATTGTAAAATTTATTAATATTCCTAAATTTAGTCCAAATATGATTATTGAGAACAAGATTTGGAAAAAAAGGAGTTTTTCTAAACGAACAAGGATTAAGGTCAATATAGACAAAATTATCGAATACAATAAAACAAAAAACACGAGATATCCATAATATTCATCTATAATAAGATCATCTTTAATATAATCAATATAGTTTACAATATCAAAAGAAGAAATAATACAGAAAAATATGATCAAAACTGATAGGATGGTTAATATCTTTTTAGTTTTCATGTTGCTCTTATCTATCCTCAAGTAGAATTACTTTAAAAATATAAGTATCATTTTAAAAGATACTAGTCGTGAATAACGTAGAACTTTACGATTATTCTCGTGATAATTCACGAGAATGGATCAAATTTATCAGGTAAATCTTGCATGTTAAACGCTATTACCTTGGGAAGAGTAATAATAATAATAATAATAATCTGATTTTTGTGGTATTTATTCGCACGATCTTGGGAATGGGTTGAATGGTGTTTATGACGGCATTGCCTTCATCGAAGAACTGGGTTATGATTATGATGAGTTTAATGTTGAAATTGTGTTAGGATCTATTGGTTATGATTTTGAACGAGATAAATATAATTATAGAGAAATGGTTAAGAAGGCCTTAAGTTTATTTAAAACTTAAATACTATTTTTGTAAGATTTTGCAAAATATAATAGAAAGAGAAAAAATTAAAAAAATATTTATTATCCGCCAGCCTGGGTCGCCATAACTGTTATCACGTCTTTCTTGGGGTGGATCCCTATCTTGGCAAACTTTAGCTGGTCTGGAAGTACTTTTCCTTTAAAGATAAATTGAATAGCAAGAATCGGATTAAGTTTATATTCTCGTTGAACTGTTTTCTTAATTTCTGCTATAGATTGGTTTGGATCTACTTCAATTAATTTAATAGCTTGGTCTGGTGGAACACCAGTTAATCTGAATCGATATTGAGTCGTGTCTTTTCACATCTTTTTTTTATTTTTTTTAATAATCTAGTTATTACTATTGTAATGTGAAAATTTTTACTTAAAAACAAGGGTATTTTTAATTAAATTGAAGTTTAGTTAGGTAAGAATGTATTTTTAGATGAAGCAAGGTCCAGATCCATAATCCTTTAGAGTCAACTATACTAAAACTAAAGTATAAGTATAGGCAAAAGTATAAATTTCCTAGTTTCTTTTTTATATTTATGTCTAAATTCACGATAACTGCCAAAGTAAAAGAAAAAGTTTTATCTGAGATTAATAAAATTGATCAAAATGATATGCGTATTCTTTATTTATTACGGAATTTAGGGCCATTACGTTTCACAAATATTATAGAATATTCTGGTTTAAGTAGATCTACAGTTTCTAAATATATAAAGTTCCATCTCTCTAAAAATAACATTGAAAAAAAAATATTTAGAAATTCCTCCAAGAACTTACAAGAGCAGCGATATTTTATAACAGATTTAGGTACAGAAAAGCTTGGTGAGGATTACATTAGTTATGATGAATCGATTTATTTTAGTGAAATAAATGATCTTATCTCGAACCTATCTGAATTAAAAACCTTCTACAAAGAAATTAGCGTTGCAGATTCCATAATAACAGATATCAGTCGAAACATTATTAATATGGGTGAAAATTATTTTCTTATAGAGCAAAATCGTGATTTATATCTTACGCTCTTTTACATTTACAATAATTCTGTTCTGACGAGAGATTTTAAATTTGAAATTACAGAATTCTGTAAACACTATAATGTAAAAAAATTAAGGATAGATTTTTATGTAGATCGTCTTTTATCCAGCGATTTAGGATTATATATGTTTAGTCGGGGCGAGGATAAATTCTTTTTTCACAGAGAAGATGTACTAGGTGTTACTACCATTCGATTAATTAAAGATAATTTAATAAACGAGATAATTGAAGTAAGCATAGCTGAAGAAAAAATGATCTCTGACCTAGATTTAGATAGATTGGCCGAAGAAATAACTGAGAAATTATTAGGAATGGAATTAATATGGGATATGAATGAATCCCAAGGGATTAGCGGAATAAAAGAACCTTATGAAATGTTGGTTGAGAAAATGATAATTAAATATGCTCTAGAGATAAGTATTCCAAAGGCATCCTTGATGGATATTGCATTACAGTCTAAAAAACTGTTAAAAGCAGAAGGAGGAAAAAACTCTTTATACAATATAATAAACAACTCTGAGCGTTATGAAGATCTAAATCTAGTTTCAATCTCAGATTCTGAGGAAACCGAATTATTTCAAAGTTTAAAGTTATTACAGGGTTTTTGTCCTAAATGTGGAAAGACTGTGTTAAAAAATGATTTATCTAATATATGCATTAGGTGCGGTTTAAATTTTCAAGGATCTGGATTACTAAAAGATATTGAGGCAGCAAGCGAGTTGAGCGTAGCATATAAAATAGCATCTCTTGAAGAAGAAAAAGAAATTGAATGTCCCAATCCAAATTGTAATTACCAAGTTAAATTAAATTGGGATGTTTGTCCTAATTGCTTAACTCCAATTATCAAACCATAAAAAGATTTCTTCAGGATTTTTATTATTTTTATGATAAATTTACATTATCTATTCTTTTTAATACTGATGAGAAAGATCATATACTGTAATTTCCATTAATGTTTCAATCAGTTGTCTTTTTTTTTTTTAAAAAAAGCTTTAATATGATTAGAGAATCTTAAGACTTACTTAAAAAAATTTGATTTTACAATAATAAAATATTTTAAGTTTAAAACAACAAAAAAAAGATGTGATTTATATGGAACTTCCAGATTATATTAAAAATCGTTCTTGGAAAGATTACCTTGCAGATGGAATAACCACAGAAGTTGATATTCCTGAAGATATGTCGTTAATTGATGTATACAAGTATAATGATGAAAATTTTCCAGATCATGTCATGTTGGACTTTTTTGGAAAAGAGTTTACTACTAAGCAGTTAGATTTATTAACTAGAAGATTTGCAGCTGCGCTAAAAGATTTAGGAGTAAAAAAAGGTGAAGTTTTGGCTCTTTGGCTTCCGAATTGCCCTCAATTCTCTATTACTTATTTTGCTGCGGTATATCTTGGAGCTACATTGACTGCTATTAGTCCCTTATTCACTGGGAGAGAACTTGCTTACCAAATTAATGATTCTGGAGCTAAATATTTAATAATGATCGACCGATTCGCCCGGGAATATGAGAAAGTCGCTGATAAAGTATCATTAAGTAAAGTAATCATGTTAAATGTAATGGACGAAGAAATTGTCGTTCCCGAAACAGACAAAATCATTCATTACGATAAGTTATTGGAAAAGTACCAAGAACCTCTTGAGTTTGATGCTAAGATCGATCCTAAAGAAGATATTGCTATAATACAATATACTGGTGGAACAACAGGCCTTCCAAAAGGAGCTCTCTTATCGCATAGCAATATAGTATCAATGCTTTGGGCTATTAAGCAAGGCTCTGATTATATGATTGAGAATTATCTCAAAGAAAACATCATCGCTCTGTCTGTGTTACCTTGGTACCATATCTACGGTCAAGCTTGCGAATTATTGGCTGGTTGTTTATTTGGTTCGAAATCCTATGTCCTTCCGTCATTTGATCTTCAACGAATCGCTGAAGTGATTCGAGAAGGACGTCCAAACATGATGCTTGGCGTACCTACGATGTTTGTTAACATTTTAAACTCACCTCACATGAAAGATGTTGATATGACTTCCTTAAAATTTGCCAATTGCGGTGCAGGTGCGCTTCCGGACGAGTTAGCATTAGAATGGGAGCGAAGAACTGGTTTTAGAATGGCTGAAGGATATGGTCTTAGTGAAACTAGCACAGGTGCTATAACAGCTACTGTCTGGTCAAAATTAAAGCGAGGTAGCGTAGGTCACCCTTTCCCCAATACTCTAGTTGGGATTGTAAATGAAAATTTGGAATTTTTGCCTGTGGGAGAAGAAGGAGAAGTTGTCATATCTGGACCTCAAGTGATGGTGGGTTATCACAATAGGCCTGAAGAAAATAAACTTGTGTTCTTTGAAGCGGGTGGCTATAAATGGTTGCGAACTGGTGATTATGGACGACTGGATAACGAGTACTATTTGTTTTTGTTGGATCGGATTAAGGATCTAATAAAATACAAGGGACACAGCGTTTATCCGAGAGAAATTGAAGAAGTTTTATACGAACATCCAGCAGTACAAGAATGTGCAGTGATTGGCGTTCCCGATCCTATCAAAGGTGAGGATATAAAGGCTTTTATCCTACTTAAAAAGGAGAGTAAGGGAAAAGTTACCGAACAAGACATTATTGATTTCACAAAAGAAAACTTAGCGGCCTACAAGTATCCTAGGGAAGTACAGTTTGTCCGAAGCCTCCCGAAAAGTGGAGTGGGAAAAATTCTAAGGAGAACTTTAAGAGAAAAGGAAGCAAAGAAAAGAACAAAGAAATAAAAATTATCAACGCCAAATATTTTTTTTGTTCTAATTTTTTTTTAACTATCGTAATTTATGAATATTCCAGCATCTTCTCAATAGGTTTTAAAGCTTTCTTAGCGATCTCAGGAGGTACCTTCACCTCAAACATCGGATCATCTAAATTTTCGAGAACGTATCTCATAAGTTCAATCGTGTTCTTTTTCATATTATAGCATACCAATTTTTCACTGATTAAATGGAAATTCTTATTAGGGAAGTCTTGTGCCATTCTTTCCATTAAACCTATTTCTGTTCCTATACAAAAATCGCTTTCCGATCTAGTATCATTTTTTACTCGGTTATACATTTGGCTTGTAGAACCTACAAAATCTGCTAATTCTCTGACTTCTCTAATACACTCCGGGTGAACTAATATTTGACCCTTGGGATAAGCAATTCTAATTTTTTCCATATCATCAATAGTTAGTTGAGAATGCACATAGCAATTTCCTTCTTCGGGCATTTTAATGCATTTGATTCCTGATTTTTGCTCGGCATAATCAGCCAGATTCGCATCGGGTCCAAATAAAACTGCTTTTGTATTGATTTCTGAACTGATTCGCTTTACGATTTTAACTGCGTTTGCAGAGGTACAGCAGATGTCTGATTCAGCCTTAACCGCGGCTGTAGAGTTAACATAGACCACTACTGGTAAATTAGGATTTATCAATCTGAACTTTTTTACTTTTTCCACTGTTAAATAAGCTGCCATAGGGCAACATGACTCGGGATTTGGTATCAGAACCTTTTTATTTTGATTTAAAATTGAAGCTGTTTCTGCCATAAAATCTACGCCAGCAAATATGATATAATCAGTGTCTGCTTTATTCGCAAGCCGGGATAAAGCTAAAGAACCTCCTAAATGATCAGCAATCTCTTGAATTTCTAGGGGTTGGTAATAGTGAGCTAGAATCGTCGTTGCCGTTTCCTCTTTAAGTTTTAAAATCTCTTCTTGTATCTGTTTGACTGACATTTTCTTCAAAAGTTATTAAAAGTAATCAAAAGTAATTAATATTTAATATAATTTAATTGAATTTATAATATTTTTAAGGTAAAAATCTATGAGTGATGATCTTTCTTTTATTTATTGCGAGGAGTTTTGGTTTGTTAGTGCTTTCATAGACGGCGTTAATATTAACACAAAGACAAAAAGTAAGGAAATCGAGGATATAATAAAATCTAGGTTTAAAAATTTAGAGGAAAAAGATATTTATCGACAAGATCTTAAATACGAAATCCTTGAACTAATAAAGCATATTTCTATTAAATGCAATTGGGTTAAAAGCTTATCTAATTTCCTTTTTAAGGATGAAAATTCTGAGAAAGGCTTTAATACATTAGGATATTTCCAATTCGAAGTAGAACACTACAAAGAAGATCCATCGAGGAAAAAATCGTTAAAACCCCTTTTAATACAGCAAATTCCCATTCTTGTTCTAGATATCCTCAAAGATTATAACTATAAGTCTGAAAATGAAGGCATTCATCTTGATACTGAAAGCCCTATTTATGTGTTTGTGACTTCTAACAAAAGCGAACCAAAGGACATCGTTTGGAATCCCTATAATATCGAAAAATATAAAAAAGAGATCGCTAATTGGACTGAAATCTATTCAGGTCAATGGGAAGATTATTCTGAAACATTATTTAACAAGAGAATTGAAAATAATTTATCCAATCGACTTTCAGAATTACATTTCTTAAGAAGAAACTCTGGTTTTATTTATATGGCTGAGGAAAATTATGAAAAATTCTTTGAATCCTACATGAAGGAATATGTTATATTTCCTACCCCAAAACTTAGGGCTGTATTTTTTGCTTTACGCTCAATAAATGAATCGTTGGACTTATTGTTCCTAAAAACTCAAACACAAGCATTTCAAGGAGTAAAAATAATAGAACAAAAAATTAGGAACTTAAGATTATTGAGGGGAATGATTCAAACTACCCTTAGCGTAATATATAACGAGCTAGATTATAATAGAAGACAACATTATTCGAGCGTATTGAAACATCTATTAGCTGAATTTGAAATAGGGAATATAGTAGAACGAATAAATCAAAAGTTTAGCTCAATTTACGATGTAATGCAAGACTTGTATCATAGAAAGAATGACGAGAACCAAGAAAGAACTGAAAGTGGATTAAACTTATTAAATTTACTTTTCGGAGCAGGAATTTTAGCTGATTTAGCGGGCGTGATTGTGATTTCGCTAAATTTACAAAAGGGAAACTTATTTACATCCATATTAAATGGTTCGATAGCAATCGTTATAATCGGAATACTAATAGCAACAATAGGATATTACCTGAACAACCGTATACAAATGAAGAAGGCTGATATCAGAAAGACAGTTGATGCTGTAATTGAGGATAACGCAGGTAATGTAATTCTGATAAAAAGAAAATATCCTCCTTTTCAAGATTACTACGCATTACCCGGAGGTTTTATAGAAAAGGGCGAGAGTGCGATTAGGGCATTAGTAAGAGAAGTCAAAGAAGAAACTAATTTAGATGTGAAAATTCTACATAAAGTTGGCTTATATACTGAAGAAGGACGAGATCCCAGAGGCAGTATACATTCAACAGTTTATAAATGTTCAATTATTGGAGATATCAAGAAAATGAGAAGCGGTGATGATTCTAAAAACGTACTACTTATACCTAAAAACCAGCTTAAGGACATTGAATTAGCTTTTGATCACAAAAAAATATTAGAAGACGCAAATTTACTGAATTAACTTACTTTGCTTAATTTTTTTTATTCAATAACTTTAAAATTTAACCCCTACTTCATAGTTCTTAAAATACTGAATTTTGGAATATGTATTATGACGATTATAATGCCTAGCCCTAAAACAGGCAAAGTGCCTCAAATCCATGAAACTGCTTACATCGCTCCAACAGCAGTTATTATCGGGAATGTTGTAATTGGAGAAAGAAGCAACATTTGGTTTGGAGCTGTTTTAAGGGGAGATTGGGGAACAATAATTATTGGTGACAATACAAGCGTTCAAGAAAATGTATCTATTCATAATGAAATAGGTTCTACAGTAAACATAGGCAATGATTGTATTATTGGTCATCACGCTATGATTCATGGACCGTGCACGATTGGAAACGGATGCTTGGTTGGAATAGGCGCTAATGTATTACATCGGTCTAAGATGGGCGATGGAGCCATTTTAGGCGCGGGTGGTGTGTTAGTTGGTAAGGAAATACCCCCAAGAACTTTAGCCGTAGGCGTTCCAGCTGTAATTAAGAAGCAATTACCTCAATCTGGTAAGATGGAAGGAGCAAAAACATCTGTTGTGTATGCTGAAAACGGAAGGTTGTTCAAGGAGTTTTTTGAAAAGAATTCTGAATCTTTTAAACATTAAAAATCTTTTTTCTCTAATTCTGTTATTTAGATCTAAGTATTCTCATTTCTATCACGATAAGATTCTACTTTTTAAGTAGAGGCTCTAAAAAATTTATATAAGATTATATACATTAGATAGATAAAGAAATCTAAAAACATAAAACAAAAAAACAGGTAAAAAAAAATGAATTTTATAAAAACTTTTTTCATAACACTTGCTATCTACTTAGGATTAAATGCTGTTTTCCTTGTTGTATCGATTATTATCTCTCCTGCTTTTCCACTTGATGATATCTATTATGTTATATCTGCTCTATTTTCGCCGATTATAATTACTCCTGGGAGTAGTTTCATGATGGTTATTGCTCTAACAGCGGGATTTGATTTAGTAGATTTTTTATCATTTCTAACAGTAATAGTTCCTCCATTAGTAGCAGTAATCATTGGCGCGAGATTAGGAGATTCCGGTAAAACATCATTTTTAGCTTGGTTTTTAACCGCTGTAATTTCCTGTGTTGTTTATCTCTTGATTCTAATCCTAGGTCAAGATGCGTCCCCTATTCTTGGCGCTGCATGGGCGTCTTTTGAATTATTGTATGGATTTATCGGTGCGATATTATTTATGATAATAGCTGGAGTCGTTAATGGAATTTTCTATGGGTGTTTCTCGTTTCTATTTAGTAAAGGCGGACTCTAAAAAGAATAAATTAATTAAATCATTCATTTTTTTATTTTTATCTTGCTTAAGCCTCACTTTGAACAAAAACACTTTTCACTCCTTACAAGATCAATAGTATCGAAAGATAAGTTTAATAGATTTACCACCAGGAGTTTATTTTCTAAATTAGGTAGATTTAATGTCGTTTTAATCACCTCTAATGCCTCTAAAGTGCCTAAAATCCCTGGTGTGACTCCAATTACGGGTAAAGGCCCCTCTGAAGAATTGAGTGAACCTGGCTTATTAAAAACACACTCATAACAAGCAGTTTTTTTTGGGTCTATGGTAATTATTTGACCAAAGAAGTCTTTAATACCCGCAATGACTGCTTTAATGCCATAATTCACCGCTACTTCATTCACAAGAAATTTAGTCTTAAAATTATCGCTACAATCGACGATAAAGTCTTTGTTTTCAATGTACTTCACGACAGAATTTTCGTCTACATATTCATTATAAGTGTTAATCTCGACCTCAGAATTTAGCGTAGCTAAACTTTCCTTAGCAGCTAGCACTTTCTCTATTCCAATTTGAGATTCCTTATATAAAATTTGCCTTTGAAGATTGGAAAGTGATAATGTGTCATTATCCAGGATTGTTAATTCTTTTATACCTGCTGCTACAAGGTAAAGTGCAAAAGGGGATCCTAATCCACCTGCTCCTATTTGTAAGACTCTAATTTTTGACAACTTTTCTTGACCTTCTTCACCAATTGAAGGAGACAATATCTGCCTAGAATATCTTTTTCTTTGTGATTCAGTAAGAATTTTCATTCAACCTCTAAATATTTTTGAATAAATTTTATAAGTTCTTCTATCTCAATTAAAATTATTCCCAAGTCAATATTCAATTCAAATAAGGTAATGAAGATTAACTCTTTATTGATTGCGTAAATGATTAGTTGTTCCTCATCAAATTCTACAGTTAAATTAACGACATTATCTCTAAATGTTGTTACCGCGGTTTCCATTGCCTCAAACATTGTAGCTGCCATGGCACCAAATTTACGATTGTCTATGTGCCTTGGTAATCTAGAAATTATAATCAATCCATTTCGATTTACTATAGCAGTGCCACTTATTCCGTTGACTAAATCTAATTTGTTTAGTTCTTTTGTTATAATGTTATTTTTTAGTGCTTCAATCATTTTCTTGAGATTTATAGTATATATAAAAAAGTGAACTAATATAACGAAGTAATTGAATATTATATAAAAATATGTGTTCCTTTTAATTGCCTAAGGATTTTGATTAGTAAAATTAGATAATTTAAAACTTTTAAGAAATATATTTATAAACAATTAGGAAACATTGCCTATGCGTGGAAGCCTTTAGTCTTGTTAAAAGCTTTATATCTAGTCCTCCAATTTGGTTTACGTCTTTTGGCAGTTCTTCCGAATCCACACTGAGCACAGAATCTTTTACTTCTATGATAACTATGCCTTCCACATCTTCTACATGTTTTATGACTTGCTGCTTTATTCTTTTTTCCCTTACTTGGAGTTCCTTTACCCACTTTAGCCACCTATTATCGTTTTAACTAAAATTCAGACTCTTTTTGATGCATTAATTTATCATGCAATTCGTCATCATTTTCCTTTTCAGGTTCCTTTTCAGGTTCCTTTTCCGCGAACATTATTTTCTCTCTATCTTGCCCAATGAATATTATTGATGCGCCTCTGATCATTACGGTTCCGATATCTTTGCTTCTTTTTCCACCG
>JAHQWJ010000055.1 GCA_029856125.1 Promethearchaeia archaeon | reverse complement strand
AGAAGTAGAAGCAGAAGAAGTAGAAGTAGAAGAAAAAGAAGAAAAATAAAGAATTATAATTCTTATGGAGCTCTATTTACTAAGATATGGAACCGTACATAAAAATATAAAATCTTCTTTACCAAGATTTGTTATTCCATGCTTCTCATTTGGAGGAATATAAATTACATCTCCATTTTCAACGATTTCTTCTGTTCCAGTATCGTTGTAAAATTTACCCTTACCATTTAATATATAAATTTCATGGTCTTGAGGGTGATTATGAAGAGGTACTTCAGTTTTAGGCTTAATTTCAAATCGTCTCATAGCAAAATTTTTAGCGCCGTCGTGCTCATCGTCAATTAACCATCTAACATAAACATCTTTGACTGGAGTACCATCACTTAAAACTGCGGGTTTATTTTCCACTTGTTTATAATTTTTTTTTCGCATAATTGAATTAATTTTTAATCTAATAAAATTTAATGAATATAATTTTTATTTTTGAATTTCATAATTATTAATAATATTCAAATATTTATTTTTGAATGATTCCTACAGAAGATAAGAGATAGAATGATTTTAAATTTTTGAATCATCATTATCTCAAAACAATGATAATTATAAGATAATTAATTTCCAATAAGAGTTTTTAATTTACATTTCAAAAATGTTAGATTTATTTTTGGACTCAATTTTAAAGAAAATTTAACTTAAATAAACAATAATGTTAAAATGGAAAATTTGATTAAAAAAAAAGTAGACCCACTACGAATAGTGTTATAACTGAGATTATGCATTATTATATTTGACTAAAGTGTAAATTTTAGTCACGATCTATAAATTTAAATTAAAAACAAAAAATTAGGAAATGAAAAAGAATAAAAAAGTTTATTTGATTGGATTTGTAAGTCTTCCAACTGCTATCATTCTTGGGTTGATTTTCGATTTAATATTAGAAAGAGATCTACTAGAGGGTCTTATTTTCTCAATATCATTTGGATTAGTATATTCTATTGGTTGGATGGTGATGGCTCCCTATATCTGGAGGAAAAAAAGTGAAAGAAAGGAACTTGAAAGAAAAAATCAAAATTTTTTCGAAGAATCTTAACAAAAACTGGGTTTATATTTATATTGGAGCTTATGGATCATGGATGATTTCATCTTGGGGATTATTTTTTGTCGGGATTTACGATTTAGGACGCGTTATCTTTTCAACAATTTTGGGCTTAGCATTTTTTCTTTTAATATATACTCTTAAACGTATTAGAAATCTTAAATTCTTGAAGCTCATTACTGGAATAGTCTTAGTAAGTTTCGGTATATTTAGTCTCGGTGGTATCATGTGGCTTATTATTGCTTATGTACTTGTTCAAGCTCCTTGGGCTCCCTTACGAATTTTGATTGGAGATGCAGTAATAAGGGGGAGAATTAATCTCCTAATTCTAATATCTTCGTATGCAATTGGTGGTTATATAATGTATAGAATTGGCAAAAAAAGAAAATGGAGACCCCCTGCGCATTTTGAGATTGAATGACTAATCTTAAATCAAAAAATTACTTTTTTTTTAATTGAATAAATTTTTTAAACAAACTAAATAATTGATTTGTGTTTTAATCTTTCGGTGTTTTATCCTTGTCAAATATTATTCTCTAATGTTATTTATATCAGTTCCAATTTCCCTGAGAAATGTTTTGGTTAGGGAGAATAATACTTGAGGCTCCATAATTAATTATATAATTTAAAATATATAAGAATAATGTTCCCTAAATTTTTAATCTAATAAAATAATATCATATATTAATTGATATTCATATCAAGGAGTTTGAAAAATGAATACAGAATATAATATTGGCTTCGATTACTCTCACCAGAATAAATTAACGATTGAAGATCCTGGCTTTAATGATTTTATAGAATATCTCTTCAATTCCGATTTAAAGTTGGGAAAAATTGAAGCAGGAATTACCTACGAAAAATTAGCAGATTACAATGTGTTTATAATTGGGGTTCCAGGTAGGGATTCTCACATAAGTCCTGAAGAAATTGATCACTTAACAAATTATGTAAAAGATGGTGGATCTCTTCTGATCATAAACGATAAAGGAGGAGATATCGAAAATAAAAATAATTTAAATGAACTAACTAAAAATTTTGGTATAAAATTCAATCCCGATCAGCTCTTTGATAATGAAAATTTTACAAAGGACATATCTCGACCAATAATCAAGGATTTTAGAAAACATTTTATTACGCGAGATATCACCCAAATTATTCACTCTAATGGTTGTACCCTTGAGATCGATGATTCTGTCGAAACTGAAGACATAAATGTTTCTGCAATTGGATTCTCTTCTGAAGAATCTGCTTGGCATAAGCTTTTTGATGGAGAGGATTGGGTTGACGAACCTGTAGAAAATACTCCCATTTTAGCGATAGCTCATTATGGTTTAGGAAAAATTGTAGCTATTGGAAATTTGTCTCTATTTTCAGGATTTCACGCGTCATACGGTATACATGCTGCCGATAACTTCAAATTGATCTCTAGCATCATTTCATGGCTTATGAATAAAGCACATTCCCAAGAAGCACAGTTATCGCAACCTATATATCTAACCGTTCCGATTGAACAAGAATTATATTATTGGATGAAAGGAAAACTAGACGAAGAACGATGGAAAAATGTAGAGGAAATCGTAAATTTTGCTCTTAAAGTCGTCAAATTTAGGATACGTAAGCAAGAAAGCCAAGAAGAAGAATAACATGAATAAAAATTAACTAAATCTAAGTATTCAAGGTTTTGTAAATGATTCAAACAGATAAAGAAGAAATTTTAATCGGATTATTATCTGATACGCATGTCCCCCAAAGAACAAACAAAGTACCAGATGTTGTGATTGATGATTTTAAAGACAGGAATGTTGATTATGTGTTTCATACGGGAGATTTCACCACTTATAGCGTCTATAAGAACCTGATCGATACTTTTGGAAAAGATAAAGTTGTAGCAGTTTGCGGTAATATGGATTTTGACTCTGAATTAAAGCAAATGTTACCCGAGAAGTTAGAATTTAAAATCTATGATCATAAGGTTTTGATGCTTCACGGCATGGGTGGCCCGAATATAATCGTAAAAAGATTAATTAAAAAACTGGATTTGCTTAATTCTTCATATAACCTTGTAATTTTTGGACACACACACAGACCAGTTAATGAAACAAGTCATGGAATTCTGTTCTTTAATCCCGGAACAACAACACCCATAGATAATAAATTTACAGTAATATCCTCTTATGGGTATCTTAAAATTTCTAAAGATAATATTGTACCTGAAATCGTGTATATCAAAAATTAACGATTAGAAAGCTTCCATCGATTTACCAGAAAGTTTCTTATAGTGATTAAGCACAGCTTGTCGAGCGGCATAAACAAAAGCTCTTTTTACGTTAACTCCAGTAATAGCTATAGTTTCGTAAATTAAGCAGTGGTTAAGTTTTGCTGTATCCAATACTTGTCTTAACTTAGAAATCTCTACTATATCTTCTAAATCTCTTTTGTTTGCTAAAACAACTATTGGTACTTCAGGTGGATCAAATAGCGCTGGTGGAATTAATTTATTTCCATAAAACTTGAGTAATTCTTTAAGAGACCAAATGTTCTCACTGAACTGATCTATTAGGCTGTCCCATGTAAATATCACAGCATCGGTACCCTTTAAAACTGTTTGACGCTGAAATTTATGTCTGCGTTGTCCTGCTACAGTGTAAACCTGAAAAACTACATTAGAAACTCTTGCTACTACACGATCAAAAAATAAGGTTCGTCCAGTAGGGTCCTGAATTTGTTGCATATCCCCACTTGCAAGACCTTCTCGGTTGTAAACCCATTCTAATGCCGTGGTTTTTCCACCGAGAGAAGGGCCGTAAAAACAAATTTTAAAAACAAGAGTTCCGTCTCCTCGTCTACTTGGCAATGATTATGACCTCATTTATTCAAGTTTAATTTTATAAACTAATAATAATAATTATTTATTAAACTATGTAAATCAAAAAATTTTTTCTTCTCAGTTAGCTTTAATAGAAAGGATTATGATAACGACCCTCTTCTCCTCTTCCTTGTGAATCCAAAACCCTCAACTTAATTTCTTTGTCAATTAATCCCTCGATGTGGCAGAGATATTCGTATTCATCCTTAACAACTAGCGTTATAGCAACTCCGAGTTTATTCATGCGGGATGTCCTTCCTATTCGATGGACATAATTTTCGGGATATTTAGGAATATCGTAATTAAATACGTGGGATATATTGTTAATGTCTAAGCCCCGTGCAGCCACATCGGTCGCGATTAGTAGATTGATTTTGTGGCTTTTGAATCCTTTTAAAATCTTTTCTCTTTGAAATTGCGACAAATCCCCCGAAATGAGCTCTACTCTATAGTTGAAATTATCACGTGATTTTAATCTATTAGTTAACCAAGCAGCTGTTTTTTTGGTGTTTACGAAGACTAAAAGATGCTTAGGTTTTTCTCTTCGTACTACTTTGATGAATGTCTTGAATTTATCACTGTAATTATCTATCATGTAATAGAATTGTCTTGTATTCCCAACAGTTAAGTGGTCTCTACTCAAATTGAGAAATTCAAATTTATTTTTCGAATATTTCTTTACTAATTCTCTGATTCCGTTGTCAAAAGTAGCAGAGAATAACATAAATTGGAAATTCGTATGGACTTGATCTAAGATATATTTTACATCGGGAGTAAAACCCATATCAAACATCCTATCAGCTTCGTCGACAACAACAAATTTCATGTCGTTTAACCTTAGCTTTCTTCTTTTGTATAAATCGATTATTCTCCCTGGAGTTCCAATGACTATATTAATTCCATTCTCCAATTTCGTTATTTGGTTATTGATAGAAACACCTCCATATATTGGAGCTGCCTTTACCTTTGGGTTCCCTAAGTCTCTAATAACTTCGTAAATTTGAGTCGCTAACTCTCGCGTTGGGACTAATATTAAAGCCTCGTTGGGCTGATATTTCAATTTTTCGATAATTGGAAGTACAAAAGCTAAAGTCTTTCCACTACCAGTCCTCGCTTGAGCCATGATATTCTGGCCTTTTAAAATTAAAGGAATAGCCTTTTGTTGGACGGGTGTGGCTTTTAAAATATTAATTTTTTTTAAAGCATTAACGTTATGTTCGTTAATTTTTAATTCTGTAAAATTCAATTTATTTATTCACTAAAAAGTTCTTACTTTTTCACTCTTAATCAAGTAAAGAAATATTTTAAGCAAAATAAACTTTTCTAAAATTCATTTCTTTGATATAAACAGTTCATCGGTTCGTTTTAAGAGAAATTTAAATCTGAAATACGGCTTTTTTAGTTAAAATATCCAGTTTAATTAATTTTGGGTTGATAAAGATTCTTACTTTTTCAGCTGTTATATTTTTATTATTAAATACTAAATCTTGTACGATAGAGTGGTATTTTTGAGATTTTTTAGCTAATTTTCTATGTATATCGTTATTGTTATCATATAAAGGAATTGGGAAAGAAAATGGTCTTTTATGAATATGTCTGCTTGATTTTATCAACTTAATGTTTTTTGATAATACTGGAGAATTGAAAATTGCAGATAAATAATGTGCTTCGTTTAATGAATCGGTAGAAAAATAATAATTTTCAGAACAAATAACAATGCCTTGTTCTTCGTTATCAATAACAGCTGATTTTAAATGTGAACCACTTGCGTTGTAAACAATAATATATTGTTTATTATTTGCTTGTTTGGTTAATTTATTCCAGTAATTCAAGTTTAAAAAGAGTGAATTAATATCGCTCGTTCCTTTTTTATTTTTTTTGTAGAAGTTGTTAATTTCAGTGTAAAAGTTGGAAGCTTTAGGATTATCAGTTAGGAGTTTTTCATCCCACTGTAGAGACCTACTCACGGGTAAGAAAACATTTTTAAGTTCTTTGATGTAGAAAGGAATCAAATCTTTGTTTAAAAAAGACTTAAATCCAAATTTATTTTCAATCAATTTCTTTTGAAATTTATA
>JAHQWJ010000054.1 GCA_029856125.1 Promethearchaeia archaeon | reverse complement strand
TAATTTTAAATGTAGAAAATCTTGAAACCAATTTTTTTACTGAAGAAGGAGTTGTTCATGCGGTTGACGGAGTTTCATTCAAGATTTATGAGGGAGAGGTTTTAGGATTAGTGGGTGAGACCGGCTGTGGTAAATCTGTAACTGCATTATCAATCCTTCAATTACTTCAATCCTCAGGTAAGATTTTAAATGGAATTGTTGAATTCGAAGGTGAAGATTTATTGAAAAAGTCAATATCAGAGATTAATTTATATCGAGGTGATAAAATCACTATGATATTTCAAGATCCTCTTAATTCGCTAAACCCAGTATTTACTATAGAGAAACAGATTTCTGAAGTGTACATCTTACACAAAAGGAAAGAACTACTAATTGAAGCTTCTAGTCGTGGCGGCGAGAGTATTTACAGTGTTGCGCGAGGTTGGAGCGAACAATTATTAAGAGATTTGAATATTCCATCTCCTGAGAATGTAATCGATAGATATCCTCACGAATTAAGCGGAGGAATGAGACAAAGAATCCAAATAGCAATGGGAATAGCGGGGAGCCCTCGTTTATTAATAGCAGACGAGCCAACCACTGCTTTAGATGTAACTGTTCAGAATCAAATATTAAAACTTATGAAGGATTTGAAGAAAAAGTATAACACTTCAATCCTTTTTATAACTCACGATCTTGCAATTATCTCAAAAATGTGTGATCGGGTTGCAGTAATGTATAGTGGCTCGATAGTGGAGTATGGTGAGACAGAAACACTTTTTACTAAACCGTATCATCCATATACAAAAGGATTGTTATCTGCTATTCCAATTGAAGGGGAAGAAAGAGATTTAACGATAATTCCTGGTATGGTTCCCAATTTAATCTATCCACCATCAGGTTGTCGTTTTCATCCAAGGTGTGTAAATCGATTCCAACCTTGTGACTCTTTAAGACCGAAAAACATAGAAGTTGAGCCCAATTACTATGTCGCATGTCATTTGTATGATCCCCAATTTAATCTTGTTAAAGAGGTGGTTAAATGATTCTTCAGATTGAATTAATTATTGATTTTTTAATCAGTGTGATCCTAGTGCAGTTTCTTTTCCAATTTTTATTGACGACATTTGTTCCAGCTTACATTTTATCATTTTTTATTATTAATTGGGACGATCGTTCGCAATTACTTAAAAAAACATATCTTATTAACCTAACTTCAGCTATATTAAGTGCACTAATAGGAAATCTCCTAACATTCTTCACATTAGGAACTAGTATGATACTGGCTTTATTCTTTTCTTTCATTTTCAGTTTAATATTAAAGACTATCTATTTAAAGAGATTACCTTTGGGGCAAATTCGAGAGTTAAGTAAATTAGAAAAAGGAAAAATACTTCTTGAAATCAACGATCTTAAGGTTTACTATCCATTGGTAGGCGGTCTTTTAAAGCGGCAATTTGGTACGGTTAAAGCTGTTGATGGAGTAAGTCTAAACATTAAAACGGGAGAAACACTCGGCTTAGTAGGAGAAAGTGGGTGTGGTAAATCGACGCTCGCTAAAGCTATTCTTGGATTAGTACCTATTGAAGATGGAGAAATAAATTTTAAAGAAATTAATGTTGATAAAGACGATTATTCAAAGTTCTTAAGACAAAAAATACAAATTGTATTTCAAGACCCTGATGCCTCGTTAAATCCACGGTTAAAAGTAGTAGATATAATTTCAGAACCTTTAAAAAACTTATTAGGGATAACTAAGAAGAGAGAACTCAGAAAACATGTATTAAAACTGTTAGAAGAAGTTTCATTAAAGAAGGAGCATCTAGATAGGTATCCACACGAATTTTCTGGTGGCCAAAAGCAACGAATAATAATTGCTAGAGCATTGGCATGTAATCCCGAATTAATAATATTAGACGAACCAACCTCTGCTTTGGACGTATCTGTTCAAGCCCAGATACTTAATCTATTAAAAGATTTACAACGTACCTATGGTTATGGCTTTCTATTCATCACACATAATTTAGCAGTCGTAAATCATATAGCGGATCAAGTTGCGGTTATGTATCTTGGGCGAATTGTTGAACTAGGAACTAAAAAGCAAATTTTTGCCAATCCAGCTCATCCTTACACTCAAGCTCTTTTAAAGTCGCGTATAAAGGTCGATCCCACTAGCAAAGATATCAAATTTGTTATTGATGGTGAAGTTCCAAGTCCTATTGCGCCTCCTCCGGGTTGTCATTTCAACCCTCGTTGTGTTTCTGATGCTCGAACTAAAGAGTGTGAATTCGATGCACCTCATCAGATGAAGATTGAAGAAGGTCATTATATTTGGTGTGTGAATCCGCCTAAAGAAATAAGTTCTAATGAATTAACTATGATTGAAGAATGAAAATCTCTGATCTTCATTTTTAAATATTCTAAGGTTTAAAAATTCAAATGAGTCCTAAAAAATCTCAATATAGAACCTATAAATCTGACGCAGCTCCTTTTTTCTTTTATATTGATGTTCTTCCTCTTGATGTATCGCAATATGATATCCCTCACCATGTAGAAATGTTGAAAAGAGTTCAATCTAATCCAATAATGCCGCTACCATTAAGAGTAGATCGTGTATTTAGTGGGGAATCAACTATTTTAATTAGACCAAGAGAACCGGTTTCATTTTTAATTGATGAAAATCTAGCTGTTATCAATCCTCAACCATTTATTCAATCCGGAATCGAAAAGCTCTTATATTTTACGGAAGTAAGGGCTTCAAGAGAGTTTGTTTCTTCACTCACGCTAGAGAACGCTCGGGAGTGGTGGAATTCTACAAAAAATCTTTATGGAAAATTACGATCTTTAGAGGAAGACTTTGTTGCCTTCTTAAAAGCGTACTTACATATCATGGTTAAAGCAAAAGTTAACAATGAGGATTTAATTAGTGCAGCAACAAAATATTGTGAACTAATTAGAGATGTATGTAATCAAAGAATCAAGGAAAAATACATTTTAGTAGAAATGAATGAAAAAGAGAAACTAGTAGACTTATATAAAATGAAAGAAGGGAAGGTATATGAAAAACGATTTAAAAGAACAAGAAGAGAACTTCTATATCCTACATTTGTTGATATTGAGGTATTAGATTTAGAAGAAGTAGGATATCCTTCTATTACTTCAAAAAATATACAATTTAAAGCAAAAGTAATAAAATATATCCCGCTTCTATTTTATGACGATTTACTGGAATGTATGTTGCAAAATCTCAAAATTCTAAAGGATTTTGAAGGTAAGATTATAGATCCATCATTTCTCATAGAAAATAATTTGATTAAATTACTAGATAAGGAGACTTCAAATTTAGAACAATATACTTGGCTGAAGGAATTTGACGAAATCAATATAGACTTAATTATGAATACATTTGAGCCTACATTTCCTTATGATTTAAGATAAAATAAATTTCATATGAGGAAGACTGATGGAGTTTTATGATAGATTTGTAGATGTTTACGATAATTTGGTTTCTTTTAATAATAGAGTCAAGAGAGAAGCTAACTTCTACGATTCTTTATTTAAGAAATGTAATGTAAAAACTGTTTTAGATTGTGCGTGTGGAACGGGACATCATATTATGATGTTTAAACAATTAGGTTATGATGTTAAAGGCTCTGATTTATCTCCAGCGATGATTACTAAAGCGCGAACAAATTTAAAAGAAAGAAATCTGGATGCACCACTAAAGATATCTGACTTTAAAGAACTTAATAAGAATTTTGATGAAAGATTTGATGCAGTCATTTGCGTTGGAAACTCACTCCCACATTTATTATCGGATGAAGATTTAACTCTCGCACTCACGGAAATGAATGCAGTTTTAAACGAAAATGGTATTTTAATTTTAGAGCAGAGAAATTACGATAAACTATTGAAAGACAAGAAAAGGTTTTTCCCAGTCTCTTTCAGGGAAAATGAAGTATTTTTCTATGTATTAGATTTTCTCCCTTCAGAAATAATATTTAATATTATTAATGTTAATACAAGTGATCAAACCTTTCAAACTTATACAACTACATACAACGCTCTCAAAATGGATAAGCTAAAAGAATTATTGTATAATTCGGGTTTTCAAATAATAGATTTATATGCGGATTACGAGTTCAATAAATTTAATATTGAAACGAGCGATCGTCCGATAATATTCTGTAATAAAAGTAAAAAATGAAATTAATTATTTTTTGACATGTGTTTTTATAAAGTCGACTATATCACTTGTCATTGACCCAGGACCGTATACATTAGCTACGCCGATCTCTTTTAATTTTGGGAAGTCTTGTGCGGGGATAACGCCTCCTACTAGGATGAGAATATCGTCGAATACACCCTTTTCTTTTAATAAATCGATCACCTGTTTCGTGTAAGCAAAATGAGCTCCACTATGTATTGACAAGCCAAGAACATCTACATCTTCTTGAATTGCTGCTTCAACTATCTGGTTGACATTCTGAAAGCCTCCGAATATAAGTTCCATTCCAGCATCTCTTAATGCTCTGGACACTACAATACCACCTCGCCAGTGACCATCAATACCCGGTTTTGACATTAACACTCTAATTTTTCTACTACTCACACTTAACACCTCAATTAAATAGCTAATGGTGGTTCCCATATACCCCATATTTCTCTGTAAATGTCACATATCTCACCAACAGTTGCTCCTTCTTTTGTAGCTTCCATTATTATGGGCATAACATTCTCCTCCTTCTCACATACAGATCTTAACTTGTCTAAGATTTTCTCTAGTTTCGCGTTGTCTCTCCTTGCTTTTAATTTGTTAATTCTTTCAATTTCGATATCGATAGCTGTTTGCGATGTTCTGAAAACATCGGTAACCGTATCATAAGGGACATTGTACTTATTGATACCAAGCATGATTTCTTCTCCTTTCTCAATGCGAGTTCTTCTCTTATGGAAAGCATCTCGCATCTCTTTATAAAGCCATCCAGAAGACAAAGCTTTATCGATGGACCCTACTTTTTGAATTTTATCCATGTAGTTCCATACTCGTTCCTCGATTTCATCAGTCAACCATTCAACATAATAGCTCCCCGCCAAGGGATCTATCGTATTGGTAATTCGAGTTTCATCTGCGATCACTTGTTGGGTTCTTAAGGCAACCAAAGCGGCTTGCTCTGATGGTAAGCAGATTGCTTCGTCGTATGAGTTTGTGTGAAGAGATTGGCACCCACCTAAGTTAGCTTCCAATCCTTGTATCGCTGTGCGAACGATATTAATCATAGGTAATTGTGCAGTCAAAGAACTTCCCGCAGTTTGTACGTGGAACCTGAAACCGAGATTTTTAGGATTTTTTACTTCGTATTTATCCTTCATGAGCTTATACCATATCCTTCGAGCTGCGCGGTATTTTGCTATTTCCTCAAAGAAATCTTTATGAGCGGCTAAATGAAAAGCTAATCTACCTACAAAATCGTCAGCTTTCCAGCCTCTTTCTATTAGGTTATCGATATGAGAGCATGCACTTGCAAAAACAAATCCGAGTTCTTGAATCGCATCAATACCACCTTCTCTATAGTTATATCCGGTAAAATTAATAGGATGCCAAAGCGGAACGTTTTTCTGAGCTACTGTCCATTCAATAAAATCACACGCAACCCTTAACAAATGATTTGGTGGACTGTTCTTGTACGGAATGTACCCAACAGTCATCGTTAAAATATCGTTTTGAGTTGTTCCCATCAAATTTTTTAAATCATAGCCACGCATTTTAGCCATGTTGAAATACATTGCACAGACGGGAGCGCACGTAAAGGGCTCAACGACTAAAGCCACGCTAATTTTATCAATAGGTATATCTTCAGTTAGAGCAAAAAGACTATCGATGCAGTATAGAGGTACACCAGACGTACCGACCTCTGGAGCGCCATCAGGATTCGTTGGATCGATACCGTTAAATGTGAGGGCATCTACAGCAGCACTGAAACCTGTTTCACCATTTTCATATAAATACTTCCATCGCAGGTTAGTCTCTTCAGGAGTTCCATGCCCGGAGAATAATCTCA
>JAHQWJ010000053.1 GCA_029856125.1 Promethearchaeia archaeon | reverse complement strand
GAAGGATGTGGAACGGCATTTCATAATTGCTGCGTGACTAATTACACGATTCAGAATAATATTGGAATTCCTCATATTTTTCGATGTCCCAAATGTGATATTCTATTAAAAATTAAACAAGACGATATTGTAGTACCTTTCGAGGATTCAGCTGAAAATATTGAGGATTATTTAGAATCTGAAGAAGAGAATATGGATGTAAATGAATTCACAACTTATTCTGAACCTGAATCCATGGGTGTTGATGATTCTTCAATAAATGTTGAAAAATCAATTGACACCACAAATAGGGAATTATCCAAACAAGACATTCAAACAGTAAGGCTTGGAGGGTTTTTTGGAAAGACTTACACTATTAAAAAAGAGGGTGATAAACTAGTGTATGAAAAATTGGCCGCTCGTGTCAACAGTGAAGGATCTCGACAAGTAAATGCTAAGGAGATCGATTCTGCAACACCACTTAATCTTAAAAAGCCGGAAATTCCAAAATTTTGGAGCCCTTCGGAAAATCGAAAAAATCCGACTTTTGTAAATTGTCCTGGATGCGGAACGCAATTAAAGGAAAGTGATATCAATAAACAATCTTGTTCTTATTGTGGAATCAAACTTGATGTTTAATTTCGAATTTTAAAGTTTTTTAGTAATTTTAAAATTTCTTAAATTTTAAGTTAATCAATAAAAATAAATAAAAATTCTCTTATTATTGCATATAAATTTACTTTTATTTTGGATATAATTTATATGTCACTTGGAACCTAAGATGTTTAAGAAAAAGTCCGTGAATTCTGAAGAATTTATTTTTTACATTGATCTCGTAACAGGGTTTTTAAAGAAAAAGAATCTTATTAAGAGCATTAGTACCTTCATGAAAGAAAAAGCTAATTTCATCACTCAAACTTCCTACGGTCTTTTAATATTTCAAAAAGAGGATAATCCAGTGACTTTTTATGATGAAGATAATTTTGAATCGTTTGAAACGGTATTAAACGAAAAATGGGAAACTCGAGAAACTGAAAGAAGTCTGTTTGAAAATGGTTTATTCGAGATATTAGCTTACATTTTTAGAAAAAGTCGAGATGCTCGAAAAGATTATAGAATAATAATAATTTCTGACACACCTAGTAAGTTATCTGACGATTATCACAATGCTCTTTACGATCTACTACTCAAAGCTAAGAAATTTGATACATTTATTGATGTTATTCGTGTAGGAGATCAAAAGTTCTACGATGATGATGTTAAATTGAAAGTGGTTACAAGCGAAACTCATGGAGGAGTTCTCTATTGTAACGAAGTAAAATCTTTCTTAAACATACTCACGTCTTTAGTCCAGAGTAGGTCAGAATTTAATGTTGTACATCCGGAATCAGATAATCAAATTCTTGATGAAGATAAGATTTTTTATGAAAAATTAGCAGTAGATTTGATTTCGCTTGATCCCGATGATGAAGAAAAGTGTGACATTTGCGAAAAAGAAGTGTGTCCCATTTGCACCGCATATTCTGACGAAATTCATAAATGTTTTAACTGTAATGCTAAATATCATGCATGTTGCGCTGCAGATTATTCAATATCAAATAATATAGGCTTTAAACACTTATTTAGATGTTCTCAATGCGATACTCTCTTAAAACTTGACGAAGATTATGTAGATATGATTTATGAAGAAGAACACGGGGAAGAAGTTGAACAACATATAGAATATGAAGAGATCATAGACAGCGCAGTTGAAGAAGATATTCCTGAATTTCAAACTATCGACGAAAGTACCTATAATGATGAAGATCAAAAAATATCGATAGGCGAAGGATTACTAAGTCCGGGCATTCTTAAATCTCCTCCAAGCTTAAAAAATATTCAACAAGAATCTCCCCCCCCTAAAAAAGTTAGAGTTGGAGGGTTTTTTGGGCAGGAGATAGATGTAAAATCTATTGAGTCAAATGAAAATCTGCTTTCATCAGCAACTGAAACAATAATAAGCGAAGCAGAAGGTTCCACTCAAGTTAAAGAAAAAATTTCTATAACTAAACTGAAACCACCAAGAAGAAGTACTATTAAATTATGTAAGATATGTGGTTTTACTTTAAGAGGTACTTCTAATTGTCCTAAGTGCGGATTTAAAAATTAATCAATTAAATATGTTTCTATCAAATTTTTGTTCCTTCTACTCCTAATTGATATAAAATTGATAAGTAGCGTATTAATACCACATAATTTTTAAAGTTACACCAATTTTATTACTGAATTATTCAATTCTAATAAAATTAAGACAATTGCATTACAATGACCATAGAGGAATTAGATGACGCTCATTTTAGTCCAAAAGTTTCTAAAATAAGCATGTTCTTATCTGGAATTTTTATGGGTAATGTTGGGATATTTATTTCTTTATTAAGTGGGTATCCCATTTATTCAATAGTCTTGTTCAGAGGTATTTTTGGAGCTTGTTTTCTAATTTTATTTATGATAATAACAAGATCTTTTTCTATTACTTTCTTTAAAGAGTGTTTCAAAATGCACTGGAAACATTTAATTGTATTAGCAATTGCTAACCCATTAGTAGTATTTCTTTACTTTCTGAATATATCACTCACTGGTTATGCTTTTGCAGCTTTTTTATTATATACTAGTGGAGTTTTTCTCTTAATCTTTTTAGTTATAACAAAAGAAGATAAAGTATCAAAAATCAACTTTATAAGTTTCATTCTAGCAATTGCGGGAATCTCCATTATAATGGAATTTTGGACCGGTCAAGTTTTAATATTGGGAATAGTTCTTGGGATTTTTTCGGGTTTTTGCTTAGGTATATTGATTTTTTCTAAAAAACAAATTTATAAAGTTAGAGGAAATATTAATTCGAATGGAAATTTTGATGCATTTTTAACCTTATGGTCAACTTTATTCTTAATTTTTCCATTTCTACCGTTTGGTATAACAGATTTACTTAGAATCACAATTTTGGATTTAGTATTTATTTTATTGTTAGGTCTTATCCCAACTGCTTTAGCGTTTACATTATATAACATTGGAGTGAAAAAAGATAAAGGAGGCAACATCGTAATTTTATCGTATTTTGAACCTGTTATGGCAACGATTAATACAGCCATTTTTTTAAAGAATCTCTCTATTTTCACCATTATAGGAGGTTTTTTTGTTCTATTAGCTAATTTTATTACGCTAAGGTATTCAAAGTAAGAGAAGTTCGTTATGTGGAATATTTTTTTTAATCGAAAAATTGAAATTCCTTCAAATATTAATAAAACAAAAACAAAAACATGTTCTCTATGTCAGATAAGGAAGAAAGAGAAATTTCAAGAATAAAGGAAGTCGAAAGTACCAATTTAGCTCGAGCTGAAATAAGAGATGAAGTTATCGAGACTAAAAAAGCGGTTGAAAAAGACAACGAATTGTTAGCTAATAGGGTACATCAAAAATTTAAAGATTATAACATAAAATCTTTTGATATTGTAGGGGCTATCGGAGCAGGGAAAACTGCTTTACTAGAAAAAATAGCCGAGAAATTATCCTCGCAATACCGAATATTAGTGATCTGTGGAGATATTACCACCAGAGTTGATGCCGATCGCATCGAAAAGTATAAGGCAGAAACCGTTCAGATTAATACTGGCCGAGAGTGTGCATTAAACGCTTATCATATTCACCAAATAATCAAAAATAAGGACTTAAATAATTACGATCTCGTCTTTATTGAAAATGTAGGTAATTTAATATGCCCATCAGATTTCATTTTAGGAACTGATAAGAGACTAATTGTCGTCTCAACAACTGAAGGTGAATGGGTTGTTGAAAAACATCCATTGCTGTTTAAAATGTCAGATATTGCGGTAATTAATAAGATCGATTTAAAAGAACGCCTAGGAACTAATGTCGATAAAATGATCTCTGACGCGAAAAAAATAAACCCCAAAATAGAGGTAATTACAACAAGTGCAAAAACTGGGGAGAACATTGAAAAATTAATGAATTTAATGGGATTGTAAATTAATAGTAGTGAGAAATTATGAAAGAAGAATTAATCAAGATTGAAGAACTCATTGGGAATTTTGATGACATTGAAAAATCAGATATAAAAGATTTAATGCAAAGGCTCTTTTCAAAATTAGGCAACCGCCTTGAAAATTACGTGGGAGATTATCCTACTTTTATAGAACCCGTTTATTTAGAAGACAATGTAAAAATTGGAGATGACGTACTTATAGGACCTAACGTATACATAGGGGCTAATTCTGAGATTCAAGACTATGTAGAAATGTCAAACACTATTATCTTTGAAAATGTAATAATTGGAGAAAACTTTAAACTGGAGAATTGTGTCGTTGCTAAGAATAGCTCTCTCAAATTTAAAAATCTGGAAGTAAAAAATAGCGTTTTAATCGGAGAAGCTAATTCAAGAGATGAATTACAGAGCAAGCAATTTTAATTAACAAAATATAATAGATGGCTTTAGTTGGAAGATAACGAGGAATACTTCAAAACAAATTTAAGAAGATGGAATGAATTAGTTGAGATTAATGCTAATTCTAAATTCTACGACTTAGATGGATTCAAATCGGGTAAATCTTCTCTTTTTCCAATCGAAAGCAAAGAAATAGGTAGTGTAGACGGTAAAACGCTCTTACACCTACAATGCCATTTTGGAATGGATACACTTTCTTTGGCGAGACTCGGGGCGAAAGTCACTGGCGTTGATTTCTCAGATAAAGCCATTACGTTTGCTCGTCAATTAAGCGAAGAATTAAATATCCCCGCTAAGTTTATTCACTCAAATATTTATGATATACCAGATGTATTACACGAAAAATTTGATATCGTTTTTACATCTAATGGTGTTATTGGCTGGTTGCCGGATTTATATAAATGGGCAGAAATAATCGATTATTGTTTGAAACCCGGTGGTACTTTTTATATTATAGAAAATCATCCTTTTGGTAATCTAATCGATGAAAAGTATGAGGGGGCATTTCAAGTTGGCTACGATTATTTTAACGAAGGAAAACCTTATCATTTTGATGAAGATGAAGGAGCATACGCTGATCCTAATATTAAATTACAAAATTTTGAAACTTACGATTGGTTTCATCCAATGGGAGACGTTATTAACTCCTTATTAAAAGTTAATTTTGAGTTAGAATTTTTACACGAATTCCCATTTAGTTTTTTTCAGATTCATCCCGATATGAAACAGAGAGACGATAAGTATTGGGAATTTCAAACTTTAAAACATTCAGTCCCGATGATTTTTTCGATAAAATCTAACAAAAGGAAGTAGTAATTCTTTTTATTTGACTTTATATCTAAATTCTTTCCCAAAAGTAATATATCTCTTATATCACACTTGAATGGGAAATCGATGGGACGCAAATCACAAGAATCTTTTTCAAGATCGATATATTACTAGATCTAAGAAAGAAAGATTAAGTGAATAAAAAATGAAACCACCAGTTGAACCATTTAAGATCAAAGTTGTTGAACCGCTAAAAATTCTTTCAGAAAAAAAAAGAAGGAAGGCGATAAAAGAAGCAGGATATAACACTTTTTTGCTATTATCTGACGATGTATTTATCGATTTGTTAACAGATTCTGGAACTTCAGCAATGTCCGATAATCAATGGGCGGGTATGATGTTAGGAGATGAAGCATATGCTGGAAGCAAAAACTTTTATAATTTGGAAAAGTCAGTGCAAGATGTATTAGGATACAAATATTTAGTTCCCACCCATCAGGGTCGAGGTGCAGAACATTTAATGTATAGTAATTTAGTAAAACCAGGACAACTTGTTCCGCGAAATATGTATTTCACTACTTCAAAGGTTCACGTAGAACTTCCTGGTGGTAAAATGGTTGATGTCATAATTGACGAAGCCCATGATCCAGAAAACACTCATCCCTTCAAGGGGAATGTAGATTTCAATAAACTTCAAAAATATATTGACGACTATGGAGTCGATAAAATTGCTTTTGTTAATGTTGAAATGAATGTTAATATGGCAGGTGGTCAGCCAGTTTCCATGCAAAATTTAAAAGAATTAAGAAAATTTTGTAACGAATACAAATTGAAGATTATTTTCGATGCGACTCGCTCAAGCGAAAACGCGTATTTTATTCGAGAAAGAGAGAAAGGATACGAAAATACTCCAATCGT
>JAHQWJ010000052.1 GCA_029856125.1 Promethearchaeia archaeon | reverse complement strand
TGTTGTATAGATGTTTTCAACATTTTATAGTTTGTGGCTATTGAACCGGTGTGACTACTTGCAGCTTTCATCCCCGATGAAGTTCTTCCGCCCTTTAAAATAATAACAGGTTTAATAGGAACAATTGCTTTTAACGTATTTAATAGTTTCCTTCCTCCCTCAACTGTTTCCATGTAGATACATATAATTTTTGTGTTCGCATCATCTTTATAAAAGTCAAGTATTTCGTCAAATGAAACATCAATATTATTCCCGATATTCGCAAATTTAGAGCAACCGATATTTTCTCGGTCCATCGCATAAAAAATAGCACAACTAAATGAACCTGATTGGCTAATCATGCTAATGTTCCCTCGTGGAGCCGTTTGTATAAAAGAAGCGTTGAGTCCGATATCAAGGTTTTGTATTCCAACGCAATTTGGCCCCATAACTCGAATTCCAGCTTTTTTACACTTTTGTGCTATTAAATCCTCTGCTTTTTTACCTTCTTGATTAATTTCTCCAAACCCAGCAGTTATTATTATTACACATTTTACATGTTTTTCAATACACTCGTCAATTACACTGTCTACAGCTCTTGCAGGAACTAAAATTATCGCAAGATCGATGTCTTTCTGAACATCTAATATGCTTTTATAACATTTAATTCCAAGAATCTCCTTAGCATTTTGAGTTATAAGGTATAATTCACTGGCAAGGTCTTTGTTTTGAAGGATGTTTATGGTAACAGCATTTCCAAACTTCTTAGGGTTAGCAGTAGCTCCGATGACGGCAATAGTCTTGGGAGAAAAAAAAAGAGAAATCATATTTTTATTCAATCTCCTCATATATCGCATCTTGCGGACAAACATCTATGCAAACTTTGCATCCCCTACATACAGAACTCTCAATTGAAACTTTTTTGTCAGCCTCATTAAAATTTAATGCTTGGCACCCAAATTTATTAATACATATCATGCAACCTATGCATTTTTCTTGATCTACCATTATGGAGGGAGGCAATATTTGTTGAGCTCGTAATTGATTAGACTCTACTAAAGAACATAGATGTCGAGATATGAAAACTCGAACGCCTTCTGCCTTGACTGCTTCTTCAAGCTTTTCAATTGTCTCTTTCAATTTATAAGCATCTTCAACCCAGATTTTTTCGGGAGAGACGCCGCATCCTTTCACAAGATCTTCTAGGATAATGCGTATACCAGGTTCTTTAGTAATTGTAACACCTGTACCGGGGTTATCTTGAAAACCCGTCATGCTTGTCGATCTATTATCCAAAATAACGACTAACATATTATTTTTATTAAATACCGCATTGATCAAAGCTGGAATTCCAGAATGAAAAAATGTAGAATCACCTAAAATTGCCAAGACTGGATTATCTGAACTTTGAACTTTTGCAATTCCGTTTGCTAAACCAATTGAGCCTCCCATACACACTTCTGTGTCTATTCCCTCTAACGGTTTGTAAACTGCTAGAGTATAGCAACCAATGTCAGATGAGTTCACAAATTTCGTCTTCATCATTTTTTCTACTTGTTTAATCGCATAGAAGGTTGATCGATGCCCACAGCCAGGACATAAGATGGGAAGCCTTGGAGGGATGATTAACATATTTTCAGGAATAGAAACTTTCTTATAAGATAAACCAATCAACCGAGCAATATTTTCAAGATATATTTCTCCAGAAAATTCTCCATTTTGAGGAAAAATATCTTTACCATGAATAGTTAACTCTTTTGAGTAGCCTTCTTCAAACGCAATTTGCTTCATGATATTTTCAAGGAAAGGTTCGAGTTCCTCAACTACTACGATTTCGTCTGAGTTAGCAAATAATTTCTTTATTAACTTTTTAGGTGGTGGATAAACTAATCCAAGTTTTAAAATCGAAACTTTATCAGCAATACCATAGTAATTTAGGGCATCTAACAATTGAGAATATGGTACTCCTGCCGCAACAAATCCATACCTAACACCGTTAATTTTTTCTCCCGATAATTGTAGAAAATTAAACGGAAAATCATCAGCAAACTTAGAAATTTCTTCTAACCTTTCTAGTAACCTCAAACGCAACACTCGCGAGTGAGAAGGTAAACAAACCCATCTTGAGCGGTCCCAATCAAAACCGTAATCACGATCAATTAGGTTCACATCTCCAAGAATCACATCACCTCTACCGTGGTTTAATCTAGTAGTCGTACGAAATAACACTAAGGATTGATATTCTTCCGAAAAATCAAATGCGTACTTTATCATGTCTTTTGCCTCCTGTGGAGTTGAAGGTTCAAAAACAGGTACAAGAGCATGCAATCCAAAGTATCTGTTATCCTGTTCATTTTGAGACGAATAACAATTAGGATCGTCTGCTGAGATCAAAACCATTCCGCCTCTCGCTCCAGCATAACATGCTGTCATGAAGGCATCTGATGCAACATTGACTCCAACATGTTTCATAACTGCCACTGAGCGTACGTTCGACATCGAACCACCATATGCAACCTCAAAGCCTACTTTTTCATTTACACTCCATTCTAATTTGAGATGTGGATAAAACTTTTGCATTTCCGCTAAAGTTGGTAATATTTCTGATGAAGGGGTACCGGGATAACCCGCACCAATTACAACTCCCGCTTCTAGAATTCCTCTGGCAATTGCTTCGTTTCCCAACAGTATTATTTTTTTTCCTGGATTCTCCTCAGCAAATTCTGGTCTAATCATTGGAACCCCCCCTTAATTCTATACCTTTTTTACTTCCAAGTTCAAATGCTTTCTTGTTTATATCGTGAAACTTTGAAGGTAGATAACTTAAGATAGCTTTCTTGAGCGTTTCTTTTTTGAGCGGTAAAACGTGCATACCAATTAGAGCTCCTAACATTACAACATTCATAGTTCTAGGATTCCCTAAATCTGTAGCAATTTTAACACCGTCTATAAAAAATATATTTGGTGATACATTTTTCAAAAAATCGCGAATTTCTGTTAAGTTTGGATAGTCCATTCCCATCTGGTGAATCATTGGAGGAATTATAATGTTCTCATTAATCAAAAAAACTGTTTCTGGTCCAGCATAATTAAAAATCCTAACAGCCTCACTCGCCTCAAAAGCTAAGATAGTATCAGTTTTTCCTCTTGGAATAAGTGGACCTTCAACTTCAGTGCCAAAACGAAGATAAGACGCAACCGAACCACCTCTCTGGGCCATACCATGAGTTTCTGCGGTTCTAATTTTATAATTATCTAATAAAGCAGCATATGAGAGAATTTGTGCCGCCCGAATTACTCCTTGGCCCCCCACTCCTACATTTAATAAATTATAACTTTTGATTTCCATGATTAAGCATCGTTAAAAATTAAGCTTTTTACTATCCTCTTTAGTTTTTCTTAATCTCTTAAATTTAATTAAATTATTTCTTAAAATAGATAATGGGAAGCTAATGGGAAGCCCCTATTAATTCCTAAATAGGGATTCAGAGAATTAAAAAAGAAAAATTTAATCTGAAATAAAAGATGCTATTAGCAAAGCAAAATTTTAGCTATGCAACTTTAAGCCATGCGAGAAGCATTTAGTCAAAAAAAATGAAAGGCAGTCGTTAAACCAAATCTTTTTTATCTATTAGATGTTATCAGATACTAAGTTTATTATTAAGAATTAAATTTAAATACAATATCAATTAAATTAAAGAATAGCTGCTAATCGCTCTTTAAATGAAGGATTTATGCTTATTAAGATCTTAATAAAATCGGTTTTTGATTTTGTAATAACTTATCTAACAAAAATTTTACACACAAATTTGGTTAATTTTAGTTGAATAAACTGATTTATGTCTGAAGAAATTCGAGAAAAATTCTATTTTTAAATTAAATCTATGAATTATCTTTACATTTATATCTAAAATTAACATTAAATAGATAAAGTAAAAGAGATTCTATTTCAAATGTGCTAATATCATTTTTATTTATTGAATATTCAAATAGAGCGATTGTAAAATTAACGAATGATTCGTAAAATTTTTATATGTGAAGATCATTATTATGTTAGAAAATTTCGATTTTCTATCTTGTAGTGGAATGTTTCGATTTTAGCCCGTAATTTATTCCTCCACGAATGAGTTTTTCCCGCTAAAAGTAATTGCATTCCATTACTTTTTTTTTTAAATTATTCTACCTTATATTCCATTTCAGGTTGGATTTTTTGAACCTTTATTCGTCAATTATGTTTTAATCCTATTTTTAGAATATATTATCTAATATCAGTAAGAGAAATCTAAAAGTTTTAGGCGTTACCTATGTCAAAAAGATGCAGATTTTTTATAAAAATTTTAAATCATTGTTATTATTCAAATTCATAATGAATTGAAATTTAAATTTCAATCAGTTTATGTAAAAAAATAAATCTCAAGGTTGAATATAATGGGAAAATTTGATGGAAAAGTCGCATTTCTAACAGGTGGTGCATCTGGACTTGCAGAACAAGCTGCTAAAGATTTTGCTGCTGAAGGATCAAAAATTGTAATTTTTGATATTGATAGAGAAAACGGAAAGCGTGTTGAAAAAGAAATTAAAGACGCTGGTGGCAAAGTATTATATTTTGAGGGAGATGTAAGAAAATCTGACTCCGTTAAAGCTGGAGTTAATCAAGCGTTTGAAACGTACGGAACTATTGATTTTTTAATTTACTCTGCTGGTATTTTAAAAGATGGAATGATACACAAATTATCGGAAGAATATTGGGATGATGTGATTAACACACATCTTAAAGGATTTTATTTATCGTTACAAGCTTGTGCTAAACGATGGATCGCCTCTTGCAAGGAAAATCCCAAAGAGAAAATCGCAGATTACCCCGATAAAAGAGTTATCACAATTAGTAGTCAAGCAGCTGAAGGAAATATTGGTCAATTAAACTATTCGGCAGCTAAATCTGGAATGTTAGGAATGGTTAAGACAGCAGGGTTAGAATTGATTCGTTATAATATTAGAACGCACGCAATCATGCCTACATTAATCGAAACTCCAATCCTTGGTGAACTATTAAGTAAGCAAGAGGGCAAATGGAGAAAATACTACTCTGGAAGGATTCCTTTAGGAATAGGAGAATCTAAATATGTATCTGAAGTCATATTATTTTTATGCAGCGACGCAGCGTGGTTTATGAACGGAGAGATTATAGGTATAAACGGCGGTCGTTTAGATAAGGTTTAGATAAAGGTTAATTTAATAAATAAAAATTTATTTTTCATTTTTCTTATTCTTTATTTAAGGTCATCCTCTTTATTTCTTCAATCAGTATTGGAATAATTTCATGGAGATTTCCTACAATCCCATAATGAGCAAAATTAAAGATAGGAGCATCTGGATCCTTATTAATTGCTACGATAATATTTGAATTTTCCATACCAACGATATGTTGAATAGCTCCGGAAATACCGCAAGCAATATATAATTTTGGAGAAACTGTTACGCCTGTTTGACCAATTTGCCTGTCTGGATCAAGCCAATTTAACTCAACGGTTATTCTTGACCCGCCTAATTCTGCCCCCAATACATTTGCTAAATCCTCGATAAGTTTAAAGTTTTCTTTTGAACCAACTCCTCGTCCACCTGCTACTATGATTTTTGCATCTTCGAGATTTACTGGAGTTTTACTAGTATTTATGACCTTTATTATTTTTGAAACCGAATCTTCTTCTGTAAAATTGTAATCAATTACCTTAACGGGCACCTCTTTTTTAATCTTTACGGGTGCTTTAAAAATTCCTGGCCTTACTGTAGCCATTTGAGGTCTACTAAAAGGAGTTCTAATAGTTGCCATGATATTTCCGCCGAATGTTGGACGAGTTTGAAGAAGATTTTTAGTCTCGGGATTTATATCCAAACCCGTACAATCTGCTGTCAACCCTGCGTGTAGCCTTTTGGCTACTCTAGGTGCAAAATCCCTTCCCGTTGGAGTAGCTCCAATAAGTACTATTTCCGGTTTATGTTCTTCGATAAGCTCTGAAATTACTTTTACATATAAATCTGAATAATAATCTTTTAAAAGAGGTGATTTGACGTAAATTATCTCATCCATTCCATATTCGCTAAAATCTCCAAGATATCCATCGAAATTGCAGCCTAAAATTACGAATGTTAACTTTGAATCTAATAGATTTGATAATTCTCGTCCTTTTCCTAACAATTGGAATGCTA